>NZ_LSRN01000110.1 GCF_001885615.1 Alkalibacterium sp. 20 | reverse complement strand
AAAGTAAACTACTTCAGGGGGAGTTTTTTATGCGTTCAAATAGTAAGCATACGGTTAAAGAACTTGAAAATTATATTCTAATGTTTCTAGATGATGGATTGAGTATAAAAGAATTAAGTGATACTTTTGGTTTAATGCTACATTCATCAACTTTTTATCAAAAGGTATTAAGGTACCAAGAACACGGGATCGGCGGTATTCAACCTTCGGTTAATAATAATCGTTATAGCAGTGATTTAAAGAAACAAGTGGTGCTGGAACATCTTGAGGACGGTATTCCGGTTAAAGTGTTGGCTCGAAAATATAGTATTCCGTCTCATGAGACTGTTAGAAATTGGATAATTAAGTATACTAAAGGGGAAGAAATAAAAAACTATTCTCCAAACCCCGAGGTGTATACAATGAAGAGTCGAAAAACAACACAAGAAGAAAAAATTGAAATCGTGAAAGATTGCTCAGCCAATGGTTTATCTTATAAAGATTCGGCTAAAAAATTCCACGTTCCCTACACTAATGTTTATTCGTGGGTACAAAGATACAAAAAGCATGGTCCGCAAGGACTCGTCGATGGGCGTGGTCGTGGAAAATCAGAAGCGATCCAAACAGATGAAGAAAAGTTACGCACAGAAATCGCTGCGCTGAAAGCCCGCAATGAATACCTAGAAACAGAAAATACGGCACTAAAAAAGTTAGAAGAAACGGAAAGAGAGCTGATGTCACCCAAACGCGGTATGAAGCAGAATTTCAAACAATTAAAAAACTCGACAAAGAAGGATTCAAAATAACCGTACTCTGTGATGTGTTAAATGTCAGTCGGGCAGGGTATTATAAGTGGCTAAACCGCAAACCAT
>NZ_LSRN01000109.1 GCF_001885615.1 Alkalibacterium sp. 20 | reverse complement strand
TTCTTTTACTCACATACCCAACCGTTATAATAGTGATTTTATTTGGATTAGGGCTATCTTTTCTTCTGTAAATATTATCTAAATAAAATGGATTAATTCCATTTGGAATAATACTACTTTTCTTATCGATGCCAGATTTTAAGTACTTAGGTATGTATTTATTCATTACCTCTTCTTTATAAGAACGTGAAATAAAAACTACACCATCTGCATTATCCAATATTCTTAAACCTAATCTACGTAAGTTAATCCTATATTTGAAGAAAATATTCACGTCCATATCTCTTACTGCAACAATATATGGTATTCCAAATTTTTGTTTTGCTCTCATTGCTATATAGCCATTTGAGAATAATGTATGAGCGTGTAGTATATCAAATGCACTGTTTTTGTATAGCTTCATAAAATCCTTTAATATTTTGTGTTCTTTTAACAGAAAGAAGGGTCGATTCCAATTACTGTAATTTAATCTAACATCTAAATACGACGCTTTTACATCAGGTAATCCTCGTTCTTTTGCTCTAAAATAAAACACCTTCAAAGTTGAAACCTTTAGTAATTGTTCTTCCATAAAATCTATATAAAACTTATCATAATTTGAACAAATATGACAAATATTAACACCGTTCTTATTACTATTTTGCTTCATTATAATCACCATTTCTCAAAAAAAATTTTGTCCACTCATCAACTATAAATCTCTCTGAAAATTCACCTTCAGTTCCCTTTTTATATGAATTGTAAGACATACTTTCTAATACTTCTCGATTTAAATTCAAATAACATATTCTGTTAAACATAAAATCTATGATTTTATTATCTAGATAATCTGAATATATTGTTTTTTTTCTGTTATTCCATACCAACTCATTTGGCATATTATTCTCATCAAAAAATCTATATTTAGGGTCAATCAAAAACCCATTAACTCCATCATCGACCATTTCTTTTATCGCATACAAGTCTGTAGAAATTATTACATTACCAGCTTTCATTGCTTCTAATGTAACTAAAGAAAAACTGTCTTGCCTTGTAGGATTTAATAAAATATTTGAGTT
>NZ_LSRN01000108.1 GCF_001885615.1 Alkalibacterium sp. 20 | reverse complement strand
GGTCATAGTTATTCGTTAAGCACTATCGCGCTTAGGCCACTTGGGACAAAGAGCGGAGAGCATTGGCAAAACACCTATGAGGCGTTTGATAACCGAGTATTTTCCGTGGGTAGTCATTCATCCATTGTTGGATTCTTAAACAGTGGGTTTCACTGAATGGACTGATGGCTTTTCCTTTTGGAATAAAGCAACGAATAAATTTGTGTTGGTTCTCGCTGGTCCACCTTTCCCGTGAGGAATAAGGGTGGCTGAAATATACATCCAGAGTATCTTTAAGGGCCTCATGAAGTCCAGTAAACTCAGATCCGTTATCAGACGTTATGGTTTTAAACACTGTAGAAAAGGTATCACCCGCTCTGTGTCGTAACTGACTGATTGCTTGATCAACGGATTCTTTATCTTTGCCCTTGAGTTTAAGGATGATTTCAAAACGGGTTTGGCGCTCAACTAACGTTAACAAAACAGCATCTGTTTTGACTTTATTCCCCACCACGGTATCAATTTCCCAGTGACCAAAGGTCTGTCGGTCATCGATTTCCGATGGTCGTTGGTCAATAGAGGGTCCCAAAATGCGCTTGTTTGAATGGCTTCTATAAGAAGAGTCCTTTGGTTTGCGAGATGATTTTTCAAGCAAGTCCATATTTTTTGTTCTCATGATGCCTTTATCAATCCACCCATAAAGAGTGGTCGTACAGGGAATAATAGAGCAATCAAATAAGTCGAAGTGCACAGCAAATCCAACGACCGCGTCAGGAGACCACTTTTCCTGTAACGGTTTATCATCTGCCCATTCAATGAACGCATCTGTATCTGTCCATTTTGGCCGACGGCCACAGTGCAATCGGAGCCTATCATAAGCTGCTTGTCCGGCATCAGGGTCATAGCTAGTCGTATAGTAATCATAGACTTTGTCTTTTTGCTTTTGACGTTTGAGTTGAGTGATGGTCCCGCGATGTATTTCATTATTAATGGTTTGCGGAACACGTCCAAGTACATTCGCAATCTGGCGATTGGAGTAGTGTTCAATCTTTAGAATAGCAATTTGAGACCGTTCTGAATAAGATAAGTGTTTTCCCTTACGTACTGATGTGTTATCGTTAGAGTGCGTCATGTGAATTCATCCTGTCTATTGAGAGTTAG
>NZ_LSRN01000107.1 GCF_001885615.1 Alkalibacterium sp. 20 | reverse complement strand
ATATCATTAATAATTACATTTTTTAACTTTTGATATGAAATCATTTCCTGAAAACAATTCTATATGGAACAGAGATCTCACAACTGAAGATTTAGATCAATTTTATTAATTAAATAAAGTTGCAGAATTTTAAAAATGACCTAAACATACTAAAATACAGGTCCATGAAAATTATGTGTATTTTTTCTATACCTTATTCTTTACTTTTCTGCCATACCTTTGCTGTATTACCAAATGTAATATGATAAAGTTCTTTGACTTCACTTTGGGTTAGTTCATTGGCTTTTTTGTTAAGCATTGCATGAATTCGTATTTGTTCAACTTCTTCTGTTATTATATCTTCTTCATCATACCAAGAAGCGTATAATTCGGCATGCTCCCTATAGTGTTTAAAAACGATATTGGGTACGGTTTGATCAAGCTTTGAAACGTATTGGGTCTTCCGTTCCAACTGGTCGAGTAAGAGCTTATTAATTCTCTCATCTTCAAGCATGGTTTCAATATCTTCTTTTTTATAAGTCCTATTCCTCATTTCTATTTTTTCATAACCGAATTTTTCAAAGTATTTGTATAGACGTCTTCTTGGTATTAAATGTTTGTAACTGTCGTCTTTATCTAATTGTGCAAGTACTTGTTCTGAATACCAATCTTGTCCGTACCTCATCATCTTATCAATCAAGACTTGGATTTCTCTTATTGTAATAAATATATGACTCATTCCTTTCTTTTCAAAGCATACCATACACACGTTCGGGGCACAATATCCAAATCTATAATAGGCCCCGGTAAGGGTCTTTAATTAGGTATTTAAGACTGTTATTATAGGTTTAAGTTAAATAAAAGGATTTAACTTAAACCAAAGGGCACACTTCAGCCGGCGAAGTGTGCCTCAAAAATACAGAAAGATGCATTCTTAAATAACGCAAAACAAAAATAAGAAAAGGAAGTAGATAAAATGGGAACTAATTTAAATGGAAGCTATATTTACACTCGAAACGAAACCGATATTGATGCATTGTTTAATCCAAAATCAAAAGCTTGGATCATTGAGGACAAAGATACAGACGTCGCCCGTAAATTCGATTTTGATGATGTCGCTCAAAAGACAACAGATAACATCATTGGCTTTGATGTTACTTTGACTTGTATTGCCGATGTAACGAATTATTC
>NZ_LSRN01000106.1 GCF_001885615.1 Alkalibacterium sp. 20 | reverse complement strand
ATGATAAACAGCATGCATAAAATCGTAACTGAAAAGGAAAAATTATTCCAAAAATTAATTACGAACTATCACAAGGATTTGAACAATCAAATTCTAAAGATTTCTCTGATTTACATTATGCTAAGTATCGGTTGGAATTCTATTTTCCAATGGCTTGATCTTCCTTATTCTCGTGCAAATCTTAGTGTATTATTACTCTGTTTTTCTGTGTTAACTATTGTGTTCTTATTCTTTCGTTATACAGATATTTCAACAAAAATCAAGACACATGTTGTCTTACTTTTTGTTATATTTGTAGGACTCAGTTTATATTTTGGTTCAGGCTATTCAGAAGCCTGGAGTTATTTCCTGCTAATACCGATTATTAATAGCCTATATGGTGAACGCATGCTGTTAATCTCTTATTCACTATTGGGACTTCTAAGTTTAGGTATTGTTAGTATCGGCTTTCCGATGAACTCGTATTTTCTTGCTGATAATATCGATATTTCTAACCGTATTTTACTTTATATTATTTCGACAACATTTAGCTACCTGCTATTATCAAAGCTGAACATGTTTTATGATAAACAAGTTAATACTGTTATTGACTCAATGGAAATGACACTTGAACAAGTCGTCCAAAGCTTTATTGTAGCAATGGAAGCAAAAGATCTGTACACATTTGGACATAGCGAAAGAGTTAGTCAATATGCTGTTGCATTAGCAAAAAAGCTTCCTGAATATCAGGATAAACAAAAGCTTAAACACTTACGATTAAGCGGTCTTCTCCACGATGTTGGCAAAATCAATATTTCTGAACAAATCTTAACAAAGCCATCAAGATTAACAGAAACAGAATATGAAATCATTAAAACCCATACATCTTTTGGAGCACAAATGGTCGAAAAGATAGAAGGATTAAAAGGATTAAAAAATGGTGTCCTTTATCACCATGAAAGATGGGATGGAAAAGGGTATCCCACGGGATCAAAAGAAAATGCGATTCCATTAGAGGCTCGAATATTGGCTGTTGCTGACGCTTTCGATGCAATGACCTCTACAAGATCTTATCGAAATGAGCTTACTACTGAAGAGGCATTTCAAGAATTAGAAAGGGGTCTAGGAACACAGTTTGATCCTAACTTTTCTCAAGCCATCAAAGCTGCTAAACTAGAATTCATAAAAATACATTCTGATTTCCATGATCCCTTTGATGAATTAGAAAAAATAACTAGATTTTTATAATAAAATGTTGAAATTTTTCCTTCT
>NZ_LSRN01000105.1 GCF_001885615.1 Alkalibacterium sp. 20 | reverse complement strand
CCCTTATATTATCTAAATACATATGTCCATTCCATGAAATTGAATCAATTACTAACTCAATACTATTGTCGTAGTAAATTGTAAAATCTCCATTTATATAACCAGCTTCATGTGGTTTCTTAGCAGTATAGATAACTACTTCGTTAGAATATTTTCGTGATTCTTGAATATTAAGAAATTTTTCATGAAATATAGGCTCATCATTCTGAGTTTCTATGACAAGTAAGATATCTCTAACACAGTCCTTATTAAGTTACATTCACATATCTCCTTTTTTTTATACTAAATGTATTTCTGTTCTAATTACTTAAGTGTGTTTAATAATTCTTATTAGCTATGATTATTCTCTTTTTCCATATGTGTACAGGTACTAATTATACGATAGTCTTTATTCTAATTTCATTTTGTTAGTTAAAATTTTTTCGATTCTCTCTCTTTTATCTTCCTATATAGTGAACCTTGCGAAATACCAGTAATCCGTATAATGTCTTTAACTGAATATTGACCAGAATCATATAAGCTTAAGGCATCTTTTACCTTTTGTTTATCCATTGTCGGTCTACCAAGTTTCACACCACGTGCTTTAGCAGACGCTAAGCCTTCATTTACACGCTGTACAGTCAGATCGCGTTCCAGCTGAGCAATCACAGCCATCATCTGAAACATGGCCTGGCCGGTTGGTGTAGATGTATCTAGGTTCTCTTTCAATGATACAACTTCTACACCTTGTTCTTTCAGATCTTCAACAGTAGAAAGGATGTCTAGCGTTTTCCTACCTAAGCGACTAATTGATTCAATAATAACGGTATCCCCAGATCGGACACTATTAAATAAAGTATCTAATCCTGCGCGGTTTTTTTGTGTACCGGTAAATTTTTCTTGTATAAGTTTATCGTAACCAACTTTTTCTAAAGCGTCTAGTTGACGATGAAGTTCTTGTTTGTCTGTCGATACTCTAGCATAAGCAATTTTCATCATTTCACTCCTTAACACTATTCCTTCTATATAATATATTGAAATAAATTCATAGATTAGTTTGTATAATAAAACTCTTTTTTATTATACCATTTACGTGTTTAAATGTAAGGGTATTTGGTAATGATTATGGACATTGATTTTGGTAATCCGAGGAAAGTGGATTATATAAGGTTTTTTGATTATGTTTCTTTCTACAAAAGGAGGTTCCCAAAAACACTCGTTTTTGGGAATAGTTATTTTTATATCTTTTGAATGACTTTTAAAAAAATTATAATAAAATATATTTAACTAATCTTAATAAATCAAACAAAACATAATATGTTGTGTTTAGTTATT
>NZ_LSRN01000104.1 GCF_001885615.1 Alkalibacterium sp. 20 | reverse complement strand
ACCTTGATTAACTGACCATTTCCCCGTCTTTATCGTAGAAAATTGGGTGTTTCTTTGTTTCTACAGTTTCTTCAGTAATACGTACTTTCTTGATCTCTGCTCGACTTGGTATTTCGAACATGATGTCCATCATAATACTTTCAATGATCGAACGTAATCCTCGAGCACCAGTATCTCGGTCGATTGCTTTTTTACCTATACTACGTAAAGCATTCTCTTCAAATTCCAACTCAACGTCATCAATTTTCAGAAGTTTCTGATACTGTTTAACTAAAGAATTTTTAGGTTTTGTTAATATTTCAACTAAATCATCTTCATCTAATCTATCCAGTACAGCAGTAATTGGTAAACGACCGATAAATTCAGGAATCAATCCAAATTTCAAGAGGTCTTCAGGAATGATTTGTTGAATAATGCTTCCTTTATCCTCAGTTTCTTTACGTTGGGTTGATGCACCGAATCCAATAACTTTGTCGCCTAAACGATTTTTAACGATCGTTTCGATGCCATCAAAGGCTCCCCCTACGATAAATAGAATATTCGTTGTATCAATTTGAATCAACTCTTGATGTGGGTGCTTTCTTCCGCCCTGAGGAGGAACACTTGCTGTTGTTCCTTCCAGAATTTTAAGCAGCGCCTGCTGCACACCTTCACCACTAACGTCACGGGTAATTGAGACGTTTTCAGATTTACGTGCAATTTTATCTATTTCATCAACATAAATGATTCCGCGTTGAGCTGCCTCAACGTCGTAATCAGCTGATTGTAATAGTTTGAGTAGAATATTTTCTACATCTTCCCCAACATACCCAGCTTCTGTCAAGTTCGTAGCATCTGCTATTGCAAAAGGAACATTCAAGATACGTGCGAGAGTTTGAGCTAAATACGTTTTACCTGATCCGGTTGGACCGATCAGACAAATATTGCTTTTTTGCAATTCGATATCATCTTCATCGCTATTTTCCAAATTATTGATCCGCTTGTAATGGTTATATACCGCTACAGATAATGTTTTTTTCGCTGACTCTTGACCAATGATGTAATCATTTAAAATTTCTCTAATTTCGAATGGTTTAGGTACGGTCATTTCCCCGTCAAACGATTGTTTACTAAACTCTTCTTCCATTATTTCTTGACATAAATCTACACATTCATTACAGATATAAACTCCAGGACCAGCTACAATTTTTTTCACTTGATCTTGAGATTTTCCGCAAAAAGAACATGAGATGTTTCCTGTTTGTTCTTCTTCATTAAACATTAAGTTGGCCACCTCGTTTCTAGGTTGTTCATAGTTCGATACTTTTTATATTAAGAAAAACGGGAATGCTTAATTAGCATTCCCTTTTTCATTTTCAAATTATTCGGAGTCAGAATCTT
>NZ_LSRN01000103.1 GCF_001885615.1 Alkalibacterium sp. 20 | reverse complement strand
GCAAAAAGTAACGGGGTTTTTGATCTTATTGAAAATGACCTTGTATTTGATCATGAATCAACAAATAAAATCAAGATGAATCATATAAAGACGATGCTCTGCGGTCATTTTATTGGCATTGACAAATTAAAGCACTTAAAGTTACTTCAAAACGATCCACTGGTTAATGAATTCGATATTTCGGTAAAGGAACCAGAAACAGTATCTCGGTTTTTAGGAAACTTCAACTTCAAGACAACTCAAATGTTTAGAGATATCAATTTCAAAGTCTTCAAAAGACTACTTTCTAAAAGCAATCTGACGTCCATCACTATTGATATCGATAGTAGCGTCATCAACGTAGAAGGCCACAAAGAAGGTGCAACCAAGCGATACAATCCAAAAAAGCTAGGCAATCGCTGCTACAATATCCAGTTCGCCTTCTGTGATGAACTAAAAGCATACATCACTGGATTTGTTAGAAGTGGTAATACCTACACTGCAAATGGTGCTGCAGAAATGATAAAAGAAATTGTAGCCAACATAAAAACAGATGATCTAGACATTCTGTTTAGAATGGACAGCGGTTACTTTGACGAAGAAATTATCGAAACTATTGAAACGCTAGGTTGCAAGTATTTGATTAAAGCCAAAGTCTATCCAACACTCGCTTCACAAGTAACAGATGAATCTGTTTTGTTTGTTAAAGGCGAAGAAGGCAGAGAAACTACAGAGCTGTTTACGAAGCTAAACACATGGAATAAAGACAGAAGATTTGTCGTGTCTCGTGTATTGAAACCTGAAAAAGAAAGAGCACAATTATCACTTTTGGAGGGCTCGGAATACGAATACTTTTTCTTTGTAACAAACATAGATTTACTTTCAGAAAAAGTTGTCATCTCGTATGAAAAACGTGGCAACAGTGAGAATTATATTAAAGAAGCCAAATACGATATGAGCGTAGGTCATCTTTTGCTAAAGTCATTTTGGGCCAATGAGGCTGTTTTTCAGCTTATGATGCTTGCTTTCAATTTGTTTTTGCTGTTTAAGTTTGATTCGTTGAGCGTAGCGGAATACAGACAACAGATTAAAACCTTCCGTTTGAAATATGTATTTCTGGCTGCAAAAATAATTAAAACTGCCCGAAATGTAATTATGAAATTATCGTTTAACTATCCATACAAGTCGGTATATGAAAAATATTTAACCTGAAGCAGTTAACCTTAGAATCGGAAGAAGCCTAGGGTAAAGATTTGCGGGGCTTGTTTAAGCATGCAAACTATTCAGGCTGTAATGATTAAAGGTACTAAAAGACAGAGAGTTGGTGACGAAAATGGTACGATATAGAAAAAGTTACCTGGATTCCTCATAAAAAATGCTCAAAAAAAGGAATTTTTGATTTGACGTGGAATTTAGGTAATGTATATGCTGAATAATGT
>NZ_LSRN01000102.1 GCF_001885615.1 Alkalibacterium sp. 20 | reverse complement strand
TTTTTTTAGTTTCCATTGTCCTCGTTCGTTGTTGTAATAGTCCATATAATCATCAATAACTAATCTTAATTCTTGCACTGACGTGCAAGTTTCATAGTAGATTTCATCTTTCAAGTGGCCAAAGAAACTTTCCTGAGGGGCGTTATCCCAACAGTTTCCGCGTCGGGACATTGACTGTACGATACCCACTCCTTTTACCAGGTTTTGAAAGACTGGGCTTGTGTAGTGGACGCCTTGGTCAGAATGAATAATAACATCATCTGCCAGTTTATCCCCGTAATCGTCAATCATTCTTTCAACGGTCTTGGTTACGATATCTTGTTTTAAGTTGTCTGAAACACAGTAACTCAAAACTTCCTTACTGGCCCCATCGATAATGGTAGAAAGGTAACCAACAAATCCATTTTTTCCATGCATGTATGTGATATCGGTGAGAAGGACTTTAAATGGCTTTCCCTGATCAAAGGAGCGTTTAAGTATGTTCTTCTTCGTTCGGTGCTCTTTAGTTGCTTTAGCCATCATTTTATAGGGATTTTTACGACGGATCGGACAGACAAGTCCATACTTTCGCATAATCCGCTGCACTTTCTTTCGATTGACTCGTATACCAACAGTATTATAAAAGTACATCACGATGCCACGAGAGCCTTTAGGCACTTTCTTATAGGCCATTGCTTCAATGATTTGGTCTCTCCAAAATTCATCTAACATTTCTCTCCAGATTCGAATCCGTTCGGATTCCCAAGAGAAATGTTTGTAGTATCCAGAGGGAGAAACCTCAAGTAAATCACACGCTCGTTTAACAGATACCGA
Organism: Alkalibacterium sp. 20; assembly: GCF_001885615.1. GTDB lineage: Bacteria > Bacillota > Bacilli > Lactobacillales > Carnobacteriaceae_A > Alkalibacterium. The sequence goes on along the minus strand of NZ_LSRN01000102.1, from coordinate 614 downwards.
AAAAAAACGAGAGGTCACTCTACGAATCAATTCAAATTTTTCTGTCTTTGTCAGCCCGTTCCCTCTCCTTTCTGCGAAGTCTAGCTTTTTTATCAGTTCTAACTCCGAACGCAATAGTTCATTCTCTCTCTGTGCTCTTTTCAATTTCTCTTCTGTAGAGAGTTCCGTTAATCGAGGACGTCCAGAATTACCTTGACGCGTATCGCGCAATCCTAACTCGCCTTTATCACGATACCGTTTCATCCATTTTTTAGAGAAGGACCTGATTCTTTCCGCTCCTACAATATCAGGGTCTAATCCTGCTTCCCTAAAAATATCCTTTGAATATTTTCTTTTTTGTCGTTCCGCCACGAAGTGGGCTTTGAATTCATCTGTATAAGTAATAGATTTTTTTGAAACATTTTTAGCGAAAATACTCAGTGATAATTGTTCAACTTCTTCACTTGTAAATGTATGTCTTTTCATAAGATCCTTCCTTCTTTAGAAGATTCAAACCCAATAGTTATCTGTAGTTTACCAATATCAGAGGGAGTATTTCAATTTTTAAACAACAAAAAACTGGGTCCTAAAAGTAGGGTGCTTTATTAAGCGTCTACTTTATAGGATCCAGTTTA
>NZ_LSRN01000101.1 GCF_001885615.1 Alkalibacterium sp. 20 | reverse complement strand
TGGGGTGACCCCTTAAAGTTAGAGTTTTTCTTTTCACTTTCTTTAGTAGCCGTTGGCTAATTAAGCAGCATATGAATGTCCATGATTTTTTCTATAATTCACTGGTGACTGACGATTGAGTTTTCTTTTTAATCGGGATTGGTTATAGTCGATAATGTAGTCTTCGATTGCTTTTTTTAGTTCTTCAAAAGATTTCAAGGGCTCTCCGTAATACATCGCCTGTTTCAAAATGCCAAAGAAACTTTCCATAGGTGCATTATCAATACAGTTTCCTTTTCTAGACATGCTTTGAAAGACTTTATTCACCTTCAACCTGTTTACCCACCGTTTATTTTGATAATGAAACCCCTGATCCGAATGGATCGTGGTGCGATAGATGGCGTGCTTGTTTATGATTGTCATAGCGTCTTGAAGAGATTCCATTACAAAATCGACATTAGGAGTCTCAGAAATACTGAATGAAATAATCTCTGAGTTGTATACGTCGAGTATCGGACTTAAGTATAGTTTCTTATCATTCTTGCATTTCATCTCAGTAATGTCTGTCAAGAGCTTCTGTAGAGGTATAGATGAGTTAAACCTTCGGTTTATGCGGTTCTTCGCGACTTTACCGACAGTACCTTTATAAGAGCTGTATTTTCTGGATTTTCGTGAGAATTTGATACACTTTAAACCTAATTCCTGCATGATGCGCAGCACTTTCTTATGATTGATTTTGTAACCCATGACTATCAATATATCTTGGATGCTTCTATAACCCACTCTTTCTTATCATAAAAAATCTGACTAATCAGTTCTTTCCAGAAAGAATCAGGATCTCCCTGGTTCATTTTCTTAACATGATAATGATAAGTGGCTTCAGGTATTCCAACAACAACTAATGTATCTTTCAGTTTGAATCCTTCTCGGACGAGAATGTACGCCGCTTTTGTTTGCGCTTTTATGGTAGGCGTTTGTCCTGAAAAGTCTCTAGCTTTTTTAAATAGGCGAGCTCCAGACGTAGGAGTTCATTTTCACGCTCCAATTCCGCGAAACGCTTAGCATCAAAGTCTTTTAGCTTTTGTTTTTTCAGCTTATCTTTTTCTTTTTTTCGACGTTCGATCTCAGCCATTGGGGCACGTCCCTTCGTTTCCGTTAGGGCCTCCATACCGTCGGTCTGGACCTTTATGTGCCATTCTCTGACAATAGAACCAAAGCGAATGCCAAAGGCATCAGCAGTCTTTTGATAAGAGAGCCCTGTTCTTTCTCTATATCTTAATACATCTAGTTTGAATTGAACAGGGAAGACAGATTGTATCTCTGGTTCTTTAAGGCCTTTCTTTCCGTATTGCTCATATAGACGAACCCAAGTCTGGATAATGGATGACGAAGACATCCCGTGCTTTTTGGCTAAGCTTGTAAAAGTAGGATCGTCAGAGAGGTATTCATTAACCAGTTTAAGTTT
>NZ_LSRN01000100.1 GCF_001885615.1 Alkalibacterium sp. 20 | reverse complement strand
GTTAGGTAAGTTATAGGGATTACACTTAAGCAATCAATAATAAATAGCGACGAAAGGGAAAAGTTAATATTTTCACTCTTTTCGATAAAAAAACAGCAAAAGTTAGAAGTTTTTGCAAATTCTAACAAAAAAGAGCAGTTTATCCGAATATATTAATAATATAGTACATAATTAAATCTTTAAACAAGTCTAGTCGAAGAGTTTTCCAAAAAAAGAGATAGCCCTGAAAGAGCGGTTATCTAACTTATAATACGAGGAGTGTCTGGTATGAAGGGTTCTTTTAATCACAAGTTGAACACAATTAAATGGATTGGAATTATAACAATGACTATTGATCATATCGGTTATTTTTTATTTCCTCAACTCTTGTTTTTTCGTATAATTGGCCGTATAGCTTTCCCGTGCTTTCTTTACAGCACGATAGAAGGAACAAAGCAAACGAGCAATTACCGGGGATACATTTTACGCCTGGTGCTGCTTGGAGTTCTTTCAATGCCTGTAACTCCAAATACTATTAATGTAGTTTTTCTACTTGCTTTATTTTCTTTATCAATGAAGTATAAACAATTTGCTTTATTATTTGGATTTTTAAGTTTATTTGCCGAATACAGTATTTATGGATTCATGTTTGGCTGGAGTATCTATTGGTTAAAAGAAAAAGACTGGTTACAGGGGATTGTGCTTGCTACTTTGGTTCAACTTTTAGTGGGATTATCTTTACAAATATTTTCTCTTCTTTCCCTAGCTCTTTTTATCAGTAAACAAGGTCTCCGGCTACCCAAGCTACCACGCTATTTTTTCTATGCCTATTACCCAATTCACCAACTCGTTCTTATGGTTATAGCCATGTATCTCTCTTCTTGAAAAGCAGTCCGTCAATTTCCACTTTTTCATCAACTGCTAGACTATTCATTTAGAGATATTCCCCATCTCCTCGAATGGATAGCTCTGTAGATGTAATGATGTCTGTTTGGTTAGTATCACGATACTTTACAACGAGACCTCCCGAGGGGGCAATATCCTGAATGAGCGCCTTTCTTTTATTCTCCTTGTTGATTATCCAGAAGTCATTACCAAGGAGAATAGAATGATCACGACAGACAGATAGAAAAGGATCCGAAAGCTGAGAGGTTAAAAAGTCTTTATAATAACGTTCAAAAGAAGTGAAGAAGCGGGCAAGCAGTATATTAGGGTCAACTTCTTTTTTTGTATACTCTTTTATAGAAGTTGCTTTGTTTTGTAATTCTTCTGGAATATCTTTTTGTTCCAGATTAGTATTGATGCCAATGCCTATAATGATTCCTTTTAAGGTGCCACCCCAGAATTCTGTTTCTATTAATATCCCAGCAATCTTTTTTTTATTCAAAATTATGTCATTCGGCCATTTAATTTTCACATCGATCCATTCTTCTAAAGCATCAACGAGAGTGGCAGCAGTTAATTGAGTAAGTAAAGAAATATCCTTGAATTGTGTAGTGGGTTTTAACGCTATAGACATAGAGATACTTTTTCCGACAGGTGACGACCATCCTCTCCCTAATCGTCCTTTCCCAGTCGTTTGTTCGTGAGCAAGGATTACCTCTCCGTTTTCAAGATCAGCAAGATATTCTTTAGCATAATCGTTTGTTGACTTTAGCGAAGGGTGAAGACGTAAATGTCGTCCGATAAATTGGGTGTTCAACAGTTCTTGGATTGCTATTATAGACAGCAAAGAATAGGATAAGCCTATTTCATTGCCATTTGAACAAATCGGGTAGTTATTGATAGCTAATTCGTTTAAAGCCTGTTGAAGCGTTTCTTTTCCAGTTTCAGTCTTTTTAATTAGTCGAGTATAAGTTATCTTTTCCGGATAAGCTAATGAAAGTTCATCAATGATTTCCTGTGATAAAGACATGGATTTCGTTCTCCTTTATATAAAAAAATAGAAAAATAATTTCTAAATGATTTTCAATTTATTTTATTATGCTCTTTATTCTATCAAAAATCGAGACTGTTTTGAGATCAAACTCAATAAGTTGTGACTATTTAGAACTTTAGAATTTGAATTGCTGATAATTATAAAAAAAAGGTGAAATGACCGCGATAGTCTCAGAGTATGAAAATCGCCAAATCTGTGCTATACTTTATGTACGATTGTTAACGAACGGATAACACATAGGTGAAAAAAACTATAAAATAATAAGAGCTGAAAAGCTCATTTAGAGGTGGAAAATAGTGAGTAATATTAAAATTATTCCTCTTGGAGGAGTAAGAGAAAATGGTAAGAATTTGTATGTAGTGGAATCGGGAGAGGACATTTTTGTCCTTGATTGTGGGCTCATATACCCGGAAGACGAACTCTTTGGTATTGATGCTGTCATTCCAGATTTCAGTTATTTAGAAGAAAATAAAGATAGAATAGCGGGTGTCTTTTTGACACACGGCCATGAAGATGCTATCGGAGCATTGCCTTATTTCTTGGATCTATTTGAAGTGCCTGTCTTTGGATCGGAATTGACGATAGAGTTAGCAAAACTGTTTGTAAATAATTCGAATTTAAAACCTTCGTTTGATGACTTTCATGTTATTGATGAGAAAACAGAAATTGATTTTAATGGCACGATCGTTAAGTTTTTCCGTACAACACATACGATCCCGGACTCAATGGGCATTGCTGTGCAGACTGAAGAGGGCAATATTGTCTATACGGGTAACTTTAAATTTGATCAAAGTGCACAAGATATTTACAGAAGCGATTTATCTCAAATATCAGATTTGGGTAAAGAAGGCGTTCTTGCCTTGCTCAGTGATTCAGGGGAAGCTGAAAGTCCTTTTGAAAATGTTTCTGAGAAAAAAGTCCAGGAGGAAGTCTTGGATACTTTCCAAAATACAAGTAGTCGTATAATCGTTGCGGCCGTAGCAAGTAATATTTTACGTGTTCAACAGGTTTTAAATGCAGCATACCATTCTAATCGTAAAGTATTTATAACGGGTAAAAATTTAGAAGCTATTTTAGAAACAGCTTTAAGATTAAATAAACTAACCTTGCCGGATGATAATTTAATTGTGCCGGTAGATAAAATCGACAAATATAACGATGATGAAATTCTTGTATTAGAAACTGGTGCCGCTGGTGAACCAATCAAAACACTTAATCGTATGGCAACCGGTAATCATCCTCAGGTAAATATTAAAGAAGGCGATTTGGTTTTTATTGCAACAAGTCCTTCAACTGCAATGGAAGTTATGGTTGCTAAAACTGAGAACTTGATTTACCGTGCAGAAGCTACAGTTAAGCATATTTCTGATAACATAAAAGCATCTGGACATGCAACGCCTAATGATCTGCAATTAATGATCAATTTACTGAAGCCAACGTATTTTATACCGATTCAAGGGGAATATAGAATGTTAGCTGCTCATGCTAGTTTAGCGCATGAAACAGGTATACCTTATCAAAACATCTTTATTTTAAGCAATGGAGATGTAGTGAGTTATGAAAAAAATAAAATGACTCAAAGTGGTCAAGTCTCTGCTGATAATACCTTGATTGATGGAATCGGCATTGGGGATATAGGAAATATCGTTTTACGAGACAGACGTTTGTTATCAGAAGACGGGATTTTCGTAGCGGTTGTGACAATCGATCGTAAAAAACAAAAAATCGTTTCAAATCCACATATAGTTACTAGAGGATTTGTCTTTGTTAAAGAGAGCCAAGATTTAATAAATGAATCATCGGATATCGTAAAAAATATTGTTAATGAGAACCTGAAGCACAATGATTTTGATTGGGGTTCGATAAAACGCGATATAAGAGAAGCATTAAACAGTCACTTGTTCAAGAAAACAAAAAGACGTCCAATTATCTTACCTGTGATAATGGAAGTAAATCAGAATAGACGTCTTACAAGATAAGCACCTTGTAGAATAATATAATAATACTGTACTAGGGGAGTCAATCAGATTGGCTGAGAGTGAACTAATAGTTTAGACCCTTTGAACCTGTACGTTCACACGTGCGTAGGAAGAGTACTCATTTGAGAAAATATTGAACTATGAGTGTGTCCATGCTCATAGTTCAAACAACCTCTCCTCCCTAGTTCAGTTTGTTACTTAGGAGGAGATTTTTTATGCGAAATAAGAAATTGCGTATATATTTAGAAGGAACTTTATTTGCAACGATAGCTATGGTGCTGTCACTTATCCCTACGGGCATAGGCTCATCTTTTAGTGTTTCTCTAGGGATGATTCCGCTAACCTTTTACGCTATAAGACGAGGACTTATGCCTGGACTCTATGCTGGTTTTTTGTGGGGACTGTTACATTTCGTTACTGGTTCTGTTTATATGTTAAATATTTATCAAGTTATTATAGAGTACACATTGGCCTATGCTTTTGTTGGCATAGCCGGATTTTACAGTAAAGAAATCCTTAAGAATATTTCTTTAAATAATTATAAAATGGTTCAGTTCTATATATTGATTGCTGTATTTACGGGTGCTTTGGGTCGCTATTTTTGGCATTTTATTGCCGGGTGGATATTCTGGGGAGATTACGCTTTGTGGGGGCTAAGTGCATTCTTGTTTTCACTTGTAATGAATGGTTTAAGTATGATAGTGACTGCGTTAGTGACTATGGTAGTTATGTTGATGTTGTATAGAAATTCCCGAATTATTTTTCTTCCTAAAAAAAAATAACATTTGAGTTATTATAATTAGAGAAAACAATAGAGCTGATGTAAAATGAACTAAATAGAGGCATTTAGAAGGAGTCATAAATGAATATTATTTCTACACTTTTTTGGATAGTCATATTCCTTAACTCAATATTAGCTGTGTTTACTGTTTTAAGAGAAAAAGAAAGAGATATTGCAGCGATATGGGCTTGGTTATTAGTTATCACGATGTTGCCGGGGTTTGGATTTATTATTTATTTGTTTTTAGGGCGAAAGATTTCCAAAGAAAAAACATTTGATATTCAATCCCAAGAGAGAATTGGTATGACCCAGTTAGTTGAATCACAAAAAAAATTAATTGAATCAGAAAATTTAGATGTTCCAGAATCATTGTATCAAGATAAAACGTTTGAATTGATTCGTTTATTTTTAGAAAGTAATCAAGCTGTATTAACAAAAGGAAATAAAGTCAAGCTAATCAACGACGGCAAAGAAAAATTTGATCAGATGCTAGAAGATATCAGTCAAGCTGAACATCATATCCATGTCACTTATTACATTTTCAGAGGAGACGAGATAGGGAAAAAACTTGTAAATGCTCTTGAAGAAAGAGCCAAGCATGGGGTTCAAGTGAAAGTGCTCTATGATCCTGTTGGTGCTAGGGTGTTAGGAAAGCATTTCTTTGACCGGTTAAGAGACTATGGCGGTCAGGCAGAAGCTTTTCTCGGTTCACAATTTTTCCTGATCAATTTACGTCTTAATTATAGAAATCACAGAAAAATAGTAGTCATTGATGGAAAAATTGCATATACTGGTGGGTTCAATGTCGGAGACGATTACTTAGGATTATACGAAGAAATGGGCTACTGGCGCGACACTCATCTGAGAATTGAAGGGAACGGGGTACTTACGTTGCAAACACGATTCTTGATGGATTGGAACGCATCGGCAAAGAAGGCAACTGTTGAGTACGATGAGAATTATTTTCCTTTTTCAGTTTATAAAGGCTCCACCGATATGCAGATTGTCTCCAGTGGCCCCGACAATGAAATGCATGCCATTAAAAAAGGTTTCATTAAAATGATAAGTATGGCTAAAGAGTCAGTCTACATTCAAACGCCTTATTTTATTCCAGATGAAGCTTTAATGGAAACGTTAAAGATAGCATTATTATCGGGTATACATGTCAAGCTGATGATTCCTAATAAACCTGATCATCCTTTTATCTATCGTGCGACACTTAGTTATGCTGCAGATCTGCATCATTATGGTGCTGAAGTTTTCATCTATGATAATGGCTTCTTACACTCTAAAACAATCGTTATCGATGGTGAATTATTGTCTGTGGGAACAGCTAATTTTGATATTAGAAGTTTCAAACTTAATTTTGAAGTAAATGCCTTTATCTATGATCGCTCTTTAGCAAAGAAACAGGTTCAACTCTTTGATGAGGACCTGAAGCGTTCATATCTATTAACTCAAGATATTATAGATAACTACTCGAAGTGGGAAGTATTTAAACAGCAGGTTAGTCGCTTGTTTTCTCCCATTTTATAATTCAACTCAAAGACTGGCATTTAGCGCTAGTCTTTTTTTAGTAAAGTGATATAAACTATTTTGGTTTGTTGTTTAACATGAAGATCGGTGAACATGTGTTGCAATAAGAAAGATTGTTTCCTGGAGATATTATAAGTGTATATTCTTTATAGTATTAATTATGATGCGATTTAATAAAACTAAGAGTCCTCTGGTCACTTAGAAAAAACTCTATAGAGAGTTACTCAAAGTGTTTAACCTGAGTATTACTCTCTATAGAGTTTTAGGAATGTGTTTATTGTCTCCTGATATGTCTAATATCTCGTGCATTAATTAAATATGTTATTGACTGTAAGTCAGACTTGATGATAATTTGGGTTGATTTGGGTGAAAAATAAGCTATGCCAGAAAACTCAATAATACTTTCTGATTGAGCCGTAGGATTAACTTGGACAACAATAGGATACCGTTTCTTGACGGCCAGTTTTAAATATGTGGAAATTTGATCTCTAGGCATCTGCGCCTGAACTTTTGCAATCGGTGTAAAGAGTGTTCCGTATCCTTTTTTTATATAATCAACGAGTGAATGTCTATTCGTGGCTAATCTACTCATATTTATCCTCTCCCGAACGTATGTTACCCTTATTATAGCGAACGAACGTACATTCGTCAATAAGTTCAGAATAATTTATTAATAATGTTTCTATTTATTGTGAGAATAAGTATAATATAGAGTGTGGTAAAAAAGGAGTGAGTTAAAAACGTGAATTTTCAAATTATAACTGACTCGGGTAGTGATTTACCGCTAGAGTTAGTGAATCGTTACAACATAGATATTGTCAATTTTATGATCAGAATTGGTGAAGAAGAATTAATTGATGACATGGGAGAAAAGTTTGATAAAAATGCATTTTTCCAACGACTCAAGAATGGTGAAACAGCATCTACCTCTCAAATTAATGTGCACTCATATATAGAAAAGTTCAAATTTTATATCGAGAAAGAAATACCTGTTGTTTATTTAGCTTTTTCTTCAGCTTTGTCAGGAACATTTAATTCAGCGGTTCAGGCTAAAAAGATTCTTGAAGAAGAATACGAAGAAGTCAACATAGATATCATTGATACAAAAGCGGCAAGTCTTGGTCAAGGTCTCCTTGTATATGAAGCCTGTCAAAAGAAACAAGAAGGATACACACGCGAAGAACTCATAGACTGGGTGGAAGACAATAAATTAAATTACCACTCATTGGTAACTGTAGACGATGTAAAACATTTGCAGCGTGGTGGGAGAATTTCAGCTACTACGGCCACCGTCGGATCGTTACTAAATGTAAAACCAATCATTGTTGTAAATACTGAAGGTGAATTAGTTCCCGCTGCAAAAGTCAGAGGCAGAAAGAAAGCTCTAAATTATTTAGTGGATCAAACAATCAAACATTTAACTGAAACAGATAAGCATTCTATTTTCATCGGTCATGTTGGTGTGATCGAAGAAGCTGAATTCATTAAAGAAAAGTTGCTTGAGAGAGCAAATCCCAGAGAAATCATCGTTTCGAGTTACGGGCCTACCATAGCTGCTCACACCGGTTATGGCTCATTATCCGTCTTTAGTTACGGAGATAAAAGAACCGGCTAATTATTTTAAGTCAGTGACTAATATGTAAACCCAAACGCCCGAACTGGTATATTAATTGACACTATATCAGTATATGTGGTATTATTATTAGTGTTCGTAATACAATAAATAATAATTATTATACGGTTGGGCGTTAGCTTTCAAGGATTATTTCTTCTGGGGTGAGAAGAAGCTTGTTAGCTACGTCCATTTTTTTGAAAGGGGGAAGGAAATGAACCGAGAAGCTATAAATTATGTTAAAGAAGCAGAAGCCAGAGTTAATGAACTTCGTGCGAATGCTGAAATCGAGATAAAAGAAATTGAAAAGAAAAAAGAACAAGAAATAAACACTCACAAAGATTTCACAGAACAAGAAATAGCGAATTACCAGAAAGAAAAGTATGATAATCTTGAACAAGTTTTAAGTAAAGATGAAATAGTGATAGATGCAACAGTTCAAGAAGAAACTGTAAAATTCGATGCTGCTTACAAAGGAAAGAAAGATTTGTTAGCCAATCGAATAGCAGAGGAGGTATTGCGTAAATATGGCAATAGCTAAAATGAAAAAATTGACTTTGTTGGCAGAACATGCGCATAAAGAAAAAGTCTTGAAAAGTGTTCAAGAGATGCAGAGTCTTGAAATCATACCACTTGCTGACAAGGTTGAAGAAGATTTGTTAATAGGATTCACTAGAGAAACATCAGATTCGGAAGGAATTAATTACCAGAGTAAATTGTCGGATATTGAATATTCTATTGAATATCTAGATGATTATGTTGCCAAACTTGGATTGATTGAAAAACTTAAGTCTAAACGGGAAGTGTTCTCTTTACCTGAATTAGAGGAACGTGTCGAACAAGCGAATATTGATGCGTTGATTAATCAAGTTTCAGAAAAAGAACAACAATTAAACAAACTTGATGAAGAGTTTAAGGATCTAAAACAAGAAGAACAGTTTTTAAGAAAATGGCGTGGACTTAATTTCATGCCTGATGAAGTGAGTCAGTTTAAATTGATGCATGTATTGATCGGAACGATTGACAAAGAACATGCAGAACCGCTCGTGAATACAATTAAAGAAAATGGCAAGATTTATTATGATGAAGTATTTAGAAGAAGCGATGAAATTGCTTATTTATTCATACTTCCAAAAGATGAACTTAAAGGCTTGAAGGATAGTATCAGTCAATACAGTTTCAGAGAATTAAAATACCGTTATGATGTTTTACCTGAAGATGCTCTATATCGAAATCTTTCAGAACAAAAAGATAAAAGAGATGGCATCAGTAAAAGAAAGAAAGAAATGAATGATTGGAAGTCAGTTTATATAAATCTACAGTTAGCAGAGGAATATTACTACAACTTGTCTGAGAGAAATAAAGCGAAAGATATTTTGATAGATAGTCCGCACTTGTTCTTACTGACAGGGTGGATTGAAGAAGAAAAAATTCAAAACCTTAAAAATAATATCAGTCAAGAAGTGGGAGAAAGCGAAGTCGCTATCTTAACTGATGAAATCAAGTTGGAAGAGTATAAAGAAGTACCAATCGTCTTGAAAAACAATAAACTCGTACAACCTTTTGAAATGATTACACAGATGTTCAGTTATCCACAATATAGTGAAGTTGATCCTACGCCTCTTATGATGCCGTTTTTCATGATATTCTTTGGAATGATGTCTGCCGATATAGGTTACGGATTATTACTCTTTGGAGTAACACTGTTTTCTATGAAAGTATTTAATATTGAGGGGTCTACAGGGAATTTCGTTAAATTCTTACATGTTCTTTCGTATCCGACAATGGCATTCGGTATGTTTTTCGGTAGTTTTTTTGGGATCGAGTTGCCATTTCAAGTGCTGTCACTACAAGAGGATGTCTTAGTGATAATGATAATCTCGGTTGTGATGGGATTAGTCCAATTGCTTTATGGTCTGATTTTAAATGGGATCATAAAAAATCGACAAGGTCAAAGAGCATCCGCATATATTGATGGTTATGCTTGGGCAATGATGCTGGTTGGATTTATCTTATGGGTAGCCGGAGCCTTGCTGATCGATAGTACGTTAATGACACAAATAGGAATTGGTATCGTTGTTCTTAATGCTATTGGTATTCTTGTCTTCAGTGCTATTTCAACACCGAATACTGCGCTTGGAGTGGGCTTAGGTGCTTATAATTTGTATGGTATATCAGGCTACGTTGGGGACATAGTGTCTTACACACGTTTGATGGCCTTAGGCGTAGCCAGTGCAAATATAGCTATGGCCTTTAACATGATAGTAGGATTCTTACCCGTCTATGCCAGATTTACAGTAGGGGTATTAATTATCGTTGCCTTACACACACTTAATATTGCTTTGACGTTCTTGAGTGCGTACGTGCATTCGTCTCGTCTGCAATACGTTGAGTTCTTTGGCAAGTTTTTCGAAGGAGGCGGACGTCCGCTTACCCCATTAAAAACGCTGGAAAAACATATCCGGTTAGACCAGAAAAATTAAGGATTCAATTTTTTTGAATAAAAATAAAAATGTAAATGGAGGAAAAGTATAATGAATAATTTTGAAATGTTTTTTGGTGAAAATCTAGGGTTTGTATTTGGTGCGATTGGTGTTGCTTTAGCAGTTATTTTATCAGGAATGGGTTCTTCAAGAGGTGTTGGATCTGCTGGTGAAGCAGCTGCAGCATTAACAAAAGAACAGCCCGAAAAATTCGGTCGTGCTTTAGTTCTACAAATGTTACCAGCTACACAGGGTCTTTATGGATTTGTTATCGGACTATTAATTATTATTAACTTAACGACAGATTTAGGCACGTCACAAGGTTGGTACTACCTAATAGCTGGATTGCCAGTAGGATTTACAGGTTTAACTTCAGGAACTTTGCAGGGCCGCGTATCAGTAGCTGCCATGCAGATCTTAGCTCAAAAACCGGAACACGTTACTAAAGGTATTATTTACTCAGCGATGGTTGAAACATATGCTATCTTAGGTTTCGTTATTTCCTTGATGATGATTATATTTATCTAATAAAATGAATGAAGGGATTTGAGGTAATACAGTGAGAGCAAATACATGCTTTTAGTATCAACTCAATTCCTTTCTTTCTTTAATTGTAATTGAATAGGAGGGAAATCCAAAAGATGGCTGACTTGAAATTATTAACAGAACGCGTTGTTGAAAAAGAAAGAGCAGCGCTCCGTCAGAAAGTTGAACAAGCTAAAATTGCAGCAGCAGAAGACGTTCTAGCTTCACAAACAGCAGAAGTTGCAAAGAGACAACAACTGAAAGACGATGTTAAAGAAAAAGTTGAGAAAGAATATGTAATTAAAACAAACACGTTAGAAATTAAAAAACGTAATAATATATTATCGGCGAAACAAAATTTGCTGAATAAAATTTTCGTTGATACCAAAGATAAATTAGATACGCTTGATAAAAGCACCTTCCAAACTTTTGTATTGAATGTTTTCCAAAATTTTGAAAACGAAAAAGAAATCACTTTAATTTTTGGTGAAAAGTCCAGAGATTTAATTGATACAGTATGGATCAAAGAAAACGCACCTGAAAATCTAAGTGTTCGTATATCTGATGAAACAATTTCAAAAAAATCAGGTTTAATTGTGGGAAAAGATGACATCGATTATAATTTTGTGTTTGATATACTTGTAGAAGAATTAAAAAGTGATATTTTGTCCGAAATATCAAATGAATTATTTTAGAGAGGGGAATAGTTTTGAAAGATAGTGCATATGGAGCAAGTAATGTTCTCATTCGTATCTATGAAAATGACCTCCTCACTCGAGCTCATTTTGAAAGAATGCTAACATCAGATTCGTTTGGAGAGGCTGTTAATATTTTACGCGAAACACCTTATCGTAATGATGTTGATAGAATTAAAGAAGACAAAAATTATGATTCGATGTTCATGAACGAGTTACATCAGACATATAACGAGATGTTTGAAATTGTTCCGAATAAGGAATTAGTTGAACTTGTTGGATTAAGGTATGCGTATCACAACTTGAAAGTCTTATTCAAAGAAGAAGTAACTGATCAGGATCTAGATCACTTGTTTATTCCTATTGGACGATACCCCATCTCCGAATTACGTCAAGCAGTTCGTCTCGGAGAATCAGAGGTTCTGCCTAAAGCATACGTGGACAGCATAAATGAAGTGAAAACAGATTACGAAGAATATCAAAATGTGCAGTCGGTAGATATTATTTTGGACAGAAGATTTTTTACACACTTGCGTCTTTTAGCTGATGAAACCGTCGAAACTGATATACCGGCATTGATTGAACGTTACATTGATTATAATAATCTTTCAACACTCGTAAGAGGAATGAAACAAAATCGCACACGTAACTTTATGCTGACTGTTTTGTCAAGTTCGGGATCTATTCCTAAAGTAGATTTATTAAATCTAATGGACGAAGATTTAAACTCCGTTGCTCAGTTTTACAAAAAAACGGATTATCGTCAACTTATTGATAAATCAGTGAATGCTGACACTGGGGAATTATCAACAATAAAAGTTGACTATGAAACAGATAATGCTTATATGGAAAAAATGCGTGAAGCACGGTTAAAATCATTTGGCCCGATGCCTGTCGTAGCTTATCTATATGCTAAAGAAATAGAAGTAACAAATTTACGTTTGATCCTCTCGGGTAAAGAAAATGGCTTATCCTCGGATCAAATCAGAGAAAGGATGCGTTTAAACTATGCCGAATAAAATTGGTGTTGTCGGAGACAAAGAATCTGTTTTAGCCTTCAAAATGTTGGGCTTTTCAGTGTCTTTCGCATCTGAAGCTAAAGAAGCTCGACTGATCATTGACAGTATGGCGGATAAAGACTATGGAGTAATATATTTAACTGAACAATTGGCAGAGATGGTTCCAGAAACCATAAAACGCTATGATGCAAAACTGAAACCTGCCATCATTTTGATCCCCAATCATACTGGATCGCGCGGAATCGGTAAGAAACGAATCCAGGATAATGTGGAAAAAGCTGTGGGTCAGAATATCTTATAGGAGGGTACGAATTTGAGTAAAGGAACGATTGTGAGTGTTTCCGGACCTCTAGTTACGGCTAGTGGAATGGAATCAGCAAATATACAAGATATATGTCGAGTAGGTCGTTTAGGCCTTATCGGTGAAATTATAGAAATGCGGGATGATATAGCCTCGATTCAGGTTTATGAAGAAACGTCGATGGTTGGACCTGGTGAAACTGTTGAAACGACAGGAGAAGCGCTATCTGTAGAATTAGCTCCTGGTATGATTTCTCAGATGTTTGACGGAATTCAAAGACCATTAGATGAATTTATGAAAAAAACGCAAAGTAATTATCTTGAAAGAGGTATGACCATCGCACCTTTAAATCGTGACAAAAAATGGGAATTTGTTCCAGCAGTAGAAGTTGGAACAAATCTTGCTGAAGGAGACGTAGTGGGGACAGTTCAGGAAACGAAAGTTATTGAACACCGTATTATGATACCATTTGGCGTAAAAGGAAAAGTGAAATCTATCGAAACAGGTGCTTTCACTGTAACAGATAATATTTATGTCTTAGAAACTGATACCGGTGATAAAGAATTTACGATGATGCAAAAGTGGCCTGTCCGTCAGGGTAGACCCATTGCTAAGAAATTGAATCCGGTCGAACCATTAATTACAGGACAACGTGTTATTGATACGTTATTCCCTGTAGCTAAAGGTGGAGCCGCTGCTGTACCCGGACCATTTGGAGCCGGTAAAACAGTTGTTCAGCACCAAATTGCGAAATGGGCAGATGTTGACTTAGTTGTTTATGTTGGTTGTGGCGAACGTGGTAATGAGATGACAGACGTAATTAATGAATTTCCAGAATTGATCGATCCTAATACAGGCGAATCAATTATGGAAAGAACGGTATTGATTGCTAACACCTCTAATATGCCTGTGGCAGCTCGTGAAGCTTCTATCTATACAGGAATCACTATTGCAGAATATTTCCGTGACATGGGCTATTCGGTAGCAATCATGGCTGATTCAACTTCACGTTGGGCTGAGGCTCTACGTGAAATGTCAGGACGACTTGAAGAAATGCCTGGGGATGAAGGGTATCCTGCTTATCTAGGTAGTCGTATAGCTGAATTTTATGAGCGTGCCGGAAAAGTTATCGCATTAGGAAGCAAAGGCAGAGAAGGTAGTATTACTGCCATTGGTGCTGTATCGCCTCCAGGTGGAGATACATCCGAACCCGTTACCCAAAACACATTGCGAGTGGCTAAAGTATTCTGGGGGCTAGATAGTTCATTAGCCCAAAGACGTCATTTTCCATCAATTAACTGGCTTAAGTCTTATTCACTTTATTCCAATGACATGAATGCTTTTGTTGGTAAAAAACTTGATGTCGACTGGAGCGCTATGGTTACTCATACAAAATCATTACTCCAAGACGAGTCAGAATTACAAGAGATTGTACGTCTGGTTGGTGTGGAATCACTTTCTGAGAAAGACCGTTTAAAGCTAGTTACCGCTCGTATGCTTCGAGAAGATTACCTGCAGCAAAACGCTTTTGATGACGTTGATACGTATACGTCCAGAAATAAGCAATACGAAATGTTGAATACCATCCTGCTCTATCAAGGAGAAGCAGAAAAAGCAATGGATTTAGGTGCATACTACGATGAAATTATCGAAGGTACGGAAAATGCACGTGAAAAAATCGCTCGTATGAAATTTGTACCTGAAGAAGAGTTAACTCGCATCAAAGAAATTAATGTGCAAATTGAAAAAGAAGTTAAAGTAGTGCTTGAGAAAGGTGGTGTGGAATCAGATGCTTAAAGAATATAAAACAGTTACAGAAATTGTCGGACCGTTGATGACCGTTGAAGGTGTTGAAGGTGTTAAATTTGATGAGTTGGTTGATATTGAAATGCAGACTGGCGAGCGTCGTCGTGGCCAAGTGTTGGAAATTACTGGAGATAAAGCAGTTGTTCAGTTATTTGAAGGATCAACTGGGATCAACCTAGAGGACACTAAAGTCCGTTTCTTAGGTAAACCTTTATCGTTGGAAGTTTCAGAAGATATGATTGGTCGTACATTTGACGGCATGGGCCGAGTAAATGATGGCGGACCGGACTTGATTCCAGAAAAAAGTCTGGATATCAATGGTCAGGCAATCAACCCTATCGCACGTGACTATCCGGATGAATTTATTCAGACAGGTATTTCTACTATTGACCACTTAAATACATTAGTACGTGGTCAAAAACTACCCGTATTTTCTGGCTCTGGACTACCACATAAAGAACTAGCTGCTCAGATTGCCAGACAAGCGAGTGTTACTAACAAAGAAGAAAAATTCGCAGTGGTTTTCGTTGCTATCGGTATCACATTTGAAGAAGCTGAATTCTTTATGAATGACTTCAAAGAAACAGGAGCGATCGATCGTTCTGTCCTGTTTATAAACTTGGCAGATGATCCTGCGATTGAGCGTATTGCTACACCACGTATGGCTTTAACAGCGGCTGAATATTTAGCTTTTGAAAAAGACATGCACGTTCTTGTTATTATGACAGACATGACCAACTATGCTGAAGCACTGCGTGAAATTTCGGCTGCTCGTCGTGAAGTGCCGGGTCGTCGTGGTTATCCAGGTTATTTGTATACCAACCTGGCATCGCTATACGAACGTGCAGGGCGATTGGAAGGAACTAAAGGATCTGTTACACAGATTCCGATCCTTACAATGCCGGAAGATGACATTACCCATCCAATTCCTGACCTGACAGGTTATATTACTGAAGGACAAATTATTTTGTCTCGTGATCTGTATAACCAGGGCTATCAACCGCCTATTGATGTTTTACCATCCTTATCGCGTTTGAAAGACAAAGGTACAGGAGAAGGAAAAACAAGAGAAGACCACGCGGCAACAATGAACCAAATGTTCTCAGCATATGCTCTAGGTAAGGAAGCGAAAGAATTATCTGCGGTGTTAGGTGAAGCTGCACTATCTGAGACGGATAAAAAATATGTTGAGTTTACAACTAAATTTGAAAAAGAATACGTTGATCAGGGGAACTATACAAATAGATCTATTCAGGAAACCTTGGATTTGGCTTGGGACTTGCTAAAAATTCTTCCAAGATCTGAACTCAAACGTATTAAAGACGATATGTTAGACAAATATATGCCAAAAGGAGAGTGAGGTAAATGGCTAAGATAGATGTCAACCCCACTCGTATGGAGCTTGCAAACTTGAAGAAACGATTGAGTTTAGCAACTCGAGGTCATAAGTTACTAAAAGACAAACAGGATGAACTCATGCGACAGTTCATTCAGTTGATCAGGAAAAATAATGAGTTAAGAAACCATGTCGAAGAAAAACTCGAAAAAGCAATGCAGTCTTTTGCCATGGCGAAATCATTATTACATGAGAGTTACATTGAAGAACTGATGGCTGTTCCTAGCCGAAGTGTATCTTTAAATATTGGACGTAAGAATATTATGAGTGTAAGAGTCCCTCAGATGAACTTTCAATATGAGGATAATATTGAGGACGCTAGTGCATTAAGTTACGGTTATTTAAACTCTAATGGCGAATTAGATTTAACTTTTGAGTATCTCATAGAAGTCATGCCTAAAATGCTTGAATTAGCTGAAATTGAAAAAACATGTCAATTGTTGGCAGATGAAATAGAGAAAACCCGACGTCGAGTGAATGCTTTGGAATATATGACTATTCCTCAACTGGAAGAAACCATTTATTTCATTAGAATGAAGCTGGATGAAAGTGAACGTGCAGCGATTACTCGATTGATGAAAGTTAAAGATATGGGCCAATAATAGTTTTAATAGTGAATCACTGCGAGAAGTTAGAACACTTAACTTCCCGTAGTGATTTTATTTTGTAGTCAAAATATATTTTTCCGTTATAATAATGGTACACATATCAATTAATCGAATAGCTATAAATTAGCCTGTTTATTACGTAGAGAGGTGAATTGCTTTGAATTCAACATTTTTTCAAAAAGAAAACATGAGAAGAGCCATCGTTTTTGGAGGTGGCGGTGCAAGGGGTGCATTCGAGATCGGTGTCTGGAAAGCCTTAGATGAACTGGGTTATCACGCAGACATTGTAACAGGAACTTCAGTCGGGGCTTTAAATGGGGCGCTTTATGTCTTGGGGAATCAAGTGGAAGCAGAGGAAATGTGGAAAGAAATTGAAACCCAAGATATTTTGGGTTTTGAATTACCAATCGAGGTAGCCAATTTCGGGGATTACAGAAAAACGATATCAGATTTTATTGTTAAAGTTGTAAAAGAAAAAGGGTTGAGTACTAAACCCCTGGAAGAAATGATTATAAAGTATATTGATGATGAACATGAAATTCGCAGTAAGGATATTATTTTTGGACTTTCCACAATCAATTATAAAACCAAGAGAGTTGAAAATTATTATTTAGAAGATATAGAAACGGGAAGATTAAAAGACTATTTGCTAGCCAGTGCCGCAATATATCCAGTTATGGAAAAATATTATATTGATGAGGTTCCTTATATTGACGGGGGGTATAGGAATAACATACCTATAAATCTAGCTCTCAACAAAAAGCCCGATCAAATGGTTATCGTGGATATTCACGGCCCTAGTATATTCAGACACGATCAACGAATAGATGATGTCGAATACGAATGGATCAAGACGAACTGGCCACTTGGGGATATGCTTCTTTTTGATAAACAGAGGACAGAAATCAATGTTAGTCTAGGTTATATGGAGACAATGAAAATAGCGAAAGCATCTGACTATAAAGGTAACTGGTACACATTTGACCCAAGCCAGTTCACTAAAAAAAATGAAGCTTTTTATGTTGTTTTACATCAATTACTGATCGGCCAAGGTTCCAATCGATTGTTTAAGGATATTGACAAAGAAAAATACCAGCAGGAATTATTAAAAGAGTTATCAAAGAAATGGAAAAAAGAGGTGAATGAAGAGAATTTAATGTGGGCTGTTCTTGAAATGACAGGAAAAACATTTAAAATATCACCGGATAAAAAGTATTCTATAAATGAATTTCAAGAAGTTATTATAAACCGGGTGACTGAATTAATGGAAGACGAAAAAACGGAATCTATAAAAGCATTTGAGCCTTCCTTCATACTCAGCAGGAAGGAATGGAGTAAAGAAATTTTTGAAGAGTTACCTTTAATGTCAAATCGAAGAATGACCATACAAATACTAAAGTGGCTCACGGATGATTCGATATCTTGGGATCACCCCCTTTTTAATATCATTATAAGAGCTAAGCCTTTGCCTATGATCTTAGCTCTATATTGTAAGTATTTATTCTCGAAAGAAGAAGGTTTTTCTTGAAAAATACATTTCATTTTCTTATAATGATATGGTACAATTGGGGAATAAGTTTTTAGTGATAGTATGTGTTGGGAAGGAAGTTCAAATGGGAGATCGTGGTTTGCTAATTGTGTTATCTGGACCTTCAGGCGTTGGTAAAGGGACAGTAAGAAAAGCTATTTTCGAAAATCATTCCAATAGCTTTGATTATTCTATTTCTATGACGACTCGTTCTAAACGAGAAGGCGAAGTAGAAGATATTGATTATTTCTTTAGAACGAAAGAACAATTTGAGAAACTAATCGAAGAAGATGGTCTACTTGAATATGCTAATTATGTAGGTAATTATTATGGAACGCCGATGGAATATGTAAATAAGACATTGGATAAGGGAAGAGATGTCTTTTTAGAAATCGAAGTCCAAGGGGCATTAAAGGTCAGAGAAAAAATGCCGGAAGCTATTTTTATCTTTTTATCCCCGCCTAACCTGGAAGAACTAAATTCTCGTATCGTGAATCGCGGAACAGATAGTGATGAAATGATTGAAAAAAGAATGAAAAAAGCTGCAGAAGAATTAAAACTGATTCAGTATTATGACTATGTGGTCGAAAATGATACGGTTGAAAATGCTGCACGAAAAATACGAAACATTATTGAGAGTGAGCATTTGAAAGTTACGAGAAACTTGAAAGAGTATGCACATATAATAGAGGAGATGGAATAAATGTTATTATATCCTTCACAAGATGATTTATTAGGTAAAATCGATTCAAAATATTCATTAGTAATTTTAGCTGCCAAAAGAGCTAGACAATTACATAATGGAGAAGCAACACCTATGTTAGAGGACTACAAAAGCGTTAAAAATGTTGGGAAATCTTTAGAAGAGATAATTTCTGGAGATTTGGTTATCGATCCTGACAGCATTGAAAAAAAATAAAAATCGACCTTAACCTCTGTTTTATGTATTTTATAAGAGCCTCTCTTTTAAAATACTAAGGGCAGAGGTTTTTTCTAGTATGTGAAAAAAGTCAAATCCGTAAACAATAACACAAATGATTTTTGATACTAAAGATGTGCGAGGTGTGAGAAATGTTAAAAGGAAAAAAAGTTGCTCTGTATGTTACTGGAGGAATAGCCGTTTACAAAGTCGTAGATTTGATGAGAACATTAATTAAATCAGGGGCAGAAGTTCAAGTAGCTATGACGGAGTCTGCTACGCAATTTGTATCGCCCTTAACATTCCAGGTTTTAAGTAAAAAATCTGTATATGTTGATGTCTTTACAGAAAACGATCCAGAACAGGTCAGTCATATTCATTTTGCAGACTGGGCGGATGTTGCGATAGTGGCCCCGCTCACAGCTAATACACTTGCCAAAATGGCGTATGGCATGGCCGATGATTTTGTTAGCACAGCCTTGTTGGCAACCACTTGTCCCATATTTGCTATCCCGACAATGAATCATCACATGTTTGAGAATCAGGCAACCCAGGCTAATATTAAAACATTACGCGAGAGAAAAGTATATGTCATGGATCCAGATGAAGGGTTTCTGGCTGAAGGTTATTCTGGAAAAGGGCGGTTTCCTGAACAATCACGTATCATCGATGAGTTATGCCTGTTTCTGCGTCAGTCTAGCAATGACCTGCCTCTTGAAGGCAAGTCTATATTAGTCACCGCAGGAGGCACTAAAGAGCGTATAGATCCAGTTCGTTTCATATCTAATGACTCCTCAGGTAAAATGGGACATGCAGTCGCAGAAGCCGCTTGGGGAAAAGGCGCTGAAGTGACATTGATCACTGCTAGTTCGTTGCCGGTTTCCTCAAATATTAGAGTTGAACGTGTGGAGTCGGCAAACGAAATGTATGAGGCGGTGTCTAAAGGATTTGACACCAGTGATGCTTTAGTCATGGCAGCGGCTGTATCTGATTACACACCCGAAGTGAATCACAATCAAAAAATGAAAAAACAGGAACACCTGACTTTGAAACTTAAAAAAACGCCCGACATTCTGAGTGAAATGGGCAAACGCAAACGTCCTTCTCAATGCCTTGTCGGTTTTGCTGCTGAAACAGAAAATCTGACGGACTACGCGAAAAAGAAATTAGTGGCGAAAAAGGCAGACTTGATCGTTGCTAATGAAGTCGGAAAAAGTGACCGAGGTTTTAATGTTGATGAAAATGAAGTGACCTTTATCAGTCACCAAAGTGATCCGCAGACAATTCAGTTGAAAGAGAAAAAAGATATAGCCAAGGACATTATTGATTGGATCATAGAATTTATAAATTAAGAGGGGATGACACATGTCTCTAGTTGCTAATATCATAGTGGATGTTCCCACGTTACAGACAAACAGACCATACACATATAGTATACCGGAAGAGTTTTTAACAATCATTGAACCGGGCATGCGTGTAGTCGTTCCTTTTGGGAATGGATCGAGAAAAATACAAGGATTTGTCGTAGAAATCAAAGATCACGTATCATCTGATATGGATTTGAAAGCTATCGAGTCGTTAATGGATAGTTACCCAGTTTTAACTCAAGAGCTGGTTCGCTTGGGTGAATATCTGTCACATCAGACCTTCAGTTTTCAAGTAAAGTGTTATCAAACTATGCTCCCTGCAGTGATGCGGGCTAAATACAGTAAAATGATCAAGATTATTGATGAAATTCCAGAATCTTTTTTATGGGATGTCTTTAAAGGTAAAGATGAAATGAGTTGGGAAGAAGCTGAAAAACAGAACGTTTTAAGCCAGATCATTCAGTTGGAAAAAAAAGGTAAAGTTGAAATTGAGTATGATGTAAGCGATAGAGCAGCAGTGAAAAAAGTAAAAAAAGTAAAAGCACTGCTTGGTTTTGAAGAGTATGAAGAAATAAAAGCAGAGATCCGATCGAACGCAAACAAGCAAAAGCTGTTTCTTGATATCCTGCAATCGTTGGATGAAACGTCTTCCTTATCTTACTCCGAATTAAAAGAAGAGGATGTATCCTCTTCGACAGTGCAGGCAGGAGCGAAAAAGGGATGGTGTGAAGTTTTTGATGAAGAAGTATACCGAGATCCATTTGCTTCTTCCGAATTTGAAAAAACGAACGCCATGTCTCTGACGCTAGAGCAGATACATGCTTTTGATAAAATAAATCAATCAATAAAAGACCACCATCATGATGTGTATCTTCTCAACGGGGTCACTGGGAGTGGGAAAACAGAGGTCTATTTACAAACGATTGCTGAAGTCCTAGATGAAGGTAAAGGGGCACTCATGCTTGTACCAGAGATTGCTTTGACACCTCAAATGGTCCATCGATTCAAGAGTCGATTTGGGGATCAAGTAGCTGTTTTACACAGTGGGTTATCTAAGGGCGAGAAGTATGATGAATGGCGTAAAATTGAAAAAGAAGAAGCCAAAGTCGTTGTCGGTGCTCGCTCGAGCATCTTTGCACCGTTAAAAAATATTGGTATCATTATAATTGATGAAGAACACGAAACGACTTACAAACAAGAAGAATTCCCCAAATATCATGCGAGAGATGTCGCTATTTGGCGGGGGCAGTACCATGATTGTCCTGTTGTTTTAGGCAGTGCGACACCTTCTCTGGAATCACGCGCGCGTGCGACCAAAGGTGTTTATACTTTATTGGAATTGAACAAGCGTGTGAATAATCATCCTATGCCAGAAGTGGATGTTATTGACATGAGAGATGAAGCTAAAAAAGGGAATCATTCAATATTTTCCGAATCATTACTAACAGCGTTAGCCGAGAGGATTGAGCGGAAAGAACAATCAGTGTTATTATTGAATAGGCGAGGTTATTCTTCATTCGTGATGTGCCGGGATTGTGGTTATGTACTGGAATGTCCTAATTGTGATATCTCTCAAACGCTGCACATGGACACCAAGACGATGAAATGTCATTATTGTGGGCATGAAGAAGCGATCCCCAAAAAATGTTCGCAGTGTGATAGCCGGTCAATCAGGTACTACGGGACCGGGACACAAAAAGTAGAAGAAGAACTCAAAACCTTGCTTCCACAGTCAAGGATCATTCGTATGGATGTTGATACGACAAGGAAAAAAGGCGCGCATGAGAAATTATTCAATAAGTTTGAAAAAAAAGAAGCAGACATACTGCTTGGGACTCAAATGATTGCTAAAGGCTTGGATTTTCCGGAAGTGACTTTAGTAGGCGTCATTAATGCAGACACTGCATTAGGCTTGCCAGACTTTCGCTCCGCAGAAAAAACGTTCCAGTTATTAACTCAAGTGAGTGGGCGTTCCGGTCGGGGAGAAAAAGAAGGTAAAGTGATCGTGCAGTCTTACAACCCTGAGCATTATGCTATACAATACGCCAAAAAACATGATTATGATGCTTTCTATAAAAGAGAAATGCACTTGAGGCATTTAAGTGAATACAGTCCGTATTACTTCCTGCTTAAAATTTCCGTGAGTCATGAAAACGAAATGACGGCCGCTAAAAAAATCAGTCAATATACAGATTATATTCGTCCAGCCTTATCTGAAAGAGCGATTGTATTGGGGCCAACGCCAAAGTCTATTGCACGGACGCACAACCGATATCATTTCCAGGTTTTAATCAAGTACAAAGAAGAAGCTAAATTAACTCAAAAAATACACGACTTGTTACAGGAAACACAGAAAGAACAGGCTAAAGGCGTGTTTATATCCATCGATTATCAGCCTTTAGATTTTATTTAGAAACGAGGGATAGCGAATGTATAAAGTGATTTTTATGGGAACACCAGCGTTTTCAGTGCCTATTTTAGAAGCTTTAGCTAACAGTGATTTATGTGAAGTGAGTGCTGTTGTGACCCAGCCAGACAGAAAAGTTGGCAGAAAAAAACAGTTGACAGCCACTCCGGTCAAAGAAAAAGCAATGGAATATGACATTCCCGTTTTCCAACCTGAAAAACTGTCCGGAAGTGACGAACTGAAAGCAGTATTAGAATTAAGACCTGATTTAGTAATTACAGCTGCATACGGCCAATACGTACCAACATCACTCCTGCATACGCCAAAATTCAAAGCCATTAATGTGCATGCATCGTTGTTGCCTAAATATAGAGGTGCTGCACCGATTCATTATGCCTTGATCAATGGAGAAGCAGAAACGGGCGTGACGATAATGTATATGGAAAAAGAAATGGATGCAGGAGATATTATATCCCAGAGACATCTGACCATAGAAAATTCCGATACAGTAGGAAGTTTATTTACAAAATTGAGTGTATTAGGTAGAAATCTTTTGATGGAGACATTGCCGCATGTTTTTAGCCGGGAGATCAAGGCGCAAAAACAAAATGAATCAGAAGTTACCTACGCACCAATGATCAAGCCATCAGAAGAAAAAATAGAATGGTCAAAATCAGCTGAACAAATCAGCAACAAAATCAGAGGGATGAATCCTTTTCCAGGAGCGTATACTTTTTTGAACGGTCAGCGCTTTAAAATATGGAAAGCTGACACGCTCAAAGTAGCTAACGACGAAAAACCTGGGACGATCATCGAGTTAAACAAGAATGAATGTATTGTGAAATGTGAAAACCAAACGGCTCTGTCGCTTAAAGAAGTCCAACCTTTTGGGAAACCCAAAATGCAGATAAAAGACTTCTTAGCAGGGGCTCTAAATTATTTAGAAGAGGGTATGCGCTTTGACGAAGACAAACTTGAAAAATAGCAGCCGCTATATCGCGGTTACCATATTAGAAAAAATAGAAAAGAATCATTCCTTCAGCAATCTCTTGTTGAGTGAAGCGGTAAATAATCATCAGTTATCAGATAAAGATAGAGGACTTTTGACAGAACTTGTTTATGGAGTCATTCAAAACAAACTGTTATTGGATTACCAGCTTGAACCGTTTATCAAACAACCCAAAAAAGTGGAAAATTGGGTCAAACAATTACTTCGCCTTTCTTTGTATCAGATGACACAGCTTGACAAAGTTCCGACTCATGCGAGTGTGAATGAAGCCGTTCGTATTGCAAAAGCAAGAGGTCATAAAGGGATTTCCGGTTTTGTAAATGGCGTTCTCAGGAGTATTGACAGACAAGGGGTTCGCTCTCCAGAAGACATCACTGATCCGGTGACTTATCTTTCAATCAAACACAGTTACCCAAAATGGATAATTGAACTATTAATTGAAGAAGTTGGAAAAGAAGAAACTGAAAAAATTGCCCAGTCCTTATCCAAACGAGCTAAAGTAAGTCTGCGTGTCAATACAACAATGAAGGCTATGGATGACGTCATTGAACAACTGGGTCAAGAAGGATTCAAAGTAAGAAAAAGTGAAATAGCAAAAGATGGATTGATTTGTGAAAATGGCTTACCTGTGCAATCTGATTTGTTTGAAAAAGGGATCATAACTGTTCAGGATGAGAGTTCCATGCTTGTAGCAGAAGCTATGCAAATTGAGGGAACGGATAAAATACTAGATGCGTGTGCTGCTCCTGGTGGGAAAACGACGCATATGGCCACTTATTTAAATGAATCAGAAGGGGCTATTGTGGCAGTTGATCTACACGAAAATAAATTGGGGAAAATCCACGAAAATGCTGAGCGTTTAGGCGTTTCTGGGCTTATTGAAACCCAAGTATTGGATGCTAGAAAAATTACGGAAGTATTTGCTAGTCAAACGTTTGATAAGATACTCGTGGATGCCCCCTGTTCGGGTCTTGGTTTAATGAGGCGGAAACCGGACATTAGGTATCAAAAATCAATTGAGGATGTCTTTTCACTACAAAAAGTACAATTAGATATATTAAATAATGTTGCTCCCTTATTGAAAAAAGGTGGACGTTTGCTTTACAGCACCTGTACAATTACATTAAAAGAAAATAATGAAGTGATTGAAACTTTTTTGCGAGACAATACTGATTTTAAAGTTGAACCTGTCTTTACGCATAAAGGTGTCGTGCAACTTTCTAAAGAAGGGTATGTTAATTTGTACCCTCACTATTTTGATACTGACGGATTTTTTATAGCCAGTCTAATCAAACAAAAATAATCAAGAGTGGAAAACGGGTGAAAACGGAATGTCTTCCGTTTTCACCTCTACATAGTATTTACTAATAATAGTTGAGCAGGAGTGAGTAAAACTGGAAATTTTTAAGAAGACCCTTATTGGGAAGCGTTCGATTAATCAAGATTACGTTGAAACATTTTTAAATAAAGAGAATCAATTGATAGCAATTTTATGTGATGGAATGGGTGGTCATAAGGCGGGAGATATTGCAAGTGAAATGGCTGTTCTACAAATAGGTAATCACTGGTCAGCAACCTCTTTTATTGACAGTGACGAAGCAATAGAGTGGCTCGATCAGCACATAAATTTAGAAAATCAAAGGATATATAGAGTGGCCAAGTCCTACAGTGACTTAGACGGAATGGGAACGACCATCGTCGCGGCCGCTTATATAAATAATGAAATTATCGTTGGTAACATCGGAGACAGTCGGGCTTATCACTTTAAGCAAAAAGAATTAACATTGATCACTGAAGATCATACATTTGCGAATGAGCTGAGACTTAAAGGTGAAATTTCAGAAGAAGAAGCAAAAAACCACCGTCAACGACACACATTGACACGATCGTTAGGTGTTTTAAAAAAAGTGGAAATTGATTTTTTCGTTTTTGAAAAAGCCGATGATTCGATTCTCATGTTGTGTTCAGATGGACTTTCAAACGGAGTAGAAAATGATTTGATGAGTAGTATTTTAACAAGACCACGTTCCATAAACGACAGAGGTAATATACTAATCGAAAACGCGTTGCGGAATGGATCCACAGATAATATTACGGTTTGTTTAATTGATAATAAATTCAATGCAAATAGTGAAGGAAAGGAGGGTAAATAGATGAAAGTCGGTGAAAGAATAAGTAATCGCTATAAACTTATCAGAGAAATAGGTTCAGGCGGGATGGCTAAAGTGTTTTTAGCGGAAGATTTAATTCTGGAACGTCAAGTCGCTGTCAAGCTGATGGCTTACAATTTCCACGAGGACGAAGCTAGTATCCGGCGGTTTAAAAGAGAAGCGTTATCTACGACTGAATTACTCCATGCAAATATAGTGGATGTGGTCGATGTTGGAGAAGATGAAACGCCGTATATTGTGATGGAGTACGTTGAAGGCTATGATTTAAAGGAATACATTAAAGAGCATAAACCCATTCCTTATAAAAAAACCGTAAAAATAATGAACCAGATCTTAGAAGCTGTGGAATATGCACACAGACACAATATCATTCACAGAGATCTTAAACCTCAAAATGTTTTAATTGACCACGACGAAACAGTTAAAATTACTGATTTTGGTATAGCTGTAGCTTTGTCTGAAAACTCAATTACACAAACAAATTCACTCCTAGGTTCTGTACATTATATTTCACCAGAACAGGCTAGAGGGAGCATGGCAACTAAACAGTCGGATATCTATTCACTTGGGATATTGTTATATGAACTGCTCACAGGAGATGTTCCTTTTGACGGAGAATCGGCTGTATCTATTGCCCTTAAACATTTCCAGAATGAAATGCCCTCGCTTCGAGAAAAAGACTCTTCTTTGCCTCAAGCGCTGGAAAATGTCGTTTTAAAAGCTACCGCAAAAGACCCGATACATCGCTATCAATCTGTGTATGAAATGAAAGAGGACTTAAAAAAAGCACTTTTACCAAGTCGAGCTGATGAAGAGAAATTTGTTCCTGCAGATATTATTGATGATAAAACGCGAGTGATTACACCCATAGCGACACCTGAAGTGTCAGAAAAGCCAGCATCTACTGAAAAGGATAAGAATTCAAAAAATAATACTAACCGATCAAAATCGACTAAATCGAGCAAACGAAAAAAAGTACTGTTGATGATTATTGCCGTTCTTATTGTGTCAGTGTTAAGTATTTTGTTTTTCATCTTGACCCAGCCTAAAGAAGTCCAGGTGCCTGATCTTCAAGGAATGACGATCGAAGAAGCAGAAAGTGAATTGGTGAATCTCAACCTTAGTCTAGGGGAAACGGTTGAACAGAATCATGAAGAAATTGGGACAGGTCTTATTATCCGCACGAACCCTAACGCAAACTCTGTTTTAAGAGAAGTCGGTGCGGTTAATTTATATATCAGTCTCGGTAAAACACCCGTCACAATCGATAGCTATGAAGAAAAAGTGTACGAAGATATCCGAGCTGAATTGACAGAGTTAGGATTCACTGTAGAAAGAGAAAATCAGAACGACGCTGCTGTACCAGAGGGACATATTATGTCTCAAAGCATTGAACCGGGGGAAGAAGTTATTCCTAGTGAGACAACTATTGTATTAACCGTAAGTGAAGGGCCAGCAGGGCACAATTTAATGAATCTGACGGGCTATTCTCCAGAAGGTGTGGAAAGATACGCGGATGATTATAATCTATCTGTAACGATCACTCGTGAACCTCACGGGACGATCCCTGAAGGGCAAGTCGCAAGTCAGTCTCCTGAACCGGGAGCGACCGTTTACAACGGATCACGCATTTCCGTTGTCTTTTCTACCGGACCGGAAGAACCAGAATTTGTATCATTCTTTAAAGAAATAATTATTGAATATGTGGATACCCAAGATGATACTGAAACCAATGATGAAACGGATGAAGAAAAGCCTACAGATGAAGAAGACGAACCTGAACCAGAAGAGGTAGAAAGTGAACCAAATATAATTGAAATATATGTAAATGATGCTGAAAACTCGTTTGACGACATTTACCGTGAGTTTGATATCCATGAAGATACTTCAGAAGTTATTTCTTTTAGTATTGAAGAGGGGAACAAAGCGAGTTATCGCGTTGTACGAAATGGAGAAGTTATTATGGAAGAGTCAGATATTTCTCCAAATGACTAGAGAGGAAGAAGTGTCTTGAATAAAGGTCAGATCATAAAAGCGTTAAGTGGGTTTTATTATATTAAAACAGTTGAAGGGAAAATTTACCAGACACGGGCACGGGGCATATTTCGTAAAAAAAAGATTACGCCTTTAGTTGGTGATTATGTTGAATTCAGCTACGGTACAGATAAAGAGGGAAGTTTGGAAAATATTTTTCCAAGGAAAAATGAGCTGCAGAGACCTGCCGTTTCAAATGTTGATTTAGGTATCGTCGTCATGTCTATCAATAGCCCTGACTTTTCTTCGTCCTTACTAGATCGGTTTCTTGTGTCATTAGAATACAGAGATATTGTGCCGCTTATTTATGTGACCAAAACGGATATTGCTACTGAAGCAGATTATGTTCAAACTAAAGCAATGTGTGAAGACTATAGAAAAATAGGGTACACAGTTATTCTACCTGAGTATAAAAAAGAAATGGAAGCCGAAGATGTCAAAGCGAGCTTGCAGTCTTATGTAGAGGATAAAACCGTTGTCTTCATAGGACAATCTGGTGCGGGAAAATCCACATTATTAAATAAAATTGATCCGGAATTAAATATAAAGACGGCAGATACTTCTAAATCACTTGGAAGAGGGAAACATACCACAAGGCATGTGGAACTTATTCCTGTGATGGGAAGTCTTATAGCAGACACGCCAGGTTTCAGTGCAATCCAATTTGATGAAATAACTGAACAGGAATTAAGTGAATGCTTTCCCGAAATGTGGGAAGAAGGTAAAAATTGTCGGTTCAGTAGCTGCATTCATCTTAATGAACCAAATTGTGCTGTAAAAGAAGCAGTCAAGAATGGTGAAATAACAGATTACAGATACAAAAATTATTTATCCTTGCTAGAAGAAATTAAAAATAGAAAACCACGTTATGGAAAGAAAGGGGAAAAATAATGAAAATTGCACCTTCGATACTAAGTGCGGATTTTGCTAATTTAAAAGAAGATATCATCAAAGCTCAAGAAGGCGGGGCAGATTGGATTCATGTCGATTCAATGGATGGTCACTTTGTTCCAAATTTAACTTTCGGATCTAATGTTGTTAAAGCCATTCGACCGCACACTGATTTACCGATCGACTGTCACTTGATGGTGGAAAATCCTGATTATTTCATCCAGGACTTTGCTGAGGCGGGAGCGGATTATATTTCTATTCATGTAGAAAGCACACCTCATGTGCATCGCGCTTTACAATTGATCAAAAGTTTTGATGTCAAAGCAGGTATCGTTATAAATCCGGCTACACCGGTCAGTCTTTTAGAGGATATTATTTACATGGTAGATTTGGTGCTGGTTATGACGGTCAATCCAGGATACGGAGGTCAATCGTTTATTTCTGAAACAATAAATAAAATAAAAACGCTGGATAAATGGAAAAAAGAAAAAGGCTATGACTTTCTGATTGAGGTAGATGGTGGGATCAACCCGACAACAATAAAAGCCTGTGCTGAAGCCGGTGCCGAGGTCTGTGTCGCGGGGTCTTATGTATTTGATTCATCCAATCCTAAAGAACGCATTGAAGCATTAAAAGATGCGGTGAGAGATAGTGCCTAAGACCGCACACATTGTCCTTGGAGCGCCCACAGATAATGCAGTGTTCCCATCTCCTCGGACAGAAGATATTGTGATAGGCGTTGACAGAGGTGCTATCGAATGTTTATCTAGAGGCATAACTGTGACAACGGCCGTGGGTGATTTCGATTCTATTTCTACTGAAGAACACGCTGATTTGAAAGCATCTGTCGATTCTTATATCGAGTATGATGCTGATAAAGATGACACAGATGCTGAGATTGCTTTGAGTTTGGCTGTAAAAGACGAGACCGTTAGTCTAATCTGGGTGTACAATTGGTCCGGGGGACGACTCGATCACTTATTGAGTATCTTATATATGGTTTATCAACCGCGTTTTAGAGATAAAATCGGTTCGATCACACTAATTAATAAGACAAACACAATAAACTTTTATCATCCAGGCGATTACACTATAGTGAAAGAAGAGTCTAAAACGTATCTTTCTTTCATAGGCATGACCGCCTTAAAAAAGCTTACTTTAAAGAATGTGAAATATCCGTTGAACAAAAAATCTTATCACTATCCAGTAGCATTGGTGAGTAACGAATTTTTAGAAGAAGAATGTCTTTTTTCATTTGAAGAAGGAATCTTAGCGGTTATTCAAAGTGGAGACAAACAAAAAGAACGGATATCGATAAGAGACTAAAGCCTCTTAATGGATATCCGTTCTTTTTTCGTTTTTAAACGCGTTCAACTTTACCTGATTTTAAAGCGCGAGCTGAAACCCAAACTTTTTTAGGTTTACCATCAACCATGATACGAACTTTTTGTAAATTCGCACTGAAGGTACGTTTAGATTTGTTATTAGCGTGAGAAACGTTGTTTCCGCTTCTAGCTTTACGTCCAGTTACAAAACATACTTTAGCCATTTTCTTCTCCTCCTTCGTGCTTAGCTTTAACTAATAAAAGCTAACTCATACTTATATAAAATAGCATATTTGAGAGGATGAAGCAAGTGTTTTTTGAAAAAGAAGCAAGTGCTTTACCTTTACAGAACATGATCCTGAAAGATGAAATCGGTATCTTTCAGCGGTAAACAGTAAAACTCCCTATAAAAGTATTGTATTACAGTGTATACTGATGAAGTGTAACAAAAATCAAAGCTTTTAGTTTCAGATGTTAGTGAGCATAAAGATAAGATGTTATGCCGTCTTTTTTTATTGCGTACAATATGCTAAAATATGTTTGAATATCAAAGGGAAAAATGATAGATAATTATTTTTACTAATTGAAAGGAGATTGAGGTATGAGCATTCAAATGAGTACAGATTATGGAATGATAGAAATGTCCAGTGATGTGATTTCTACAGTAGTCGGTGGTGCTGCAACTGAAATATTTGGTATAGTTGGGATGGCAAGTCGTAATCAAGTACGCGACGGGATCAATGAAATATTAAATAGAGATAATTACTCTAAAGGTGTCATTGTAAGACAAGAAGACAAAGATATAGCCGTAGATGTGTATATTATTGTAAGCTATGGCACAAAGATTACTGAAGTATCTAAGAATGTACAAGAAAGAGTTGGATACCAACTTGAACACGACCTAGGGATAAAAGCTAGTTCTGTAAATGTGTTTGTCCAGGGAGTTAAAGTTCAAAAGGATTTGTAAGCCAACGTCACGTTTTTTAAGTGACAAAGGAGGATAATGGAAAAGTGGATGTAAATAGTTTAAAAGCGAAAAAGTTTAGAGAAATGGTGACTGTTGGTAGACAGCGCTTAGAAGAACATACAGATTACGTTAACTCCTTGAATGTCTTTCCTGTACCAGATGGAGACACAGGGACAAATATGAATCTGTCTTTCACAAGTGGGTCCAATGCAGTGAAAGAGTCTTCCAGTGAAAAAATGGGAGAAGTCACACAAGCGTTAGCTAGAGGATTACTGATGGGCGCGAGAGGTAACTCAGGCGTTATTTTATCTCAGTTGTTTAGAGGATTTGCGAAGGCCTTAGAAGGAAAAGATGAAGTTAATGCAGCGGACCTCGCTCAAGCTTTTCAGGGCGGTGTGGAAACAGCTTACAACGCAGTAATGAAGCCCGTCGAAGGAACGATTTTAACAGTGGCTAGGCAATCGGCTAAAGCCGGTTTGAAAAAAGCAGAAGAAACTGATGATATTATAGAATTAATGGAAACAGTGTTAAAAGCTGCCAAACGTTCACTCAAGAAAACTCCAGACTTATTACCTATCTTAAAAGAGGTAGGTGTCGTTGATAGTGGTGGTCAAGGCCTTGTTTATATTTATGAAGGGTTTTTATCTTCGTTGACAGGAGAAGCGCCTGTTGAGGAAGAAAACCATAACTTGGAAGAAATGGTTCGAGTTGAGCATCACAGAAGTGGCGTTCACGAATCCGTGAACACTCAGGATATTACTTATGGCTATTGTACTGAAATCATGGTGCATATTGGAGAAGGCGAAACAGTTGAACAAGAATTTGATTATGACGAGTTTCGTAATTATTTAAATGAGCTTGGCGATTCCTTACTTGTTGTTGCTGATGAAGAAATCATTAAAGTTCATGTTCATACAGAACGACCTGGTGAAGTTATGAATTATGGTCAAAAATTTGGATCATTGATGAAAATCAAAGTGGATAACATGCGCGAACAACATTCTGCATTGTCCGAAGATAAAGCTAAACAAGTAGAAGTAAAAGACTTTGCTGTTGTAGCTATTGCTGCAGGAGAAGGACTTAAGGAATTATTTGAAAGTTTGGGTGTTGATTGTGTTCTGCAGGGTGGTCAAACGATGAATCCAAGCACTGAAGATATTGTGAAAGCGATGGAAAGTGTCCCGGCAAAACAATACATTGTTTTGCCAAATAACAAAAATATATTTATGGCTGCTGAGCAGGCAACTAAAGTCATCACTGCCGAAGCTGCAGTAGTGCCGACCCGAACCATTCAGCAAGGCTTAACGGCAATGCTAGGTTACAACCCTACTCAAGATCTTGAAGCAAATAGTGAAGCAATGACTGATGAAATAGAGTTAGTTAAGTCGGGTCAAGTGACCTTCGCTGTAAGAAATACTGAGTTAAATGGTTTAAGCATCAAAAAAGATGATTATATGGGTATTATAGACGGAGATATCAAAGTAACTGCTACCGAACTCTTTGATGTCACGTTAGAGACGATTAAAGCTATGCTGGATGACGAAAGTGAAATCGTGACAGTGTTTATCGGTGAAGATGGTTCTGTAGAAGAGACGGATAAATTAGCTGGATTCATGGAACAGAATTATCCTGACATCGAAATAGAAATACATCAAGGTGGACAACCTGTATACCCTTATTTAATTTCCGTAGAATAAAAGGAGAGGAATAGAGAAACGACTTATTATTCTGTTGTTTCCTCTATTCTTCTTTATTTTTAACAGAAAGGAGGAGACTATGACACTGTCTATTCTAGATTCGATAGCCGTATTAAAAGGTGTTGGGGAAAAAAGAGTCGAAGCTCTGAATGAGTTGGGAATTCATTCGATTATTGATTTATTGACTTATTATCCTTTTCGGTTTGAAGATTTAACGGTGAAATCAATAGAAGATATTGAAGACAATGAAAAAGTCGTACTTGAAGGTGTGGCGATATCTGATGGTGTTGTTTCTCATTTTGGAAGAAAAAGAAATCGGTTAACGTTTCGAATGAATTGTGACCATGTCATTGTCTCTGTCACTTTTTTTAATCAACCTTATTTAAAAAAACAAGTTGAAGTGGGTAAAGAGATCAAAGTGTTCGGAAAATGGGACGGCATCAGAAAACAATTAAACGGAATGAAGATCCTGTCAACTGATTTGGCGAATAACAGAGAAGCCATTTACCATTCTTCAAAGAAAATCAGACAATCAACGATATTTAATTTAATTGATGCGGCTTGGAAGGTATACCATGAAGTATTACCTGAGGATTTGCCTCAGGCAATACTTGATAAACACCGGTTGTTGTCTCGCAAAGATATGATATACCGCATGCATTTTCCAAATAATGGCACAGAATTAGAAGAAGCACGACACTCTGTGATTTTTAGAGAGTTTTTCATTTATCAATTAAAAATGGCCTGGATGAAAAAACAGACGAAACTAGCACAAAATGGTTCAACAATTGATTATGATGTGGCACAATTAAAATTATTTTTTGATTCCCTACCCTACGAGTTAACGCAAGCTCAAAAAAGAGTAGTGAACGAAGTATGTAAAGACTTGAAAATACCGGGGCAAATGTTTAGGCTTCTTCAGGGTGATGTGGGGAGTGGCAAAACTGTGGTGGCAGCTTCAGCTATTTTAGCGGCCAAAACAGCAGGCAAGCAGTCTGCATTAATGGCGCCGACTGAAATCTTGGCTACGCAGCATAAACAGTCTTTAGATGAAATGTTTGAGAAAATAGAGATCAAAGTAGCGTTGTTAACAGGGTCAACTAAACGAAAAAAGCGAGAAATGATATTGGAAGAATTAAAAACTGGAGAACTGGATTGTATCATAGGCACACATGCGCTTATTCAAGATGACGTTGAGTTTCAGTCACTGGGATTAGTCATTACAGATGAACAACATCGATTTGGAGTGAATCAGAGAAAGACGTTAAGAGAAAAAGGGTTTAATCCAGATGTTTTATTCATGACAGCAACTCCTATCCCTCGGACGCTCTCTATCACAGCGTATGGAGAAATGGACGTTTCAATCATTGATGAAATGCCAGTAGGCCGAAAACCTATATCAACGTATTGGATCAGGCCCAAACATTTCGACAGGATGACAAGCTTTCTGAAAAAGGAATTAGCCAAAGGGAATCAAGTGTATATAATAAGTCCATTGATCGAAGAATCAGAGATGTTGGATCTGGAAAACGTTACAGCACTCTACCACACATACAAGGAGATTTTGGATGATCGATATACAGTAGGGCTTCTCCACGGCAGAATGAACCCATCTGAAAAAGAGACGACCATGGGAGCTTTTCAAAAAAATGACATTCAAGTCTTAGTCTCAACGACAGTTATTGAAGTGGGCGTAAACGTGCCTAATGCCACATTGATGATTATTCATGATGCTGATCGTTTTGGTTTAGCACAGCTCCATCAATTGAGGGGAAGAGTTGGTCGAGGAGACCAGGAATCGTATTGCATCCTTATTGCAGATCCTAAAGGGGAAAAAGGAGCAGAGCGTATGCAGATCATTACTGAAACGTCAGACGGATTTGTTTTAAGTCAAAGAGACCTGGAAATGCGTGGACCGGGAGATGTTTTTGGAAAAAAACAATCAGGACTCCCAGAATTTAAAGTAGCAGATATAGTTGAAGATTTTGAAATATTGGAAGAGGCTAGATCAGCGGCACAAAATTTAATTCAATCCACAGAATTTTATGCGCATGAAGAATACAAATTCCTGAGAGAAAGTTTAGGGATTCATTCAAACAGTGAAATGATTTTAGATTAGTTTAGATACAGAGGAGGACAAAATAATGAGAATAGCTGTAGATGCTATGGGTGGTGACAATGCTCCAGGAGAAATTGTCAAAGGGTGTGTCAAAGCGGCCCGTGAATTTAGTGATGTCACATTAGTTTTATATGGTAAAGAAGATCTCATTCGCCAAGAATTGGATGCAAGTTTGACAAACATTGAAATTGTGCATACCGATGAAAAAATACTAAGCGAAGATGATCCTGTTCGATCAGTAAGAACAAAAAAAGAAGCATCAATGGTTAAAGCGGCAGTTTCAGTAAAGAATGGTGAAAATCATGCTTTGTTTTCTGCTGGAAACACAGGAGCTTTGTTGGCGGCAGGGACATTATTGATAGGAAGAATGAAAGGTGTCGATCGACCCGGATTACTTGCAACGTTCCCGTCTCTATCCGACAAGAGCTCATTGTTCCATGTTATAGATGTTGGAGCTAATGCCGACTCTAAACCAATTAATATCAACCAGTATGCAACTTTGGGATCGCAATATGCTAAACACGTTCATGAAATCGAGTCCCCAACAGTAGGATTGTTGAATAATGGTACGGAAGAAAACAAAGGGAATATTCTTACAAAAGATGCGTACCAGCTACTTAAAGAGAACAAATCGATCAACTTTATCGGCAATGTTGAGGCAAGAGAGCTGTTGAATGGTGTTGCAGATGTCATAGTCACAGATGGCTTTACAGGTAATGCAGTCTTGAAAACGATTGAAGGGACAGCAATGTCAATGATGACTGTTTTGAAGGACTCTATTTATAATAATGGGATAAAAGCAAAAGTCGGAGGATTGTTACTCAAAGATAGCCTGAAAAGTATGAAAGATTTATTGGATTATTCTAAGTATGGTGGAGCAGTATTATTTGGATTAAAAGCTCCTGTAATAAAAACACATGGATCTGCCACTGAGGAACCTGTTTATCATACTATTCGTCAAATTAGAGAGATGTTACAATCACAATTGCTTGAAGAATTGATCGAATATTTTGAAAATAATGATCAAAAAGGATAAGCAAGACAATCATATCAACGATTAAAATAAGAATTTTCCTAAAAAAGATGGAAATTGCAAAAAGAATACGATACAATAAAACTTGTGAATCAAATGATAATTTGGTAATAGTATTATTACAAAAACATAACAGATAACTATTAATTTTAAAGGAGCGATTTAAATTGACAGAACAAGAAGTTTTTGACAAAGTCCAAGCAATCATAGTCGAAAGATTGGGTGTCGACGAAGATAAGATTACTAGAGACACGTCCTTCAAAGATGATCTCGGAGCAGATTCATTAGATGTTGTTGAACTTGTAATGGAAATGGAAGATACGTTTGGTAGAGAAATTTCTGATGAAGATGCTGAACAAATTACAACAGTTGGAAAAGCAGTAGATTACATACATTCGAATTAATAACATGATGGTTGAAGAAATTTGATTATTATATTATAATTAGAAAATAATGATAATTTAATAATCTTCTTTAGAAAAGTTATATATTATTTCTAAAGAAGGATAGCATAGGAGGTAAAGTAGTGGCCGTTGAACGTAGTTTGTTAGAGATCAACAACTTAGAAACTGGGTTTCGTTTTGGTGATGTGTATCATAACGCAGTAGATGATGTTTCATTAACATTAGAAAACAATGAAATTTTAGCTATTGTTGGTGAATCCGGATGTGGGAAATCTACTCTGGCAACATCTATTATGGGATTGCATGATCCAAAGAATACTCAAATCAAAGGTGAAGTAATTTATAAAGATTTAAATTTACTCGATTTGAATGAAAAGTTGTATAACCGTATTAGAGGAAATGACATTGGAATGATTTTTCAAGATCCATTGGGATCATTAAATCCATTAATGACTATTTTTAATCAGATTTCTGAATCGTTGCAGTATCATTCTGATTTGAATGATCAGCAAAGAAAAGACCGAGTTTTAGAATTACTCAATCAAGTGGGTATTCCTAGACCTGAATATATCATGAAAAATTATCCGCATGAATTATCCGGCGGAATGAGACAAAGAGTAGTAATTGCGATAGCTTTAGCAAATAAACCACCAGTTATTATTGCTGATGAACCAACGACAGCATTAGATGTCACGATTCAGGCTCAAATATTGGACTTGATGGTGGATATTCAGGATGAAACAGGATCTGGAATCATTTTGATCACACACGACTTGGGTGTTGTTGCTGAAACAGCAGATAGAGTAGCTGTAATGTATGCTGGACAAATTGTTGAAGAAGCATCAGTAGAAGAATTGTTTGCCAATCCGAAACATCCTTATACTCGTTCACTATTAAATTCGATTCCACATGAACTTGATGATGATGATGATGAACTTCATGTTATTCACGGGACTGTTCCATCATTACAACATTTACCAAGAAAAGGGTGCCGTTTTTCTCCGCGTATTCCGTGGATTTCAGAAGAAGCACATGAAGAAAATCCAGTTTTACATGAAATTAGTCCTAACCACAAAGTGAGATGCACATGCTGGAAACATTTCCACTTTGAAGGGGAGGAAAAATAAAATGGCTTTCTTAGAGGTTAGAGATTTAAAAGTTCATTATCCAATTCGTGGAGGAGTCTTAAATACAATTCAAGATCATGTTAAAGCCGTCGATGGTATTAATTTATCTATCGAGAGCGGAAAAACATATGGATTGGTTGGCGAATCTGGATCCGGGAAAACAACGATCGGTAAAACAATTATTGGATTAGAAAAAGCAACATCTGGAGAAATACTATATGAAGGTCAAAAAGTTACCAATAAAGCTCGAAGTAGGAAAGAGAAATATGCTAATTACAATAAGGACGTTCAAATGATTTTTCAAGATGCAACATCATCTATGAATCCTAAAAAACGTATCCTTGATGTTATGGCTGAACCAATGCATAATTATTTTAATTATACACCTCAAGAAACTAAAAAAAGAGTAGCAGATTTACTTGAAATTGTTGGTATGAATGCTGAAGCTATGTATAAATATCCACATGAGTTTTCTGGTGGACAAAGACAAAGAATTGGTGTTGCTCGAGCAGTAGCAAGTGATCCTAAATTGATTATTGCTGATGAACCAACATCTGCACTTGATTTATCTGTTCAAGCTCAAGTTCTTAACTTTATGAGACGTATTCAGAAAGAATTTGGGTTAAGTTACCTCTTCATTTCACATGATTTGGGTGTTGTACAACATAT
Source organism: Alkalibacterium sp. 20 (assembly GCF_001885615.1). Classification (GTDB taxonomy): domain Bacteria; phylum Bacillota; class Bacilli; order Lactobacillales; family Carnobacteriaceae_A; genus Alkalibacterium. The sequence goes on along the minus strand of NZ_LSRN01000100.1, from coordinate 26,630 downwards.
GTCAGATGATATAGCTATCATGCATAGAGGACGATTCGTGGAACAAGGTTCTAAAAAGGCTATCTATAGTAATCCGCAACATATATATACTAAACGGTTGTTATCAGCAATTCCAGATATGGATCCAACAACGCGTAAAGCTCACAAGGTTGAAAGACAACGTGTCGAAGCGTCATATGATGCGCAAGAAACTGAATATTATGATCCAAAAGGACGTGTCTATGATCTTCAGCCATTTGATACTGATCATCACGTAGCGTTAAAACCGGAAGAACCAAATGTATCTTTAGAAAATGAAAATCTTGAAATAGGAGGGAAAAATTAAAAATGTGGAAAACAATTATTAGACGTTTACTTTTAATGATCCCTCAAATCCTTATTTTAAGTATTTTGATTTTTATCATTGCTGACTTTATGCCAGGAGATCCGTTCACTGGATTAATTGATCCTAATTTAGATCCTGCGCAACTCGAAGCGATGAGAGAATCTTATGGATTAAATGATCCACTTCCAGTTAAGTATGTCAGATGGATGACAAACGCTTTCCAAGGTGATTTTGGACGCAGTTTTAATTATCAACAACCGGTAACAGCAGTTATTGCTGGACGACTAGGTAATACTGTAAGACTTTCGCTGCTTTCTGTGATATTAACTTACGCAGTTGGCTTGCCACTCGGCATAGTAGCTGGTCGTTACAATGAATCTGTTGTAGATAAAACAATCTTAGTTTATAACTTTGTCAGTTTTGCTGTTCCAATTTTTGTATTAGCTTTACTTATGGTGTGGATTTTCGGTTACAACTTAAATTGGTTCCCGGCTCGTGGAAGTGTAAGTATCAGTGCAACTACCCCTTGGGAAATATGGAAGAGCCAAATGTACCACGTGCTACTTCCGGCAATTACAACCGCTATGCTCGGAACGACTTCGATTATTCAATATTTAAGAAGTGAAATCATTGATGCAAAAGTTTCTGATTATGTTAAAACGGCTCGTTCCAAAGGTGTTCCGATTCAAAAAGTTTATACAAGACATATATTTAGAAATGCCTCACTACCAATCGCTTCTGGATTTGGATTTACAATTGTCAGTTTATTTACAGGATCGATCTTTATCGAACAAATCTTTACGTACCGTGGGATGGGATATTTATTCCTCCAATCAATCAATACACGAGATTACAGCGTTATTTTCGTTCTTGTCTTATTCTATGGTTTCTTAGCTCTAATAGGAACATTATTGTCAGACTTGATTCTTATGGCTGTTGATCCACGTATTCGAATTGATTAATCTAATGATTTTTATAGAAAGGAATGAATAACTCTTATGGCAACAAATCAAGATGCAGGAGCAGTAGTATTATCTGATAAGGCTGTATCTGCCCCACCAATGGGACTTAAAGTAATTGTTCGAGAATTTATGCGAGACAGACTAGCATTAGCATCTCTTGTTTTATTAATTGTAATTTTAGTGACAGTATTTGTTTGGTCGTTTATTGTTGACCAAGCTACGGTTCAACAAGTAAGTTTATGGGATTCTTATTTACCACCGATGGCATACAGTATAGATCCGCTTCGCGAAGGGACACGATTTATTTTAGGAACTGATTCAGCAGGAAGAGATATCTTTGGTTTACTGCTGATTGGTGCACGTAACTCACTTCTCCTGGGTTGGTCGGTTACAATGGTGACCAGTTCAATTGGGATCGTCATTGGTATTTTAGCAGCCTACTATGCAGGAATGGTAGATAACATCATTATGCGTATCATAGACTTCATCATGATCTTGCCTCAGTTGATGATCATTATTATCTTTGTAACGATTGTACCAAATTACAATATCGTTACTTTTGCGGGCATACTAATTCTCTTTAACTGGCATGGGCAGGCACGATTTATTCGTGGACGTGCTTTAACCGTTGGAAGATTAGATTTTATAAGTGCTTCCAAAACAATGGGTACACCGTCACTCGTTATTATGCTTCGTGAAATGATGCCTAACATAAGTTCGTTGATCATAGTTAACTTGACATTGAACTTTGCAGGTAGTATCGGCTTAGAAACAGGGTTATCCTACCTTGGATTCGGTTTACCGACCGGAACGCCAAGTTTAGGTACGTTAGTTTCCTATGCCACTAATCCAGATATTCTGGAGAATAAAGCTTGGGTTTGGTTACCAGCTTCAACCTTGATTCTTGTGTTGGTGCTGTGTATAAATTACGTCGGTCGCGCATTACAACGTTCGGCAGACGCTAAACAAAGATTAGGATAAGAGAAGGGGAGAAAAAATATGTCAAATAAGAAAAAATATAGCATGCTTGCGAGCACTGCTGCAGTAGCGTTTATCTTAGCAGCTTGTGGTAATGGGGATACTGAAGACACAACTGATAATGATAATGGCGCTGGAGAAACAGATACTTCTGAAGATGCAGGTGAGGAAAGTTCTAACGGGGAACAAGACGGACCTCAACCAATCGAATTTGACCAGCGCGTTGAAAACGATGGTGAAGAAATAGAAGGCGGTACCTTAAACGTTGGGTATGTTTCTGATTCACCATTTACTGGTATTTTCAGTTGGGAATTATACACTGGTAATCCAGATGCCATCATTATGGGCTACACAATGGGTACATTGTTGGGCACTGATGAAAATTATCAATATGATGATTCCGGTGCGGCTACTTTTGAATTAGATCAAGATACAAACATTGTAACAATCACACTGCAAGATAATGTTATGTGGCACGATGGAGAACAAGTAACTGCTGGAGATATTGCGTTTACACACGAAGTTATCGGTCACCCGGACTATGCTGGTGTTCGTTATAGTGGAGATTTAGCAAACATCGTAGGCATGGAAGCTTACAAGAGTGGAGATGCTGACAGTATTGAAGGTGTCCGTGTAATAGATGACTTGACAATTGAAATCGAATATCAATCCGTTGGTGTTCAAATGCTTCAAGCGGGTGGAGGCGTATGGGCTCAAGCTGCACCGCGTCACTATTTAGAAGGTATTCCAGTTGGTGAACTTGAATCCTCTCCCGAAATTCGTGAGAATCCAATTGGATATGGACCATTCAAAGTTGATAATATTGTCCCGGGTGAATCTGTTTCATATACTGCATTTGAAGATTACTACCGCGGCGCTCCAAAATTAGATCGTATCGAATTAGAAACTGTTCCTACATCTTCTGCTGTTGCAGCTATGCAAAATGCTTCATATGATGTGTTTGTCGGTATGCCAACAGACCAATATGAAACGTTCAAAGATATTCCAGGATATACAATATTAGGTCAGGATGAAAATGCTTATACGTACATCGGATTCAAATTAGGAGAATGGCAAGAAGCTGAAATGGACGGAGAAGAAGTTGTAGAACCTGCTCAAAACGTTCTTGATCCTGATGCTAAAATGGCTGATAAGAACCTAAGACAAGCTATGGCTTACGCAATTGATAACGATGCTGTTGGTGCTCGTTTCTACCAAGGTTTACGTCGTCGTGCAAACTCACCTATTATCCCTAACTTCGCTGATTACTATAATGCAGATCTTGAAGGGTATCCGTATAATCAAGAACGTGCGAATGAAATTCTTGATGAAGCTGGATATGTCGATACTAATGAGGATGGTTTCCGTGAAACACCTGAAGGCGAAGAGTTAGTTATCAACTTTGCTTCAATGTCTGGTGGAGAAGTGGCAGAACCTATCGTTGAGTATTACATGCAATCATGGGCTGCAATTGGCCTGAAAGTTGAACTTACAGATGGTCGTTTACACGAATTCAACTCATTCTATGACCGCGTTCAAGCTGATGACCCAGGAATCGATATATATCAAGGGGCATGGGGAACTGGATCGGATCCAACTCCTGATGGATTATATGGTCGCGAGGCTATGTTCAACTACACTCGTTGGGCTACAGAAGAAAACGATGAGTTTATGGAACAAATGCTAAGTGAAGAAGGTTTCGATATTGAATGGCGTGCAGGAGTATTTAATGAATGGCAAGAATACTTCATGGAAGAATTACCAATCATCCCAACATTATTCCGTAAAGCTGTCACACCAGTTAACAATCGTGTGGGTTCATTTGATATTACTGTTGGTGCTGATTTAGACACACCTGGTGCAGGTTTGCATACTCTTTACCTAACTGGTGAAGACCGTGCAACTGAGTAATATTTTTAATCATTAATTCTATTGAAAAAGTAAATATTAAACACCCAAGGATTTTAATCCTTGGGTGTTTTTTAGTGAAAATATTTGTAGTTATTACTAAAATCGGGTATGCTTGTAAATGGATTCTGTGAGTTTTTTACATAAAAATAGGGATTCAAACTATAGGATAATGAGGGTTACATATGTTTTTAGCATGGCAGGAGATCAAATATTCAAAAACACGTTTTGCATTAATTATTGGAGTGGTGATTCTTATATCTTATCTTGTTTTCTTTTTGATGGGATTAGCATATGGTTTAGCTCAAGAAAATCGGATGAGTATCGATAAGTGGGATGCAGATGGCATTGTTTTGGCTGAGGAGTCCAATTTAAACATCAATATGTCTATGTTCTCTAAAGATCAAATAGAAACTATTGATGCATATGAGAAAGCCTCACTAGGCGTTACATCGAGCGTTGTTCAACCACAAGAAAAAACAGATGAAGAAAGCAAAATCAATGTAACCTTTTTTGGTATCGATAAAGAAGAATTTATTTATCCTGGAGTAATAGAAGGTGAAGGGTTCAGTGAGGAAAATGAGGTCATCGCCGATATAAGCTTAAGAGATGAGCAAGGAATTAATATTGGAGATGAGTTATCTTTAGCAGGAATGGATTTAACAATAAAAATCGTCGGATTTACGGATAATGCTAAGTTTAGCGTGGGACCAGTGTTATATACAGATCATCCGACCTATCAGCGGATCAGAGCGAGTGGTTTTGGTGAAAGAGAAGATGAAATCATTAGTGCAATTGCTGTCCGTAGTGACTCCGGAGAAATTTCAGACATCACTTTAAGTGACAATGAATTGAACTTATATTCAACTGGTGAATTTATTTCAAATTTACCTGGATATACTGCGCAAGTTCTCACATTCGGACTTATGATTGGATTTTTAGTGTTGATTGCTGCAATGATCATCGGCATATTTATCTACGTATTAACTCTGCAAAAATCATCAATGCTTGGTGTAATGAAAGCGCAAGGAATTTCATCGAAATACATTGCTAAGTCTGTTGTAGGGCAAACATTTTTGCTCTCATTCATAGGTGTCTTTACAGGGTTAGTTTTAACTTTAGCGACGGGACTTATTTTACCAGCTGCTGTACCTTATCAAAATAATTTGCTCTTTTTAGTATCCATCACGACATTATTAATTGTTGTAGCAGTTGCCGGAGCATTCTTCTCTGTTCGTACTGTTGTAAAAATCGATCCATTAGAAGCGATAGATTAGGAGCTAGTAATGAAACTTATTGAATTGAAAGACGTTAAAAAAACATTTAAAGATGGTAGAAAAACAATTGAAGCATTGAAGTCAACTAATTTCTCAGTCGAAGAAGGTGAGTTTGTAGCTATTATTGGTCCAAGTGGTTCGGGGAAAAGTACGTTTCTTACTATAATAGGTGGACTACAAACACCAACGGAAGGTAAAGTATTTATCAAAAATGATAAATTTAGTGAACTTGAAGAAAAAGATCGGGCCACGAAGCGATTTAATGAAATCGGGTTTATATTACAAGCATCTAATCTTATTCCATTCCTCACTGTAAAAGATCAATTGAGATTGGTCAATAAAGTTGAAAAATCAAAAATTGATGATGATAAAGTAGAAAAATTACTATCAGAACTTGGTATTGATAATTTGATGGACAAATATCCAAGTGATTTATCTGGAGGAGAAAAACAGCGAGCGGCAATTGCCCGTGCATTGTATCATGATCCAGCTGTCATTTTAGCGGATGAACCAACAGCTAGTTTAGATACTGACCGTGCTTTTGAGGTGGTTGAAATTTTAGCAAGAGAAACAAAGAAAAAAAAGAAAGCAACCATTATGGTCACTCACGATGAGCGCCTAACTGAGTATTGCGATTCAGTCTATACAATGAGAGATGGCGTTTTAACAAAGAATCAATAAAAGTAACCGATCCATTAACAGGAAAAAATTAGTAACATAGGTCCGAGTATCGGCATGATTACAGATTCTTTAATCAATAATTAATAAAAGAAGACAAATGGGGTCTAAAAAAGCAAGAAAGAGGAAGTCTCTTTCTTGCTTTTTTGGACTATAGTTTGAAATAGCTTTCCAGGTAATTTGCTAAACCATCTTCGTGATTGTTTTTTCGAGTGATATCATTGCTGACTGATTTCAAGTTTTCAGTACCGTTTGACATCACAACACCATGACCAGCATACTGAATCATTTCGAAATCATTTTCCTGATCACCGAAGGCTATGATATCTTCGCGATTAAGATTATAATAATGAGCAATGCGCTCTAATCCAATAGCTTTTTGAACACCAGCAGCAACTACTTCCAAGCATGGGGTATTTCCACCCCACGTGCGGACCGCAACTGAATCTTTATAGATATCTATGATTTTCTGTTCGATTGCTGGCTGATATTGTCTTGTTGAGGTAAACACACCAATAGACGTAGGATCTTCCAATAAAATCTCAGGTCTTAACTGCTTACTCATATGAATACCTTCCGGGAAGAAATCTGGGTAAGGAATATACTTACCTTCGATATAAATCGATGACTGAGATTCTGCTGCGATGAGTTGAACTTCTGGATTATTTTTCAGAGAAAGCATAGATAAAGCAAGTTCTTTACTCAATGTTTTGTGATATCCGTATTTCCATGATTTTTGAGATGGATTGTGACACCACGCTCCATTAAAGTTAACGATGGGGGTGTCTAATTTAAGTTGATCGTAGTAATAGTAACTGTTTCTATAAGGACGTCCGGTTACGATAGAGACGATATGACCATCATTTTGAATACGCGCTAATGTCTTTTTGGTTCTTGTAGATATTTCTGAATGGTCATTTAGAGTAGTCCCATCCAAATCTAAAGCAATAAGTTTTCTTTTCATACTAAATCATCCTTTTAACAAAGCGTCATTCATTTTCTTTACTAGTATAGCAAAGGTATTAATAAAAGTATAATAAATATTTTATATTATAACAGTTGACATGATTTGTTCAAATAAATCTTAGAATTCACTGAAATCTTTGTCATTAATATGGTAAAATGTAAAGGTGTAAGGAGGAAGTTTAATGAATGAAGATAAAAAAGTATGGTCTGAAGAAGAAATAGAAGATATAAAAAAACGTATTACGGAAGCTTTGGAACAAGTAATTGACCCGGAGCTTGGAATAGATATCGTTAATTTAGGTCTCGTTTATGAAGTCAATGTATTTAATGGCGGGTATTGTGAAGTGAAAATAACATTAACAACGATGGGTTGTCCACTAGCTGATGTTATTACAGAAGATATATTGAATGCTGTGAAAACAATTCCTGAAATCACGGAAACTGATGTGAAGTTGGTCTGGTATCCTGCTTGGGATACGTCTAGAATGAGTAGATATGCCAGAATTGCTTTAGGAATCAGATAATTCAACTCTCAATAAAGCGCTAGGAATACTTTATCCCTAATGCTCTATTGAGAGTTTTTTACTGTTATAATAGTATATGAAATTTAAACTGCATATTAAAAGAAGGGAGAGTATAAATGAATTACATACCTTTAAACGTTATAAGTTCTTATTCATTACTGGAAAGTACGATCACTGTCCCAAAATTGATATCTCGAGCTAAAAGTCTTGGATATGATAGCATGGCACTTACCGATAAAAACGTCATGCATGGAGCTGTAGAGTTCTATTTAAAGGCTAAAGAGCAAGGCATTAAACCCATATTAGGTATTACAGTGGATATTTATGAGAATGATGAATCGGAAACGGCGTTGTCCGTTGTTTTGCTGGCTAAGAACGCCGAAGGATATCAAAATTTATTAACTATATCAAGTTTAATTAAATACAATCAAAAAAAAATAACAATGGATATAATGAAATCGTACTCTACTCAATTAATTGGTATTATAAATTATGAAAGTCTTGAAAATATACTACTGGAAAAAGAAAGTAGTAGAAAAAATATACTGATAGAGCTTAAGCAGAATTTCAATGATTTATTCTTAGGAATATACTATAATGGCAGCAATCAAAAAGTGGTAGATGAGATAAAGCAACTCTCTAAAAATCTCAATGTGTCTTTGGTTGTAAATGAACCTATCCGTTCTTTGCAGGAAAATGATTCTTTATCGCTAAGAGTGCTTGAAGCGATAAAGAATCAAACAACCATAGACTCTGAAATACAGTTAAGTGATTCATCCTTCTATTATTTAAAGGAAAAAGCTGAACAAATTGAATGGTATTCAAAGAACAACCTGCTTGAAGCAGTGACTAATACAGTGAAAATATCAGAATCAATTCAACTGGAATTGAGCTGGAAGAGTGTTTTACCGCAATATAACACTCCCCAGAATCTGAATTCAGCAGAATACTTGACGAAGCTTGTTAATGATCAGTTAAAGAATAAATTACCGGATCATTCAAATGAGTATGAAGAAAGAATTGAGAAAGAGCTGGGAGTCATAATCAAGATGGGATTTGCAGACTATTTTTTGATTGTTTGGGACTTAATGAAGTATGCTCACCAGAGTGGAATAGTGACTGGAGCTGGTAGGGGATCAGCCGCGGGCTCACTTGTTTCTTATCTTTTAAATATCACGGATGTTGATCCTGTTAAGTATGAACTTTTGTTTGACAGGTTTTTAAATGAGGAGAGATATACGTTACCCGATATTGATTTGGATTTTCCAGATAATAAACGTGACAGTATCCTTCATTATGTTTTAAATAAATATGGGAAAGAGCATGTTGCCCAAATTGCAACATTTGGAACGTTTGCTGCAAAAATGTCTTTACGGGATACAGGTAGAGTATTCGGTTTATCACCGAATGAACTCAAGCGATGGTCAGACACAATACCCGGCTCATTAGGAATAACTTTAAATAAAGCTTACAAAGAATCAGAAGAATTAAGAACATTAGTGAATCAAAGTGATTTAAATAAAAAAATATTTAAGATAGCTTTAAACTTAGAAGGACTTCCAAGACATGTTTCCACACATGCAGCAGGAGTAGTCATTTCAAGAGAACCATTAATTCAAACTGCGCCTCTTCAAGAGGGGAATGGATCAATGCCGTTAACTCAATATACGATGAATGACATTGAAACTGTAGGACTATTAAAAATGGATTTCTTAGGTCTAAAGAATTTAACTATTCTTGCTGACTGTTTAAAGAATGTTTCAGAACTAAAGGGTTCTGTTAGAGATAAACTTGCAACGATATCATTAAATGATGAAAAGACGCTTGAACTTTTCAAAAGCGGAGACACAAACGGCATCTTCCAATTTGAGTCCAGTGGCATAAGAAATGTATTAAGAAAATTACAACCATCAGATTTTGAAGATATTGTAGCCGTTAATGCTTTGTACCGACCAGGTCCAATGGAACAAATCGATGTATTTATTAAAAGAAAACATGGGTCTGAAAAAATTGATTATATCCATGAGGATTTGAAAAATATTCTTGAAGTAACAAATGGAGTAATGGTCTATCAGGAACAAGTAATGAAGGTAGCTTCAAAAATAGCAGGATATAGTTTAGCAGAAGCTGACGTTTTGCGGCGAGCTATATCTAAAAAGATCAAAAAAGAAATAGATGCAGGACGCAAACAGTTTGTTGTAGGTGCCAAGCATAGAGGTTATAGTGAAGATGTGGCTACGCGTATATACGCTCATATCGAACGATTTGCTGATTACGGTTTTAATCGCTCTCACGCAGTTTCTTATTCAAAATTAGCTTTTCAACTTGCTTATTTTAAAGCACATTATCCAGCCGCTTTTTTTGTTTCGCTAATGCGAGCTTCAACAAATAATAAAGAGAAATTGACTAAATATTTATTGGAAGCCAAACAAAGACGCATTGAGCTTATTCATCCAGATATTAACCAAAGTGAAGAAAACTTTAAAGTAATTGATGAACGCATATGTTTTGGATTCAACTCAATTAAAGGTGTCCGAAAAGACTTTATTGAACATATATTATATGAAAGAAAAAGGCAGGGGAAGTTCAAAGACTTACTGTCATTCATTAATCGAATTGATGAAAGATGGAGAAAAGAACAATCGATAACACCGTTAATTTATGCGGGATGTTTTGATCGATTAGAACAGAATCGTCACACACTCATTGATTCATTAGAGTCAATACTTAACAGTGTAAATATGAGTCATGGGAATATTCAATTGTTTGAATCCCTGGCACCAAGAATTCACCATAAAGAAGAGTACAGTATAGAAGAACTTTTGAAGCAGGAATTTGAAGTAACTGGTTTTTATTTATCTGGTCATCCGACAGACAAATATATGGATACAAGAAACAATAATCAGGCTATCTATCTAAGTGACTCATTAAATAATAAAACACATACGTACATTGTCGCTATTCAAGAAGTGAAAAAAATCCAGACTAAAAGAGGTGAACCGATGGCCTTTTTAGAGGTTACTGATGCTTCAAAAGAAGCAACTTGCGTCTTGTTTCCTGATGTTTATCGGAATTACTCAAAAGAATTAGTCAAAAACGGTATCTTTATTGTACGGGGTAAAGCGGAATTCAAAAAAAACAAATGGAACATTTTAGTATCGAGCATGAAAAGTCCTGAACAGTTGAAAATGGATAATGAGCATCAGTTATATTTGAGATTTGAAGATCTAAAACAACAAGCCAATCTATTTTCTGAAATATTAAAAATATTAGAGCGTGAAATCGGTACGGTCGAAGTGATAGTATATGATCAGGCGACAGATAGGAAAGAAAAATTGAAGCCTAAGTACAATTCAAACAAGGAAACAACTAACATTAAAAAAATTGAAGACATCTTAGGTGAAAATAACGTAATTTTGAAATAATTTTTAAAAATTTAACTATATGTCTGTATTTTATAAGACAATCAGGAGAAAAAGTGATAAGATAATAGATGTATGTAATCAAATGATGATTTAAGGTTAGTTGAGTAAAGAGCATATTCTTTGCTCAATGTGTTTTACATATCTTTGCTAGATCTTTTAGTGAGTGTGGAAAGAAAATTTGCATTGAAGGTGGACATAAGATGAAAAGAATTGGAGTTCTTACAAGTGGAGGAGATGCTCCGGGCATGAACGCAGCTATTCGGGCTGTCGTCCGAAAAGCTCTCTACGAAGGTATGGAAGTTTACGGTGTGAACTATGGTTTTGCCGGACTTGTAGTTGGTGATATTAGAAAGCTAACACAGAGAGATGTTGGAGATATGATTCAACGTGGAGGAACTTTCTTGTATTCTGCACGTTATCCTCAATTCGCAACAGAAGAGGGTCAATTGAAGGGCATTGAACAACTCAAACGTTTCGGTATCGAAGGGTTAGTTGTTATAGGTGGAGATGGTTCTTATAGAGGAGCTAAAGCTCTCTCTAGACATGGTTTCCCATGTGTGGGTGTACCTGGAACGATTGACAATGATATACCTGGAACGGATTATACTATTGGATTCGATACAACTATCAATACGGTACTCGATGCACTGGACAGAATCAGAGACACTGCAACTTCTCACGTTCGTACATTTGTCATTGAAGTAATGGGAAGAGATGCTGGCGATATCGCTTTATGGTCGGGTCTCGCTAGCGGAGCAGAGCAGATCATCATTCCTGAAAAAAACTTTGATATCACTGCTGTTGCAGAAAATATTCGTGAAGGTCGAGAAAAAGGCAAGAAACATTCCATCATAGTCTTGGCTGAAGGAGTAATGGACGGTAAAGAATTTGCTGATAAACTAGACGCTATCGATAATTTCCATGTCCGAGTAACAGTGTTAGGTCACGTCCAAAGAGGCGGATCGCCAACAGCTAGAGATAGAGTGCTTGCTTCTCAACTTGGAGCTAAAGCTGTTGAAGCATTAAAAGAAGGCCATGGCGGAGTTTGCGTCGCTTTATATAAAGAAGAACTTGTTGTGAGAGATATTGTTGAAACGCTTGACAATATGAAACACACACCTAACTTAGATTTATATAAACTGAACGAAGAGATTTCAAACTAATTAATTTGATAGTGAGTGTCAGAGACAAAACCCCTCGGTTGTAACTGAGGAATGAATCTCAATTAAGATACCTGGTTTTGGCATGATATTTCTATTAGTTAATGACGATAGCAAAGTCTGTATCTACTAAAAAATAAACTTTTGGCTCGGAACGAGCCATGGTAAACCAGCCTAAACCTTCGTCTGCAAGTTGAAATACTATGCGGACAAGGTTTTGGGTGTTCCCAGAAACTCGGTAATTCAGTGCCGATGTAGTTCACGCAGGTCCTTAACTTTAAGTCATCATTATATTAAAAAATATTAAAATAGGAGAGTTAAAGTATGAAAAAAACTAAAATTGTTTGTACCATAGGTCCGGTAAGTGAATCGTTAGAAACTCTAGAAAAATTAATTGAAGCAGGAATGAACGTTGCCCGTTTGAATTTTTCACATGGTGATCATGAAGAACATTTAAATCGCATCAAAAATATCCGTATAGCTTCTGAAAAAACCGGTAAAATGGTAGGCATCATGTTGGATACTAAAGGTCCTGAAATAAGAACCCACAACATGAAAGACGGCGCTATCACTTTGAGTAAAGGTGAAACAGTAAGGATTTCAATGTCAGAGGTTGAAGGAACTAAAGAGAAATTCTCAGTCACTTATACTGACTTGATCAATGATGTCACACCTGGTACAAGCATATTATTAGATGATGGACTAATTGATTTGTTGGTTACTGATATCGAACGTGACAATGGTATTATTGTCACAACAGCTCAAAATACAGGCGTATTAAAAAATAAAAAAGGTGTTAACGTACCTGGCGTATCTGTTAACTTACCGGGATTAACTGAAAAAGATCGTTCAGACATTCTTTTTGGACTAGAAAATGATATTGACTTTATTGCTGCCTCTTTTGTCAGACGTACATCTGACGTTTTAGACATCAAGGAAATTCTAGAAAAACAAGGTAAAATGCATGTTCAAATCATTCCTAAAATCGAAAACCAGGAGGGTGTCGATAACCTGGAAGAGATTTTGGCGATTGCTGACGGTTTAATGGTCGCTCGTGGTGATTTAGGTGTGGAAATTCCAACTGAAGATGTGCCGATCGTTCAAAAACGTATGATTGCAATGTGTAATAATGCTGGTAAACCAGTCATTACTGCCACACAAATGCTAGACTCTATGCAAGCTAATCCACGTCCAACACGAGCAGAAGCATCAGACGTTGCCAATGCTATTTTTGATGGAACAGATGCTATCATGCTTTCTGGTGAGACAGCAGCTGGGGATTATCCTGTAGAATCAGTACGAACAATGTATAACATTGCTATGCGTACTGAAGCAGCATTAATCAACCAGGATGCTTTCGCACTGAAAGCTTATGACCGAAATGATATGACGGAAGCAATTGGACAAGCTGTTGGACACACAGCTAAGAATTTAAATATTCATACTATTGTTGCTGCGACTGAATCAGGACATACCGCTCGTATGATCTCTAAATTCAGACCTAAAGCTGATATTCTAGCTGTTACATTTAGTGATGAAACTGCTAGAGGTTTGGCATTACAATGGGGCGTACAACCAACAGTTACTGGGAAACCAGCTTCAACTGACGATATGTTCAATCTAGCTACTCAAACAACAGTTGAAAAAGGATTTGCTAAAGAAGGCGACCTAATCATCATTACTGCTGGTGTTCCAGTTGGAGAACGTGGCACAACAAACGTTATGAAGATTCAATTAATTGGATCAAAATTAACAAGTGGTCAAGGTGTCGGTTCTGAATCAGTTATAGGTAAAGCTATTGTAGCCGAAACTGCTGAAGAAGCAATCGAACGTGCTATTGAAGGCGGCATTTTAGTCGTTAAGAGTACAGATAAAGATTACCTTCCAGCTATTGAAAAATCTGCAGCTATCGTAGTAGAGCAAGGTGGATTAACTTCACATGCAGCCGTTATCGGTATTGCAATGGGAATCCCAGTTATTGTTTCTGCTGAAAATGCAACAGTATTAATTGAACAAGACGAATTGATTACTGTAGATGCCCGTCGTGGTATCATCTACCGTGGCGCAACAACAGCAATTTAATTAAAAGATTAAATAAAGTTAAATAAGTTATGAATGAGACAATGGTTGATAGAATTCGTAGGATTGATGTTCTTGAGCATCTTCGAAATGACATTCAATCATTGTCTCATTTTTTTATTTTATAATAATTAGAAATGAGAAGGAGATTAACATGAATAAAGATTTAGCAACAGAAATAACAGCCATAGTTACGGATAAGAATGAAGAAGAAGCATTTGTTCAAAAAAATGGGGTAACCTATAAAGTACTTTCAGAAGATGATATAGCTATTGGAGATACTTTAAAAGGGTTTGTTTATATCGATATGCAAGATCAGGCAGTGTTTTCTACAGTTATACCCGAAATCAATAAAGAGACATTTGGATGGGGAACAGTCGTTAAAGTCAACCGGACTTTAGGTGTGTTTGTAGACGTTGATTGGCAAGATAAGGATGTTGTCGTGTCAATAGATGATTTACCCGCTGAAGGACGCCTTTGGCCTAAAGAAGGAGACCAGCTTTACCTTTCAATAAAAGTAGACAACAAAGACCGTATCTGGGGTAATTTAGCTGATGAAGAAAAATTCTTTGAAGATTATGTAGAAGGCACGAAAAAAATGCAAAATGAAAACGTCATGGGTACTGTTTTTCATTTGAAAAAAACGGGCACTTACGTCATTACTGAAGATAAATATATTCTGTTTGTTCATCCTAGCGAGCAGGATAAGGAGCCGAGATTAGGTCAAGAGGTCTCCGGTCGAGTCATTGGTTTAAGAGAAGATGGTGTGCTCTATACTTCTATGCAACCAAGAGCTCATGAAGTCATTGATGACGACGCGTTGATGCTACTGGAAATGTTGAAACGTTCTGAAGACCATAGCATTCCTTTTCACAATAAAACGGATCCTGAGCTAATAAAAAAACAGTTTAACATCAGCAAGGGACAATTCAAGCGGGCGATCGGTCGCTTAATGAAACAAGGACTAATCACACAAGACGAAACTGGAACAAAATTGATTGAGATTCCTTTAGAAGATTAAGAATTAGGTTGAGACATTGATCATATTATTTTATACTTATTCTAATAAGGAATATGTATAATCAATTTATAAATAGGAATCAATTCAATCTAAGGGAGTTCAGCATGAAAAAATTAGACTCTTCATTTAAAGTTATCAAGAAAAAATTACATGAGGCAGGTTTTAAATTAACCCCTCAAAGAGAATTGACCGTTGAAGTATTACTTGAAAAAGAAAAAGATCATTTAAGTGCCGAAGAAGTGTATCTTTTAGTAAAGTCCAAGAACGTAGGTATTGGATTAGCTACTGTCTACCGAACACTTGAAATTTTAACGGAACTACAAATTATCAACAAACTAACCTTTCAAGATGGTATCGCTCGTTATGATTTGAATATGAATGAAGATAAACACCAGCATCACCATTTATTGTGTTTGAAATGTGGGAAAATCGAAGAAGTGAAAAATGATATGCTTTTAGAAATTGAAATGGAAATCGAAAAAGAATATCGTTTTATTGTGAAAGATCATAGATTGACTTTCCATGGTATATGCAACGATTGTACCAAGAATCAATTGGGTTAAATGAGGATGATTGTATGTTAAATCTTGAGCCGTTTGATGACTATATTGTCTTTTTGAAAATCGAAAAAGGATTAGCAAACAATACAATCAGTAGTTATCAAAGAGACATTGGACAATATATTGATTATCTCAATAAAAATAAAATAAAATCGTGGAAGGAGATAGATCGCTATCTCCTTCTCGATTATTTTAGTGAGCAGAAAGCACTCAAGAAAGCAGATAATACGATCATTCGTATGTTTTCAAGTGTCAGAAAATTTCACCAGTACTTAAAACAAGAAGGATACGCAGAGGAAGACCCTATGTTGTACGTGAAAACACCAAAAAAAGCAGATTCCTTACCTAAAATAGTATCCATGCAGCAAATAGATCAATTGTTGCAAACACCGGATACGACAAAACCCTTAGGAATAAGAGATCGTGCTATTTTAGAAGTGATGTATGCAACTGGATTAAGAATAACAGAATTAATTGAACTGACAACGAATGATGTCCATTTATCAATGAAACTTATACAAATAGTTGGTAAAGGAAACAAAGAGCGATTGATCCCAATAGGTGACATGGGCTGTAAGTGGCTAGATTATTATATGATGACAACGAGACCTAAACTGTTAGAGAAAGCTTCACAAGAGACTTCCGTCATATTTTTGAATTCTCGTGGGAGACCATTGAGCAGACAAGGCGTATGGAAAAAAATAAAACAACATGCTCAAAAAGCGGGGCTGAAAAAATCGATAACTCCACATACTTTGAGGCACTCTTTTGCTACACATTTACTCGAAAATGGGGCAGATTTAAGAGTTGTACAAGAACTTTTGGGTCATGCGAATGTTTCAACAACACAAATATATACGCATATTACCAAACATCGACTCAAAGATGTTTATTCTACTTATCATCCTAGAGCTTAATAAATTAAATGAGTAAAGTCTAAATTATTCTTCATAAAAGTGCTAAATACAGCGCCATTCTTGCATTATTAAGCGCACTCATTTATTCTGATATAAAGAGATAATATAAGGAGGAAAAAAATTATGAATTTTGACCGTATACATTTAGTTGTTTTAGATTCTGTAGGCATTGGTGAAGCACCGGATGCTAAAGCATTCAATGATGAAGGGGCCCATACTTTGGGGCACATTGCTGAAGAAGCAGGCTTAAATGTTCCTCATATGCAATCACTCGGTCTAGGCAATATTGCTCAATTAAAGGGTATTGATCCAGTTGATTCCACTAAAGGATACTATACTAAGTTGGAAGAAAAATCAGTAGGGAAAGATACAATGACAGGTCATTGGGAATTAATGGGACTACATATTAAGACCCCATTCAGAGTGTTTCCAGATGGCTTCCCGGACGATTTAATAACGCAAATCGAAGAACACACAGGAAGAAAAATTGTGGGTAATAAACCGGCATCGGGCACTGAGATCCTTGATGAACTCGGTGAACATCAGATGGAAACTGGAGACTTAATTGTTTATACGTCTGCAGACCCTGTATTACAAATCGCAGCACACGAAGATGTTATTCCTCTGGAAGAACTTTATGAGATCTGTGAGTATGTTAGAGAAATTACAAAGGAAGACCCTTATATGATTGGACGCATCATTGCTCGTCCTTACTTGGGTGAGCCGGGAGATTTCGCACGCACCAGTAACCGTCACGATTATGCATTGAGTCCTTTTGGAGACACGGTATTAGATTTCCTGAAAGAGGATGGAAAAGACGTGATTGCCGTTGGTAAGATTGACGATATCTTTAACGGGAAAGGTATCACAGAATCTTTACGTACAAACTCAAATATGGATGGTGTCGATAAGTTAATTGCTGTGATGAACAGAGATTTCAATGGAATTAGCTTTACCAACTTAGTTGATTTTGATGCACTATACGGTCATCGCAGGAATGTAGAAGGTTACAGAGATGCATTGGAAAACTTTGATGGCCGCTTACCAGAAATTTATGATGCTTTGAAAGAGAATGATTTATTGATTCTTACAGCTGACCATGGGAATGACCCGACAGCGCCAGGAACTGATCACACAAGAGAGTACGTACCGGTTTTAATTTACTCACCTAAGTTTGAAAAAGGTGAAGAATTATCTCAAGGTTTATTTGCAGATATCAGTGCTACGATTGCAGAAAATTTTAGTGTCAAAGATACCGGATTCGGCAAAAGTTTCTTGAATAAGTTAAAATAAATCATAAAAGGAGAATGACTGAATGACTGATAATTATACTCTAGCAATTGAAAAAGCAACAGTTTATTTAAGAGAAAAGGGAGTTGAAATGCCTGAAATCGGATTGATTTTAGGTTCCGGATTAGGTGAACTAGCAAATGAAGCTGATAATGCCATAGCTGTTCCTTATGAAGATATACCTGGATTTCCAGTTTCTACCGTTGAAGGTCATGCGGGCCAATTGGTCTACGGTGATTTAGGTGGAAAAAAAGTGTTAGCGATGCAAGGTCGTTTCCACTACTATGAAGGTTATTCAATGAGAGAAGTGACTTTTCCTGTTAGAGTTATGAAAGCTTTGGGTGTTGAGTCACTTATAGTTACAAACGCTGCCGGTGGTGTAAATAAGAACTTTACACCAGGAGACTTAATGATTATCACTGATCATATCAATATGATAGGGAAGAATCCATTACATGGACCAAACGATAATACTCAAGGACCACGATTTACAGATATGAGTAATGCGTATGATAAAGATTACCAGCGTATAATTGAAGATGTTGCGAAAGAACACGATATTACTGTTCAAAAAGGTGTGTACATGGGTATGTCCGGACCGACATATGAAACACCTGCAGAAGTTCGCATGATACGCACATTGGGTGGCGATTCAGTAGGAATGTCAACGGTTCCTGAAGTAATAGTGGCAAATCATGCCGGTCTTAGGGTAGCTGGAATTTCTTGTATAACGAACTATGCTGCTGGTATGCAGGAGAGTTTAAATCATGATGAAGTGGTAGCAGTAACCACTCGGGTAAGAGAAACATTCAAATCTTTAGTAAAATCAGTCATTTCAAATTTATAGTTGAATGTTGAGAAAAAGAGCGAAAGTTTTTCACTTTCGCTCTTTTTCTGTTTGTAAATCATGATCCGTTTGATTTTTACTCGATAAATAGGTATGATTGTCATGAATGAATTTCTTTCGTTGTGAACAATTAACTTATAAGAAAAGTGGGAAATGATGAATAAAAATAATTATAGTAAAAGATTAATGAGTAATATGGAAATCAATACGCACAATCATTTGGTCATTGACGGTGTGGATACGATAGACCTTGTTAATAAATATGGGACACCTGTTAATGTGTATGATATTTCTTTAATAAAAGAAAAAATCAATACGTTTAAAGAGGCGTTTAAAAATTACGAAAACAAAACGCAAGTTGCCTATGCCAGTAAGGCTTTTTCGTCGCTCGCATTATATGAATTATTAGCAAAAGAAGATGTATCGTTGGATGTTGTTTCGGGCGGAGAACTATTTTTGGCTATACAAGCTGGATTTCCTAAGGAACGTATTCACTTTCATGGCAATAATAAATCATACGATGAATTAAATACCGCTATTTCAGAAAATATTGGATGCATAGTAATTGATAATTTTCATGAAATTGATATGGTTGAAGAATTAACGAATAAATATCATCAAGTAATGGATGTTCTCATTCGTGTAGCGCCAGGTGTGGAAGCACACACGCACGAGTATATTACAACAGGACAAGCGGATTCCAAGTTCGGATTTGACTTAGCCTCAGGACAAGTTGAAGAGGCAATTGAAAAGATAAATTCAGCTGAAAACATTAATAGTATTGGCTTACATGCTCATATTGGTTCTCAAATTTTTGAAGTCGATGGGTATCAAGCGGTCATTGAAAAACTTTTAGTAAAAGCAAAAGAGTGGGAAAAATCATTTGGTTTTACCTTAAACGTACTCAATGTTGGTGGAGGTTTTGGTATACGCTATACGGAAGCAGATACACCACTTCCTTTAGATGACTACGCTGAAGCCATAATGAATGCCGTAAGAAAACACGCCAAGCTAAACGAACTAGCTCTCCCAGAAATTTGGATCGAACCAGGTAGAAGTATCGTAGGAGAAGCTGGCACAAGTTTGTATACGGTAGGAAGTCAGAAAAACATTCCTGCAATCAGAAAATATGTTTCAGTAGATGGAGGGATGGCGGATAATATAAGACCCGCACTGTACCAAGCTGAGTATACTGGAGTATTGGCAAATAGAGTCAATGAGGGTAGTGAAGAAAAAGTATCCATTGCCGGAAAAGCATGTGAAAGTGGAGATATGTTGATATGGGATATTACGTTACCTAGACCTAATCAAAAAGATGTTTTAGCTATATTTAGTACCGGTGCATATGGTTATTCTATGGCGAGCAACTATAATCGCTTACCCCGACCTGCAGTGGTATTCGTAGAAAAGGGTAAAGACTTTTTAGCGATCAAGAGAGAAACAGTTCAAGATTTTTTGAAATTAGAAAATAGTATCGAAAATTGGTAATAAAACAGGAGGACTTTCATGCTCGTCATATATAAAGCTGATTATCAGAAAATAACGATGGGATTACTGTCTTACGTTCCTGATTTAAAAGAAACAAGTCGGCTAACAAAAGAAATGGAATGGTACAGTCAAGAAAACAATCGACAGCTTTTCTTATGGAAAAGTGAAGAAACAGGCGATTTGGCTGGCGTTATCGGCATTGAAGAAGACGAAGAAATGGTCCTTTTAAGACATATCGCAGTGAACCCGTCTTATCGTGAAGAAGGCATGGCATACAGAATGCTAAATGCTCTGTCAAAACGATGCTCACCAAAACGAATTGTTGGAACACTGGAAACAGCATCTATTTTAACTAAGTGGCAGAAGGCTTAGTTAATTAATATGACAATAAAAAGTAGGAAACTGAATGAGTGATAAATGGAAAGTTAACTTAGATATCTTTGAAGGACCACTTGATCTGCTGCTCCATCTTATCAATAGGATGGAGATTGATATTTACGACATACCGATCAAAGAAATAACTGGACAGTATCTAAATTATCTACATGCCATGCAGATGCTTCAACTTGACGTGGCTGGAGAATATTTAGTTATGGCGGCAACTCTTATGTCAATAAAAAGTCAATTACTGCTTCCAAGAAATGAATCTTGGGAAGATGAGGGTGAAGAGTTTAATGTCGAAGAGGATTCCATTGAAAAATTACAACAAAAACTCTTGGAATATCGGAAATTCAAGTATGTATCAACTAAATTAACTGAAAACCGAGAAAGTCGGGAACAGTATTTTTCTAAACCACACGAGGATTTAACACACTTGCAACAGTTCATACCGCTGGAAACAGAGGAGTTAGAATTAAGTGATTTAATCGGAGCGTTCGGTGAACTGTTAAAAAGAAAAGAATGGCTGGATCCTAATCCCAACACGATTGATCTAGAAGAAATTACAGTTAATGAAAAAATAGAATGGTTGGAAAAAAAGATATTCTCGAGCATACAAGCAGTACCTTTTAGACTTTTGTTCACTAAACCGACAAAAAAAGAGTATGTTGTCACGTTCTTAGCCTTATTAGAGATGATCAAAGAAAATAAAGTGACAATTCAGCAATCTGAAAGTTTTGGCGAAATTTATTTATCTAGTGTACGACAGGGAAAGAAAGGATTGAGTGAGCAAAATGAATGAATTTGCTACATACGAGGCCTTGCTTTTCGTGGCTGGTGAAGAAGGAATAACGCTATACGACTTGGCTCAATTAACTAAATCCACTCCTGACCATGTTAAAGTATGCCTTGAAGATCTATCAGAACGATATTTAAATGAAGAAAGCAGTGGCTTGAAATTAATAGAAACGGCTGAAACCTATCGTTTAGTTACCAAAAAAGAATTTTCAGCAGTAATAGAGTACTATGCAAAATCTCCTCTAACAAAAAAGTTAAGTAAAGCTTCGATTGAAACATTAGCTATTATTGCTTATAAACAACCCATTACTCGGATGGAGATAGAGGATATCAGGGGAGTGCAGTTATCCTCAAGTTTGCAAAAACTGAAATTAAGAAATTTAATTCATGAAATTGGCCGAATTGAAGCGCCAGGTCGACCTGTAATCTACGGAACGACAGATTATTTTTTAGATTACTTTGGATTAAATGATTTAACTGAACTACCAGAGTTAGAAATTGAAGAAAAAACAGAAAACCAAAGTTTGTTTAGCGAAGAATTAGAATTTTAAAGGGGATTATTATGGAACGTTTACAAAAAGTAATGGCACATGCAGGAATAGCATCTAGAAGAGGATCAGAAAAATTGATCAAAGAAGGCAGAGTAAAAGTGAACGGCAAAGTAGTTACCGAGATGGGTTTAAACGTGAGTAATGATGATTCTATTGAAGTAAACAGTGTGCCTATTAGTAAAGAACAAAAGCTATATTTCCTGTTAAATAAACCCAGAGGTGTTATCTCAAGTGCTGATGATCCTAAAGGAAGAAAAACAGTTGTGGACTTTTTCTCACATATCGAACAGCGTATCTATCCGGTTGGCCGTTTAGATTATGATACAACTGGCGTACTTTTATTAACAAATGATGGAGAACTGACTAACCAGTTGACCCATCCAAAATATGGTATCGAAAAAACATATATTGCTAAAGTGACAGGTTTGATTAATAAAGGGGCCATCTCGAAATTAGAAAAAGGTTTGAATATAGATGATTATAAAACAAGACCTGCCAAAGCAAGAATTATCGATATCGATCCTAGAAAAAATATCAGCATGGTTGAATTGACTATCCATGAAGGCAAAAATCATCAGGTGAAAAAAATGCTTAAAACAGTTGGTTTTCCAGTTGAAAAATTAAACAGAGATAAATATGGTTTTTTAACAACAGAAGGTCTTCAATCGGGAGAATGGCGTCAACTTAAAACGTTTGAAGTAAACAAACTAAAAGAACTTGTAAAGGAATAACTCCTAAGAGTGGATATGTTGGCAGAAACAGATTTCATTCGTTATAATAGTTTTATATACGAGCTTTGCTGAAAAAGTTTAATACTAGCAATGACTAAAGTATGAATTAGAGGAGTGTCTAAACGTGACTGAAGAGACTAATCAAGACAACAAAAAGAAATTGCTAGTAGTTGATGATGAAGATAGAATCAGAAGACTACTAAAAATGTATTTAGAAAAAGCGGACTACAGTATCGAAGAGGCTGAAAATGGAAAAAAAGCATTAGAAATGGCTTTAGAAAATGATTATGATCTCATTCTTCTAGATGTAATGATGCCAGAAATGGACGGGCTCGAAGTAGCTGAAGAAATCAGAAAAGAAAAAGAAACACCGATTATGATGCTTACAGCTAAAGGAGAAGAATTAAATCGCATTCAGGGATTTGAAGCAGGTGTTGACGATTATATCGTCAAACCATTTAGTCCCCGCGAAATAGTTTTGCGTGTGGCAGCTATATTGAAACGCACCAAAAGTGATACACCAAATGGCACTAATGGGGACATATCAGACACGTTGACTTTACCTCATTTAGAAATTGATAATGACTCAAGAAGAGTCACTGCCGATGGTCAGCCGGTTAATTTAACTCCAAAAGAATATGATCTGCTCCATTATCTAATGTCTTCTCCAGATCAAATATTTGGTCGAGAACAATTACTCAGAGAAGTGTGGAAATATGAATTTTTTGGAGATTTAAGAACAGTGGATACACACGTTAAAAGATTAAGAGAAAAACTTAAAAAAGAATCAGATGTCGCTTCTAAAATGATTGAAACAGTATGGGGTCTAGGTTATAAATTGAATTCTTATCCTGATGACGAAGAGGAGTAATTGTATGAAATTAAATGTAGTGGCAATCAAAATTTGGCTCATTACGTTTGGAATTGCCCTGTTATCTTTCGTCATTACGACTATATTTTATGGTGTCTTTTATTCTCAACAAATCAAAGATAATTATATGAATGAATACGAACAGATTATTATAAATGTGGAGCGCCTTGCATTAGCGAATCCACATTTTTTGTTGGAAAATATCGAGGAAATCAATGATTTCCATTCACATATAAACTTTGCATTATTACTGGATGATACGTATACTCCTAACGACGACGAATGGCTATTACCTTTTGCAGAAGAAAAGAAAGAAATTATGGAAAATAAACCAGGAGTCACGGACAACCTTGATTCTAGCGAGCGTGTACAAATCCGTTCTGATTTACTGGAAGAATATGAAACAAACGTTCCACATGTTTTTCATATACAACCTACAGAAATCGACGGAGAAGATGCTCTGTTTTATTCTTTTGGAGATCTGTCCTTTCTTGTTAATATAGAAAGACGCATGAGCTATTTATTAACAGGTTTGATTATTGCCAATATTTTAGCTGCCTTATACTATTATATGTACTTAAAGCGTAATGTTTCGGAGCCTATTAATGCTATGACGAACATAGCTTTTGATTTTGCTCGAGATGATTTCAGCCACCAGCTACCTATTTCGGGTCGTGATGACTTAGCTGAACTTGCAATGGCTATGAATAAAATGGGGCATTCTCTTGAAACGAATCGAACCGTTGTTAAGCAAGAAAAAGAATTATTAAGCCATATTTTAGAAAACGTTGAAACAGGCATTATATATTACGATATTGATAAAACGTTGTTATTATCTAACCCTGTGGGAGACTTGTTCTTAACTCAATACCAGGTTGAAGAAGCTAACTTCTCGAGCCATGATAAATTTGTTGATGTTGATTTAAAATTAAATGAAGTAATCAATAATAAAACATCGGTGGAGTTTACCATTGAAATGGAAGAAACCTTTTATGTGGTGACCATACTACCTCTGATGGAAACTGACAGTAGTGAACTTAGAGGTTTGGTCGTGTCGACTAAAGATTTAACGAAAGAACATCGATTAGATAGAATGAGAGTAGATTTCATTAATAATATCTCACATGAATTACGTACACCGCTAGTTATGGTCCAAGGCTACAGTGAAGCGATACTAGATGATGTTGCTGAAAGTGTTGAAGAGAAGAAAGAAATGGCTCAAATTATTAGAGATGAATCTCAAAGAATGAATCGAATGGTAAACGAGTTGCTTGATTTATCTCGGATGGAAGCCGGCTATATTGAATTACAAAAATCTGAAGTCAATCTCAACAGTTATTTAAGAAACCTCTTATTCCGGTTTGACAATATGGCAAGCGATGCGGAAGTATCACTCCAAATGGAAACCCCTAAAGAAACTGTTCATCAAATGATTGATAAAGACAAGATGGACCAAGTCTTTGTCAATATTATCAACAACGCAATCAGACACACAAGCATGACTGATAAAGAAGATAAAATAGTCACGCTTCAATTGCTTAAAGAAGAGAAGCTTGAAGAGGTTGTCATGATTGTAAAAGATACTGGTACAGGAATTCCAGAGGATGATTTACCCTATATTTTTGATCGTTTTTTCAAAGCGGATAAATCTCGAAATAATTACGCATCTAATACCAATGGAACAGGAATCGGTTTATCGTTAGTTAAGAATATTGTTGAAGCACATGGAGGATTTATAGAAGTTGAGTCATCAATCAATGAAGGTTCTTCTTTTATTATTCATATACCTATGAACCAGGAAGATTGAAAAACTAAGTACTTCACCTCGTAACCTGAGACAGACTTGACTTGCTCAACCCAAACGGTATAATTAAATTGAAAATAAAATAATATATGATTCATCTTCAGGGGCAGGGTGTAATTCCCGACCGGTGGTAAAGTCCACGAGCGATTAAAATTGCTGAACTGGTTCGATTCCAGTACCGACAGTAAAGTCTGGATAAAGAAGATGGAGCTTTTTGACTGAAGATAAAACGGTCTCATGCTCTATTTGTCACCTGAAGTAGGGGGACAAACAGAGCTTTTTTATCCTCTTACTTCTGGTAACACTGGCATAGTCGTGTTCAGAGAAGTTCACCCTCAGTAGGATGAATCCTTTCAGGAGGATTTATTATGTCAAACAGTAAGACGAAGAAATTAGTTGGCGTTGCTATGTTAGCATCATTAGCATGGGTCATTTCAATGTTGTCATTCCCGATCCTTCCCGGTTCACCCTTTTTAAAAGTTGATTTTAGTGATCTAGCAGTACTGTTCGGCATGTATGTTTATGGCCCTGTTGCCGGCATTACCATTGCTTTTATACGTTCACTGCTATCTTACGCACAAAAAGGTGGGGAAATGGGCTTCCCAATCGGAGATACAGCCGCATTTATTGCCACTGTTTCTTATACATTGCCTATTTATTTCATACTAATAAAATATGGCGCGACATTAAAAGATAGAATAGTCGGTATTTTTAGTTCAACGCTATCATTAACAGTAGTGATGTCGGTGCTGAACTGGTTAGTTATTGCCCCAGCATATATGGCTGTTATGGGATTTGATGTGGGACCGATGCGCACTTATTTAATGCTAGCTGTTGTGCCATTCAACCTGATTAAAGGCATTTTGGTCGGTATTGTTTTTTATGTCGCTTTTGCTAAAATGAAATCATGGTTAGATAAAACAAAGAAAAAATTCCGAAAAAAACGCAGTCAGTCACTGGCTGTAAATGATACAAAGTAATCTGAATCGATATTAATGAGAGAATAAATAACTGCAGGAATTTTTCCAAGCTGTTATTTATTCTCTTTTTGTTTTCAATAACCTCAAATTTGATGGTTATTGAGTCTGGGAA
>NZ_LSRN01000099.1 GCF_001885615.1 Alkalibacterium sp. 20 | reverse complement strand
TGAACCCCTACCCAAAAACTAGACACTCAAAAAAAGAGTGTTTTAGTTTTTGGGTTATTTTTTTACGTTATTTTCGTTATACTTTTATAGAATAGTTTCTAAGTGGAGGTTTCTCAGATGAGCAAAAAATTATATACAGAATATGAAATAGAAATATTGCAAAAGAATCCTAATGTAAAAGCAGTATCTTCAAAAAGCATTACCTATTCACCTGCTTTTAAAATTAAAGCAGTAAAGCAAAGTAGAAGTGGAATGACCTCAACGGTCATCTTTGAGAATGCTGGTCTACCTGAAAATCTTGTAGGCAAAGAAAAAGCTCATCACTGTGTGAGCCGTTGGAAAAAGAGTGTTAAATTAAAAGGAGAAGATTGTTTTCATAACGAAACACGTGGCAATGGGACACAATCAAAGGGATCTATCGAGGACCAATTGGAAGAAGCAAAAGCACGTATAGCTTATCTAGAAAGTAATCTAGATTTAGTAAAAAAATTAGAGCTGCACGAAAGGAGCGTGAAGAACGGGAAAGGAAACGGTCTGAAAATCATTGAGCGGTATGAACTGATTGATTCAATCATAAGAGAATATAGCCTTAAAGGAATGGTAAAGCATTTATGTGAAATAGCGGAAGTAAGTCGAAGTGGCTATTATTATTGGACGAACAATGAAGAGATGCGTTACAAAAAATATGAACAGGACAGCAACGATTTTGAATTGCTTCATCAAGTTTATATTGAGAAAAAGAAATGTGGCGTAGAAGAAATAAAGATGGCATTAAAAGCTGAATATGATATCGTAATGAACCATAAGAAAATCCGAAGAATCCTTCGGATGCATGGAATCATTTCACCCATTAGAAAAGCCAAACCTTACAAAAAAATGATGAAGGCGACACAAGAACACCACACTAAGAAGAATCTTGTAAATCGTGAGTTTGATAGAGGAACGCCCTATAAAGTATTACTCACTGATATTACATATTTACCTTACGGTAAGGGACAAATGGCCTATCTCTCAGCCGTGAAAGATGGCGCAACAGGAGAAATCCTTGCACATCATTTCTCTTCTTCTTTAAAGATGGATTTGGTCTATCGAACATTGGAAAAATTAGAATCTGTGACAAAAGATATTCCTGAGACAGAAAGGTACTTGCATTCTGATCAAGGCTTCCACTACACTAATCCGACTTTCCAGCAAAATGTTGAAAAAATGGGATTCATTCAATCCATGTCTAGAAGAGGCAACTGTTGGGATAATGCACCTATGGAGTCTTTTTTCGGTCATATGAAGGACGTCGTCCTTTCTGAAAGACATGAAACTCTTCAGGATTTGTGGAATTCGGTAGAAGAGTATATTTTATTTTATAATCATGATCGTTATCAAAAAAAATTAAAGAAGATGACCCCCGTAGCTTATCGGGACCATCTTCTATGGACTGCATAATATCGTTTTTTTAAGTGTCTAGTTTAAAGGTAGTAATTCA
>NZ_LSRN01000098.1 GCF_001885615.1 Alkalibacterium sp. 20 | reverse complement strand
CTTCTAATTTTATTTCCTTTTTCCCCATCGTGATAGTCGTTTGAACGCACTGATTAATCAACGCTTGAGCTGTTTTTCTTCCTTGATATTTTGGTAAAACTGCCAACAATGTTATAAAAGAATGTTCCAGCTTCTCATCACTCGCATAAAAGGTAATGAAGCCCGCCACCTCGTTATCTTCTTTTGCGACGTATGTGACAGCATCATTTATAAGTTTTTCAGCATATTGCTTCAAATCGATTGAATCTTCAGAAAGCGAGGGCGAGAACACACTATCGAATACGGTTAATAACTGATACATATTAAGCTGGTCCGTTATTTCTTCCATAATGGTTACTTCTTTCTATTTTGAATTTAAACGTTTAGTGATTAACTTCATATTAATAGATTGTTGGTCAATTGAAAAGTGAAACATCTCAATTGATTTTATAATCGCAGGTGTAACTTTTTAAATCTAATTATACTTTTACAACCACCGCGCGACAAACACTCTCGAATCTTCTATAATAAAAAAATTGAATCTTTAACCGGATTGATTGATAACCAAAAGAGCAATACTCATAATCTATTCGCTTTCAATCAGCACACCATCGTGCAAATCAAAACTACGTCCTAGAATAAGAGTATTACTCTTTAATTGTTGCTTTATTTTTTAAATGTTTCAGAAAAACCGAACGTCTTACCCTTTCACCCCTATATAGTCGTAAGCATTTAGACTATGGGTATCTTATACATGAGTCTGACTACGGAAATTTCCCCACTGAATGTTTCGAATGCTTCATCGGTATATTTTTCCGTTTCCCGACATATGTGCTGTGGATAATAATATTCTCTTAGTCATTTTGATCTCCTTCTCTATTTTCTAGTTGATTCATTATGAGATAGATTGTTTTGCTTTAAACGATAGTCTACTAAAGTTTGCGTATTCTCAAGTCCGACATCATCTACTATATCACTACCTAACAACACTTTTTTTATTGTTACGAAAAATATCTTGGCATCCAAAGTCAATGAAATGTTTTTCACATAATAGATATCCAAAGAGAATTTCTCTTCCCAAGTCACATTATTTCTGCCGTTGATTTGAGCCCATCCACTAATTCCAGGTTTAATATCGTGTCTAAATTTCTCACTTTCAGTATAGTAAGGTAAATATTCTTTTAAGAGTGGTCTGGGGCCTATAAAACTCATTTCACCTTTTAATATGTTCACTAATTGAGGTAATTCATCTAGACTAGTTTTACGGATGAATCTACCTATACGGAGCATACGTTCTGTGTCCGTAAGTCTTCTTTCCTCTTTATACAATTCTGTTCGCATACTGCGAAATTTATACAGTGTAAATAAGTGTTCGTTTTCCCCTATCCTCTGCTGCTTAAAAATAACCGACCCCTTACTATCTTCCATTTTTATAAGTACAGGAATTAGCACAAAAAATGGGGAACTGACGGATAATAATATAAAAGCGAATATAAAGTCAAATAAACGCTTAAATTTGGCATAGGTCATAATAACCCCTCCCTTATTTA
>NZ_LSRN01000097.1 GCF_001885615.1 Alkalibacterium sp. 20 | reverse complement strand
ATATGTGATAAGTCTAACAAATTTAGCTGCATAAATAAAGCTTTATTTGAAATCTGATATTATTCTACCGACTATATTATCTTTGATTATATAATTTTTTTCGAGATTGGTGTAAATAAAGGTTTTCGTAAACTCTGTGAGTTCTGTCATTAATTTTCTCGCATTTTCTTTATTGAACGTTTGATCCATTGAAAATAAACCGGGCGCTTACTTGAATGCGCCTCTACGGCTTCCGTCTTTCTTCATCAAAAAGAGATTATTGTGAGAAAGATTGAAGACTTTCTTCAAATACAATGATTTTAATGAAAATCATTTACCACTGAAGAACCTTTGTTGTTTGAGTAATCACTTGGGAATTATTAAGTGACCACTGGAAGAATCACTATTTTGGAGTTGGCCCTTGACTCGACTTCCAGTGCCCGCTCATTAGCAACAACACACTGAGCAGATACTAAGCAAACACCCTACTCCTTACTCAAGATATTCAGTCACTGAGTAGGCACTTATTCATCACAGTAACTATACCAAGGCACAATCCAGCTCTTAATAATGGTCATACTCGCCCCAGTGGCGAGTATGATTCTTTTATACCTTTCAAAGGGTGTTGAAACTGACTGAGGTCAGTTTCTCCCTACCAAAATCAATAAATAGTCATTTCTTTATCTTCCAACGACCCAGCCGCCGTCCATGGTGACAGTGGATCCGTGCATATAGTTAGAATCTTCTGAGGCCAGAAAAACGGCGAGCGCCGCCACTTCCTCCGGTTTACCTGCTCGTTTAGCAGGGATATCTTTTAGACGTTCGTCTTCGATTCCTTCCGTCATTGGCGTCTCAATAAACCCTGGCGCAATCAGATTGGCTTTGATTCCTTTCCCACCGAAATCATAGGCTAACTGTTTCGTGAAGCCTTCCAATGCATGCTTGGATGTGACGTAAGCAGAACCACCAGGTCCAGCCACATGCGTCGCCTGTGAGCCGACGTTAACGATCGTTCCGCTGCCTTGTTCTATGAAGTGAGGCAAGACCGCTTTTGTTGCCAAATAAGGACCTTTCACATTCACCGCCATCAATTTATCGTACTCGTCTTCTTCCATTTCTACCGCTGTTTTGTAATTGTCGTGAATACCGGCGCCGTTATACAAGATATCGATCTGTCCAAAAACTTTGATTGCTTTATCGATGACGGTTTTTATTTCAGCGGCTTGTGTCACGTCGGCTTTCGCAAATACCGCTTCCTGACCGTTAGCTTTGATTGCCTTAACGATACGGTCCCCGTCTTGTTCTTTACGGCCACTCACAACAACTTTGGCTCCTTCGTTCGCATAGGCCATAGCCGTCGCTTCTCCGATTCCAGATGTCCCGCCAAAAATAATGGCTACTTTGTCTTTTAATTTCATGTTTGATCTCCTCTCATTAAATAGTCTACTTCTTAAGATTACAATGAATGATGGCCATAATTCAAAAAAAAGGATTTAAAAGCCCTTATCCGATGATATGCTCCCCCTAAAGTAGACACTTAAAAAAGTAAACTACTTCAGGGGGCGTTTTTTATGCGTTCAAATAGTAAGCATACGGTTAAAGAACTTGAAAATTATATTCTAATGTTTCTAGATGATGGATTGAGTATAAAAGAATTAAGTGATACTTT
>NZ_LSRN01000096.1 GCF_001885615.1 Alkalibacterium sp. 20 | reverse complement strand
CAATGGATGAATGACTACCCACGGAAAATACTCGGTTATCAAACGCCTCATAGGTGTTTTGCCAATGCTCTCCGCTCTTTGTCCCAAGTGGCCTAAGCGCGATAGTGCTTAACGAATAACTATGACCATTTACGTTAATCAATTAAAGAACTACTATTTTAAGCAAAGATACATTTGGTAAACTAGGTGGCTAACTTAAACTTGAAATTTACAAAATTAATTTATATAAATATTTCTCTTTTGAGTTATAAAAAATATGAAAAATTGGAGATGATTCTTAATGAAAAAGATATATGATGTTGTCGTGATCGGCAGTGGTGTTGCTGGGAAATCAACTGCTTTTGGATTAGCTTATGCCGGAAAAAAAGTAGCGATCGTGGAAGCAGATTTGTGGGGAGGCACTTGTCCAAACCGAGGGTGCGACCCAAAAAAAGTTTTAGTTTCTGCCGTAGAGGTTAGAAACAAAGCAATGCATTTGATGGGAAAAGGAATAAATAAAGTTCCTGAGATCGACTGGCCAGACTTGATGGCTTTCAAAAAAACATTCACTGATCCCGTTCCTGAACAAAGTAAAGAAAGCTTGAAATCGGCTGGTATTGAGACATATACTGGTATTGCCGAATTTGTGGATCAGCTAACTATACAAGTGAATGATGATTTGCTTGAAGCCGGTCAATTTGTCATTGCAACAGGAGCACGTCCCAACTTACTTGATATTACGGGGTACGAACATTTCCTTACGAGTGATGATTTTCTTTCACTTCCAGAAATGCCAGATACCGTCACTTTTATTGGTGCGGGTTATATTGCATTTGAATTCGCAGCTATTGCTAATGCTGCAGGAGCAGACGTTCATGTTATACAGCACAACAACCAACCACTTGGGGAATATGACCAGGAATTCGTAAAAGAAGTCATGACACAACTTGAAGCTAAGGGCGTAACATTTCATTTAAATACTGGTGTCACAAAGATCGAGAAAAAATCCACTGGTTATGTTTTAACCGACAATAATGGTTTCCAGTTGGCCACAGATTTAGTGTTTGGCACAACTGGTCGAATACCAAATACAGAAAATCTGAAACTGGACAAGGTCAAAGTTGAATATGATAAAAGAGGTATCAAAGTGGACGACCGCCTACAGACAAGTAACCCGTCTATCTTTGCTATCGGAGATGTCCTTTCTAAAAAACAACCAAAACTGACTCCTGTTTCAAGTCTGGAAGCCAGCTACCTCGTTTCACTGCTTACTGAGAAGACTACAGAGCCATTATCCTATCCAAGCGTCCCAAGCATTGTATTTTCTAGCCCGAAATTGGCTCAAGTAGGTGTAACGGTTGAAGAGACCAAAAATAACGGGAATAAATATGAAATTTCAGACCTAGACACGACCACCTGGTTTAGTTACCTTAGAACAAATGAACCCGTATCAAAAGCCAAAATGATTACAGATAAAGAGTCTGGTCTTCTGGTGGGTGCAACTTGTTTGAATGATGAGGCGGATGAGTTAATAAATCATTTCAGCCTGCTGATCAATAGAAAAATTACAGCAACTGATCTTGCAGATATGGTATTCGCTTATCCAGCAATCGCTAGTGATCTGCCTTATTTTTATTCTTGATTGTACTAATCGATAAAAAGCCCGCTAGAACCGAATAATATCGGTTCTAGCG
>NZ_LSRN01000094.1 GCF_001885615.1 Alkalibacterium sp. 20 | reverse complement strand
ATATAAAACTAATTGAGGTAGTTTTTTAGTAGAATTAACAAAAAAAAAGATTGTTATTAAAGTGTTTAAGCTGCGAAAGTGTAATGATGTCAGATACTGAATTTCAATAAAAAGATTTTTTTATTTAATCTAAATAAAGTTTTTTTATACATGATTATTTCATTATATGAATTAATCGGTGATTTAAAATAATTGTAATACAGTGTTTTATGTGCTATTCTGATAAACGACAACAATGGAGGTTTTAATAAGTGATAAATAAAATGAAGTTCATATTTCTATCGATTTTTGGGTTTGTATTTTTTCTAGTACCCTTTACAATAAATGGTGAGAGTAAAATAATGTTATCTCATATCATTGATTTTGTTAAAAATAATATTCTAGATGAATTCCTTGCCTTTACAGTTGCAAGTGGATGGGTCGTGTTAATAGCGACTGTTGTATTCATATTCTATACGTCGCAAAATAAGTTCATCAATGCTATGTTTAAGGCTTCTGCTTTTAATGTAGTATTGAGAATTGTCGGTTCATTTTTATATCTCATGGTTTTAAACAATTGGTTTGAAAGTTACGATTTTGCAAGACTCATACTGGATCCCAATACTGGAGGGCTCATGGCTGGTGAAGGCGGACTGTTGACCACACTTTACATAACTTTCTTTGTGGGGATACTTGCACTTCCACTGCTCACTCATTTTGGTATTGTTGAATTTATCGGTATTTTGTTAGGCCCTATTGTGGTGAAACTTTTTAGAGTACCGGGTTATTCAATGATCGATGCGATCGCTTCCTTTGTAGGGGACGGTACAATAGGTATAGTGGTAACTGATAGACAGTATCAAAGAGGGTACTACAATAGAAGAGAAGCTTACATCATAGCAACCAGCTTTTCGGTTGTAGGTATTGCTTTTGCGGCTGCCGTGGCTGAAGAGTTAGGGTTCAGTAGCATTTTCCCTATTTTTTATGGCTCTATTCTATTAGTGACGTTGATCATTGCCTTTATTATGGCGCGTTTACCGCTTAAAAAATTCGAACCAAGTTATTATGAAGGGAAAACGCCTAAATCAGTTGAAATCCCGGAAGATAAAACGACTCTTCAACATGCTTTTGATTCTGCTATAAAACAGGCAAATGAAACTAAAATCATGCCTACGATTATTGATGCCTTTAAGAATATTGTTCATATATACGTCGGATTTTTACCGATTATTATGGCCATAGGAACAATTTCATTAATTATTGCCGAATATACGCCGTTTTTTGATATCATCAGTGCTCCTCTAGTGCCTATGTATGAATTGATAGGATACAGTACAGAAGTGGCAGCGCAAATGGCACCTGCATCCGTTGCAGGATTTGCTGACATGTATTTACCCGCTCTGTTTATAAGTGGAGCTACTAGTGAAGCTGCACGTTTCTTCATCGGTGTCTTAGCCTTCACTCAGTTAGTATTCATGTCTGAAACCGGTATGATCTTGGTTAAAACTAAAATCGGTTTGAACTTTTGGGATGTCGTCAAAGTCTTTCTGTTTAGAACAATAATATCTATCCCGATATTAATTATCATCACAAATATTTTAGTTGTGATGAATGTTATCGAGTTCTAGAGAGATTCTCTTATATCTGTGCGCATTAAAATATGTTAAAAGGTAGTTACAAACTAATAAAATAAAAACACGCACTTCATTAGTTTTATGCTAACGAAGTGCG
>NZ_LSRN01000093.1 GCF_001885615.1 Alkalibacterium sp. 20 | reverse complement strand
CTAAAAGCCTCACTCATTAAGATTGGAGTTAACTCCAATCTTAATGAGTGAGGCTTTTTTTGATGATGTTTATTCAAGCTGATACTATTTTCAGAACATAGATTTTTCCACACCAGTCGTTTGGCGACCGGAGAGAATCAAGGCACCCAGACCGGTGATCACAATGAAGAATCCGAAGATCCAGCCAACATAAGGTATCAGCATCACTAGTTCCACAATAAACAGACCTATTAATACGAGCAGGAATTCGTTGTCGAAATTCGGTTTACCGAATAACCTGAATATCGAAGCTCCGATAAATAACGCCACAATAATTCTTGAAATATACAGAGCAATGCCGTATAGCATTGCGAGTATAAAACTCATTGGGATACCGATGAGGGTAATCATCAACAGCACCAGTATAAAGGGTGTAGCGATGAGTGCTAATGCCCCTAAGCCTAAGGTCAGAAGCGGTTTAGTACTGATTGGTAGTGCATTATCGATCCAAAAGAGTGGTTTGAGTAGTTTGATCATGAACCAGACGACCAGTGCACTAAGGATACTCCATAAGGCAAATAACAACCTGAATTGCCATCTTTCTTGCTGGCTGACATTCCAATTCCATGCCATATCCCATGTATCTCGTTGATTAAATTCCGTTTGACCGGCGACTGTGGCAGTGGGGGACATATCCGCTTCTTCGGGACCTTCATAACTCAGATTCCCATCGATCGAAGCCGAATCACCAAGCATTAGTGATTCGCTGTTTATAGTAGCATCTCCACCGATTGCTCCGTTTAATGTAATAAACTCCCCGACTGCGAATAGGTGGCGTGGAACATCACCCTCAAGCATCACGTCCATTCCGGCAATGAACATGTCTCTTCCTGGTTCGGCATCTTGCTCAATAGTAATCGTTTCTCCAGCGAAGAAAACTTCTCCTTCATTCTGGCCCCTCATTTGGATGCGGGTACCGAGACCGTAGATATTGCCGTTTATTTCACCGTTGATCTGAATTGATCTTCCGGCAACGAACAGCGATCCATTGATGTCACCATTTATTTGAATTTGGTTACCGGAAACGAAAGTCGTTCCATCTACATCTCCGTCAACTTGAACGAAGTCGCCCGAAAAAAATCCCGGGCCATCTATAGTTGAACCTTGTTCCAGCGTTTGTCGAGCCTGATGGAAACCCATGTGTGTCCTTGCCGAAACGCTTCCAGTCAAGGTAACCAGCCCAATTAAAAATAATATGACGACAGAAAACCGCAAGATTTTAGATCTATTCATTTTTTTATTCATTTTAGTTAACCTCCTGAGTAACTAGTTGACTGACTGTTCACCGGTAATAGT
Organism: Alkalibacterium sp. 20; assembly: GCF_001885615.1. Lineage (GTDB taxonomy): Bacteria > Bacillota > Bacilli > Lactobacillales > Carnobacteriaceae_A > Alkalibacterium. The sequence goes on along the minus strand of NZ_LSRN01000093.1, from coordinate 400 downwards.
TAGTTATGTTTACCGCTGCACCTCCTATGTTTTAGAATAAGTTGGCTATCTTTGAATAGTGTAAGAGGGATCGATTGATTAAGTTGGGATTAAAAAATAGTACAGTGGGGATGACATGGAGTAAAAGAAAGGTAGTAAGAGTAGATTGAATAAATTTTATCGCAGGGATTTTTCAACTTTATTTTACCACTTTCGAAGAAAAAGGCGTTAATGAAAGCAACTAGTTGGGGACTCGAGTTACTTCCATGTTTTTCCACTAAAAAAACAGGTTAAGTATGATCCATTTGACTAGCACACCTGAAAACCGATAAAGATATATGTATTAAAATAGTGTTTGTAATTATGTTTTTATTGATATAAAACGATTATAAAGTAACGTTACTTAATTGTAATGTAACGT
>NZ_LSRN01000092.1 GCF_001885615.1 Alkalibacterium sp. 20 | reverse complement strand
TTATATGGTGTTTCACAAAATAATTTTGAAATTACTAATTTTAATTTTTATTCTGGATTGACTACTTTTATGGGTGCAATATTACTAATAATATTCATCGTGATGATGATTATAAAGAAAAAAATGAGAATTTGAATTACTACCTATAAACTAGACACGCTAAGAAAGGTTCTTTGTCAAACATAGTGTTGGTCATAGATTCATTTAGGAAGAAAGCCAAGTGGCTTTCTTCCTTCTTTTATTAAAAAATCTCTTTACCTGATTTTACTAAGTCTCATGAAAAAGTATCCTTATTAAAACAAGGTCATCGATACATGATTTTATATAAAATAGTGTGTTTATATATAAAAATTATTTATAAACCACTTTAAATTCTTCGCAAACAACTGGTATATTATCATGAATCTCAAGATTTACTTCTTCGTACCATTGTGTAAATAATTCAGTATGTTCTTTTCTCCATGTATCTAATGATCTATCTCCCCTCTCCTTCTTTAAAGGCATGTTCTTCAGAAACTTCGAGAAGCGGAACAATCGAAACTTTGGTTGTTTTAGTTATGCAAACAGCTTCATCATTGCTATCTAAAATCATTTACTTGTGGCAATGGATCATTATCTACTGCGTATAATTCATAAGCAGAAGCTGTAGCCGTTTTGATATTTTTCACAGTCAATTCTGCTAGTTGATCAACAAGAGCTCCATACCTCCACGCACTGTAACTGCTATTCGTATATTCTGAATGTTGTTTTATAAAATTATCCCACATTTGTTTTGTTTTCATAAAAATCTCCCCTTGGCTATTTTTAATTATGAGTTATTCTATTCAAATTTCAAGATAAGATTACTATTTGATATATGGTTAATCACTTTCATTAATTGAGCCTCCTAATTTAAGTAAAGATATCTTTACACTCGTTTGGTGTTTCCCATTATTCTCGATACACGATTTTATCCAATTTCATGTGTCGTACAGCATAGACTGAGTTTGTCATAATAATACACGAGGAAAGCTCAGGTGTGCTCTTAACCAATGGATTGATATTTAGTTATTTTCCTGCGAAGTTAGCTAGTCAGAAAGGAATCATATCTATAATATAAAATATCTGAAAATAAGAGTGGAGTTAATTAGTATGTCAGGATTTTTTGAATTAGGAACCATGGGTACCTTAGAAATGTTTTGTGTTATTTTTTTCACTCACCTTGTACTCACAGTCATTCTAAATTTAATTTCTAAAGAACATCAAAAAGCATTTTTTTCGAGTACCAGATACTTGAACCCGAAAGAGAAAAATATGACTGGGAGAGACTGGTTAGAATTAGAAAAGGTGTTTTTCTAGCTGCATTAATATATTCTGCAATTGTAATAGTTTTAACTCATATATTTGGAACGTCAGTTTCAAATGCAGCAATTTTTCTAGGTACAATATTATATATTGTAGGCTTGTCATTTAGCGATGTAAAAAAGAATAAAAAGTAATTGGAATTATATATAACCTAAATTCTACGTCAACAAATTGAAAAGCACCGTTAAAGCCATAGTATGAATGGGTTCCTTCAAAATTCACCTTTCACCCATTGGGTGAAAGAAAAAAAGCACAAAAATATGTTGAATTATCTGCTTTTGACACCCCCGATGTAGTAAAATAATAGTAACAAAAGTAGTGAAAAGGGGTCTGAATTATGATTAATAAAATTGATTTTAAAGCTAAGAATCTAACATCAAATGCGGGTCTTTTTTTACTACTTTAG
>NZ_LSRN01000091.1 GCF_001885615.1 Alkalibacterium sp. 20 | reverse complement strand
ATAAACTTAACATCTTTTCCATCCTTTATTAAACTACAAGAAACTTCTGGTTTATCAATAAACTGAAATCCTTTCATTTCTTCAATTGCATTAATTTTAGATTTACTTTTAGGTTGTCTAAACTTAACAAATGGAGTTTTATGAAGTTCTTCAATCATCTCATAAGGAACTTCCAAGAAGTAAAATCGTGTATTTTCAATTTCTTCGTAGTCAGCTAAAAATTTCACCCTAGAAGATGGACTTACTATATATATTCGACTTGGTGCACTACTTCCTAGAGAATTAACTAAATTATTTAAGTAAGTTGAATCTATAGAAGTTTCTTTGAATTTTTCATAATTAAAAACTTTCACTGGAAAACTTCTTTTATTACCTTCAAAAGGGACACCATTTATAATTGTTTCTTTGATATTGAATTCAAATAGTTGAGAGACAAATTCCTGATACTTGCTCCATTCCATACTTAAAGTTTCTCTTAAATCATACATCCCTAATTTACTCGTCATAAATGCTCTTGGTTTTTTAGAATAAATTTCTTCTGTTTGTAGATCCTTTGTTTCATCAATACTAAGTAATCTTTTTTGCATTGTGAAATAAGATAATTTCCCTAAATCACATGTGATCCATTTTCTACCCAATTTCTCAGCAACTGTCATAGTCGTTCCAGACCCTCCGAAGAAATCCAGAACTAAATCACCAGGATTAGTAGAAGCCTCAATGATCCTTTTTAACAATACTTCAGGTTTTTGTGTAGGATAGTCGATTCTCTCTTTTGCAAAAGGATTTACAGATTGAATGTACCAGACATCATCAATCACTTTGCCTTGGACTTCTAATACTATATCCGAATTCTTTGAAGGTTTTCTTCCATGTAAATCCTTAAATCTTTTTACATATCCATTAAACTTTGAGTCTTCCGCTGGATAGTTATCTCCTCGTATCTGATTTTCTTCATTAAAGTACTTTTTCCATCTTTTAAAATTTGCATCTGATTCATAGTTCTCGTCTCTAAGAGGAGTAAAATTATTTTTTATTCCCTTTTTATAAAAATAAATATTGTCATGTTTTCGTGGGAAATTATTTTTTGTTTGTCCGATATATGTTCCATAATTCCAAATTATTTCGTTTGCAAAATTATTTTTACCGAAAACTTCGTCCATTATAGCCTGAACATAGTGTCCCATTTTTTGATCTAAATGTACGTAAATACTTCCGTCATCTGCAAGTATTTCTCTTGCTAGTATCAATCTACGTCTTATAAACTCAAGAAAATCAGCACCTTGCTTTTTATCATTATAAGCTTTTGCACCTTCTCGATTTTGAAATTCATCTTGAGTTGCAAATGGTGGATCAATATAAATAAGTTTAACTTTACCTTTTACTTTGTCTTTAATTAATGGATCTTTGTTTTCGTAAATGGTCTTTAAAAACTGCAAGTTGTCTCCAAAAACAATCATGTTTTTCCAATCATCTTCAAATGACTCAAATCCATTCTTATTAAACACTCTTTCTACTTGTAAAGGTAATGGGAAGGTTCCATCTTCATTACCTAATATATCTTCTTCTCTCATTTTACCAGAATAGACTAATTCATACTCTTCTTTTATGAATGGAAATAAGTCACTTTTAAATTCAGTTGGTATTGGTTTATCATTTTCAATTAAATCTATTAAGTATTGTTTTTTTATATTATCTAACATCAATATGCTCCTCAAGCCTATTTTCTTTACTTACAAATAAATCTTCTTTCATTATATCATTA
>NZ_LSRN01000090.1 GCF_001885615.1 Alkalibacterium sp. 20 | reverse complement strand
GAAGATAGAGATGAAAAAAAGTGTTATGTGGAATTATTTAGAAGAGATACCGGATCGTGCTTTAGAATTGATAAATCATAGTCAGATTCCAAATTTTGTTAAGCAATACAATGTAAAAGCTTTAAAAAAGATAATTTTTATTGGGTCAGGTAGTTCACTTAATATTACGTTAGTTTCAAAGAATATTTTTGAGAAATATTCCAAACTGTCAATAGAATCATATACACCGACTGAGTTTAAATTTAGTACTTTTGATAACGTTAATGCAAATGAAACGTTAGTTATCGCTATTTCACAAACAGGAACGAGTTCTGGCACAATTGAAAGTATCAGATATGCTAAATCTTTAAATTTTGAAGTTCTGACAATTACAGAAAGAGAAGCTACTCCAGTACAAAAAGAAGGTGATTATTACTTGAATTTCCTTTGTGGTTTGGAAGATTGTAATGCTAAGACAAAAGGATACATTAATTCGCTGCTATTGCTTCAACTTCTTGCAATAAATATAGCAAAAGAAAAGGGTAATGTATCAGATAAAACATTTAATGAATTCCTCAAAGAATTAAATGTTAGTATTGAAACGATACCAAAAACAATTACTGCAACACTTAATTGGTTAGAAAAACATAAAGATTGGGCAGCTATTAATCATTTATTAGTAATAGGATACGGAACTAATTACGGGTCAGCAGTAGAAGGAATGCTTAAGATACTTGAAACCCTTGGAAAACCAACAAGTGTAAGTGAACTTGGAGAATTTTCTCATGGTTTTCATCGTACGATATCATCTCTATCAACAGTAATTTTAATCCAGACGGAGGAAGAGGGGAAAAATGAGGCTTTATTAACAAGTACCTATCTTGAAAAGAAAGTAGAACGTTTGTTAGTAATTGACAGTTGTAAAGAAGTAAACCCTAGCGAGAATGTTATTAATATTGATTATCAAAAATTTACAGCTTCATCAATAAATATTACAGTTGTTTTGCAAGTTATCGCAATTTTCTTGCCGGAAGTAATAGGATACGATCCTAATAGAGAATTAAATGAAGAGTATACAGAACTTGTGAAAACAAGAGTAAAATACAGATAGCCATTTCTGTTTTTTTAAAAACAAAGAGGTGATCTTATAAACCGAGTGCATGCATTATTAGAGAGTATACTCCATTTTGATAAGCCAGTTACCATTAATCAAATGGCAGAAAAATTTAAAGTATCGGGAAAAACAATTAGAAATGATTTATCTTCTGCAAATACTATACTAACGGAATATGGTTTAACATTAATAAAAAAACCGGGAATTGGTATGTTTATTCAAGGCGAAGAAAAAGAGAAACAAAAATTCTTGAATTATGTAAAATCTAAGGAAGTAAGAGTATTGCCTACAGAGGAACGGCAAAATAAGTTGCTGATTAGATTATTATCAAGCGATTGTCTTATTTTAATCAAAGAGTTAAGCCAAGATTATTATGTAAGCAGAAGTACAATAACAAAAGATTTAGACAAATTAAATAAACGACTACTTCCATATGAGCTCCAGATTAGGAATATAAAAACATACGGACTAATTATTGAAGGAAACGAAAAAGAGAAAAGAAAATTATTATCCGAATTATTTCCTGTTAAATTAGAGATAGATACGTTAGAAGAAAAAAAAATATGCTGGATTTTATAATGAAGTTAGCCGCTTAGGCTAACATATAAAAAACGCCATGTGAATTTCATGTTATATTGAAGTTACCGCTAACTCTCAATAGACAGGATGAATTCACATGACGCACTCTAACGATAACACATCAGCACGTAAGGGAAAACACTTATCTTATTCAAAACGGTCTCAAATTGCTATTCTAAAGATTGAACACTACTC
>NZ_LSRN01000089.1 GCF_001885615.1 Alkalibacterium sp. 20 | reverse complement strand
TTAAATAATTTATATCAAATGAATATAAAGGAATGAAGTTGATCGTAATAGCAATCGATAACGACAAAACAAAAAATGAAATTAAAATAAATCCTGAGATTTTTATAATTCTTTGCTTCAATGCTGTCCTCATCTTTCGTTACGTCTTACTTTTGATTTTAATTCGTACACTTCTTCTTTTAGCTGTTTGTTTTCTTTTTCTAATGAGTTATTGTTTGTTTGATCACTTTCTGTATGAGCATGTCTACCATGCATACCCGGCATAAAATACATCATAAGCATATGTCCTACAAGCATAACGACGATAAATATAACTGTTTCCATGTTCATTCCTCCTTAATTACCGACTATATATAAAATGAATACCATAATAGAAAACCACCGAAATAACAAAACTTATAGCTATGATTCCATAGACTAATGCATTATTTAAGATGGCTTCATCGTCATTAGAGACTACACCATTCGTATTTTTATTTCTCATGAAGAATAAGAGAAGTATACCTAAGGCTACAATCACTAAACTCATAACATGAGCTACGCTTAACGAACCGAGTGCCTGAGGATTCGTTCTAAAGAACTCCACAATAAACCTGTTGAAAGCGAATCCTATTATATATATAAAGAATAACTCTCCATCAAATTTAGCATTTTGTCTTCTTCTCCATATGATTAAAAACAACATAAAGTTTAATGCTACTTCATAAAGCTGAGCTGGGTGAAGTAATTCACCACCTACCATTACACCCCATGGCCAATTCCGACTCATCGGTATGCCAAAAACATCACAGCCAACTCGACCTATAGCTTGACCTAGAATCACTCCCGGAACGATTGCATCTGCTGTTTTCCAGATAGGCATTTTTTTCTTTTTCATATACCAGAACGCGAACGTCCCGCCTAAGAGAATCGCACCCTGAATAGATAATCCTCCTTGAGTGATCTTAAATATATCCAGAGGATTTTCTAAATAATGGTCAAAATTAAAAAACAGTATGTAACCTAATCTAGCACCTAAAATTCCAAACAGGACCGTATACAGCCCTAAATCCATCAACTTATCTTTATCTAGCCGTTTACGCTCACCTTCCTTTTGAACGAGCAGCAAACCAATGATCATGCCTAATGCACTCGTCACACTTAGCAAATAAATGCTGAAATGACCAATACTGAAAAGTTCTACCATATGAATAATCTCCTTAATAATCTATTTAATATAGTAATGCAAATATTTGAGGATGGACCTAAATGATCAATCCATTTAAGAGTTATTGTGTCAAAAAAACAAACGTTCATGTTCCTGTCATTATTATAATTCAACTCTTTATATCTGAAACTGACGTCACTCAGTAACGGCTTGAGCAATGGGCACATATTGAACGTCTCTTCCATGAAAGACATTTATATGATTAAACATCGTTTGATATTCACTTGCGTAGTGCATGTTAAATAAGTGGTCTCGGCTCCCATGAGCGTATACATTGACTAGTTTATTATTCAATATACTTATCCTGCTATTACGCCAATTATCAAAGAGCTTATATTTATTTTATGTTTTTTTCATTTCCATTCATCCTCCTGTTATTCTATAAAAATAGTATATAACAGAATTGTGGAGAAGATATGGAGCTGTATATCTTCATCGGTTATAGAGCCAATTGTTTATTTGTGAAATTCGCAAAACTGCTGCCGTCAGTGAACTTGAACTCACTAACGGCAGCAGTTTTAAAATCTCGTTAAAATCATCATATACTTAACATTATTCATCTCGTATTTCACTGATTCATAGTCAGATATGAAGACTTTTTCGTTTGTTTTAAAGAACCTATTCTTTAACGACTGATCACTCAGGCTGATTCTCACGTTCATGAATATCAAAAGGCGAGTAGTAACCTTGATATTCCAATAGTGTCATCATCCCACCAGCTGAATGGTTAAGGTCATGGCAATGGAATGCCCACGCCCCCGGATTATCCGCCTGGAACACGATTTCAATTGACTCTCCCGGTTCGACGTTGATCATGTCTTTGACGATGGGATTATCTAATTTTTCGCCATTTATTGCTATAATTTGAAAATAATGACCATGCAAGTGCATTGGATGATCGAACTGACTCTCATTAATTAATGTTGCCTTGATGATATCATCCTCTTCAACTTCGATCGACTCTGTATCAGGGAAAACTTCTTCATTAATTGTAAAGGTGCTATTGCCCATGCCCATTCCCATACTGGCACCTAAAAACATATCATATTCGATATCAGGGGTTGGTATCTCTTCAAAAATCGGATCCATATATACCAATCCATTTTCTGACTCTTCTTCAATCTCTACCGTTTCTTTCTGATCATCATCCACTTTTTTGGGCAGTACATTTATTACCATATCTTCAGCAGCTTCATTATTAACTACACTTTCTATTTGCCATTCTGCTGTATTATCGATCTTGATTTCTATATCAATACGTTCAGAAGGCGTTATTTCTAAAGGACCCGAGCCATAAGTTGTGTTGTAGATAGGGTTGCCGTCAATCTCGACCACGCGGTACTGTTCTCCATTAAATCTTAGCAGATGTTTGCGATAGCCGGCATTAACAAATCTCAGGCGGATCACTTCACCTTCATAGACTTCAATCGGTTCGATATATTGCCCTATTTTACCATTCACGGTATAGCTGCCATACAACATGTCCGTATCCATTTCGCCGCTGGATCCCCCCATCATTCCGCCCATCATCCCACCTGAACTATTCCGTCCCATATTCCATTCATCAAGTATAAGCGTGTATTCAGAATCATAAACCTTGTTGTTGGGTTCAACGATAAATGCGCCATATAATCCCTTATCCACTTGTTCAGCACTGTTTTGATGCGAGTGATACCAATATGTTCCGGGATCATCTGCTGAAAATTCATACGTGAAAGAATCACCAGGCTGCACGCCATCTTGTGTGACTCCTGCAACGCCATCCATTTTATTGGGTAAGATTACACCGTGAAAATGGATGGTAACTGGTTCGTTAAGTTCATTTTTTAAATGAACTCGAACAAAGTCACCTTCCTGAACCCGAATTTCTTCTCCTGGTACAGTCCCGTTATAGGTCCAGACATCAGCCACTGTGTTGCCACCAAAGTCCCACTCTGATTCTTTGGCAACAATGTCGAACTCTTTTACATTACCGCTTTTCTCAGGATCTGGGATATCAAGGATACTGATGCCCTCTTCCACAGATGTATCGATCGTTTCATTTGGCTGTTGACATCCCGAAAGAATAATAATTAAGACTAACATTGATAAAAAAGTAATTATATATTTAACTTTCATTTGTCTCCCCTCCAAAATACTCATCCACCTGATTACTATCCTCGACTACCTCTTAGGTAGTCTATGTAGACTTAAAAAGCCGCTGAAATACATCATACGACTTTCTAATCTTTCCTCTTTTATCGACAATAGATAGTTCTTAAAATGAAATCATCAAGAAATTGGCTTTTAGTTAAATTCATTCAAGTCTATCTTTTACTTAACGGTATTCAAAATAATCATCTGAGTCAATCTGAACTGCTATATTTTTATTGATGCATGCCGCTAAAGTTATTGCTTCGAGAAGAGCCACCGGTCCCATGCATTCCTTTGTAATGTTCTCTGAGTTGCTGATTATTTAATTCGGGATGCATTTCACTTATATGCGATTTCATTTGTCCAAAGTTGACTACGCCATCTTCCATAACCAGCTCCATATTTTCAAATTCGTCTGCATCCATCATCTCTGACCTTTGGTTAACACCAATGGCCTGCTCTTGGATTACTGAATCTTGATTTGAAGTATCTTCTTCCGCAAACTGAGATATTCCTAATCCACCGCTAACTGCTAAAACGCCTGATAAAATTCCACTAATTAAATTCATTTCTGATCAATCTCCTTTTTTTTTATCTTTTCTTTATAATTGAATAATACCTTTTAGTTATGGATATTTTATGGATTTTTATTATTGAAATGATTTTCTAGATATGTTTTACAACCTATTACTTCTCAAGTTCCTCGGTCTACTTTAAGCAGAGCAATGATTCACTCAAATAATTAGATAGTGAACGAAGCTTGGCAACCTACGAAGACTTTTAGACAAGCCTTTATTTTGATAAAAGAGTGGATCAGTTTAAATATTCTTCATAAATATTATCTTGATCGGTCTGTTGCTCTCTTATTTATCAGGTTTGATTTTCAATTTTCTGAAAATCGTAAAAACCAAATCTTCTTTCTCCTCAATCGATAAGCCTGCCTTATTGATATTTTCCAGTGTTCTACGGTTGATATTTGCCCCCCATGTATTCACCGTTACAGGATTAACAATATCCATCATTTTTCCTACCACAGCATTTTCGCTTCTCATATGTTCCAACATAATAATTTCACCCTCTGGTTTGCAGACCCTGCTAATTTCTTGTAGTCCTTTTACAGGATCGGGTACGGAGCAAAATACACAGGTGGCTACGACATAATCAAAAGTATTATCCGGAAAGTCCATCTCCTGTGCATTCATCTCAACTAGACTTATTTGATAAGGTAACTCAAGGGTATCTGCTTTCATTCTCGCCTTATTGAGCATTCCCGGACTGAAATCTATACCAGTCAAATGAATATCTGGAGGATAAAACGGCAAATTTGCACCAGTACCGATACCTACTTCCAGAACGTTTCCTGTTACATTTTTCAGCAAATCTTTTCTCCAGCTATCCTTTATCATCTTATCCATTGAATCATATACCCCTGAAATCCGATTGTACCGGTTCTTGATCTTGTCAGTTGACCTTTGTGTCATATCAAGCTCCTTTTAGTAATTTAATACTGTGATTGTTTAGTCTTTAAATATATAAAATTCATACCCAAGTAAATACGACCATTGAGATTGACCCTATAGGTAATATTTACTTGTTACATTAATAAATTGTAATCCAATAATTGGTTTCCCTGCTGAGAGAACTTACAGCAATTTTTTGTCATTGCTCTTGAAAACTTGGTTTAATATCAATTTTCCTTAGTCTTAAAGAATTGTATACAACATTTAGTGAGCTTAGAGCCATAGCCGCAGCACCAATTAATGGATGGAGTAATCCAATTACTGCTACAGGAATAAATAGGGCATTATAGAACCAGGCCCAAAAATAATTCTGTCTGATTTTCTTAAATATTGCATTAGATAATTTAATAGCAGAGACGATTCCACTAAGTTCTCCTTTAACCAACGTAACATCTGCTGCTTCAATTGCTATATCTGTTCCTGTACCAATGGCAATGCCTACATTAGCTTGTTTCAAAGCAGGCGCATCATTAATTCCATCACCAACCATGGCAACAGTACCATATTTCTCTTGTAAGCGTCTTATCTCAGCAACTTTGCCATCTGGAAGTACTTCAGCAATTACGTGGCTGATTCCTACTTTCTTTCCAATTGCCGCTGCGGTACGCTGGTTATCTCCTGTAATCATTACTGTTCTAATTCCTAATTTTTCTAATGCAGCAATTGTTTTTGCCGAATCTTCTTTGATAGGGTCAGCTACTGCAATAACACCTAATAACTTACCTTGTTTAGCAAGTAACATAGCTGTTTTTGCTTCCTCTTCTAATCTAATCAATTCGTTTTCAAATGGTTCAAAGGCGATGCTGTTTTCTCGCATTAACCTCCTATTTCCTAGAAGTATTTGTTCACCATCGATATTCCCTATCACTCCTTTACCCGTTATAGCGTTAAATTCTAGTATATTTCCTAAAATCATTTTATTCATTTTTGTTTTTTCTATAATGGCGTGACCTAAAGGATGTTCCGATCCTTTTTCAATGGTTCCGGCATAATACAAAAAGTCCGATTCCAGGATGTTTTCAGCTAATACTATATCTGTTACTTCCGGCTTCCCTTTTGTAATTGTTCCTGTTTTATCAAATGCAATCGTATTAACTTCTTTAAAAGTCTGGATTGCTTCACCATTACGTATCAATATACCATTTTCTGCGCCCATTCCACTACCGACCATCAAAGCCGTTGGGGTTCCTAATCCCAATGCACATGGACAAGAAATAACCATTACAGCTGTAGCTGTGATGAATGCAAGTGTCAGAGGAGTTAAATCAGGATTAACCCAAGGGAGAAAAGTTGAACCCCATTCAATGATACTCAAGTGGAATTCTGGAAACATTAGGAATGAACTAAAAGTAAGTAGTGTAATCAATAGGATAGCAGGAACAAAATATCCAGTGATACGATCAGCGAATTCTTGGATAGGTACTTTAGAACCTTGACATTCTTCCATCATTTTCGCTACTTGAGATAGGAATGTATCTTTACCCACTTTAGTTACTTCCACTTTCAGAAGACCTTGTTTATTAATAGTTGCGCCAATGACTTCATCACCTTTCTTACGTTTAACTGGCATGGATTCGCCAGTAGCCATTGACTCATCTAATAATCCGTTTCCTTCAATAACAAATCCATCTGTAGGTACTTTTTCTCCCGGACGAATAATCATTACATCTCCGACTTGTAAATCCTTAACCGGAATTTTTGTTTCTTCGCCATCCAGCATGATGTTAGCAGTTTTAGCTCCCATCTGCAGCAATTTTTTTATAGCTTGAGATGCTTTCCCTTTGGCACGAACCTCAAGGTATTTACCGATCAAATGGAAAGTCATAATTGTGGTAGCCATTTCAATAAAACTCTGCAATGGGAAAAACAACCCCATCATGCCAATGATATACGGAGGTAATGACCCAAACGATACTAAAACATCCATATTGGGCGATTTATTTTTAAGAGCTTTCCAACTGCTTATATGCACATGTTTACCTACACCAAATATGATTGGTGCTCCTAGAATTCCTATAATAAGTAAATACCCGGGTACAGGAGTTATAAACATGTGAATGATCATGAGAATCATAATGATACTAGATAACGTTGCAGATATTTTTACTTTTTTTTCTGCTTTTTTTATTTTTAATTCATCTGCGTCTATATCATTATCCCGATCATCTTTGATTATCAGTGTATATCCTAACTCAGAGATTTTTTTCTGCATATCTAATAATCTTACTTTCTTAGGATTGTATTCAACCGTTGCCTTCTCTGCAGCAAAATTTACGTTAGCTAGATTGACTCCACTTATGCTTCGAAGACCTTTTTCAATAGTGTTAGCACACGTTGTACAAGTCATACCCTCTACTTTCAAAGTTATTTTTTCGTCAGCTTTTTCCAATTTTTCCGGTATCGCTTTATAGCCCAAATCACTAACTGCTTCACCCATAGACGCAATATCAGTTTTATTATTGTCAAATTCAACTATTACTTTCTCGGTTGCAAAGTTAACGTTAGCACTGAAAACTCCATCAGTTTTTTTGAGTTTTTTTTCAATGCTAGATGCACAACTAACACAAGACATTCCTTCTAGAGAATATATTACTTCTTCATTCGCTACAGCTTTTTTCATTTCAATTGCTCCTTATATATTTTATTTAGGGTTTTTATTGGGATGACCCTGTGAACCATTAAATATTATATCGACTACCATATTTCAAAGAGGGTTGAATGCGTTATGTTATTTTAAAATCGATTTATATTTTTAGTTCTACCGATTTTATAAACTATAAAAGTGGTGCTATTTATAATTCTTAATATATCTTAACCAGCTGATTTCGGTTTTTCACCATGTTGATGCAGAGAACATTCACATTGTCCCGATATGCACTGACAGTCGACTTCAGAAATAGCGAGCTCTTTTTTATTCATCAAAGTCTCTTCAATTTTTTTTATATCGTTAAAGCTTAGTGTTTGTTCTTTAATTATATCTTCGATTACATGACCGATATCCTTCTTGCATATTCGCTGGAATAGATTGTTTGCATAGTCTTTAATAAAAACCATCTCTTCAAACTTTGTTTTATAAATATATTTCCTCCCATCCTGCTCAGTATCCAAGACTCCTTTTTCAACCAAGCGACCTAAAAGAGTCTTAACCGTTGTCTGTTTCCAATTCATTTTTGATTCCAAAATAAGGATGACCTCTTTGCTGGTTACATGCTTATTAGCCCACACAACCCTCATGACTTCCCATTCGGCATCTGTTATATGAGGGGGAACTGCTTTTATATTCATCCTCTAACCTCCTGTTTACAAACGTAATCGTATACCATGATTAAAGTTTACGCTTGTAAACGATACTTGTCAAGAGTTTTTGTTTTCTCATAATAATTACTCTTATATCCATTCAAACCATTACGCATTTCTCCGATATATATAACTTTAGAAGAAATATTTATTTCAGAACATAGCCATTCATCCACCACATATAATTATTTTACTAATAAAAAAACGACCTCAAAAGGTAGATTACACTCTATCTTTTGAGGTCGTTACATATTTTATTTTCAAAATTTGCTGGAAGGCAAAAGTTAAGATGATTACTCTTCCGGAGCTTCCAATTCTTCCTCAGTCATCCACATATGATTGGTTACTCTTTCGCCATCTGTAGTCGCGTCATAATCGACAGCGTAAACAGTTCCAGTATAAACTTCCTCAACTATGGCGGTAGCCCCTTGCATGCCTGCCATATGTTCGGCATCAAGAATAACTTCATCGCCAGCCTCTGCTACATCTGTTCCCTCTGCCAAGTCTTCCTGTATGACCCAACGGTGATTTGTCACTCTCTCTTCACCTGTAGTAGGCGTATAACTTACTTCATAAACGGTTGTGTCGAATGCGCCCACTATCGTAGCTTCTGCCCCTTCCATTCCTGGCATGTGCGCCGCCGTAATGATGGCAATACTTCCTTCAGGGAATGTAGGCTCTTCAGCTTTTTTCAAATCAGTTGGGATTTCTCCATCATGGTCCATTTCTGCCATTTCATCGATTTCGTCCATTTCGTCCATTTCATCTTGGACAGCATCATCTTCGGCAACATTCATCTCTGTATTCGAATCAGTTGGCTCAGTTGGCTCAGTGGTGTCGCTAGTATCTGTACACCCCATCAAGATAAACGTTGTACTTAATCCTAATAATATTAATTTTTTCATTCTAATTTCCACTACTTTCTTTTTTTTATTTTATTTCAAATTTTATTTCCTTGTATGTTTTATTGTTTTATAGGAAGGATAACCGCGAACACGGATCCTTTTCCTTCGTCACTCTCGACTCTGATTTTACCATGATGGGCATCTATGATACTTTTTACGACTGCCAGTCCGAGTCCCTGACCCTCGATCTTGGTATTTCTCGAAGGTTCGACCTGATAAAAGCGATTAAAGATCTGTTGCTGGTTCTCTTTGCTTATGCCTTTACCAGTATCTGAAACGAGAAGATGACAAAACCCATCCGCTTCTTTCACGTCAACCGTGATTTTTCCTTTTTCAGGTGTGAACTTGATCGCATTCGTAATGAGATTGGTGATGACCTGACTGATCTGACTGATATCCGCTTCGATCCGAAGAGGATCTCCGACAACCGTTAATCCTATCTTTTTCTCCATCGCCCGCTGCTCGTAGATCGTTGCTATCTGACCCACGCGCTTGGTCAGGTCAAAGGTCTCAAGCTTCAGCTCGTTTTGCTGATACTGGACATCATCGATATGATCGATCTTTTCAATCAACTGCGATAAGCGATTCACTTCCAATTCGATCAGTGCCAGCCGCTCTGTAGTCATCGGCCAGACGCCGTCCATCATGGCTTCGATGTTTCCCTGCAAAGTAGTCAAAGGGGTGCGGACTTCATGAGCCAAGTCAGAAACGAGCTGGTTCCGCATCGTCTGCTGCATGGCTAACTGATCCGCAAGCGTATTGACATTGGTCTGCAGTTTATTCAGTTCTTCTATCGGTTCAGGATGCTCGAGTCGCCTGCTGTAATCCCCATCGGCAATGGCTTCCGTCAAATCGCTTGTTTCTATGATCGGTTTACTCAAACGTTTGGACAGCAAATAGGCGGCTACCGCGGCTGCTATAATTGAAATAACGGCGATAATGGCAAGCATGCCAAGCAAGTCGCTGATAAACTGCTGTTCATGATCGGAATAATCCGGTACACCCGGGTACTGCAGCTGTGCTGTTCCGATAGGTACATCATCCGCATATAAATCTATCGTTTCCGTCAGTATATCTCCGTCAGTTTCCAGCATCGCACTGCCATTTCCGTGCATCATGCGGCGACCATCTGACATCATCCCTACTTCAGGCACGATTTCTTCTCCTGAAGGGGTAACGACCGTAAACATGATTTGAGACTGCATCCCGGTCCAGTTGATGCCCGCCAGCGCATCCGTGTTCCACTCACCGTACTCGACGTAGCTTTCTTCCAGCTGGCCGACGAGCGTCTCGCGTGACTGCACGAATCGGTCACTAAGGTAATGATCAAACTGATTTTCCGTGAGTTGAAACGTGAGAAAACTGAATAAAAAGATGAAAAGAGCACTCCCAGTTAGAAACAGTATAAACAGCTTTCTAAATAGTGTGGTCTTCATCTTTTTTACCTCCGAATCGATAACCTACACCGTGGACCGTCAAAATAAACGTCGGTTCTTTCGGATCAGCTTCAATCTTTGCTCTTAGGTTTTTGATATGCGAGTCAATCACGCGATCCATCGCTGAGGCTTCCAGCCCCTTCACCGATTCCAGTAGGTGTTCGCGCGAAAAAGCTTGCTGAGGATGTTCAGCCATCAGTTTAAGCAGTTGAAATTCGGTGTGCGTCAAGTTGATGGCTCTATCGCTCGCCTCAACTTCCAGACGTTCAGGATAAATGATCAACCGGTTCTGATTGAAGGACCATCTGGTTTCATTTTCTCTTGAAAAGCCTGACCGCCTGTAGACGGCTTCCATGCGTGCAATCAACTCTTTGGGACTAAAGGGTTTTTTGATATAATCATCCGCGCCCATGTTCAGTCCTTTCAGCACATCTTGTTCCGTTGATTTGGCAGTAAGTAGTATGATGGGAACCGCCGATGTTTCTCTGACCTGCTGGCAGACTTCCCATCCTGATAAATCGGGTAGCATGATATCTAGAATAATGAAGTCGATCTCTTCATTCTCAACGATCTGGAGTGCCTGCTGACCTGTTTCAGCCCGACTCACGCGGTAATTCTTCGTATTCAAATAGGCTTCAATGATATCCAAGATCGACTGTTCATCATCGACAATTAATACATGCATAGGCTCACCTCAAATCGTTATAAATTTTCTCTAAAATCATACTACCACTGATAAGCTGATTTAACAAAAATGACCTTCCTGGAAAGGTCATTTTGTTGGTTTCGTTTATTCTTCTGAATCCTCGAATGGACGATTATTTTGGCGGCGTTCGTTTCTGAAAGATTCACGTTCTTCTCTCAGTTCGTCGCGCTTTTGCAGTGTTTCTTCATCCCATTCCGGATGCATCGCTCCAAAATGCTCACTTCTCAATGCATCGTGTTCTTCAAACCATGCTTCAAGTTCTTCTTCACTCATATCTGGATCGAAGTTTTTGAACTGTTCTTTTCTGAATGCCTCGCGTTCTTCAAGCGACTCTTCATCCCACTCTGGATGCATCGCTCCAAAACGCTCGCTTCTCAATGCGTCATGTTCTTCAAACCATGCTTCAAATTCTTCTTCACTCATATCTGGATCAAAATTTTCGAATTGCTCTTCTCTGAATGCTTCACGTTCTTCCAACCATTCGTCATCCTGGAACTGTTGTGCTCCGTAACCATGGCCGTAGCCATTGCCCAGACCGCTTCCACCATGCATGCCTTGGCCCATATGTCCTTGACCTGAACGGTTAAATGGTCCAGAACCAGGCTGGAATTCTCCTTCTGTATTTTCGCCCCTGTTAAATCCCTGGAACCCTTGACCCATGTGCTCTTGCATCCAACCAAACACACCTGACTGTTCTGCTGAAGCGTCTACTGTATTTTCTTCAGCAGCTGCAAAATCAGTGTTTAAAGCGGCCAAACCGCCTAATCCCAACACACCTACTGTTAATATAGTTACTTTTTTGTTCATCATTTTTAACGCCTCCCTTACTTCTTAACCAAAGTATATAAGTTAGTTATGGAGAAATAATGGATTCGAACTTTAAATTGAAATTTCTTTCAACTGACCGTCGCTGGTTAATTCCAGAGTTAGATCCGCTTTGGCAGAATGTGATAAAACCAGTTCAGCATTGACTTTATCTGTCTGCTCGTAGTGGCTCATCGCTTCTGCTGGAGTGGCCCCACCCAATTGTTTTCTTTCAATCAGTCGGTCCTCTATATTCGAAAGAGTGGTTTGAATGAATAGGGTGTAATCACTGTACTCTTTAAGTTCATTCCAACCCTCTTTTTCCAAAAGCAAATAATTCCCTTCGATCAGCACAATATCGGCATCCACCGAGATCGTTTCTATCGAGACATCATGTAAAGCCCGGTCATAAGTTGGCCAGTTGACTTGCTGATGTTGTGTGAGAGCCTCAATTTTCTCTGTTAACGAGGTTAGATCAAACGAATCGGGTATTCCTTTGTATTTCTTTAAAAGGTCTTCTCTGCCGTTTCTAATGATCGTGTGCTGATTCAAGTAGTCATTGTCGTGATGAAACCCGTCCATCGCAATCGACTGGAACGTATACGTGTATCCCTGTTCATTATATAGATCTTCCAAGTATAAAGATAAGATCGTCTTGCCGGCCCCGGGAGGTGCAGCCAAATACACGATGACACGCTCATTCTTCTCTTTCCTGAGCATAACAAGTTTTTCAAGTAAAGGTTTGAAGATCTCATTCACTTCTTTTTCTATATATGACACATCGATCAGATGGCCGGTCACTTTATATTGCTTATGAACCATGCGTTATTCCTCCTTTGGGTACCCGGGAATGTCTTCCATTTCATAGTATACTTCTTCCATGCATAACCCGACAGGCGACAAGGTCATTCCGGCAGCTTCGCGATCTTCTGCCGCGATAATGCCCTGAATTTCCTCCGGCTTGCGTCTGCCGTCAGCGACTTCCAGAAGCGTCCCGATCAGGATCCGAATCATATTATATAAAAAGCCGTTCCCGACAAACGTGAATACCCACTCATTCGTGTCTTCATTCACTTCCACCGATGCCTGATAGAGGGTACGCACTTTGTTTTCCTTGTCAGAATGCGTCGAGGCAAAGCTCGTGAAGTCATGTGTGCCGGCAAGCTGCGCCAGAGCTTTTTCTACTTTTTCTTTATTCATCGGATAGCGGTGATAATGACTGTAGTATCTTAAAAAAGGATCACGAAACTGGTTATTGTCAACACGGTATGTATATTTCTTCCCTTTGGCCAGATAACGCGCATGAAAGGTGTCTTCTACGCGTTCAACGTCTAAAATAGTAATTTCAGAGGATGTCACTGAATTCATCCCGAGCATCAAGCCATCCGCGTCGATCTCAAAAGGAAAATCAAAATGTATGATCTGTCCTCTCGCGTGAACACCGGCATCCGTACGGCCTGCTCCGTGAACGCGGACTTCTTGTCCTTTGGCTAGCTTGGTCACAGCTTTTTCCAAGTCTCCCTGAACCGTCCGCATATCGGGCTGCACTTGGAACCCGGAAAATTGTGTGCCATCGTATACGATTTTTGCTTTATATCTCAAAACTGTCATTTTCATCGTCCTTTTCATGTTGCATAAGTCTTCTTCAATACTACTTTAAGCTCCTTAAGATAGATAGGATTAGCCTCGTGCCTAATCCTGACTTTATCTGCCCTAGTCAATACTCTTTTTTCCTGATTATGTTTAATTGGTGCTTCTTAGCCTCACTCAAGATGAATGCTTAGGCGAACATGCCTAAGCAAAACCCTATTGGTATTACCCAGGTCTTTCTTCTGCACGAGTAAAGCTAATCGGCACTTACCGCTTTACTATATCCCTTAACAAACTCTTCATGATGTGCATACTAGTCCTTAGACAAGTATCTCTTCTTTTAATATAAAGGAAAAAGGATAAAGATTCTCATCTTTATCCTTCTGCTTATGATCTTAATAAAAATAATACAACGGAGAGGACACCGAAGGCAACCATTACCGATGTGTCTCTGGTTTCCCAGGACAACTGACGGTATTTCGTTCGGCCTTCGCCGCCCTTGTATCCGCGGGCTTCCATCGCTGTGGCCAATTCTTCCGCCCGGTTAAAGGAGCTGACGAACAGCGGGATCAGTAACGGAACAATTGATTTCATTTGTTCATAGATATTTCCCTCACCGAAATCGATTCCACGTGCGCGCTGAGCGTTCATTATTTTTTCGGTTTCATCCATTAATGTCGGCACGAAACGCAGGGCAATAGATAACATCAGGGCAATTTCGTGAACAGGAACTTTAACGGCATTCAGCGGACGTAACAGGAACTCGATCGCATCCGTTAAAGATAATGGCATCGTCGTTAACGTCAAGATGGTCGACATAAAAATAATCAACACAAAACGGAAAAAGATATAGACACCGTTCAGCAAGCCTTCTTGAGAAATGATGATCGGGCCGAATCTGAACCAGATGGTCTGTCCACTCGTAAACAAGATCTGCAGTATGACCGTGAACAGAATCAGCCAAATAAGTGGCTTTACACCATTGATAAAGAATTTTGGATTGATACCAGAAAGCTTGACCGCCGTTAATACAAAAACGATCAGAGCTAAGTATGAAATCCAGTTATTTGCCAGAAAAATGATAATGATAAACGAGATTGCACCTATCAATTTAGTTCTAGGATCCAAACGGTGGATCAGTGAATCACCTGGGATATAGCGTCCAAATATCAGTTTATCCATCATGAGCGTTCACCGCCCTTACTGGTTAGCTTCTCTTTTATCTGTCTGGCTAAGTCATCAGTCGTTAGCGGCAGCGGATCGAACGTCCACTTGAATTTCTCTTCCAGTTCATGTGCAAACCTGACCGTTGAAGGAACACCGAGCTGCATACTAGTTAGCCAGTCCGTTTCCTGGAAGATATCTCTTGGGTGTCCTTCTTTCATAACGGTCCCACCTCCAAGAACAATCATATGGTCCGCATACGCTGCCACATCATCCATCTGATGCGTAACTAAAACGATGGTCAAGCCTTTATTTTTATATAAACTGTGGAACATATCCATTATTTCTTTACGACCCTGAGGATCTAGACCTGCCGTAGGTTCGTCTAGAACCAGTACTTCTGGTTCCATAGCCAACACGCCGGCAATAGCGACCCGTCTCATTTGTCCCCCGGATAAGTCAAACGGAGAACGTTCCATGAACGTTTCGTCCAATCCAACTACAGGCAAGAGTTCTCTGGCTTTTTCGAGCCCTTCCTTTTCAGTCATACCGAAGTTTTTAGGGCCAAAAGCAATATCTTTGCCGACTGTTTCTTCAAACAACTGGGCTTCTGGAAACTGGAAGACGATCCCCACTTTTTTACGCAGCGATTTAAGGCCTTTATTTTCTGACATACGCGTGATCACACGGTCACCGATCGTGACCACACCTTCAGTGGGTTTTTTCAAGGCATTTAGATGCTGCAATACCGTTGATTTCCCACTGCCTGTGTGACCAACTATGGCAGTGAAGGAGCCGTCTTTGATGGAAAGATTAATGTCATAAATGGCTTTGCTTTCAAATGGTGTACCTTTCTGATAGGTATAGCCTACATCTTGGAAACCGATGTCCATAACCAGTCCACCATCCCTTCTTCTGTTAAATAATCCTGCGGGACGTCTAGACCCTGTTCTTTTAATGAGGCTTTCAAGCGCTCAGGGAACGGTAGATCCAGACCCATTTCCACTAATTTTCCCCCAAAAGAGAAGATAGTTTCCGGTGAGCCTTCCTGAATCATTTTCCCGTCTCTCATCACAAGGATGCGGTTAGCTTCCGCCGCTTCATCGATATCATGGGTAATCGATAAAACAGACAAATTTTCCCGTTCTTTGACTTCCTTGACGGTACGCAACACTTCTTCTCTGCCTTGCGGATCGAGCATACTTGTTGCCTCGTCCAAAATCATGATAGCCGGACGCAGAGCGACGATCCCCGCTATGGCGACACGTTGTTTTTGACCACCTGAAAGTCTTGCCGGTTCTCTTTCGGCAAATTCAAGCATGTTTACTTTCTCCAGAGCATTTCTCACACGTTCGATCATGTCATCACGGGGAACGCCTAAGTTTTCCAGGCCAAAAGCGACATCATCCTGAACGGTCGACCCAACAAACTGGTTATCCGGGTTTTGAAACACCATCCCGACCATTTCACGGATAGACCAGACATTCTTCTCGTTAAGCTTTAGTCCCCCAACCTCAACTTCACCACTGTCTGGTTCAATTAAGCCATTAATGGTTTTTGCTAAGGTCGATTTGCCCGATCCGTTTGGACCGATGATGGCCACCCATTCACCTTTATTGATCGAAAAAGAAACATCCTGTAAAGCAGGACGTAGATCTTCATCAGTGTATTTGTAAGTTATATTTTTCAAACGTATAATTTCAGTCATGATTTACCTCAACTTTTTTATTCGGTCACGAACCTTTAATTTCAATGTAATTATCAAGGTGTCTTGACAGTTATTCAACAATACAAGATTACCAAAAACACCTTAGTATAACAATAGCGAAAAAGTTTGAATACCTATTAATGATGTAACTTCAAGAATTAAATCGTGTATGAAATGTTGGAATTCAAGATTGTACAGTTGCTTATGTATGGTTTATTAATGATAATAAAAAAACACTTTACGATATATGGTGTTTCTCCTGAGGATGTCCCCAGGAGAAACTGAGCTAGACACTTGGAAAATAGTTCCTTCCATCATCATAACGCTCATCATACATCCAAAAGTGATTTGGTTATAGTTTATTAAACTTTAATTATTCAGCTTCTACATCGCTTGAAACTGCTGTTTTTTCTACTAATTCCAAAACAGCCATTGGAGCACCGTCACCACGACGAGGTCCCATTTTCAATACACGAGTATATCCTCCATTGCGTTCTGCAAAACGAGGGCCTAAATCATTGAATAATTTTTGCAATACTGATTGTACTACGATTTCGTCTTCAGTTTCTGATACAGTTGCTAATTCATTACGAACAAAAGCGGCAGCTTGACGACGTGCGTGCAAGTCTCCACGTTTGCCTAATGTGATCATTCTATCTGCCATTTTAGATACTTCTTTGGCACGAGTCACAGTAGTCACAATACGTTCGTTGATAAACAAGTCAGATGTTAAATCACGAAGCATTGCTTTACGTTGAGAGCTAGTACGTCCTAATTTACGATAACCCATTGGTTGAAATCCTCCTTAAACACAAATTATTCTTCTTCGCGTAAGCCTAAATCAAGCTCGCCAAGTTTTAATTTTACTTCTTCCAGCGATTTACGTCCTAAGTTACGGACTTTCATCATTTCTGGTTCTGTTTTATTTGTTAATTCCTGAACAGTGTTGATGCCAGCCCGTTTTAAGCAGTTATAAGAACGCACAGATAGATCCAACTCTTCGATGGTCATCTCCAACATTTTTTCCATTTGCGTTTCTTCTTTTTCGACCATAATCTCTGCTTCACGAGCTTCTTCTGTTAAGTTAACAAAAATATTTAAATGTTCAGTCATGATTTTAGCGGCAAGACTAACACCGTCTTCTGGAGAAATCGATCCGTCTGTCCAGACGTCAAGAGTTAACTTGTCATATTGTTCTTTTTCTCCAACACGTGTATTTTCGACATGGTAATTTACGCGGCTAATTGGGGTATAAATCGAATCAACCGGTAATACACCTATCGGCATATCATCGTGTTTGTTGTGTTCAGCGCGTACATAACCTCTGCCTTTGTGAGCTTCCATGCGAGCATGTAAGTGTCCACCTTCAGAGACTGTACAAATATAGAGATCAGGATTCATTATTTCAACATCACTGTCGAAAATAACGTCTGCAGCTGTTACCGTTGCGGGCCCTTCGATATCTATTTCAATGGTTTTTGTTTCTTCAGAATACAACTTAAGTGCAAGTTTCTTCAAATTTAAAATGATGGCAGTGACGTCTTCAACAACACCATCGATTGCAGTGAATTCATGTAAAACACCATCGATTTGTAAAGTTGTGACGGCAGCACCTGGCAAAGATGACAATAAGATGCGGCGTAAGGAATTGCCTAAAGTTGTCCCGTATCCTCGCTCTAGCGGTTCTACGACAAACTTGCCAAATTTCCCATCTTCACTGATCTCAACTGTTTCTATTACCGGCTTTTCAATTTCGATCATATAATCCGTTTACCCCTTTCAAAACGTTAATTAACGCTATCCCAAAAACGACACCATTAGTATATATTATTATACACGACGACGTTTTGGAGGACGGCAACCGTTATGTGGTACCGGTGTTACGTCACGAATTGCAGTGACTTCTAGTCCTGTTGCCTGCAAAGAACGGATTGCAGCTTCTCGACCAGATCCAGGTCCTTTTACACAAACCTCGATTGATTTCATGCCGTTTTCCATGCCGCCTTTTGCAGCAGCTTCAGCAGCCATTTGAGCAGCAAAGGGAGTAGATTTACGAGAACCTCTAAAACCTAATGCGCCTGCAGAAGACCAAGAAATTGCATTTCCATGTACATCAGTTATCATTACGATTGTATTATTGAATGTTGAACGAATATGTGCTACTCCATGTTCAATATTCTTTTTCACTCTGCGCTTACGATTGCGAGCGGGTCTTTTCACTTTAGCCATACGTAGATTGACCTCCTAACTTTTGGTGATTATTTTTTCTTGCCGGCAATAGCTACTGCTTTGCCTTTACGCGTACGCGCATTGTTTTTTGTATTTTGTCCGCGTACTGGTAAACCACGACGGTGACGAATGCCACGGTATGATCCAATTTCGATTAAACGTTTAATGTTTTGGCTAACTTCACGACGAAGATCGCCTTCAATTTTACGTTTATCTACTTCAGCACGAACTGCATCTAGTTGATCATTTGTTAATTCACGGACACGAGTTTCTTCTGGAACTCCTGCAGCTACTAAAATTTCTTTCGCTGTAGTTTTACCGATTCCATAAATATAAGTTAATGAAATAACGATATGTTTGTCGCGTGGAATATCTACACCTGCTATACGAGCCATGTCTATGCACCTCCTGTTTAGAAATTATCCTTGACGTTGTTTGTGTTTAGGATTTTCGCATATAACCATTACTCGGCCATTACGACGGATCACTTTACACTTATCACACATTTTTTTTACTGATGGTCTTACCTTCATGAACTGTCCCTCCTTGATTTCTTCGGAGTCCTAAGCTTATTTAAATCGATACGTAATGCGTCCACGTGTTAAATCATACGGAGACATTTCGACTGTTACCTTATCCCCAGGCAGTATCCGAATGTAGTTCATACGAATTTTGCCAGAAACGTGTGCTAGAATTTCATGACCGTTCTCAAGTTCTACTTTGAACATTGCATTAGGTAATGTTTCTAGGACTTTTCCTTCAATCTCTATAACATCGTCTTTTACCACGCCTGGTTTCCTCCTTTGATATCTCACATTTGTACGCATTAATAGAGTGAAACTATGACATCTCACAAAATTCACGCTCTAATAGTTGAATACATCTTTACATTTTGACGCTCGCACTATTATAACATGCATACATGATCATTGCAAGGATTCATCATAAAACATCGGACTTCTTAGTTTAATTGGTCCACAATGTCATGGAAAACTTTTTTCAGACTTTGTTCGCCGTCGATTTCTCTAACGAGATTAAAGTCACTATAGTGTTTAGCAAGTTTTTCCGTTTGCTCTTCATTCACGTTGATACGCTTTTCGACCGTTTCCGGTTTATCATCTTCTCTTTGATAAAAATCATGAGAACCACATTTATCACACGTACCTTCCACTTTTGGTGGATTGGCTACTTTGTGATAGGTCGCTCCACAATTTGAACACATGAATCTGCCAGTTAAACGTTCCATCAAAATCTCTTTCGGTACTTTGATATACAGCACATGATCCAATCTTCTGTTTGAAGAAGATAGAGCCTGCTGCAACGCTTGAGCTTGATTCAATGTACGAGGATATCCATCGAGTAAAAATCCTCTTTTTGCATCATCTAGTTGTAGACGCTCTTTAACTATTCCGTTTGTTACACTGTCCGGAACAAGTTCGCCTTCATCCATATATTTTTTTGCTTTTAAACCGAGAGCCGTTTTGTTCTTCATAGCTGCACGAAACATATCTCCGGTTGAAATATGCGGGATATTATATTTATCCGATATCAGTGATGCTTGCGTTCCTTTACCAGCTCCAGGAAGTCCCAATAGGATTAAATTCATCACGCTTCCTCCTTTTTAGTTCAGATATTTCATCAGCATAATTGGAAAAAGATCGATCCACCCACTAATGTCTCAATGACATTTGGGTAAATCGTCTCAATTCAATTGTCAATGACCGTTTAAGATTGCTGAATGAAACCTTGGTAATTCTTCTTACTTAATAATCCTTCCAATTGTCGCATAGAGTCAAGTGCCACACCAACTACGATGAGTAAACTTGTTCCTCCTAATGCAAGCGAACCAGGCAGATTGAATAAAGCAGAAGCAATAATTGGAAGCAATGAAATCGTTCCTAAATAAATGGCTCCCACTGTACTTAAGCGTATAAGCATGTAACCAATGTACTCTTCGGTTGCTCGTCCTGGACGTATACTAGGGATATAGCCGTTTTGTTTTTGTAAATTTTCAGCAGCTTTTTCAGGATTGACCTGAATAAACGCGTAGAAGAACGTAAACAAGACAATAAGGACTGTATAAAGAACAGCACCCATCGGTTCTTGAAGGTTGAATACACTATTCAACACTTGGAACCATCCCGCATCTTGATTCCCTTGAGCAAAATAGCCAAGAATAATCTGTGGCGTCATAAGAAACGAACTAGCAAAAATAACTGGAATAACACCAGCTGAGTTTACTTTCAATGGCAATACAGCACTGTCTTTCGAAGTGCTGGCACGTTTAGAGTAACGTACCGGTATATTACGTTTAGCATTTTCTACATAAGTGATCAATAATACCAGTAAGATAAATGCAACCAAGATGGTGATTGCTAGTACCCAGGCACCAACAATTTCATCCCCTGCATTTCTGATCTGTGTGTTATAGAATTGACCAATGTCCTGCGGAAAACGTGCAATAATACCAGAAAAGATGATGAACGATACGCCGTTCCCGAAACCGTGAACAGTGATCATCTCACCTAGCCACATGACTAGCATCGTTCCTGCTGTTAATATGATTGCAATAGTCATATATGTTGCCGGTCCCGGATTACGTACTAACCCTAAATCCGTTAATGCATTGAATCCATAAGAAATACCGATAGCTTGGAAAAATGCTAAGAAAATTGTTAAATAGCGTGTTGCCTGATTCAACTTTCTACGACCGACTTCACCTTGCTCAGACCATTCCTTGAATTTGGGAATGACGTCCATCTGCAAAAGTTGAATGACGATAGAAGACGTAATGTAAGGTGAAACACCTAAAGCGAATACTGAATAACTGCTAAGGGCACCACCACCAAAAGTGTCTAATAGGTTGAATAAACCAGTGCTTGATAAATCACCTAAGGAATCGGCGTTTACGCCAGGCACTGTAAGGTGTGTACCTAAACGAAAAACGATTAAAATGCCAAGGGTGAACATCACACGACTACGAACATCTTTTTCTTTAATAACACCTTTAATCAGCTCGATCATACTTAAATCACCTCTACTGATCCACCGGCAGTTTCGATCGCTTCTTTAGCTGCAGCAGAAAACTTGTGTGCTTTCACAGTAAGTTTACGATCGATGTTACCTTTCGCCAACACTTTAATACCGGATTTTTTGTTTTTGATTACTCCTGATTTAACTAGTAATTCTGAAGTAACTTCTGTACCTTCTTCAAATCGGTTTAATGTATCTAAATTGACAATTGCAAATTCTTTACGGGTATAGTTTGTAAACCCACGTTTTGGTAAAGTTTGGAATAATGGAGTTTGTCCACCTTCGAAACCTAAGCGTGTTCCACCACCTGAACGAGAATTTTGTCCTTTTTGACCACGACCGGATGTTTTTCCGTTACCAGAAGATGATCCACGACCAACACGGTTGCGTGTTTTACGAGATCCTTCGGCAGGTTTTAGTTCATGAAGTTTCATAAATCTTGGCACCTCCTTTAAATAGACTCTGTTAAATATACTCTTTGCTCATTAAACTTCTTTAACTTCTACTAAATGAGCGATATGTTTAATTGCGCCTCGTACTGCATCGTTATCAGGTCTTACAACTGAAGAGTTGATTTTTCTTAGACCTAAAGATTTTACTACTTGGTGTTGTCTTTGAGGACGACCAATTAAACTACGTTTTAAAGTGATTTCTAAGTTTGCCATTGTGTCATCTCTCCTTATCCAAGTAATTCTTCGACAGATTTTCCACGAAGTTTTGCTACGTCTTCCGCACGTTTCAATTGCTTAATTCCATCGATTGTTGCACGAATCATGTTGATTGGTGCACTGGATCCGACGGACTTAGAAGAAACGTCTTGTACGCCAGCTAATTCTAATACTGCACGTACTGGACCACCAGCAGAAACTCCAGAACCGGCAGCAGCTGGTTTCATGATAATATTACCGCCACCGTGACGTCCGATAACTTTATGAGGCAATGTTGTACCTACCATAGGTACTTGTACTATATTAGTTTTAGCAGCTTCAATCGCTTTGCGGATTGCTTCTGGTACTTCTTGTGCTTTACCTGTGCCAAAACCAACATGTCCGTTTTTATCTCCGACTACTACTAAAGCAGCGAAACGTAAACGACGTCCACCTTTAACAACTTTAGTTACGCGGTTGATTGCAACTACGCGATCTTCAAGATCTAATTTAGATGCATCTATATGAGTTGTCATATACTGTTATTCCTCCTTTTCTTTAGAATGATAGTCCGTTTTCACGAGCTGCGTCTGCTAAAGCTTTCACACGTCCGTGATATTGATATCCTCCACGGTCGAAAACAACGACAGAAATATCTTTGTCTTTAGCTTGTTTAGCGAGCAAAGTTCCTACCGCAGCAGCTTCTTCAACTTTCGAATCTCCTGAAACGTCAGTATCTAAGGAAGATGCACTTGCGAGCGTTACACCCTCTACATCGTCAATTAATTGAGCGTAGATGTTTGTGTTCGAACGGAACACACTTAAACGTGGGCGCACAGCAGTACCAGAAAGGTTTCTGCGAATGCGTTTATGTCTTTTTTGACGTAATTTATTTTTATCTGGTTTTGTAATCACAATTGTCACCTCTTTATTCAAAATTCTCATAGTTATGAGATCAATAGGTTCCCCGGTAAAAAGGAAAGCAGAACGTTACAACAGATCGTTATAGTGTCTTCTTTCAACTTATTATTTACCCGTTTTACCTTCTTTACGACGTACGACTTCGCCACGATAGCGAATACCTTTACCTTTATAAGGTTCTGGTGGACGTACGGAACGAATGTTGGCAGCTAATGCGCCAACGCTTTCTTTATTTGCACCTTTAATAGAAACAACAGTGTTAGATGGTACCTCAACGGTTAGTCCTTCTACTGCTTCAAATTCAACTGGGTGAGATAGTCCGACGTTCAAAATCAACTTGTTACCTTGTTTTTGCGCACGGTAACCAACACCATTGAAATCAAGAATCTTTTCAAAACCTACAGCAACACCCTCTACCATGTTATTCACATTGGCACGAGTTGTTCCGTGGATCGAACGACTAGTTTTTGATTCATTATTTCGTTCAAATATTATTTGATTATCTTCAATTTTTACATCAATAATTGGGCTTAATTCACGGCTTAATTCTCCGTTTTTCCCTTTAACTGTGACCACATTTCCGTCGATGTTTACTTCAACACCTTCAGGAATTGTGATTGGTAGTTTTCCAATACGGCTCAAAGTCCGGCACCTCCTTCATCTATCTTAACTCATTACCAAACGTATGCGAGGACTTCTCCACCGATATTTTTAGCACGAGCAATTTTATCTGTTACAATACCTTCTGATGTAGATACGAGAGCTATTCCTAGTCCGTTCAACACTTTAGGCATTTCTTCTGCGTTGACATAAACGCGTAAGCCTGGTTTAGATATACGTTTCAAACCAGTAATGACACGTTCGTTGTTCTGACCATATTTCAAGAAAACGCGGATGATACCTTGTTTATCATCTTCCACGAATTCAAAACCCTTGATGAAACCTTCCGATTTCAGGATTTCGGCCATACCTTTTTTTATGTTAGAAGCAGGAATTTCTACTTTCATATGGCGCGCGCTATTAGCGTTACGAATACGAGTTAAGAAATCTGCAATTGGATCTGTCATGACCATTCGTTGTAGCCTCCTTTACGGCGAGTTTTCGTTTTGTTTACCAGCTTGCTTTTTTCAATCCAGGAATTTGACCTTTATATGCTAGCTCACGCAGGCATATACGGCATAATTTAAATTTTTTGTATACAGAATGTGGGCGTCCACAACGTTCACAACGGGTATACTCACGGGTCGAAAACTTGGCTGGTTTTTTGTGTTTTGCAATCATTGATTTTTTAGCCATTTTTACAATTACCCTCCTAATAGGTAGTTTAGGTTATTTCTGGAACGGCATTCCCAATTGTCCAAGTAATTCACGAGCTTCTTCATCGGAGTTAGCTGATGTTACAATAACAATGTCCATACCGCGAACTTTGTCCACATCATCATAATTGATTTCAGGGAAAATAAGTTGCTCTTTGATTCCTAACGTGTAGTTTCCACGTCCGTCGAATGAGTTTTTACTTACTCCACGGAAGTCACGTACACGAGGTAATGAAACAGTAACTAATTTATCTAAGAAATCGTACATGCGATCGCCACGTAGTGTGACTTTAGTACCGATTGGCATACCTTCACGTAAACGGAATGCAGCAATAGATTTTTTTGCATGCGTGATGATTGGTTTTTGTCCAGAAATTAATTTCAATTCTTCTACTGCTTTATCTAAGTTTTTTGTGTTTGATACAGCTTCACCAACACCCATGTTGATAACGATTTTATTAACTGATGGTGCTTCCATGATAGAAGTGTAGTCAAACTTTTCAACTAATGATTTACGTACATCATTGTTATATTTTTCTTTAAGGCGTGTCATTTATGAATGCCCTCCTTTCCTACTTTAGATTAAAGTTCTTCGCCAGATTTTTTAGCGTAACGAACTTTTTTACCATTTTCAACTTTATAACCTACACGAGTAGATTCATTTGTTTTCGGATCAATTAATTGAACATTAGAAACGTGAATTGGTGCTTCTTTTTCAACAATTCCGCCTTCTTGTCCCATACCAGTAGGACGGGTATGTTTTTTCATAATATTGAGTCCTTCAACAACAACTTTGTTTCGTTTAGGCATAGCAGCTAATATAGTGCCTTCTTTGCCTTTATCTTTGCCTGTCAATATTTTGACTTTATCTCCTGTTTTTACAAACATTTCTATCGCACCTCCTTATGACGTTTATCGGAATTATAAAACTTCCGGAGCTAACGAAACAATTCTCATAAAGTTATTTTCACGCAATTCACGAGCAACTGGTCCGAAGATACGTGTTCCACGTGGTGCTTTATCTTCACGAATTATTACACATGCATTTTCATCAAATTTAATATAAGAACCATCTGCACGTCTAGCGCCAGATTTAGTACGAACGATTACTGCACGAGTAACGTCCCCTTTTTTGACAACGCCGCCTGGTGTAGCATGTTTTATAGTAACAACTACTTCGTCACCAATGTTAGCAGTTTTGGCTCCTGATCCACCTAAAACTTTAATGACAAGCACTTCACGTGCCCCAGAGTTGTCAGCGACTTTCATACGACTTTCTGTTTGAATCACGTTAGGATCCTCCTTTCAAACTCACGACAAAGATTACTCCGTCGTTGTGTAGCTCCCGGTTTCCCGGATTTCGTATTATAAAACTACTGATTCAACAACCACTTCTAATAAACGGAATCGTTTATCTTTAGATAACGGACGTGTTTCCATGATTTTAACAACGTCGCCAGTTTTAGCAGTGTTATTTTCATCATGTGCTTTAAATTTAGTTGAGTATTTTATACGTTTTTTGTATTTAGGATGTTGTTTTTGAGTTGCGATTTCAACAACAATGGTTTTATCCATTTTGTCAGAAGTCACTTTTCCTTGATACACTTTACGATTATTACGTTCAGCCATTTGCTAGCCTCCTTTGAATAAGCTATTGCTTTATCTTCTTACTATGCCGTTTCAGCTTGGCGCAATACAGTTTTAACACGCGCGATATTTTTGCGTACTGCATTTATACGAGCGGTGTTTTCTAATTGTCCAGTAGCTAATTGAAAGCGTAAGTTAAATAGCTCTTCTTTGTATTCTGCTTCTTTTTCAATTAATTCAGTAGTGGATAAGCTGTTTAATTCATTAGCCTTCATTTGAGTCACCACTTTCTTCACGAGTTACTACTCTAGTTCTAACCGGTAGTTTGTGTGAAGCTAAACGCAATGCTTCGCGAGCTACTTCTTCAGATACTCCACCAATTTCAAACATTATTTTACCACGTTTGACAGGTGATACCCAGCTCTCAGGAGCTCCTTTACCAGAACCCATACGAACACCAATTGCCTTAGCTGACACTGGTTTGTGAGGGAAAATTTTAATCCAAACTTTCCCACCACGTTTCATATAACGAGTCATCGCTACACGAGCTGATTCAATTTGTCTACTTGTGATCCATACAGAGTCAAGTGCTTGTAAACCATATTGACCATAAGCGATCTCTTTGCCGCCTTTTGCTTCTCCACGCATTTTACCACGGAATTCGCGACGGTGTTTTACACGTTTTGGTACTAACATTGATTATTTCCCTCCTTTCTTGTCTTCCTTAACTTCAGGAAGAATTTCTCCTTTATAAATCCATACTTTGACTCCGATTTTACCATAGGTAGTATCGGCTTCTTCGTTAGCATAATCTATATCTGCACGAATAGTATGCAAAGGAACACTTCCTTCAGCAAAGCTTTCGCTACGAGCGATATCTGCTCCATTTAGTCGACCAGCAACCATTGTACGGACACCTTTAGCACCTGAACGCATTGTGCGTTGAAGAGCTTGTTTTTGTGCACGACGGAATGAAATACGGTTTTCTAATTGTTCAGCAATACTCTTAGCTACTAATAAAGCATCTAGATCTGGTCTTTTAATTTCCACGATATTAACGTGTACTCGTTTACCAGTTAATTTATTTAATCCATTTCTTAATGAATCAACTTCTGTTCCGCCTTTACCAATAACCATTCCTGGTTTAGCAGTATGAATTGAAACATTAACTCTGTTTGCTGCACGTTCGATTTCTACACGAGAAACGGAGGCATCACTTAATTTTTTAGCAATGTACTCACGAACAGCAAGGTCTTCATGTAATTTGTCTGCAAAATCTTTTTCTGCGTACCATTTTGCGTCCCAGTCGTGAATGACGCCAACACGCATACCATGAGGATTTACTTTTTGTCCCACTGATTACCCCTCCTTCTTCTCTGTTACCACAATGGTAATGTGGCTAGTACGTTTGTTGATTCGTGATGCTGCACCTTTAGCACGTGGACGGAACCTTTTTAAAGTAGCTCCTTCATTTACATAGGCTTCACTTAAGACTAATTCTTCAATATCCATATCGTAATTATGTTCAGCATTTGCTATCGCTGACATTAAAACTTTCTCTACCGCTACCGCTGCGCCTCTGTTAGTGAAGCGAAGGATAGAAATAGCTTCTGCAGCACTTTTCCCTCTGATGGTATCGATCACCATACGTACTTTACGTGGTGCGATGCGAATCGTACGAGCAGTTGCTTTAGCTGCTGTTACTGTTTCTGCCATGAATGTATCCTCCCTTCGCTCTTAACGTTTCGTAGTGCGGTCATCTTTTCCGTGTCCGCGGTACGTTCTTGTTGGTGCAAATTCACCTAATTTGTGTCCAACCATGTCTTCTTGAACATAGACTGGCACATGTTTTCTTCCGTCATATACGGCAATGGTATAACCTACAAAGTTCGGAAAGATAGTTGAACGACGTGACCATGTCTTAATTACACGTTTCTTGTCATCATCCATTTCGCGAACTTTTTTCATCAAATGATCATCGACGAAAGGTCCCTTTTTCAAACTACGGCTCATGTATTGCCCTCCTCTTCGGGTTTACCCCATAATATTTCTCGTTATAATTTTTTTGCTGTTTGGCTTATTTTTGCTTATTTTTTCTTAGTTTTACGACGACGTACGATAAGTTTATCTGAACGATTCTTACTTGAACGTGTTTTCTTACCAAGAGTTGGTTTACCCCATGGTGACATTGGGCTTGGGCGACCAATAGGCGCTTTACCTTCACCACCACCGTGTGGGTGATCGTTAGGGTTCATTACAGAACCACGAACTGACGGACGTTTACCTAACCAACGGTTACGTCCTGCTTTACCAATGTTGATTAATTCATGTTGTTCGTTACCAACTGCACCGATCGTTGCGCGACAGCTAGCTAAGATCAAGCGTGTTTCTCCTGAACCTAAACGAATAAGTGCGTATTTACCTTCTTTACCTAATACTTGAGCTGAAGTTCCGGCTGAACGAACTAATTGTCCGCCTTTACCTGGTTTCATTTCAATGTTGTGTACTACTGTACCAGCAGGGATATTAGATAATGGTAAGGCATTCCCTACTTTGATATCAGCATCAGGACCTGAATAGATGTTTTGGCCTACTTCGATTCCTTTAGGTGATAAGATGTAAGTTTTCGTTCCATCTTCATATTGAATCAATGAGATGTTTGCGGAACGATTTGGATCATATTCAATGGTTTTAACAATACCGCGGGCGTCATCTTTTTGACGTTTGAAATCAATCACACGGTATTTTTGTTTGTGGCCGCCGCCTTGATGACGGACAGTAATTTTACCAGCATTGTTACGTCCGGCACGTTTTGGGCTTGGTCTTAGTAAGCTTTTCTCAGGCTTATTAGTTGTGATTTCTGCGAAATCAGACCCTGTCATGTTACGACGTCCGTTTGTGGTAGCTTTGTATGTCTTAATTGCCACGTTATTCCCCTCCTTGTTAAGCTAGTTTATCGAAACCTATATTAAAATTAAGTTCTTATTCTTCGTCTCCGAACAATGCAATATCTTTAGAATCAGCTTTTAAAGTTACAATCGCTTTACGACGTTTTTTAGTATGACCTTCGTGACGTCCCATGCGTTTAGGTTTAGGAGCTGTATTGATAACGTTGACTTTGTCAACTTTTACATCGAATAATTCTTCAACAGCTTTTTTGATGTTTGTTTTTTTAGCGCGAACATGAACTTCAAATGTGTACTTTTTATTTTCCATAGCAGACATCGAAGCTTCAGTAATGATCGGGCGTAATATTATGTCGCGTGCATCCATTAATTAAGAGCCTCCTCTACTTTTTCCAGAGCAGCCTTCGTCAAGATGAGTTTGTCATGCGAAACAACGTCTAGCACGGATACATTGTTAGGAGCTACTACTTTAACTCCGGGAATATTACGTGCAGATAATTTTGCAAATTCATTATCATCTTCTACGACAACCAATGCTTTTCTACTTGAATCAAGATTAGTAAGCACAGCTCTGAATTCTTTTGTTTTCGGTGCATCGAAGTTCAAACCTTCTAATACGATGATTTCATCGCTTGCTGCTTTCGCAGATAAAACAGATTTAATAGCTAATCGACGAACTTTTTTCGGTAATTTGTAACTGTATGAACGTGGTGTTGGTCCGAAGACAACGCCACCTCCACGCCATTGTGGTGAACGGATTGAACCTTGACGCGCACGTCCAGTTCCTTTTTGACGCCATGGTTTGCGTCCCCCGCCACGTACTGCGCTACGGTTTTTTACTGCGTGTGTTCCTTGTCTTAAAGACGCACGTTGCATAGTGATTGCATCAAAAACAACGTTTTCGTTTGGTTCGATCCCAAAGATCGCATCGTTTAAAGTTACTTCACCATTTTGCGTTCCGTCTTGTTTAAATAACTTTACAGTTGGCATTCTGCTAGTCCTCCCTTCCTACTATTACTTAGATTTTACTGCAGATTTAATTTCTATAAGTGCTTTTTTAGAACCAGGTACATTACCTTTAATCAATAGAACGTTACGTTCTGTATCAACGCCTACTACTTCAAGATTTTGTACAGTTACTACTTCTCCACCCATACGGCCAGCTAATTTCTTCCCTTTGAATACTTTACCGGGATGAGTAGCCATACCCATCGAACCAGGACGACGATGATGACGAGATCCGTGAGTTTCGGGTCCACGGCTTTGGCCGTGACGTTTGATAACCCCTTGGAATCCCTTACCTTTAGACGTTCCTGTGACATCAACGATGTCACCTTCTGCAAATGTGTCTACTTTTAATTCATTTCCAACTACTACGTCCTCTAGCTCAGCATCTCGTATTTCTCGAATGAAGCGCTTAGGAGCCGTGTTAGCTTTTTTAACATGACCTTGTGCCGGTTTGTTAGATAAAACTTCACGTTTATCTTCATACCCTAATTGAACAGCATTGTAACCGTCTGTCTCAGTTGTTTTAACTTGCAAGACAACGTTTGACTGAACTTCGATTACTGTTACAGGTAGTAATTCACCTGATTTACTGAACATTTGAGTCATTCCGACTTTTCTTCCCAAGATTCCTTTGGTCATGAGTACACCTCCGTTATTTTATATTTTTTATTATTTATTATAGTTTGATTTCAATGTCTACGCCTGATGGTAAGTCAAGTTTAGTTAAAGCATCAACAGTTTTAGCTGTTGGGTTTATAATATCCACTAAACGTTTGTGAGTGCGCATTTC
The DNA here is from genome assembly GCF_001885615.1 of Alkalibacterium sp. 20. Taxonomy (GTDB): domain Bacteria; phylum Bacillota; class Bacilli; order Lactobacillales; family Carnobacteriaceae_A; genus Alkalibacterium. The sequence continues at coordinate 34,823 of NZ_LSRN01000089.1, read as the reverse complement.
GAATTGTTCGCGCGAGTCTTTGTATACGTGCGGTGAACGGATTACAGTAAACAATTGACGTTCAGTCGGCAATGGAATCGGACCAGATACGGTCGCCCCAGTTCTTATTGCTGTTTCCACAATTTTATCTGCTGATTGATCAAGCACGCGATGTTCGTAAGCTTTCAAACGAATACGTATTTTTTGTTTTGCCATGATTTTCCCTCCTTCGCTTATTTAAAAAATAAACCTAGCTCCACGAAAATTTCCAACGACCCTCCATGGCAATGCACCCGGGTGTGTCGCAACCTCTCGCTTCCTAGCCTTGGTTCTGCGATTCAACCTCCCCTTCTGGATGTCGGGCAAAACCCTTACGGTATGCTCTTTTTCCAGAAAAGAAGCGTCACTCACAGACACCTTTATAAGTATACAGACAACAAATAATTTAATCAAGTCTTTTTCTTTCTTTTTTTTAATAACGTAAAAGTTTTCACGTGCGCACCTTTTTATTCCTCGTCTATTTTTTTCTAGCGTCGCGAAAGTTTGAAATATCTCACCTGTATAGTGCTTTTCTCTTTTTGCTGTTTCTTCTATATATTACTATTACTTTTTGTTTTCTTCCATCCTTCCTCCTGTAACAGCTATCCACCCAAGTCGTTTCGGCTATCGATCTGTCGATGCCTCGTCCGGCTAAATCGTTGAATTATCTAGCTATTCTCTATACAATAATAGAAAGAAACAAAACAACTTTTCAGCTGTCTTCATACAGATAGCCTGTTTTTAAATACTGCGAAAAAAGGAGGGAACGATATGGCGTTTATCCAGCAGACACATTTGTCTATCGAAAAGCTTCACACGCTGATCGATACTGTGGACAGCATTGTCATTGGGAAAAAGGATGTCACCCGATTAACGATCGTCGCAATGTTAGCCGGCGGTCACGTTTTATTCGAAGATATTCCTGGCGTAGGCAAAACACTTTTGATCCGCACGATTGCCAAATGTCTTGATGCTGATTTCGCGCGTATCCAGTTCACACCTGACCTCATCCCTTCTGACATTATAGGCTTTTCTGTTCCTAATGCTGATGGCACATTATTTAGTTTCCGTAAAGGTCCTATCTTCAATCAACTCCTGCTCGCTGATGAAATCAACCGGACGTCGCCGCGGACCCAAGCCGCTATGCTCGAAGCCATGTCTGAAAGGCAAGTGACTTTAGATGGCGTGACCCATGCCCTGCCAAATCCCTTTTTTGTTTTAGCTACTCAGAATCCGATCGAATATAAAGGGACCTACCCTCTACCTGAAGCACAATTGGATCGTTTTCTTTTCCAATTATCTATAGGCTATCCGGAAACCGATCAGGAGATTCAGATGCTGGCAGCTCCCGATCAGCAAAAAGAAGTTGAAAAACTGAAACCCGTTATGTCCCTCGAAGAATTCTTAACTCTGAAAGACACAGTTGAACAGGTTCATGCTGAAACAAACCTGCTTAAATATATTGTATCTTTGGCATCGTTAACGCGTAATCATCCTGCAGTAAGACTAGGTATCAGTCCTAGAGGGAATCAATTCGCTTTAGCCTCTGCCCGCGCTCATGCCTTACTGGCAGGGCGTGATTATGTTATTCCTCAAGATATTTTAACCATCCTCAAACCTCTGTACCGACACCGTTTATTATTCGAGAATAATTTAAGCAAGGATGAAATCGACGCATTTATAGAACAACTGACGAAAGAGTTAATGATTCCGACTCAAGTCAGGTTCAGACGATGACTAAATTTATGTACGTAATCCGGCTTGTCTTATTTCTATTATTCTATCTAACAATTGTTGTTTACACCCTTATCTTCCCAACGAATGCCTCCTGGTTTATTTTCTATGCTCTGACACTTTGGATCATCTCTTCATTTCTTTCCACACGTCAATCTTATCACCTCACTCATACTGAACGGATCAAAAAAGACGACAATCGATTTTCGTTCGCTTTTACGATTCAAAACAAAAGAAGGTATCCCTTCTTTCTATCCGCAGTAAAAATAAACTTGCTGCTCAATAATACTCAGCAAACATTTTATACATCCACCCTCTTTTCAAGACAGATAGACAGTGAGTTTCAAGCTGTCGTTCTCCCAAGAGGACATCATGATACTCTCACGCTCGAAATCACAGCTATCGGTTTATTTGGGGTTTGGAAAAAGCATTCACAATTAACCGTGCCGATCAATATTGATGTCTATCCGACCATACTTAAAAAATCTGAACGGGACAAGCTGATGCACACTCTGACTGCACACTTCACACAGACGTCTCGTTCATTTAATCATGATTATTATATGAATGAGATCCGATCTTTTCAAAATCGCGACTCCCTTGCCGGTATCGACTGGAAAGCCAGTTTGAAACGCGGACAATGGATGGTCAAAGAATATGAAGCTGAAGAGGAGGCACCCGTCGATTTTTACTTTATAGGCTTCAATACAACCTCTTTCGAAGACTTACTTAGCCTTGGATACAGCCTGCTGCAAGACTTGAAAGCGACTCGGAAAGTAAACATCTTTTTAATTGGACGATTCGAGAACAAAGTGATTGTAAAAACAACAGAAGACAGTTTCTTGACCATCGAGCCGATCAAAAGCCAACATGAGCTAACTGAAGTGACCCGGTCTGTGTTAAACAAACACTCAAGTAAAATCATTATTAAATCTCGTGAAGTCCAGATTCCTTTGCCGTTAAACGCACACCTCGATCATCGCTTTATCGATGAAGATACCCTTCTCCAAGTGAAAGGAGGACGGCTGAATGCTGCAGACCATAAAAAACAAACAGGCGCTTAGTCGAAATTTATTGCTCGGAAGTGTGCATAGTTTTTTACTTTTACCTATACTGAATTTACTCATGGACATCAACAAAGTTCCCGGTAAATGGTTTCTTTTCACTTTTTTTATCTTTACTCAATTTGCTGCTCTCTTTTTCAAAAAAGGATGGTTCTATTTCTTCTTCCAGGCAATCATGATCACCTTCTTTTTGTACATCCTCTTTCCGCCAGCAGCTGATTTTCTCCATTTTGGAAAGTGGCTTCGAGAGACATGGTCTTTAGGTATCGCGCAATGGAATGATCTGCTGGCAACTCGTTTAACCGAATTACCGGTTTTACTGACGATGAGCCTCTTGTTTTTACTCATTACACTCCTGACTTTCTTACTTTTCCATTTTCAACTGGCCCTCCCCTCATTATTTTCTGGGATCGTCTATTTATTGACGCTGCACACCTTTACCTCTCAAAGTGTTTTATCTTATCTGATCCCCTTGATCGGGTTTGGCTTTCTATTGATTGCTTTCAACCAGATCGATACTCAGTCTAATTGGATCCTTTTCACAACGACTATGTTCCTAACCATTCCATTCACCTTGCTTCTGATTCTAATCGCTTACTTCAGCTTGGATTATCTACGACCGACTCAAGAATGGGTGGAGACAAAGTCCAATGCTTATCAAAAAGAGTTGGATAATAAAGGCCTATTTGATTGGGTCAATGACAATGCGATAGGCTCAGGTTTTAGGCGGACGGGCATGGGCACGGATGACACTGATTTAGGTGGTCGCTTACATCAGGACTTTTCACTTGTCTTTAAAGCCTACACTACTCGCCCGCAATACTGGAAAGTGCTGCATCGGACAGAATATACCGGGTCTGGCTGGAAAAGCGACTATGACGATTATTTTGAATCAGTCGATTCACCTTACAATATTTGGATAGATGGTCCTGCGGGGCCCACTCAACGTGAAGAACTGCTTGAATCAGAATCAGTTTCTCTAGCCAGACTGGAGTGGACCAAAGAATTATCCTATCTTGCTTATCCATATGGCTGGTTTGATATCGAATTAGCTGAAAGTGACGCGGATGACTCTTTCAGCTTAAATACCTTGAGTGGTTATTTCGCTATTCAACCTGAGCCGGACGCTTTATCCTACTATACCGTTGCTTATGACGAAACCTTTCCTGACCGCTTCGATGAGGAAACTTTACGCGTGGACGATGGCTGGCGCGAAGAGACAGTCAATACCTATAGAGACTTAACGACGGATGATACTTTAAGCGAATTAGATGATGAAGACTTATTTTACCTCTTGTTTGAAGAAGAGCTGCAATTGCCTTCTTCTCTGCCCGAGCGTGTGATCGAATTGGCAGAAGAAATAACCCAAGGACTGGACACGGAATACGACATGATCCGCGCTATAGAAACTTACCTAAAAAAAGACAGTGGGTATCGTTATAGTTTGCTTGATGTAGAACAGACCCCCAGAAATGGCGATTACGTGGATCATTTTCTGTTTGAATCAGGAGTGGGATACTGCGACAACTTTTCGTCTGCTATGACCGTGTTGTTGCGGGCAGTTGGGATTCCAGCCCGTTGGACCAAAGGATTCACACCAGGGAGCCTCCTAGTTAACGAGCTGGAGGAAGACTATTTTCTCGTGGATAATTCAAATGCTCACTCATGGTCTGAAGTGTTTTTCCCAAGTTACGGATGGATACCATTTGAGCCGAGCCCCTCTTTTGCCAACCCGGTCACTAGCACCGAACCCGTTACTAGCATTAGAGGTCAGACCTATTCATTCAGCAATGATGATGTGATCGACATAGGTGATGTTAATGACGCTGCTTCAACTACAGACGAGATCTCTGGAGAAAACGAGACTGGAGATGTATCCAATCCAGCCGAAGAAGCGATACGTGTAATTAGTGAAGAAGCCGCAGAAGAAGCACGACAGGCAAATCGTTTGAAATGGCGTAACACCTTTTATCGTTTCAGCCTTTTCATTTCAATATTTGCCGGTTTTATCGCTATCTTCCGCTGGCATACAGTATTGTGGTTGTTTAAACTCCTGATAAGGAATAACTTTCTTTCCTCGAGACAAGCCTCTACCCTTATCCTTAAACTCTATTATTTAAAGCAGAAGCCCGCTGCCGGACAAACGATACCGATGTATTTTAACAACTGGAAACCTTATGTATCAGATCATACAGAAACACTCGAGCATTTCACCGAACTAGCCGATGCTGCCTATTATAAACCCAGGGGAACAGCTCATCAGCTGACAGAAAAACAGCGGCAGGTAGCGCTAGCTATGTTGGAATTATATCCTATACTCCCGCGTATAGAAGGCAAGTCCTCTAACACTTATTATAAGACAAGATAGCACTTGAGTATCGCCTTGAAAACAAGTGACTACTGGTAATCCTTCGTTGTTTGAGCGGTCACTTCAAAAACATCTAGTAGCTGCTGATTAACATCGACCGGTTGCGTTGGAACTTCGGTTCGTCTTTAGTAATCGTCCAGTCACTTGGTGTAATTCATTGAGTAGATACTTAAAAAATCTCTACTGACTAGTCAGTTTATTCAGAGACTGAGCCGGCACTAAATGATGTTAATCAATTTCATCTCAGCATTTTGCCTGCTCTAAGTTACGACCATACTCACCCCCAACGGCGAGTATGGTCTCTTTGATCTTAAAAGGTTATGGAAACTGACCCTGTGGGGTCAGTTTCCTCTTTTTGAGTATAAAAAAAGCACTTGGAAGAAAACTTCCAAGTGCTTCGAGTTTGAATTGTTTAAGCAAAATCGAAATTATTCGATGATGTTTGTTACAACTCCAGCGCCAACTGTACGTCCGCCTTCACGAATAGTGAATTTAGTACCGTTTTCAACAGCGATAGGAGCAATTAATGAAACGATCATGTTTGTGTTATCGCCAGGCATAACCATTTCTGTACCTTCTGGTAAATCAATAACACCAGTTACGTCAGTTGTACGGAAAAAGAATTGTGGACGATAGTTTGAGAAGAATGGAGTGTGACGTCCACCCTCTTCTTTAGAAAGAACATAAACTTCAGCGTCAAATTTTGTATGTGGTGTAATTGAACCTGGTTTAGCTAATACTTGTCCACGTTCAACATCTTCACGAGACATACCACGTAACAATGCGCCGATGTTATCGCCAGCTTCAGCGTAATCTAACAATTTACGGAACATTTCTACACCAGTAACAGTTGTTTTAGCAGTATCTTTGATACCGATAACTTCAATCTCGTCACCAACAGAAACTTTACCAGACTCAACACGACCTGTAGCAACAGTGCCACGACCAGTAATTGAGAATACGTCCTCAACTGGCATCATGAATGGTCTGTCAGAATGACGCTCAGGAGCAGGAATATAGGTATCTATTGCTTCCATGAGTTCTGTAATTTTTTCTTGGTATGCTTCGTCGCCTTCTAAAGCTTTTAAAGCTGATCCAGCGATTACAGGAACATCGTCACCAGGGTAATCGTATTCTGATAATAAGTCACGAACTTCCATTTCAACTAATTCTAGTAATTCGTCGTCATCGACCATATCAACTTTGTTCAAGAAAACAACGATGTAAGGTACGCCAACTTGACGAGAAAGTAAGATGTGCTCACGTGTTTGTGGCATTGGGCCATCAGCAGCAGAAACTACCAAGATAGCTCCGTCCATTTGTGCAGCACCAGTGATCATGTTTTTAACGTAATCCGCGTGACCTGGGCAGTCAACGTGGGCATAGTGACGAGTATCTGTTTCATACTCAACGTGAGAAGTAGAAATTGTGATTCCACGCTCTTTTTCTTCTTTAGCACCGTCAATGCTGTCGTACGCTTGTGCTTCTGCATAACCTTTTAAAGCCAATACAGTAGTAATAGCAGCTGTTAATGTTGTTTTACCATGGTCAACGTGTCCAATAGTACCAATGTTCATGTGTTCTTTTGTACGGTCAAATTTTTGTTTTGCCATTTTAAACATTTCCTCCTTAGGGTTTTGTTCTATTTTAAAACAGAAAATAGATTTTTCTGTTCCTATTTTTTCTAATATATTATACCGAGTGCACGGCATAATATCAAATATTATAATGAATGTACACTCAAACATCTTTAAAATATCAGGGGTGCTTGAGTGCAGCTCTTAGGTTTGATCCTAAATTAAGCTGCTCCACCATTTTTCTTGATAATTTCTTCTGCAATGCTCTTAGGCACTTGTTCATAGTGGTCAAATTGCATTGTGAATGTTCCACGACCTTGTGTTGCAGAACGTAATGAAGTTGCGTAACCAAACATTTCAGATAAAGGAATGAATCCTTTAACGATTACTGCGTTCCCACGTTGAGTAGAACCTTCTATGTTTCCTCGACGTGCTGAGATATGACCCATAATGTCACCCATGTAATCTTCTGGAACTGTAATTTCAACAGCCATAAGAGGTTCAAGGATAACAGCGCCAGCTCTTTTTGCAGCATTTTTAAGTGCTAATGACGCAGCTACTTTAAATGCAGTCTCATTTGAGTCGACATCATGGTATGAACCGTCATAAAGCTTAGCTTTAAAGTCAACTAATGGATAGCCTGCTAAGACACCATTGGCAAGTGACGCTTCTAAACCAGATTTAACTGCGGGAATATATTCACGAGGAACAACCCCACCAACAACAGCATCTTCAAATTCAAAGCCTGAACCTTCTTCACCTGGAGTAAATTCGATCCATACGTGACCGTATTGACCTTTACCACCAGATTGACGAACGAATTTACCTTCAGACTCAACTTGTTTAGTGAATGTTTCACGGTAAGAAACTTGTGGTGCTCCAACGTTAGCTTCAACTTTGAATTCACGTTTCATACGGTCAACAATGATGTCTAAGTGTAACTCACCCATACCAGCGATGATTACTTCTCCTGTTTCCTGATCTGTTTCAGCACGGAAAGTAGGATCTTCTTCAGCTAATTTTTGGAGAGCCATTCCCATTTTATCCTGGTCAGCTTTAGATTTAGGTTCGATGGCCACTTGAATAACTGGCTCAGGGAATACCATAGATTCTAAAATTACAGGATGTTCTAGGTCACATAGAGTGTCACCAGTTGATGTATCTTTTAGTCCAACTGCAGCTGCGATATCACCAGAGAATACTTCTGGAATCTCTTGACGAGAGTTCGCGTGCATTTGTAAAATACGTCCAACACGTTCACGGGAATCTTTAGTTGCATTCAAGATATAAGAACCTGATTCCAACTTCCCTGAGTATACACGGAAGAAAGTTAAACGACCAACATAAGGGTCTGTCATAACTTTAAAGGCTAAAGCAGCAAATGGCTGATCATCGCCCGCTTGAATTTTAACTTCAGCTTCTGGATTTCTTTGTTCATGCCCAACTATGGCACGAACATCTAATGGTGATGGCAAGTAATCGACGACTGCATCGAGAAGTAATTGAACCCCTTTGTTTTTAAAAGCAGAACCGACAAGTACAGGGTAAAATTCTACCGTTAACGTTGCTTTTCGGATTCCTTCTTTTAATTGTGCTATAGAGATTTCTTCTCCTTCAAGATATCGCATCATGAACTCTTCGTCCATTTCAGCAACGCCTTCAATTAATTTAACACGCCATTCTTTAGCTGATTCCATCATATCTTCAGGAATTTCGACTTCTTCAATATCAGTTCCCAAGTCGTTTGAATACATAAATGCTTTCATTTCAACTAAGTCGATAATACCTTTGAAGTCATCTTCAGCACCAATTGGTAATTGGATCGGATGTGCATTGGCTTGTAAACGATCATGTAGTGTTTCGTTTGAATACAGGAAGTTTGCACCAATTTTATCCATTTTGTTTACGAAAACAATACGGGGTACGCCATAAGTTGTTGCTTGACGCCATACTGTTTCTGTTTGTGGTTCAACACCAGACTGTGCATCTAGTACAGCTACCGCTCCATCTAATACACGGAGTGAACGTTCAACTTCAACTGTGAAGTCTACGTGTCCTGGAGTATCGATGATGTTTACGCGGTGGTCACTCCATTGAGCTGTTGTAGCAGCTGACGTGATTGTAATACCACGTTCTTGCTCTTGCGCCATCCAGTCCATTTGTGACGCACCTTCGTGAGTCTCACCAATTTTGTGGATTCGGCCAGTGTAATAAAGGATACGCTCGGTTGTTGTTGTTTTACCAGCATCGATATGCGCCATGATTCCAATATTACGCGTTTGTTGTAGAGGAAATTTTCTATTGGCCACTAATCATTACACCTCTCTTAAATAAATTTTGCTTCATACTTAATGAAGCCGGAAATAGTATCACAATAATAATCTTTGACCGGATTTCTATCAGATAGAAATACAGAAATGATTATCTTACCAACGGTAATGAGCAAACGCTTTGTTCGCTTCTGCCATACGGTGGATTTCTTCACGTTTACGGACAGCAGCACCAGTGTTGTTTGCTGCATCCATGATTTCTTTAGCTAAGCGCTCAACCATTGTGTTTTCACCACGGAGACGTGCATAGTTAACTAACCAACGTAACGCTAAAGTTGTACGACGATCTGGACGTACTTCTACAGGTACTTGGTAGTTAGAACCTCCTACACGACGTGCTTTAACTTCTAATACAGGCATGATGTTTTTGAGTGCTTGTTCAAACACTTCAATTGGGTCATTACCCGTTTGTTCTTTAATTATATCAAATGCGTCATACAAAATTGAAGATGCTTTACCACGTTTACCATCAACCATCAAGCGGTTAATTAAACGAGATACCAATTTACTATTGTACATTGGATCTGGTAATACATCACGTTTTGCAACAGGACCTTTACGAGGCATTCAAATTCCTCCTTTCGAGAGATAGTATTTTTATATTTTTTAATTGATTTTTTTACAAGTTAATGTCAGCTTAATAATAAACTGTGCATTTTTATTATTTCTTTGCTCGTTTTGTACCGTATTTAGAACGGCTTTGTTTACGGTCGGCAACTCCAGCAGTATCAAGAGCACCACGAATGACGTGATAACGTACACCCGGTAAGTCTTTTACTTTACCTCCACGGATAAGTACCACGCTGTGTTCTTGCAAGTTATGTCCTTCACCTGGAATATATGCAGTAACTTCCATCATGTTAGATAAACGAACACGTGCATATTTACGTAACGCTGAGTTAGGTTTTTTAGGAGTCATTGTTCCAACACGTGTACAAACACCACGTTTTTGTGGAGAATATACCATTGTTTGTTTACGTTTCTGAGTGTTATACCCTCTATTCATAGCAGGTGCTTCAGATTTTCTTACTTTTGCTTTACGAGGTTTACGGATTAATTGATTCATTGTAGGCATTTCATGTTTCCTCCCTTCATTAGTGCTGACTTTCAATTTTTTGTTTCTAGACCCACACTACCAGGCGGTTCATTTAAAAGTAAAAAAGAATAATCGCATTACATGCGGTTCAATCAACTTTCATATAAACTACCATAATATATGGTTATATGCGGCTCTTGCGCGCCAGTCAGAATGGTTTTAACTCTTACGAATTAGACAAATCTTGAACAGGAATCTCTACACAAAAGCACATATAACATAATATCACGTGAGAATTAGAGTGTCAATAGCTTCTCTTGTTCTTTTAAAAAAATAATAGGAGTGACAGAGAAGCGATAGCTGCTCTGTCTCCTAATTACATTTTATTTTTCTGTATTTTTTGTCGGTGTTTTTTCATCATTGATACTATAAACATTTTCGCTGACTACGCCCACTTCTTTAGGCTTCATATCGTTATAGACTTTCATACCTGTTCCAGCTGGAATAGATTTACCTATAATAACATTTTCTTTCAAGCCAATGAGCGGATCGTTTTTACCTCTGATTGCAGCATCTGTCAGGATACGTGTTGTTTCCTGGAAGGATGCGGCAGATAAGAAACTGTTTGTTTCAAGTGATGCTTTAGTGATACCTAATAATACTGAACGTGCCGTGGCAGGAAGTCCGCCTGATAATAACGTTTCTTTGTTTGCTTGTTTAAAGTCGTCTATATCGATTAGGCTACCTGGCAAGATGTTTGTATTCCCCGGATCGAGAACACGAACTTTTTGCAGCATTTGGCGAACCATTACTTCGATATGTTTATCGCCAATTTCTACCCCTTGACTACGGTAAGCGTATTGTACTTCTTTAAGCAAGTAGTTTTGTAATTTAAGAACATCACTAACTGCGAGCAGTTGTTTGGGATCGATCGACCCTTCGTTAAAGGCATCGCCACGTTCAATGAAGCTTCCTTCTTTGATACGCATACGTGCATTACTTGGCACGGTATACGTTCGTGTATCTGTTGCTCCTTTAACCGTGATTTCTTTCGTTCTCTCACCTTGTTTTTCATCGATCGAGACAATTTCGCCCGTTACTTCCGTAATGACAGCTTGCCCTTTAGGATGTCTTGCTTCAAATATTTCTTGAACACGAGGAAGACCTTGAGTGATATCATCACCGGCAACTCCCCCTGTATGGAACGTACGCATAGTTAACTGCGTGCCTGGTTCGCCGATAGACTGAGCAGCGATGGTTCCGACTGCTTCTCCAACTTCTACCGTGCGTCCCGTTGCTAAGTTACGACCATAACATTTTTTACATACACCATGTTTAGCGTTACATGTAAAGGCTGAACGAATGGTTACTTGTTCAATTCCTGCTTCAACGATTGCTCTGGACAAACCTTCCGTGATCAAGTCATTTTCAGAAACCATCACTTCACCCGTTTTAGGATGTAACACTGTTTTACGTGCATGTCTTCCGCTGATACGTTCTTCTAGCGGTTCAATGATTTCATTGCCGTCACGAATCGCTTCAACAACTAAACCACGTTTCGTCCCACAATCTTCGTTACGAATAATAACGTCTTGTGCCACGTCAACCAAACGACGTGTAAGATAACCTGAGTCAGCTGTTTTAAGCGCTGTATCAGTCATACCTTTACGAGCTCCGTGAGTTGAGATAAACATTTCCAAAACGGATAAGCCTTCTCGGAAGTTCGATGTGATCGGCAGTTCCATGATTCGTCCACTTGGAGCGGCCATCAATCCACGCATTCCTGCTAACTGTGTAAAGTTAGAGATATTACCACGCGCTCCGGAATCACTCATCATGAAGATGTTGTTGTGATTATCTAAAGTGGTCATTAAGTGTGCTTGAATCGTATCTTTTGTTTTCGTCCATACTTCAATAATAGAAGTATAACGTTCTTCTTCGGTAATTAAACCACGACGATGTGACGCATTGATACGTTCTACTTGCTTATGCGCCTTCTCTAAGATTTCTTCTTTTTCTTCCAAGTGAGAAATGTCGGCAATCCCAACTGTGATACCGGATTTCGTCGAATATTTATAGCCTAGGTTTTTCATCTTATCAAGCATTTTAGATGTTTCAGTTACTTGGAACTGTTTAAAGACCTCAGCAATGATATTACTTAGATTTTTCTTTTTAAATGGCACAACAAGAGGCATTTCGCTGATATGTTTTCTGATATCTGTACCATAAGGGACAAAATATTTATCAGGTGTTTTTTCCTCAAGGTTTTCCATCGTTGGTTCATTTAAATAAGCGAATTCTTTAGGCATGATTTCGTTAAAAATCAATTTCCCGACTGTTGTAATCAAAAACTGTTCTTTTTGTTCATCTGTAAATGGTTTGTCAGGTAATGACGACGCATGTACCGCAACGCGTGTATGCAAGTGAACATAGCCAGTTTGATAAGCTTGAACAGCTTCAGCATTACTTGAGAATACCATTCCTTCTCCGATTTTTCCGTCCACTTCCATAGTCAGGTAATAGTTTCCTAAAACCATGTCCTGTGAAGGCGTTACAACGGGTTTACCATCTTTAGGGTTCAAGATGTTTTGAGCACCAAGCATCAGAATACGTGCTTCTGCCTGAGCTTCATCACTTAAAGGAACGTGAACAGCCATTTGGTCTCCATCGAAATCGGCATTATAGGCTTCACAGACTAGTGGATGCAGACGAATTGCTTTACCTTCGACAAGAATCGGTTCAAACGCCTGAATACCCAAACGGTGTAATGTAGGTGCGCGGTTCAAAAGAACGGGATGTTCACGAATAACGTCCTGCAAGACTGCCCAGACTTCTTCATCCATGCGTTCCACTTTTCGCTTAGCATTTTTAATGTTATTTGCAATTTCTCTTACAACTAACTCACGCATAACAAAAGGTTTGAACAGTTCTATTGCCATTTCCTTAGGCAAACCACATTGGTACATTTTCAAGGTTGGTCCAACTACGATAACTGATCGGCCAGAATAGTCTACACGTTTACCCAATAAGTTTTGACGGAAACGTCCTTGTTTCCCTTTCAACATATGAGACAACGATTTAAGCGGACGGTTACCTGGTCCAGTTACTGCACGGCCGCGACGACCATTATCAACTAATGCGTCGACAGCTTCCTGCAGCATACGTTTTTCGTTTTGAACAATGATATGAGGTGCATTTAAATCTAACAAGCGTTTCAAACGGTTGTTACGGTTAATGACTCGGCGGTAAAGATCGTTCAAGTCACTTGTTGCGAAACGTCCACCTTCGAGTTGAACCATTGGTCTGATTTCAGGCGGGATGATTGGCACAACGTCCATGACCATCCATGATGGATCGTTCCCTGAATTTCTAAATGCTTCCAGAATATCTAAACGACGGATCGCACGTGTGCGTTTTTGACCGGAAGCTGTTTGAAGCAATTCTTTCAGCTCTTTGGCTTCTTCTACTAAATCTACATTGTTTAATAATGACTTAATGGCTTCGGCACCAATATCAGCTTGGAAAGATTTTCCATATTGTGCACGACGCTCACGATATTCTCTTTCTGTCATTAATTGTTTTCTCTCGAGTGGTGTATCACCTGGATCGATGACAACGTAAGAAGCAAAATAAATGATTTCTTCCAGCGCGCGTGGTGACATGTCTAAAATCAGACCCATACGACTTGGGATCCCTTTAAAATACCAGATATGTGTGACTGGTGCCGCTAGTTCTATGTGTCCCATACGTTCTCTTCGGACTTTAGATTTTGTTACTTCGACCCCACAACGGTCACAAACAATGCCTTTATAATGAACACGTTTGTACTTACCGCACGCACATTCATAGTCTTTTGATGGTCCAAATATTCTTTCACAGAATAAGCCATCTTTTTCTGGTTTCAATGTTCGGTAATTAATTGTTTCTGGTTTTTTAACTTCTCCATAAGACCAACTACGGATCTTGTCTGGTGAAGCCAATCCAATCTGGATACTTTCAAATTTATTTACATCGATCAAAGGGGCTACCTCCCTTTTGTAGATTATGAAGCTGCCCTATTGCTTCACGTTTCTATTACTCATTTTCATGTAACTGATCGAGAGCCGGTCATTCGACCGCACTCACGTTTAGGCTACATTTTCACTCTTGCTCTTGTTGCTGTTCTAGTTCGGCACGTGCGGTTTCTTCTTCAGCTTTTTTCTTAGCTTCTTCTGCGCGTTTTTCATCTTGTTCTTTTTTCATTTTTTCTAAAGAGTCAATGTTTCCAAAATCATCATCTTCATCAGAATCTTCTAAATTGATTGCTTCTTTATTAATGTCCAAGACTTTCAGGTCCAATCCTAATGATTGAAGCTCTTTGACAAGAACACGGAAGGATTCTGGAACGCCCGGTTTAGGAATAGTTTCACCTTTGACAATGGCTTCGTATGTTTTCACACGACCAACAACGTCATCGGATTTATACGTCAGGATTTCTTGCAAGGTGTAAGCTGCTCCATATGCTTCAAGAGCCCAAACTTCCATCTCACCAAAACGTTGTCCACCAAATTGCGCTTTACCACCAAGTGGTTGTTGCGTAACGAGTGAGTACGGTCCAGTAGAACGTGCATGCAGTTTATCGTCGACCATGTGCGCCAACTTGATATAGTACATGACACCAACAGATATTCTGTTGTCAAACGGTTCGCCTGTACGGCCATCGATCAGCACTGTCTTGGCATCTTCATCCATGCCCGCTTCTTTAATGATATCCCAGACTTCTTCATCTGATGCACCATCAAATACTGGCGTAGCAATGTGAATACCTAATTTACGTGCGGCCATACCCATATGAAGTTCAAGAACTTGTCCGATATTCATACGTGAAGGCACGCCAAGTGGGTTCAACATAATGTCAACAGGTGTGCCATCTGGCATGAACGGCATATCTTCTTCAGGTAAAATCAAGGATACAACACCTTTATTACCGTGACGTCCAGCAAGTTTATCCCCAACGTTGATTTTACGTTTTTGAACGATGAATACACGGACGAGATAATTCACGCCTGGAGACAATTCATCTCCGGATTCACGTGTAAAGATTTTCACATCATGAACAATACCCCCGCTACCGTGTGAAACACGAAGAGACGTATCTCTCACTTCACGTGCTTTTTCACCGAAAATAGCATGCAGCAGTTTTTCTTCTGCAGATAGTTCTGATACGCCTTTAGGTGTTACTTTACCAACCAGAATATCACCGTCGTGTACTTCTGCCCCGATACGGATGATGCCGCGATCGTCTAAGTTCTTAAGCGCATCGTCACCCACGTTAGGCAGTTCACGAGTGATTTCTTCGGGTCCTAATTTTGTATCTCTCGCTTCTGATTCATGTTCTTCTATATGGATCGAAGTATACACGTCATCTTTGACTAAACGTTCACTCATGATTATCGCATCTTCAAAGTTGTACCCATCGAATGTTGTAAAGGCAATCAGCGGGTTACGTCCAATAGCCATTTCGCCATTTTCCATAGAAGGACCATCTGCTAAGATATCCCCTTTATCAACAACATCGCCATGGCGTGCTAAAGCACGTTGATTGTATGAAGTTCCAGCATTTGATCGTTTAAATTTAGCTAATTGATATTTATCTAAAGTACCGTCTTCACGTCTGACACGGATTGTTCTTGCATCCACATATTCTACTTTACCTGAATTTTTAGCAATCACTGCCGCACCAGAATCTCGTGCCGCCGTAAATTCAATCCCTGTTCCTACGAGTGGTCCTTCTGGTTGGATCAAAGGAACCGCTTGACGCTGCATGTTTGCACCCATTAACGCACGGTTGGAGTCATCGTTTTCCAAGAACGGAATACTTGCCGTCGCTACAGAAACAACCTGTTTAGGTGATACATCCATGTAATCCACTTTGGATACTTCTAATTCTTCATTGTTATCTTTTGTTCGTGCTAATACTAGATCATTAACAAATGACCCGTCTTCATTTAAAGGTGCATTCGCTTGGGCTACCACATATAAGTCCTCTACATCTGCAGTTAAATAATCAATTTTATCAGTCACTCGACCGGTCTTTTTATCTACTTTACGGTAAGGTGTTTCGATAAAACCAAATTCATTTATTTTTGCATAAGTTGATAAACTGTTGATCAATCCGATATTTGGTCCCTCAGGCGTTTCGATCGGACACATACGGCCATAGTGGGAATAGTGAACATCTCGCACTTCATAACCCGCACGGTCACGTGTTAACCCGCCGGGTCCCAAAGCAGATAGACGTCGTTTGTGGGTCAATTCACCTAGTGGGTTCGTTTGATCCATAAACTGAGACAATTGAGACGAACCAAAGAACTCTTTGATCGACGCAACGACTGGACGAATGTTTACTAATTGTTGTGGTGTCGTCGTTGACGTGTCTTGAATAGACATACGCTCACGTACCACACGTTCCATACGAGATAGACCGATACGGAACTGGTTTTGTAATAACTCTCCAACCGAACGGATACGTCTGTTTCCTAAGTGGTCGATGTCATCTACTTCGCCAATACCTTCTTGTAAATTGAAGAAGTAGTTCATTGACGCAATCATATCGGCCGGGATAATATATTTCATTTCTCTATCCGGATAAGCATTTCCGATGACGTGGATCACACGTATATTATCACTAGGGGAATAGACTTTGAACATTTGAATTTCGATCGGTTCTGGCACAACCCCATCATCTGAAGGATGAAGTGTGACATGATTCAACCCGTTGTCGATACGTGGACCTAATTCGTTCATGAGTTCACGCGTAACGACGGTTCCTTCTTTAGCCAGCAATTCGCCTGTTTCATGATCTACAATTGCTTCTGCTAAAGTAAGCCCCATCAAACGAATTTTCAAGTCCATTTTTTTGTTCATTTTATAACGACCGACACGCGCTAGGTCATAACGTTTAGGATCGAAGAAACGCGTGGTTAGTAAACTACGTGAAGAATCCGCTGTTTTGGGTTCTCCTGGACGCAGACGTTCATACAAATCTTTCAAAGACTCTTCTACGCGAGAGTCAGAACTGTTTTTATGAATATCTTTTTCCAGCGTTGCGGATAAACTTTCGTTTTCTCCAAAGATATCCAAGATTTCGTCATCTGATCCGAAACCTAGTGCACGAACAAGTACACTTAGCGGGATCTTACGGGTACGGTCAATACGGACATTGGATAAACCTTTAGAGTCCGTTTCATACTCTAGCCAAGCGCCTCGGTTAGGTATGACGGTTGAACCGAACCCTTCCATTCCATTCTTTTCAACTTTCGGATGAAAGTATACGCCTGGTGAACGAACAAGTTGCGAAACGATAACACGTTCAGAACCGTTGATAATAAACGTTCCTTCTTCAGTCATCAATGGGAAGTCGCCAAAGAACACTTCCTGCTCTTTCACTTCTCCTGTATCTTTGACCATTAAACGTAACTTGACATATAAAGGTGCCGAATAATTTGCATCGTGTTGTCTTGCTTCGTCTGTAGTATATTTTGGTTCCTGGAATTTATAGTCCGTAAAATCTAATGCTAGATTTCCAGAAAAGTCTTCAACAGGAGAGATATCTTTAAACATATCCTTAAGTCCCTCTTTTAGGAACCAGTTATATGAATTAGTTTGAATTTCAATTAAGTTTGGAAGTTCTAATACTTCACTTATTCGTGAATAACTTCTACGTGTACGGTGCTTGCCGTATTTCACATTTTGGCCTGCCAACCTCTTCACCCCTCATTATTAATCACTAGTCGCCATAATCAAAAGCTACTTGGTCTGAATCGAAATATTTTCAATAAAAACATTACAATCTTGTTACAAATGTTACCATTCGTTTAAAAATTAGGGTTTCAACCTATTTTAGACCAAAAAAAATACAAAAGATTAGTGAAAGATACAGTCGCAATCATCACACATTCTTTTGTTTAGCTTCAAAAATCGCGTACGGACAATATTTCGCACGTGTCTCATTTTCATACTTTGTTAAGCGTCTATTAATCTTATATTAAAGCAACTAGAATGTCAAGACCAAATCCACTATCAATGTGGATACAAAAAAGAATAACCATTGCTTTTAAAGGCAATGGTTATTCTTTCCACCAAACTCTTTATTTAATTGACTGTAAAACCCAATAGCCTTTATCCAGACCAATACGTTCCACATTGCCAAACACATCGATCATTCTCTGTTTGGCACTCGGTGCGCCTTGTTTCTTTTGAATAACAATAATCAGCACACCTTTATCGGCCAGGTGGTTATGCGCCTCTGTGATGATTTGGTGCACAACTTCTTTTCCTGCTCGTATAGGCGGATTAGAGATGACAGCACCAAATGCCGGCTCTTTCACTTCTTCATATATGAATGAACGGTAGATATTGACGTTTTTGATCTGATTTAATTCCGCGCTCTTCCTGGCAAGATCGAGTGCCCGCTCATTGACATCGACCATATCGACAGTCAGGTTTGGATACGCTTTAGCTAGAGACAAGCCTACTGGTCCATACCCGCATCCCATATCCAGCAATTTATCGTTAAGAAAAACTGCTGCATCAATCGCTTCTATCAATACCTGTGAGCCAAAATCGACACGATCCTTGGAAAATACACCTGAATCTGTATATAATTTTAATGTGTTACCTTTTAAATTCACTTCAAAATTCTTTTCATTCCCTTTTGCGCTCGGCTGAGAAGTGTAATAATGATCCGTCATTGTATAAAGCCTCTTTCCATTATAACTTTTCTCTTACAGTATACTATGCTATAGGCCTTATCACAACGGATGTTCATTTGATTTCTACTACACGCTCGAGACTTAAGCCTCTTCCGTTTCTTGTTTCGGTAACAACTGATTGAGGATGATGCCTATAATAGCACTGAGAGCCGTTCCTGACAAGGTCATAAAGCCTGCGATGTCAAACACTGCGCCGCCCAAACCGATCACCAGCATCGAACTTGCAATAACCAGATTTCTTGACTGATTGAAGTCTACTTTATCTTCGATCATGACTTTGAGTCCATTACTTGCGATGACTCCATATAACAGGATAGACATCCCGCCAAGTACCGCAGCTGGTATGGTTGAAATCAATGCCGTAAACTTACCCATAAAACTTAGAGTAATGGCAATAAAGGCCGCGTTTCTTATGACTGACACAGACGCTATGCGCGTCATACCGATGACGCCAGTATTTTCTCCGTAAGTTGTATTGGCCGGTCCGCCGAAAAAGGCTGACACGGCTGTTGCTGCGCCGTCACCGATCAACGTGCGTTTCAAACCGGGTTCTTTTAAAAACTCTCGGTCACAAATCTTTCCTAAAACCGTGTGATCACCAATGTGTTCAGCCACAGTGACTAACACGATAGGCAGGATCGCCCAGGATTCCGGTCCGAAGTAAAACGAATAATTATTGAAGGTGTTGGTTTCAAATGGGAGATACAATTCCGGTAAAGCGAACCACCGTGCTTCTGCTACTACGGAAAAATCGACGATACCCAGAAGTATCGACAAAATGTATCCACCGACTATGCCCATTAAGAAAGGAATGATTTTCATGAATCCTTTGGCGGAAGTATTAATAAATGCTGTGATCAAAAAAGTCGAAACGGCGACTAGGATCGTGCGCCAGTCGGAATCCATAACGAAGCCAGCACTTTGTACAGCATTGCTGGCTAAGCCTAACCCGATCACCATGATCATTGGTCCAATGACGATCGGAGGCAAAATGGTATCCACCCAAGCTGTTCCGGCGAACTTTACGATTCCTGCGATAACAATATAAAGCAATCCGGCCATGATGACGCCCGTCTGCGCGGCGCTGATGTCCCCGCCCATTTGTTCTATCGCTATTTGCATCGCTGCAATGTAGGCAAATGAAGAACCGAGATATACAGGCACTTTCGCTTTCGTTGCTATCTGGTAAATGATCGTGCCGACCCCGCTCGCTAAAAGTGCAACGGAAACGGGCATGTTGAGCAGTACAGGGACGAGTATTGTTGCCCCAAACATTGCGAATACATGCTGTAGACTTAAAAACAACCCGGTAAAGAGAGTCGGTTTATCCTCCACGTCTAATATTAACGGTCGTTGTATAACTGCCATACCTTATCATCCTTCTTCCCTATTTTTGGGCATAAAAAAATGCCCTTTTCATTGTGCAAAAGGACCTTTAGGTAAGATGGATGCTAATTCCGCATTAAGAATAACTGTCTTCACGCATTTTACACGTGCAGCATACTCCTAAAAATTTTAGCTTATAAAATTTTTCCATCCTTTTCTATCTCTCTGAATAGAATTAAAGGAATTTTGCTTTCTTCTAGTTTACCAAGTGTCTATCCTTAATGCAAGACTAATTTCGCTTCCCTTTTATTGTTTTCTTGAATAGGCTTTACTTTAATGAGAATGTGCTAGTATACTAAATGTAATATATCACTAGGAAGAGGTCTGCTTGACATGAATACCCCCTCAAAGAATTTGAAGCACTGGCTGGTTTTAGCTGTAAGCTGCATGATGTTCGCAAGTGCCATCGGGTTGACAATGAACGTGATTGGCGTCTTTTACACACCCGTTTCTGAAGATTTAAATATTTACCGAGGAACCTTTGCCATGCACGCCACGTTGTCATCCATTTCTCTGGCCGTTATCTCCTTATTTTTCGCCCCACTGATTTATCGCTTTGGCTGGAAGAAAATATTAACCACTGGTGTTGCCCTCGCTTCTTTATCTACCATCGCTATGGCTTTCACTAATCAGATATGGGTCTTTTACCTCCTTGGTACGCTTCGAGGCCTTGGTGCTGGCCTTTATTCCATGGTTCCCTTATCTCTCATTATAAATAACTGGTTTGAAAAGAAAAGGGGATTGGCAATGAGCCTCTCTTTTAGTTTCAGTGGTATCGCGGGCGCTGTCTTCTCCCCCATATTCACTACATTGATCAGTTCATCTGGCTGGGAGAATGCCTTCATCGCTATGGGACTGCTCATGATAGTGTTGGCCTTACCCGCTATACTTTTTCCCTACTCTCTGGATCCCAAAGACGAAGGACTTCTTCCCTATGGTCATGACGATTCAAAGGATACTGCGGAACGGTTGATCAGAAAACCGAACTGGCTCAATTTTTCTTACACTAATATAGCCTTTATTCTTATTTTTGTGATTGCATTTACTCACACGTCAATAGCAGGGATTGCACAGCACTTACCCGGTTTTGCGGAATCAAACTTTCTGTCTGAACAAATTGGTGGTGTGCTGTTATCTGCTGTCATGATCGGAAATATCACCTTTAAACTTATCTTCGGTTCATTGAGCGATTATTTAGGAGTCATCAGATCCAGCGTCCTCACGCTGATTCTTAATGCAGCAAGCATCGTCATGCTTCTGACACTGACCAATATCTATCTTCTGATATTCGCAGCCTTTCTATTTGGTACCGTCTTTACGATTCCTTCAGTCGCTTTACCGCTGTTAACGACAGAATTTTTCGGAAAAGAGTTATACGTCAGAATTTACCCCATCCTTTCGTTTTCAGCGGGGATAGGCGCCGCTTTATCCATGACTCTGGTTGGCTATGCGTACGACTTTACAGGTTCATATGCCCTGGCCTTTACTGTTGCTCTTGTCTTCCATATGGTAAACATCCCTTTACTTTTCGTGGCACAAAGACACGCTTTAAAACGAGCTTAACAACTTTAAATTGCTGATCAGCTGATACCCAAGTATAATAATCGTCGCAAACACAAAAGGTCATTCTCCGATAACAGGAGAATGACCTTTTCGTTTGGGATCAAAATTCAAGGCTACACCAAATTGTTCCGCTATAGCGTCCACTTCATAAGTTTTTTCCCGTAACCTATGCTCTGTTTTTTAATAAAGTTGAGATAAAATAATCAATTAACTTTTGCAAGGTATTTATTCACCTCTTTGACAAATCCAGAGTCACAGGCGATTCTTAATTCGTCTCCAGCTAGAAACACCGTATCTCTATGGGGAATAAATTCATGATGATGACGTTTGATTCTGAGCACTTTGGAATTATAGGGCAGCGTCAGGTTACTTAACTGAGCCCCATCTAAATAACTATCCGGTTCTATGAAGATATCAATGTTTGCTAGTTTACCTTCGAAGACAGTAGGAATGCGTGAAGTCTTATTTTCTAACGTCACTTCATCTAATGGCTCTAGACCGATGATATCTGCCACAATATAGGCAGTTAAGCAGAACACCGCAATAGGCATCATTTGAGAGATCGATTCGGTAATTTCGGTAATTAATATAATAGCCGTCAAAGGCGCTTTAGAAATCGAAGTAAAAAAACCGCCCATAGCATAAATGATAAAGCTTCTAAGATAGAAATCATCCAGACCGGTAACGTCCAAGACCATGTTTCCAAATATCGCTCCAAGTATCGCTCCCATTGATAGCATCGGTATTAGAACCCCAGCAGGAATACCGGATCCAAAAGCTATGTTAAATGTTAGAAATCTGAACAGAAGAATAGCCAGTAATACGGTTGTCGCTGTTCTTCCCGAAGCCAAAGTCGTGATGATGCCCGTACCTCCGCCTAACATATCCCCCCAAAACAATCCGGTTGGAATAACAATGAGGAAGGGTATGAACCCATACAAATATTTAGGAATGGGTAACTTGGCATATATTCTCGGCATCTGAAAAAGAGCTTTCTGGACCCAGCCGGCAAGCGCGAGACTCGTACCCAAAGCTACCAGATAAAAATAATGCTCCAACGGAAACACATTCATTCGCCCTAACGATAATGCTGGTTCAACTCCAAAAATATGAAACGACAAATAATTGGCAGTGACTGAAGCTGAGAAAACCGACAGAATCAGAATCGTTGAAAATCGGTGGTGGACTTCTTCTAATATGATAACTAACCCTGATAACGGGGCGTTAAACGCCGCAGATAAACCCGCTGCCGCACCCCCGGATATCAATATGTTCTCCTGGGATTTATTGCCTTTAAGCATTTTATTTATCCCTTGCCCAACCATTCCTCCGATTTGAATGGAGGGTCCCTCTCTTCCGACTGGGAGACCCATGCCAAGAACCAACGTGCTCGCAATAAATTTTCTCCATAAAATCGAAAACCAGTCGAGTTTAAGGGTCCCCTGCAGTTGCCCTTTTAATTCTGACACACCATTTCCTTGTATATCAGGTTCATCTCTCCCAATCAAGATAACGATAAATGCAATTATCAAAACGAGAATAACCCAAACTATGATCCAATTTGGATTGTCACGTAAAAAGGAATAGATATATGGCATCAAATCTAGAATTCGATAAACGGCCCATCGGAAAGCACTCACGACTATTCCGGCAACGGCTCCTACAAGGATACCTTTCAGAACATAAGAGATTTTGGACCAATCTATAAATTTAAAATGAGACAGCAAAATTTTTTTTAATCATAGCGCTGCTCCTTACTGTTATTTTTCATATCATTTGATTTGCTACGTGGATTCATTGTTTAATATACTTTATCAGAAAAATCATTCATAGTATGTATTATTGATTTTGTAAATCCCTAACGCTCTGACATTAAGAGGAAAATGCTTACTGTTTATATTTGAGAAATTTGCTGCAAGAGGATTCCTGACCATTTTTATGAAACTTAGTATAACATAATATCCATTTGATAATACGATATCCGAGAAGAAAATATGCGCCATCTAAAACATTGCCATTTATGATCCTTCTCAGCCAAATTAGCGGGCTGTTCATAACCCGGACCGAGCAATTCATGAGACTAAACTCTACTACTTACATAAAAAGCTTACGAAATCAGCATATCGCTCTTCGGGACCGTTCTCGCTATTCTCACAGTACCCTTACTCTTTTCGGCGCAAAGACATTCTTTAAAACGAGAAAAAAAAAGCCGGCAACCTCTGAAATGGAGGTTTACCGGGTTTTTTTCGTTTTTCCCATTCTTTAATCGCTTCATAATCACCTGATTTATACACCCGTATGGAATTCTTTTCCATCACCGGAAAAGAAGTAAGATTTGTGATGGTAACGCATGGACATGATCAATCCTATCCCCATCATATTTCCTAAGAGCGATGATCCCCCTTGAGAAACAAAGGGCAACGGTATGCCTGTCATTGGCAGCAGGCCAATATTCATTCCTATATTTTCAAAAACGTGAAACATGATCATCATGATGACCCCTGTGGCTACGTAAGCATAAAATTCGTTTTTGGTGTCATAAATCACTTTAACCATGTGATAGATCAACACGAAATACACAAATATCAGAAATGCTCCGCCTGTAAAACCGAAATTTTCCCCGATCGTTGCAAAGATCATATCAGACTCTCTAACGGGCACATAGACTTCGCTTACTCCAAATCCTTTACCAAATACACCGCCCGATCCAATAGCTTTAAACGTTTGAACGATTTGATAGGACGTGCTATTTGCCCCCTGATGAGGATTTAACCACGTATCTATTCGAGCAAATTGATAGGGTTTAAATAATCCAGTGTTTAACAAAATTTCCCTGTTATAGACAACGAGTATAATAAGCGTTGCTCCTACCGTTGCGATTACTAAGAAAATAGGAAGCAATATTTGCCATTTCACTCCTGACAACAGGACTATACCCACTGCAATCGAAATATAGACGAGTGCCGTTCCCAAATCATTTTGCATGAAAACGAGTACTATGGGCAGTAAAGAAAGGAAAGCTATTTTTCCAAGCAATAAGAAATCAGTATGATAATCTCTTTGATCAAATATACTGTTATGCTTAGTCACCGTTTTAGCCAACATAAGTATATACGGAATTTTGACGAATTCGGAGGGCTGTATTGTTCCTATCGGCCCTAAACGCACCCATCGTTTTCCTCCCGTACTTAGCGCCATGTTTCGATCATAAAAAAGTAGTGTGAGCAGTAATATAACGATACCTACAATATATAAATAAGTTGTCATTTTCCATAATTGTTCTGAGTTGAATTGCATTATGATCGAAATTGCCAAGACACCTAACCCATACCAAACGATTTGTCTGAGAGTCATGCCTATTCCATGACCTTGAATAAGTACTGTCGTAGAATATAATGAAAGGATACTTATAATAGCTAAAAGCATGATAGATAAAATCACGCCGTAATCAATTCGCTGAGGATATTTATCGTTATTCATTATTCCCCCCTTTCCAATCAGCTCGATTCTTATTGATAGTCTTGCCAAGTCCACATTTTAACAAACGCTAAAGCTGAATCATACCTTCTCTCATAATTATTACCAAATTTTAATAATCTTCTTCATAGATTTGTTTATTATGTAACATCCATCTCTCAGTAAATAAACCGAAAATACTAACTTTTTTGTTGGTTAATCAAACTGGAAATCCTTAACTTAACATTTCATACAGCTAGGTACTCTCGCACTAGTTCCGTCTGGTCATCTTAAACAGATTCATCAGGCAATCAGCCTCTCACTCGGCAAGTTTTTTTATTAAACAACGGCAATTATCGTACTATTGGTACAACTCGTCTAATTTTTTTCCTGGGTGTGCCGAACTAAGTCCTTCTTACCATCACTCGCTGAGGTTTTCCGCTGAGTTTGCCGAAGTAAGACCTTCTTAGCATCACCCACTGAGGTTTTCCACTGAGCTTGCCGAACTAAGGCCTTCTTAGCATCACTCACTGAGGTTTTCCGCTGAGTTTGCCGAAGTAAAACCTATTTGCCTAACTCACTGGTCTTTTTTCCTGGGTATGTTTAATCAACCAATTTCGACAAACCAATAAGCATTAAATAGATAATCAACGCTTTGAAGAATGAATAATCGACGAAAAAAGACCAGGACATAATATCCTGGTCTTTTTTCGTCGATTGATACTTGTTTATGTGGCTGACTGACTATTTCTTGCTTTAGAGATGACAGCATCGATGACGACGACTACACCAAGCAAAATGGAGACCGACTTTCTGTCATGAATGATGATCTCATACGAGTCTCCCCAAGACATCCACTTTTTATTGATGTCCGCGATGACTTTATCGCCTTCTTTGATGACATAGTCATGAGCCATCACCGAACCCTCAATATACCAGTCCGGTCCTGAGATCGTGTAGTTATTATTGAAGAGGGCAAATCTTTTCTTGACCGTGGCGACTTTCTGTCCATCCTGATACAAATCAAACTCCGGCAATAAATGCCATAACTTTTGTTCAATATAAAGTTGTTCCTCATTCTGCTGATTAAATAACCTCAATTTCTTCGCAAAGGTAAGCATTTCTCCCTCGACATAATACACATCTCGTTCCACGTCATCTTTGATCGTGAAACGATCTTTGAATGACCAGACTTTTTGCTTGATATATAAACGCATACAATCCCTCCTAGAGTTGAGATTCTGCTCGTTGATAGTTGACCCGAGCTGAGACATTGGCAACTAACCCCAATGAAACAGATAGCACCATCAGACTGGATCCTCCGTAACTGATGAACGGAAAAGTCACGCCAGTGATAGGCATCAAACCAACGACACCCATAAGATTAATGAGCGATTGAATTAGAAACATGGATGCGATACCGATACTCAATAATGAGTTGAACGCACTCTTAGACCGAATGCCAGTCAAGAACATCCGAGAGACCATCAAAGCGAAAACTGAAAAAAGAACGGAAATACCGAGCAATCCAAATTCTTCTCCGATGATGGACACGATAAAGTCGGTGTAAGGGAACGGTAAATAACCGGTCTTTTGGATGCTGTCGCCAAAGCCTACACCAAGTAAGCCACCACGACTTAAGGCATAGTAAGAATTAACGAGCTGAAGGCCTGCACCTTCAGCTAGCTGAAATGGATCCCAATACCCTAAGAAGCGATTGTATCGATACTCGTCAAGAAAGAAAAGATCTGTTCCGAAATTTCTTATGAGTTGAGTCATACCAAAAAGGCTTCCCACTCCGAACAAGCCGAAACCCATTCCTAGTTTAGGTGACACCCCACTAGCAAAAATCATAACAGCACTAATGATCACAATAATAAAAGCAGATCCCGTGTCTGGCTGAATGTATATGAACAACACGATTAATGCTACCAGGAAAACAGGTGCAACAACTGCTCGATAAAAATTCTCAGCAATTTTCTTTTGTTTTTTAGATAAGATGTAAGCTAGATACCAGATAACCATAAATTTAGTGAATTCAGCCGGCTGAATATTAAACAGCGGTGTTTCGATCCACCTTTTCGCTCCATATATCTCTCTGCCGAATAGCAGAAGAAAAAATAACGACACCGCAGTGAGTAGGATCCCAAATATAACGACCTTCTTCTGTTTCAATATCTGTAAAGGTAAAAACAGCGAGACAACAAAAAAGAAATATGACATGCCTACAAAGACAGCTTGTCTAGGTAAATAATGATGTGGATTGCCATAATCATTTAATGCGCTGTAACTGCTCGCACTATAAACCATAATAACACTGAAAAGCGTCAGAGCAATATAGGGTAACACTAGATATTTATCAACATATTTTATTCTATTCTTTAACAAAAAGCAGCTCCTTTCCTACGCATCTTATGACGTTCCCGGATGAAAGTCTTCTCCTTCGCCCGAGAAGAAGTAAGATTTATGATGGTAACGCATGGACATGATCAAACCGATACCCATCATATTTCCAAGCAGAGATGACCCTCCTTGAGAAACAAACGGTAAAGGAATGCCTGTTATTGGCAGCAAGCCAATATTCATCCCAACGTTTTCCAACACGTGAAAAGCGATCATCATAATGACTCCAGTGGCAATGTACGCATAAAATTCATTTCTCGTGTCATAGACCACTTTGATCATATGATACACGAGGACAAAGTAAATGAAAACAAGAATTGATCCACCTGCGAATCCGAAGTTTTCAGCAATAGTCGTAAAAATCATATCCGATTCTCTAACAGGGACATAAACCTCACTCACACCGAAGCCTTTACCAAATACGCCTCCTGAACCAATAGACTTAAATGCCTGCATCACTTGATAGGTCGCATCGGTTGAGCCCTGATGCGGATTCAACCAAGTATCGATCCGTGCAAACTGATAAGGCTTAAATAAACCAGTCGCGAGTAACATGTCTCGGTTATAGACCGCCAATACAATAAGTGTTAACCCTATCGTAGAAATAATCAGGAAAATGGGTAACAAGATTTGCCATTTAATGCCTGAGAGCAACACGACACCAACAAGGATCGCAATATAAACCAATCCTGTTCCTAAATCATTTTGCATAAAAACCAAAATGAGCGGCAATGAGGAATATAATACCAATTTTCCCATTAAGAGAAAGTCACTGGAATAGTCCCTCGCTTGATAAGTACTGTTGTGTTTAGTCACTGTTTTGGCCAGCATCAGAATAAAAGGGATCTTGACAAATTCCGAAGGTTGAAGAGTGCCCAATGGGCCAATACGAATCCATGATTTTCCACCCGTACTCATTGCCATATTTCGATCATAAAGTATGAGTGTCAAAACCAGGGCGACAATCCCTAAGATATATAAATAATTCGTCATCTTCCATAATTGCTCTGAATCAAACTGCATGATTACAAGTACGGCTATTGTTCCTAAACCGTACCACAAGATTTGACGTAGCGTCATACTTAACGGAGCCCCTTGAATCATCACTGTCGTAGAATATAATGAAACAATACTTATGATAGCCAAGAGCAATACGGATAGAATTATCCCATAATCAATACGGTGAGGATATTTATCATCATTCATTTTTTTCTCCTTCTTTTGTAAACGCAAATCCTGGTAAGTGTCATGAGAAAGCTTATTCAAGGACATATTCTATCAGATATTCCGTATAATTCCCACTTTATAGCAAAATTGACACAAAAGTGTAGAACAAAAAAACCCCTTTGCTATAAAGATACTCCTTACAGCAAAGGGATTCAATATGTTTTAGTTAAATAAAATTATTTAACTTCTACAGATGCGCCAGCTTCTTCTAATTTAGCTTTCATTTCTTCTGCTTCGTCTTTAGAAATACTTTCTTTAATTGCTGCAGGTGCGCCATCTACTAATGATTTAGCTTCTTTCAAGCCTAAGCCAGTAGCTTCACGAACTGCTTTGATAACTTTGATTTTTGCTGAACCTACGCTTGTTAATTCAACAGTAAATTCTGTTTGTTCTTCTTCTACAGTTGCTGCTCCTGCTGCTGCAACTGGTGCTGCTGCTTCAACGCCAAATTCCTCTTCAATTGCACTTACTAAGTCGTTTAATTCTACGACAGTTGACTCTTTCAAGTCAGCAATGATCTTTTCAATATCTAATGCCATTTTTGTTTTCCTCCATTTATAGTTTAAGTTATTTTTTTAACCAGCTATACAAAAGCATAACTGTAAATTAGTCGAATAGACTGCTTTATGCAGCTTCTTCTTCTTTTTTCTCTGCAACAGC
Organism: Alkalibacterium sp. 20; assembly: GCF_001885615.1. Lineage (GTDB taxonomy): Bacteria > Bacillota > Bacilli > Lactobacillales > Carnobacteriaceae_A > Alkalibacterium. Next base: position 5,248 of record NZ_LSRN01000089.1, on the reverse strand, counting down.
TTTGATTGCCAAGGCTGTGTTTCGAATAGGTGCTTGAAGTACAGATAATAGCATAGAAAGTAGTCCGTTTCGGCTTGGTAGTTTAGCAATTTTGTTGATTTGTTCAACACTTGCAACTTTACCTTCCAATACGCCACCTTTAATTTCTAAAGCTTCTGCAGTTTTAGCGAATTCTGCAATAATTTTTGCAGGGGCAACTACTTCTTCGTTACTGAATGCTACAGCTGTGGGTCCTTTAAAGATATCCACTAATTCTGATAACTCAGCTGCTTCTGCAGCACGACGAAGCATAGTATTCTTCAATACACGCATTTCAATTCCTTCTTCACGTAATTGTTTACGTAATTCAGTCACTTGTTCCACTGTTAAACCACGATAGTCAAAAACTATGACAGCTTCAGCGTCTTGAAATTTCTTCGTAATATCATTGACGATCTCTTCTTTTTTTGCAATGACATTTGCTTTACTCATTGATATTTCACCTCCTGATCGATTGAAATGAGGATTTGATTTTACTTACGTTCCGAAAGGAATTTATCGTATAAAAAAACCCCATGTCACCGTAGACATAGAGGGATCATAGTTGATTAACGTAATCACATGTGTCCTCGGTATGATATTAAGGCCTAAGCCGCATACTGTCTTCGGTATTATCCGGTAATAGTAACCCATTACCTTCATTTATAAATACATATTTAATTTATTTCTTTGACCTGCATAAGTATAGCAAGCTATTGTATGCAGGTCAAGAGAAAATAAACTTTTTTTACTTAAGAACTGTACTCTGGTTTACTTTTACGCCAGGACCAAACGTACTTGCTATTGCCATGTTTTTAATGTAAATACCTTTAGAACTTGCAGGTTTAGCTTTTACAATAACGTCATGCAATGCAACTAAGTTTTCTTGTAATTTTTCAAGGTCAAATGATACTTTACCGATTGGTACGTGTACATTTGATTGACGGTCGACACGGTATGTGACTTGACCAGCTTTGATGTCATTAACAGCTTTGGCTACATCTGGTGTAACTGTTCCTGTTTTAGGGTTAGGCATTAAACCTTTGGGTCCTAACACACGACCTAATTTCCCTACTTCAGCCATCATATCTGGAGCTGCTACAACTACGTCAAAGTCTAACCATCCACCTTGAACTTTTTCTACTAGGTCGCTGTCGCCAACGAAATCTGCGCCTGCTTCTTCAGCAGCTTTAGCAGCATCGCCTTTTGCGAAAACAATAACCGTTTGAGTTTTACCTGTTCCGTGTGGCAATACCATTGCGCCACGGATCTGTTGATCTGCTTGTTTAGGATCTACTCCTAATCTGTAAGCCACTTCAATACTAGCATCGAAATTGGAGTAGTCAAGTTCTTTAACTAATTTTAATGCTTCAATTGCATCATATTTATTTTCTCTGTCTACTTTTTCTAAAGCAGCTAAGAATTTTTTGCTTTTTTTCGCCATAATTTTTTCCTCCTTATTGTGGTGTTAACGGTTTGACCTCCCACTTGATCTCCGCACTGAACGTATCGGCTTAACCAATACCTTCTATTCCATTTAAAGTCTTCTTTAAATGATTGGGTGCGGAGCCAGCAAGCAATGAGATTGTCTAATTAACCTTCGACAGTGAATCCCATACTACGTGCTGTACCTTCAACCATGCGCATTGCTGCTTCTACACTAGCTGCGTTTAGGTCTTCCATTTTTGTTTCAGCAATTTCTCTAACTTGATCGCTTGTAACAGATCCCACTTTTTTAGTGTTTGGTTCGCCAGAACCAGACTCAACGCCAGCTGCTTTTTTAAGCAATACTGCTGCAGGTGGAGTTTTAGTGATAAATGTGAATGAACGATCTTCATAAACAGAAATAACTACAGGAATGATCATACCTGCTTGGTCAGCTGTACGAGCGTTAAACTCTTTACAGAATCCCATAATGTTTACTTGAGCTTGTCCTAATGCCGGACCTACTGGGGGTGCTGGATTAGCTTTCCCTGCGGGTATTTGTAATTTCACAATCTTGACTACTTTTTTTGCCACGAGACATACCTCCTTGATTTTGTGTCCGTGAGTGGTTAAATGAGGTTTCAATTTTCCTCTCCCACTATGTTTCTACTCTTTCACACTAATTAAGTGTATAAAGCGCACTGACAAACATTACCATACTTTAATAAATTAAGCAATATCTACTCAATCTATTTTTGAGATTTGATTGTAATCCAGTTCTGCGTTCGTTTCTCTACCAAACATTTCAATCGATGCTTTGATTTTACCTTTTTCAGTTTCGAGCGCAGTCACATTTCCTTCCATGCCAGCGAACGCGCCATCGTTGATCTTGATACGTTCTCCAATCTCAAGGTCCATTTCCACTTTACGCGGATTAATACCCATACTACGGAGAATTTGATCTACCTCTTCAGGTAATAAAGGAGCGGGTTTACTCCCTGCGCCGTGTGATCCTACAAACCCTGTTACTCCAGGCGTATTTCTCACGATATACCAGGCTTCATCTGACATGATCATTTCAACTAATACATAACCAGGAAACACTTTTTCCATTTCCGTTTTAGTTTTACCGTCTTTTTCTTCGGTTTTTTCTTCTTCAGGTATCAACACTTGCAGGATATTATGTTCCATATTCATACTGTGTGCACGAGATTCCAAGTTCTGTTTCACTTTATTCTCATAACCTGAGTATGCTTGTAACACGTACCACGCTTTTGAAGTTTCTAATTCTTCCATTTTCGACTCCCTTTTTTTACTGTTTTTTTGTATTAAAAAAAACCTTCTACGCAATCTGCGATAGAGAAGGTTTTTACCGGTTCTCGTAGTGTAGTATAGCACGAAACCTTAACGAATTCTACTTTTTCCCTTTTGTCATATTAAATTCAATAAAAAAGTAATGACAGAGTCAGCGGCATAAAAGAAAACGCCAAAGAATGCCATGACACCAAATACAGTTATTGTGTTTTTCTTCATGGCTACTTTTGTAGGCCATGTTGTTTCTTTTAATTCGTGTTTTACTTCGCCTAAAAATGTTTTAACTTTATTCATGTGTTACTCCTTCCACGTTCATTTTGCCCGTCTTTATTTTGTTTCTCTGTGCAATGTGTGTTGTTTACAATAACGACAATATTTTTTTATTTCTAAACGCTCTGTACGCGTTTTATCGCCTACTTCTTTGGTGTAGTTTCTTGATCCACATACAGTACAAGCTAGTGCTAATTTTTTCTTCATCGGTTTATCCTCGCTTTTCGCATTACATATTTAAAGTTGAATTTGTGCATTATCTTGTTTACTTTAACATCTAAGTGAAAGACTGTCAAATCAGTCTATTCTACTTTCTCAAAAGATTCATCTGTAATTTCTACTCGGTCAATGACATCATCCGAAGCGTACACTTTTTTATCTTTTGTTACATATATGACGTCTACACCCGGCAGCTCGTTGATATAGGCAAGTCCTTCTTCTACGCCTTTAGAAAAAGCTATATTCGCTATCGCATCTGCATCCATCGCATTGTCCGCAATGATACTGATCCCGGATATATTATTCTCAACAGGAAAACCTGTTGCCGGATTCATCAGGTGATGATAAGATTTTCCGTCTTTTTCGACATTACGTTCGTAGATACCCGATGTTACAATCGCGCTGTCTGCCAAATCGATCATTCCAAGGATCGTTCCACGTTCACCGTAAGGATCTTGAATACCCACGCGCCAAGGTTCATCTTCGCCTCGTGTGCTGTTACCCACGACTACGATATCCCCGCCTAAATCGATGATTGCGGTATTCACACCTTCTTCGGTCAGTACCCGGGCAGCTTCATCCGTAATATATCCTTTGGCAATCGCGCCCAAGTCAAGTTTCATCCCTTTTTCTTGAAGAAAAATCGTCTGGTCTTCTTCGTTCAACTCAACTAAGTTGTAGTCAACGACATCCAAAATCGCATTTAATTCATCCTGGTCAGGGACAGCTGCGTATTCCTGTCCAATGTTCCATAAGCTCGTCACTGCTCCAATGGTCGGGTCGAACTTTCCACCAGATTCTTCCGCATAATAAAGGGCACGTTCCATCACGTGAAAGACTTCTTCAGAAACTTCTACTGGCGCTATACCTGCTTGACGGTTCACTTCTGAAATTTCAGACTCTTCCTTCTGCATCGAAAACCACTCGTCAAGTTCTGTGACACGTTCAAAAGCCAGATCCAGAGCTTCTTCTTTTCCTTCATTATATACTTTGATGCTTGCAACTGTTCCAAGTAAGAATTCAGTACCTTCAATGGGTCTCTCAGCCAGTCCTCTTGGGTCTTGTTCTTCACAGGCCCCTAGAAACAATGCGAAAAGGGGTAGACCAATTAAAGCAAAAGCCATTTTATTGCGCTTTTTCATTATTCATTATCCTTCCCATTCATTTTCTCTGTACATATTACCTCAAAAGTGCTATTCTGTCTATGTTTTCACAAGATTAGATTTGATTTAATAATTTTTTAATGACCGTAGCTACTTGGCTCCATTTGTGGCAAACTATAACTATTACAAGTAAGTGCAGAAAAGAAGGGATTTATATGAACCGTACACAAAAAATGATTTACATTTCACTGCTTTCCGCTCAGGCTGTTATCCTAGGTTTGATTGAACGCAGTATTCCATTTCCTTTTGCCTTTGCACCCGGTGCGAAGCTGGGAATAGCTAATTTAATAATAATCGTCGCCATCTATACGCTGCCTTTTAAAGATAGTTTTACAGTGGTATGGATGCGACTCTTAATGACGACATTGCTCGGGGGTACTCTTTCAACCTTTCTTTACAGTACCGCCGGGGCACTCCTCAGTTACTTCGGGATGCTATTTGTTAAATTCTTTGGAGGGAAACGTGTCAGCATTATCGGCGTGAGTGCCACGGGAGGTATCCTGCATAATCTGGGACAGCTGCTTGTTGCGAGTAGTATCGCACAAACATGGACCGTGCTCCTTTATCTTCCGATCCTGTCTTCGATGGGTATCCTGTCGGGGATAGCGATCGGGATAGCGGCTAACTTCCTGATGGAACACGTCTCGACCATCCAGCGCTTCAGAGACACACATGAGGAAAAAAAAAGACCTAAATCAATGAACAAGCTAAATAAACTGGATCCTATAAAGTAGACGCTTAATAAAGCACCCTACTTTTAGGACCCAGTTTTTTGTTGTTTAAAAATTGAAATACTCCCTCTGATATTGGTAAACTACAGATAACTATTGGGTTTGAAT
>NZ_LSRN01000088.1 GCF_001885615.1 Alkalibacterium sp. 20 | reverse complement strand
TGTTCGAGTATGTCTAAATTATCATGCGTATGATAAGCTCGATTATCCTTGATATGGAGCAGTCGGTCCGCTGTATCAGAAAAACCGAAGGTGTTCATTAGTTCTTTGACTAAAACGAGACCCGAGTTACTCGATATTTGACCCCCAGTGTGAGAAATGGTGATGTTTGAATTGAAATTAACTTGGTTTTTGTGTAAGCTAATCATTAAGAGAACTCCTTTCTTTTGGTTGGTTTAGACACTTTAACCATAGCAGAAAGGGGTTCTTTTTTCATCACTTAACAGGTGAAAACGGCGTAATTAATAGAAATTGCCGTTAAGCGGTTTTTACCAGATTCAAACAATAGTATGAATTATCCAGGTAATAGTATTATCAATATTATGTGCTCCCGTATTTAGTTCTATTGGTAGTGAAACACGGGCACTTGGTCAGTTGTTTTATAACCATATAAATTCTCAAAATAATCAAGCAAGTTATCAATGTTATTGACACATATTTCAGCATTTTCATCATCTTCCACAAAATAATAATATGACAAATATGTATGAATGGGTCCCGGCTCTTATTCCGAGCAAAACAAAAAAGTCCCCTTCGCCTTTTTGGCAGGGAACTTTTCTTGAAAATAGAAATGGTAAATGTAATCTTATTATAAATTTAGAAATAAAAAGCAAAGCACTATGTTTAAAAAGCACCTTTTATCAAGCCTGAAAAGTATTAATCGATACCAGTAATCGCACCACTTTTTGAATTTACTGTAACTTCTTGCATGACGTTTTCTTCGTCTATTATAAGAAAAGTATACTCCAACGTAATTTCTTCAATTTCAAACTCCGTTTCAATATCTGTCATGTCACCAGGAATTCTTTGTAGAGCGATTTCTTGAGATTGTTCTTTATTATAATTTATATTTGCGGTTGCAAAACCATATGCGCTAACCCCTATAATGATAATGATCCCAACTATAATTATCACTATGTTTCTTTTTTTATTGAATTTATTTCTTTATAGCCGCTTAGCAATATTCTTTCTTGTAACAAATTAGATTGCTTATAATCGCCTTTGTCCATGTTTTATAATCCATTTAGTAGCAGCTGTAAGTTCATCTTCTCTCCAAGAATTAATCATTTCATCTGCAAGTGATTGATTTTCCTTGTATAGATCATTTAAATTGTTTCCTACACTTTTTTGTATGAATTTTGAAGTATCATTCTTGAGGTTAGTTAGTATAGTTTTATATATATCAAAATAGTTGAGTGCTGCTACTGTCTTTGGCGCCCAAGGTAAATGAATTCTTATACCTTCACTCGCTAATCTTCTTACATGAACGTTTTGATCGGTACTCCATGCCAACATAGTTTTCATAGTTAATTCAGTATGTTGTATCAGCAGTGGTCTTATAGCATATTCACCCGTCTGTCTCTTTGTAAACTCTTTAATAAAAACATATGAAGCGATTGGGTCTTCGTTTGCATGTCGTTCAACAAAGCGACCTATCGGCCAAAGCCACCAACCCTCTGTAAACATACCTGTTTCTTTCTTGAGTTCGCTACCCCAAATGGATTTAAACAATTCCAGATAATCTTTGTACTCAATATTAAGTGCTAGTTCAAAAGCATTTACATACAAGTCTTGTCTTACAAGAAAGGTTTCAGTTCCAAGATTTGTATTTAAGTAGTCTAAAAAAATTTCTGCATCAAATTTACTATCTGAAGATTTAAGTTTGTTTGCAATATCAGTCGCATAACTTAAATCATAATAGCTTACTAATTTTTTGCCCACGATTACAATTGACCTCCTTTACCTTCTCTTATAAAAAAATTTAAACATATAAAAAACATTATTCAGCATATACATTACCTAAATTCCACGTCAAATCAAAAATTCC
>NZ_LSRN01000087.1 GCF_001885615.1 Alkalibacterium sp. 20 | reverse complement strand
GATATAAAGGAGGCGTTTTCATGCTTAAAAATAAAAAAAGTCTGCCACTATTAGTTTATTATATACTTTCATTGTTCTTTATGGAGTTTATCTTGAGATTGAACGTAGTGGGAAATACCGGTTTTGTTTCTATAGGTCTTTTAATTTCTTTTATATTTTCAATGACTTTAGCCATTGTTATTTTTTTACTTTCCAGCTTATTCCAAAATAAAACCAATCATATTTTATCAGTTGTACTTCTTATAATAACGGGCTTAATCTTCTCTACACAATTTATTTATAATCAGTTCTTCAGGACCTTCTACAGCTTTTATTCAGCGGGAAATGTTTCTCAGATATTTGAATTTAGGCAGGATATAGGGACGATCATTTTAAATAATTATTATTGGATACTTTTATTTTTTCTGCCAGCTTTTTTTATCTTGCTTTGGGGTAAAAGAATGTTCAGTTTTGACAGGATAAGAGGAATTTATAGGGGATTATTGATTTGTTTAGTTATAATCTTTCATATAACAGCTTTGACTACAATTTGGTTCAATGGAAAAGATCAAAATTCAGCCTATGACTTATATTTCCAAACAAGGGACCCCGTTCTTTCTGTTGACAGGCTTGGTATGATCACTACCATGCGGTTAGATTTTCAAAGATTGGCTACTGGATGGTCACCTACCCAGACAGCTCCTGATATGCCTACCTCCAATCCAGAGCCAATAGATGAACCTGAAAAAGAGTATGCTGAAGCAGATATCGAAATGGAGACGGATGAAAAAGAAAATGTAGAGAAGGAAATAGAATATAATATGTTAGATATCGATTTCGATAAAATGCTTTCGGATGGAAATGATGACAGTCTCAACCAGATGCATAATTACTTTGCAAGCGTGGAACCTACAGCAAAAAATGAATACACTGGGAGATATGAAGGATATAACCTTATCTTTCTAACTGCTGAAAGTTTTGCTCCTTATGCTGTACATGAGGACGTGACACCCACTCTCTATAAAATGGTTCATGAAGGATACAATTTCACCGATTTTTATGTGCCCCTTTGGGATGTAAGTAGTTCCGATGGTGAATACGTATCATTGACCAGTCTTGTTCCCAAAAGTGGAATCTGGAGTTTTTCTGCTTCGGCCAATATAGAGCTGCCTTATGTTATGGGTAATCAATTAAAAGAACTCGGTTATAATACAGTCGCCTATCATAACCATAATTATACTTATTATAATAGAGATGCTTCCCATCCAAATATGGGCTATGATTACAAGGGAATCGGAAATGGTCTCGAAATAAGTGGAGGCTGGCCAAGGTCCGATCTGGAAATGATACAGGAAACGGTTCCTGAGTATATAGATGATGAACCCTTCCATGCTTATTACGTGACAGTCAGTGGCCATATGCAGTATTCCTTTGCAGGAAACAATATTGCTTATAAAAACAAAGAGTATGTCGCGGATTTACCTTATTCGGAACAAGCCAAAGCCTACCTGGCTACTCAAATCGAACTTGATAAAGCTTTAGAGAATATGCTGAAGCAACTGGAAGAGGCGGGTATTGCAGACAAGACATTAATTGTCTTAGCTACAGATCATTACCCCTATGGTCTTGATAACTCAACCATAGACGAACTTGCTGGACATAACGTGGACAGAACTTTTGAGCTCTATAAAAGCCCCTTGATTCTTTATTCAAAGGATATGGATCCTGTTACGATAGATAAACCAAGTTCGAATCTTGATATTGTCCCTACACTCTATAACCTACTTGGAGTAGAGTATGATTCCAGACTGTTTATGGGTACCGATATCTTTTCCGACTCTAGTCCTCTCGTCATGTTTAGAAATAAAAGCTTTATTACGGACTAAACTGGATCCTATAAAGTAGACGCTTAATAAAGCACCCTACTTTTAGGACCCAGTTTTTTGTTGTTTAAAAATTGAAATACTCCCTCTGATATTGGTAAACTACAGATAACTATTGGGTTTGAAT
>NZ_LSRN01000086.1 GCF_001885615.1 Alkalibacterium sp. 20 | reverse complement strand
ACACACGGAGCTTCAATCCGTTGCTCTACCAACTGAGCTACTGCGCCAAAAAAACGGTCCCGACGGGATTTGAACCCGCGATCTCCTGCGTGACAGGCAGGCGTGATAACCGCTACACTACGGGACCTCAAAAAAACTATAGGTTACACTTTGGACTTTCCCAAGTGTATCATGGCTGTAACGGCTAAAGCGCCAACAGCCATAATAAAGGAGGATGTGGGATTCGAACCCACGCGCGTTTTGACACGCCTGACGGTTTTCAAGACCGTTCCCTTAAGCCGGACTTGGGTAATCCTCCATGTGAAATTAATAAACAACACCTAAGTGTTGTTTGATGACCCCTACGGGATTTGAACCCGTGATTCCGCCGTGAAAGGGCGGTGTCTTAACCACTTGACCAAGGGGCCTAAAATATAAAAAAACGGAGAAGGAGGGATTTGAACCCTCGCGCCGGCGAAACCGGCCTACACCCTTAGCAGGGGCGCCTCTTTAGCCACTTGAGTACTTCCCCATATCAATAAAAATTGATATAAATGGGCCTAAGTGGACTCGAACCACCGACCTCACGCTTATCAGGCGTGCGCTCTAACCAGCTGAGCTATAGGCCCTATATGACTTAATGACTTATTTTTTTATACAATTTGTATAAAGCGGGTGAGGAGAATCGAACTCCCGACGTCAGCTTGGAAGGCTGGGGTTTTACCACTAAACTACACCCGCATATCTTTGTTAACGGTCCCGACGGGATTTGAACCCGCGATCTCCTGCGTGACAGGCAGGCGTGATAACCGCTACACTACGGGACCATTGCATTTTTTTATACGAAACACTGCAAGCTTTGCTCGAGTGTACCATACTTGTAAGCTTCTTTAGAAGTTTACAAGTATGGTAATTGCGGAGGCAGGACTTGAACCTGCGACCTCCGGGTTATGAGCCCGACGAGCTGCCAACTGCTCTACTCCGCGATAATATAAAATGATTAAAATGGACCTTGCAGGACTCGAACCTGCGACCGAACGGTTATGAGCCGTTTGCTCTAACCAACTGAGCTAAAGGTCCGCTTCCATAGCGGCGGAGGGAGTCGAACCCACGACCTCACGGGTATGAACCGTACGCTCTAGCCAGCTGAGCTACACCGCCATTTTAATGAATCGGGAAGACAGGATTCGAACCTGCGACCCCCTGGTCCCAAACCAGGTGCTCTACCAAGCTGAGCCACTTCCCGTACTTTTTATTACATGTTACATGCACCCTAGAGGACTTGAACCTCTAACCGCCTGATTCGTAGTCAGGTACTCTATCCAATTGAGCTAAGGGTGCTCCATCTAAATAATCTAGATAATGCCGAGGGCCGGAGTCGAACCGGCACGGAGAAAACTCTCCGCAGGATTTTAAGTCCTGTGCGTCTACCAATTCCGCCACCCCGGCATGGGGTATCATTGATTACCAATGAGAATTGGAAAGCGAAAGACGGGATTCGAACCCGCGACCCCCACCTTGGCAAGGTGATGTTCTACCACTGAACTACTTTCGCACGAAAATGCCGGCTAAAGGAATCGAACCCTCGACCCACTGATTACAAATCAGTTGCTCTACCAACTGAGCTAAGCCGGCTAAACATTAGTAAGAAACACTCATGCGGATGGAGGGACTTGAACCCCCACGCCGTGAAGCGCTAGATCCTAAATCTAGTGCGTCTGCCAATTCCGCCACATCCGCTAGTTTCTCTATACTATATGAGCCGTGCAGGGCTCGAACCTGCGACCCTCTGATTAAAAGTCAGATGCTCTACCAACTGAGCTAACGGCTCTGAAAAAATGGAGGTTAACGGGCTCGAACCGCTGACCCTCTGCTTGTAAGGCAGATGCTCTCCCAACTGAGCTAAACCTCCTGGTAATCTATAAAAGTAAAAGAGCTGCACGGCAACGTCCTGCTTTCACAAAGGGAAACCCTTCACTATCCTCGGCGCTGGGAAGCTTAACGGCTGTGTTCGGAATGGGAACAGGTGGATCCTTCCCGCCATCGTCACCGCACA
>NZ_LSRN01000085.1 GCF_001885615.1 Alkalibacterium sp. 20 | reverse complement strand
TTTTTAAACTTAACACTTTAACAAAAATAGGTCAACAACATACATTTTCTTGCAAATATTGTATGGAAACTGTATCATTTGAGTAACCACAAGTAAAAGATAAAGGATTGATAGAGATGAGTTATTTAGTTGACCAATCCATTGAACGGTTAAAATATAATAATGTACGAATTACCCCGCAACGACATGCTATTTTAGAATATTTGATAGATCAGGACAGTCATCCAACAGCTGATGAAATTTACAAGGCGTTAGCAGATGCTTTCCCGAGTATGAGTGTGGCAACAGTGTACAACAACTTACGTTTATTTACCGAAATGGGTTTAGTTAAAGAAATGATGTTTGGAGATAGTTCGAGCCGTTTTGATTTTGCCTCTACTGAGCATTATCATGCAATCTGTACAAGATGCGGTAAGATTGAAGATATTTATTATCCGGGACTGGATGACGTCGAAGTCGTTGCCAGTAATCTGACTGGCTATGAAGTTAATTCTCACCGTTTAGAAATTTATGGACTGTGTCCTAACTGTCAGAAAGAACGAACGTCCTAAAGAAGAAGGTGTTATTTTGAAAAACATACTCATTTTGGCTAACCCGTCTTCAGGAAAAAAGAACAGTATTGACTTTGCCCAAATTGCTGAAGAAACCTTTAAGGCAAGAGGGTGGCATTGTGTAACTAGAATAACAAAACAAAAAAGTGATATTGACAAGTACACCACCGAAGCATGTGCTGAGAAAGTCGACCATCTAATTATTATGGGTGGAGACGGAACCGTAAGTGAAGTGTTAAATGCTTTAAACACTTTATCGTATCGACCAACCATCGGTATTTTACCTACCGGAACAGCTAATAACATTGCTATTGGATGGGGAATGTCGACGAATATCCATAAAGCAATTGATCAGTTAATCGATGCTAAACAAGAAAAGTGTGATGTTGGAGAAGTGAATAATCATTTATTTTTAAGCACCTTATCTTCTGGGACGTTGCCTGAAACAGTCTGGGAGGTTTCTGAAGAAATGAAAGAAGCTTATGGTCCAATGGCATACTTTCTAGAAGGAATGAAGTCTCTCAAAGATGAAAAAGCTTACCACTTTGAGTTGATGCTTGATGGTAAAAAGCTTGAAAGAGAAGGCACTCTGCTTCTTATAGGTGTTTCACATAATGTTTTCGGAATTCCTTGTTTTTTCTCAGAAGCAAAAAGAAATGATGGAAAACTTCATATTTTAACTTTGGATCAAACAACATTAGGAGATAAAATAATTATTCTTTCAAAATTGATTAGAAAAACTGATGAAACAGGAACAATGCCTCCATCAGTTACGATTGATTCATTTGAAGAAGGGACAATCGAATTGATAAATGATACGACTCATGTTGCGCTAGATGGTGAAAAGGGTCCTGATTATCCGCTCAGCATAAAAGTCAGACCAAGCTATTTAACCGCTTTGATACCTGGAAATCCAGAAAAAAGCTTACTGTTCAATAATTGAACTTAACTATTATAAATACAAGGCAAACTGATAAAATCAAATAAAACGAAATCGTTTTTCGACTTATAAATCGTTGACAGATATTACAAACCATGTTATGATTTAAAGGTTGACGAAGAAAAAAAATTATCCGCAATAGCTCAGTTGGTAGAGCGCGTGACTGTTAATCATGATGTCGCAGGTTCGAGCCCTGCTTGTGGAGTATCTTTATGGAGAATTGTCCGAGTGGCTTAAGGAGCACGCTTGGAAAGCGTGTATACGGTTTTCCGTATCGAGGGTTCGAATCCCTCATTCTCCTTTTTTTTTTGTTTTAGGCCCCTTGGTCAAGCGGTTAAGACACTGCCCTTTCACGGCGGTAACACGGGTTCGAATCCCGTAGGGGTCATCGTAGTACTTTGGCGCAGTAGCTCAGTTGGTAGAGCAACGGATTGAAGCTCCGTGTGTCGGCAGTTCGACTCTGTCCTGCGCCATGCAACTTAATATGCTGGAGGGATAGCGAAGTGGTCAAACGCAGCGGACTGTAAATCCGTTCCTTCGGGTTCGTAGGTTCAAATCCTACTCCCTCCATTAAATAGGGGTATAGTTTAACGGTAAAACTATGGTCTCCAAAA
>NZ_LSRN01000084.1 GCF_001885615.1 Alkalibacterium sp. 20 | reverse complement strand
AGCGAGAATATATATATTTAGTTAATTGTCTGTGTTCTGGTGAATAAAAAATTTTGGGGATGATAAAAAAATAGAGGTAACTTGCTAGGATATTTCTGTTATTTTGTAATTTTTCAGTATACAAATTGTAGCATTAGTTCATTGTACTAAAAACTATGTTCTTAAGAATTATCATTAGCGATTGGAATCATTGTTTTGCGGATTAATAATAAATTAGGTTTCAACACAAGAGTATTAACATTATAGAGGAAGATTATAATTAAATATAGGAGAGTATTTATAGAGGAAATGACCTTAATTGTAAGTACGGAGTAGTTTGAAGTTAAAAAACAAAAAATGTGTAAGGAATATATGGGGGTGAGTAACGCTTTGAAATAAAGGTTTGAAGTGATAATTAGTTATGCTGATACTAATTTAGTGGGGAATATAGATTTAAATTAATCCTAACTGTATTTAATAACTTAATTATTATTCTGCAAGCTAATATAATAGATTTACATTATTTTTTAATTTATAAGATGACAAGTCTTAGGACTTAATATTTGTTAAATAACGCTTTATTTTAATTAACTTTTATATGAGAACTAACTCCGAAAACAGAACATTATCTACTTACTTTATCCTAACTACCGGTAAACTTATGTAGGTTCCCGGTTCATTAATATCTTTTATGACTAAAGCTCCCCCACCAATTATGCAGTCTCTGCAAATAATGATATTATTACTTACAGAACAGTCTGTGCATAGCAAACTATTTGTTCCAATCTGAACTGAACCTGCTAAATGATCTCCAGGACATACATGAACACAATCATCAATAATATTATCATGATCTAAATTACTATTATTAATACTGCATCCATTACCTAATTTGCTTAAAGCGTTAATCGCTACACCCGCCATAAATACATTACCTATGCTAAAACTCACTCCAAAACCTATTATAGCATCAGGATGAATAAGATTACTTAGTGAATACTTCTTTTTTTCTATCTCAGATTGCATACCCCGTCTTATATAATTATCACTGAGTGCCACTACGAGATCTGCCTTGTCTTTATACTTGAAAGCATCAACGATTGGTCCAATAATATTTAGGACGATTACCGAATCAGTCGCTTCATCATCATCTAAAAAAGAAATACTATTCCTTTTTTCCACTTTTCCATTTTCACTGCGGTATCGGCCACTACTCTTCCGTGACCTCCGGCACCAACAATAATCAGCTTTTCTATCATTACTGTTTCCCTTCCGAACTTGATTGTTGATACGTAGAGGAAAGAGGTCATTTTTCAGTCTTCTGCTGGTGGCCGTTTGTGTTCCAATTCCCTCATAAACCCCACTCGTATAAATTAAAGCGATTACTACATTTGATAATTAATTATTTCTAGGGGCTCTGTATAGAGGAAAAAACAATGTTTCAGAATTATAATGACCTTCTTCTTTGCGAAGAAGAGTCAAGTGTTGATATTCTTTTTCCATATGAATTTTCTTCCCAATATAAAACGGGACCTCCCCTAGTTTATCAAACTTCTTTTTATACTTATATATTCCATCTTCACCTTCATAACCACCCCCAAAAACATAACTCTTTAAGCCTTTATCTTTCAACTCGATTAATAATTTATAATCAAGAAAAGTCCCATTCTTATATTTATAATACTCTTTTGAGTTCCCTCCTAGAAAATAGTATCCATATTTATCATCAAATATAATCAGTCGTGAAGCAATCACTTCTCCATTTAATCTTGTATTTGCATACAGAAATTGTCCATCAAGATTCTTTTGGAGTTTATCTAAAAAAGTCTGATCTATATAGTAAAAGTCTTTAGCTTGATTACGATTCATCGTTTCTGTATAAATTCTTAAAAAGTCCATTTTTGACGTTCCCGTATAATCAAATTCAACCGTCAGACCGAAATTTTCTGCTTTTTTCACATCTTTAATCAGTCTCGATTCAAGATCTTGATCTGATGGTTTCTTTAGATCTCTACAAATAACTGAATGGACTAAAATCTTTTTGCCATTAAATCCCTCCAATACATCATGATTCTCAAATAAATGAAATCGAATAAACTCACTAATATTATTATTTTTCAAACAATAGTCATGAAA
>NZ_LSRN01000083.1 GCF_001885615.1 Alkalibacterium sp. 20 | reverse complement strand
GATAACCCGTTATTACCGCATCCTTGTTTTAATTATCTTTTAATGATATTTATCAAAATGTATTTATAATATTTAAATTCTCTTGTTCTGAAGAAAAACAGTATAAAAATAATGTTTGGCATGACCGTACACAAAATAAGCTTTATGATAAACGAACTTATCGAGGAGTCATTGAACATGTTTGATGTATACCAAGTTAATAATCCTGCCAATAGTGTAATCATTGAAAAAACAATGATTTTCCAAAAATATTTTCTTACTCTCATTTTAAATCCATACTTGAATAGAATAAAAGGTTCTACCCATAAGCTAGTTGTAAGGGTAGCAATCAGAGTACCCAGAAACACTCCAATCAATCCAAGCCTTGAAACTAACATAAGTGAGAGCGACAAATTTATCAAAGCTTCAAATAATGGCTTATATCGGTCTTTCCAGAATAATCCCATTGCATTACGGAAAACAAGGACCGTTTTTCTTATTACTGCCAGATAACCATTCCCTACAATCATCAACACAATGAGAGTACTTAAAACAAATTCTTCACCTACCCACAAGGTTATAAATGGGTTCAGTAAGACTTGTAAACTTATCGCTGAAAATCCACCGATCCATAAATTCAAAAATAAAACATTGCTGAATACATCGTATTTTTTTTCTTCAGACTCAGTTACATCCAAATTACCAACAGATGCAGTTATAGGATTAAACATCAGTGTGACAATCGTTATGATCGCATTCACTATCATAAGGTAATTAGAATATACTCCCACAACTGCAATACCCAAAAATCTCGAAATAATTATATTGTCAGTACTATTTACTACGATACTGCCAATTTTGTGAGAAAACATCGCAGCTATATTTTTAGCCATTGTCCTTTTCTCTTCTTTAGGTAGGGTTAATGTGGTGTTTCTTTTTTTTATGTATGGATAATAGTTATCCGCTTTTTTTGATATAATTATGTTGCCGATTAAGGTGATACACAACAACCATAATAAATAATAAAAATAACTTTTAACCATAGATAAAATAATGATCCCAATTATATACCTAGCTATGGTAACAATGATTTCATTCACCGACACAATGTACTCTTTTTGATCCACAACAAATATTGACGCTTTATATATAAGAAAGTATGATGCCGCAGATTTCAGGATGTATAATAAAAAGTATATCCTAACGTTTGAAATGTTTTGATTATCTACAATAAAAAAATCAAGAAAAGGAACGATCGCTAATCCTAATAATAGAATGACAATCCCTATCGTTTTATATAACTTTGCATAGATACTCATCAAAAGATTGATTTTACTTGTATCCTTATCAGCCATTGGTTTGTACATACTGTAGACTATAGCCGTCCCCACACCAAGCTCTGCTAAAGACAGCATAGATACAATATTACTAAACAGACCATGAACCCCTAAATACTCAGCTCCCAATACATTAATGAATATAGAACGTTCAATGAAACTGAGTAGAATAATTATAATTTGCAAGGAAACTGATGCTATTGAGTTCTTGATTGCTTTTTCTATTCTCAACTGCGCTCCACCTCGATTAGTCAATTATGCAAAAAATGAGATTACTTCCCTATAGTATTCATGATTGATTCAAAATTCCGTCTGGAGTTATCCTTATCATGAAGAGGAAAAAAAAGGTCTCTTCTTAATTTGTATACATCAGTCTCAAATTCGTTTCTTTGTATATGAGACTCGATTGCCTCAATTAATTTATTTTTTTCTGATAATACCGGACCAAAACCATCTTTCTTGTAGTCAAAATAACCTTTTGAATAATGTGATTCACGAAATTCATTATAATCGAACTGATAATATAGGACTGGCTTATCCATGTACGCAAAATCAAAATATACGCTTGAATAATCAGTAATCAAAAGATCTGATTCCTTCAATAAATTTTGAACATCATAGCTTTTTAGATCAGCTAAGTGAATTTTGGTACTGTTCACCTCAAATGCATGTACAAACTTTTGTATTTCATAGTGTGGATAAAAAACTAATTCATAATCGCTCTCATCCAATATTTCAATTAAATTGCTGTCATTTATTAAATCATTGTACCTTTTATAATAATCAGTGTTTCTAAATTCAGCTACCCCTCTCAAAGAGCTAAGCCACATTCGCCAGGTTGGCATAATTATTATT
>NZ_LSRN01000082.1 GCF_001885615.1 Alkalibacterium sp. 20 | reverse complement strand
ATAACGGTTGAGTATGTGAGTAAAAGAAAGAATCAATTGACTGTTTGTAAAGCAATAGAAAAATTAATTTTAGAAAATAATATAAAATATAATATAAAATATAAAATAATTGGAAAAGTATTGGATGAAAAGGTATTTAATTTGATAAAAAAGTATCCTTTTGTAGAATATATTCCGTTTTTATCAAAAGAAGACTTAATTAATGAGTATAGAATCTCTGATATATTTGTGATGCCATCATTAACAGAGACTTTTGGATTAACATATGTAGAGGCAATGAGCCAAGGACTGCCAATTGTATATTCTAAATATCAAGGAATAGATGGTTATTTTGATGATGGAATTGTTGGATTTGGAGTCAATAGTATGGATATAAATGAAATATCATATTGTATTTCTAAAATAATGAAGGATTATGTTAGATTTTCAAATGAATCTACTCAAAATAGTCTTGGGTTTAATTGGGAAGATATAACCGAAAGATATCAACGGATGTATAATGAAATAATATATTTAAATGAATAATTACTGAGATATTGGAGGTTTGTTAATGAATGTTTTGAAGATTTGCTTTATAGTACCCAATTATCCCACGAAACTTGATCCAACCCACACGTTTGTAAGAGAATTAATATGTGAAATTTCCGACTTAGGTATAAGTAGTATTGCTATAGCTCCCCAAAGTATTACTACATCTATAAGAAAAAAGAAACCCATCAGGCAAATTTACTGGGTTGATGAAACGGTAAAAGGGAATAAAATAAATATTTATCAGCCCAAGTATATGTCATTTTCGAAACTTAAAATATTTGGTAACAACATTTCAAATTTACTTTTCGATATGGCAGTGAAAAGAGCGTTCAAAAAAATCGATAATCGCTTTGATTTACTATATGCTCATTTTTGGAATAATAGCGTAGTTGCAAGAGAACTTGCTGAGGAATATAATCTACCAATTTTTGTTGCTACTGGAGAAAGTACAATCTGGATTACGGACATATACAATAAGAAAAAGATTTATGACAGTTTAGATAAAATTACAGGAGTCATCAGCGTATCTAAAAAGAATTTGAACGAAAGCAAAAAAATGAAATTGGTTAAAAGTGATGAGGGTATCGTAATTCCTAATTCGGTGAATCGAGACAAATTTCGTCCAATGAATAAACAGAAAGCACGTCTAGAATTAGGGTTAAATAGTGATTCATTTATTGTTGCATTTACTGGAGCGTTTAATCATAGAAAAGGTGTAAAACGTCTACTAGAAGCAATTGAAAACTTAGAAGATGTCAGAGTTATCTTGATAGGCTCAGGTGATATTGATTCTGCTGGAAGTAAAGTATTGTTTTCTGGACAAGTACCTCACGATATGGTTTCAAAATATCTGAACTGTGCGGATGTATTTGCTTTACCAACACTAGCTGAAGGGTGCTCAAATGCAATTGTTGAGGCGTTAGCATGTGGCTTACCAATTATTTCGTCAAATCTAGAGTTCAATGATGAATTGCTAAATAATGATAACTCTATACGAATAGACCCAAACTCTATAGAAGAATTATCAGAAGCTATTAAAGTTTTAAGAGATGATAAGGAACTCAGACAAAAAAAATCTGATGCAGCATTGCAAACAGCTGAGGAATTTGATATTAGAAATAGAGCAAAAAAAATAATTTCATTTATAAATGATAAGATGACTACAAATGATGTATAAGCTATCTAAACTATTATATTTATTATTCTTGATCTATATGGGGTGGTTTCAAGCGGTTTTTTTTCCAGTTCCCATGATGCCAATAATATTAGGTGGTGGGATGGTCATCTTATTAATATTATCAAAACTAACTAGTAGGAGCAATAATTTATTCGTTATTCCTAAGCCAATAATTATTTGGTTTATCTTCTTTGTATACATTGTTTTTTCGGGTATTATTGTTGCTTATAATTATAATCAAACATTAAAAAGCGCATTTTCATTTATGCAAAACCTTATTCTTATTTTTTTTGTTGTTAATGTAACTAATATTGATGATGATAATTCTTTCTTTATAAAATCATACTTAGGTCTTTCAATACTTATTATGATAACAATGTTATCATTCGGCTATATCGGTGGTGGAGAGAGAATAAGGTTATCTGTTACAACGAATCCTAACGGGGATGCTTTAATGCTGCTTTATGGCGTGTTTTGTTCTTTGATATTAATAAAGGAACGAAAGTTGTTGAATTTTATCTTTACAACGGGTCTAATAGGATTATTCATATATACAATAATCCTAACGGGGTCAAGAAAGTCAGTTGTCGCTGTTTTAATGCTATTGATTCT
>NZ_LSRN01000081.1 GCF_001885615.1 Alkalibacterium sp. 20 | reverse complement strand
GTGAAACACCATATAAAATTAATGAAACTCCACCTACTAAAGGTAATAACATTCTCCAATTGATATTTTTCATCAAAGCCCTCCTAAGTTTAAAATGTTATATCCATATATCTGGTGTAAGTTTGATTAAAGAATTTTTAGCTATACTATCTAAATGTAGCTTCGTATACAGTACTAATATTAGAGATTGGAAAACCTTCTGTCAATGTAACTCTTGCCCCACCACTATAGCGCCCAGCTTGGATAAATTTACTTACTCCATTAGCACCAGCATTAATATTATTAGCTAATACATTCGAAGCTACTAATCCGAGCAAGGACCCTACAATTCCTCCGAAAGCGTGACCTCCAACCGTTCCAAAAACTCTTAAAGATGTTGCAGTACCATTCATTTCACTACGTAATGCATTGAGACCCGCACGTGACCTAGCGAAGGAATTAACTCCCCCTCTAACAAACTTGGTTTGATAACTGGAAGTAGCATTAACCATAACTTCTACTTCTGCTCCTTCATACAGTTCTTTTTCGAGATTTGCTGACTCTTCTGCGTGAACATTTAGATTACCAAACAATAAAAACAAACCAAGTACGGGTAATAACATCAACAATAGTTTTTTCATAGTTGTGTAATTCCCTCCCTTAGGGTATATTGTGAATAAACGGACAAAGCAATAATAGCACATTAAAATAAACAAATATATATAATGTTAGAAAGAAGGATATACAGTATGAGTAAATACAAAAAAAAATTTTTAGGATTTTTGTTTTTGTTAATATTTGGCTTTTGTTTATATATTGTCTACTTGTATCGAGATATAACGGCTATCAATGAAGCCATTGCTCAAGAGGGATGGAATCAATCAATTGAAAGTGAAAGAACGAGCTTTGATACCAAAAGAGGAACATTCTATAAACAGATTACGTACCAAGATTCAGAGGGAATTGATTACTATTATTATGTAAATAGAAATCCTAAAGACGATAGTGAAATAGTTTTTTCTGCTGCATATGATGAGGAGAATGTAGGTATAGATGATCCAACCATACCATATCAGTTTCAGTATCCTGAATAGATTTAATTATCTCCATAGTACGTAATTATAAGACGAACGATTTGTGACGGAATAAATACTATTAACTTTTATTTAATACATAAAATCTTATAAAGTCATGTATTTTGAACCTTGTTAAAACAAGGTTCTTTTTTTATTAATCAAACACAATGCTTATGTTAATAATGGTATTCTAAGAAACAGTACAAACGTTGCTTTATCGTTGCTTTGTTTAAAAACTTAATTTGACAAACTAAGTTATTATTGAGTTTGTCATATAAAAGGCTTCTTAAAGTAAGATAAATCTTACTTTAAGAAGCCTTTAACAACAATCTAGTATTGGATACCTTTTAATGCAAAAGACTTACGCCCATAATAAAAACACTAAGTAATTTCTATCCAGTACTCTCAGATTGGCTTTTAAATTTATAAACTAAAAATTTATTTATTTCGTAAATTAAGAAGAATAAAAATAATGTGAAAGCGTTACTGACATTTAAAGTATGAATTGCGTTACCGAAAACTATAACAAAAAAGGTCAATGTAGAATATTCTGTTTTTTTTGCAGTTGTAGTATTCGACCATTTTGGAAAATAAGCAACTAGTATATTTCTTAAAAATAACGACGTTATAAGAAGGATCATGAAATATAATAATGAGAAATTTTCATCCAATGTAATAGAGAAGATACTCAGGAATAGTGTGAAGACTATGATATCACCTATTAAGCTTTTCTTATACATTCTATAGTCCCCTTTTAATTTAATGCATTAGCACCTGTAGTAAAACTGTCTTGATGAGTTCCAAATTTTAAGTCGCCACCAAGATGTCCAACGCCTAGTGTCATCACCTGGTTATATCTAACAGTAAATCTAGCTGTTCTTCCACTTTTAGTACCTTGACGTGTAACATTAGTTGTTCTTTGGGAGAAAGCTGCTCCAAAGTTTCCATAAATTGCATGCGAAGGAGTCCCTACTGAAGTGATATTAAAAGTTCTTGTATCCCAAGAAAAGTTACCACTCACGACACTTCTCCATTCTTTAGTATGCAGATTTAAAGTAGTTTCTCTATAAGTATGCAGGAAATTTCTAGACACATTTCTACCTTGTATATTACTTGATGCTGTCATGAAAAAAGCATCTTGTCCAAAGAAATTACTATATTTTGTCATTGGTTCTTCTTCAGAGTATGAAAGATTTAACTCATTATCTGTAGTATATTCGTGAATAGCTTTATAGTTTTTTGACTTATGCAGTGGGGTAACATAATCAATAAATTCTGTTGTTACAATATTACCATTTTTATCTAAGACCTCTAGACCTTCAATATGTATAAATGAATCATCAATAAAAGATTTGTATACTTCGCTAACTTCTGTTG
>NZ_LSRN01000080.1 GCF_001885615.1 Alkalibacterium sp. 20 | reverse complement strand
TTATTTATCAAAGGTTTTTGGGAAATGCAATAACTTTTTCAAGTGATGATAAGCGGATTGGAATGTATCAAGAAGTAGTTAACGTATTTCAAAATAGCCCTATTTTTGGAATTGGTTTTGATAATTATAGGTTGACAAGTTTATATCAGACATATAGTCATTCAACATATGCAGAAGTATTAGCTACAACAGGATTGATAGGAAGTATCATATACTTTATTCCTTATTTGATAATATTTTCAAATCTGAGTCTAGTCTATTACAAAAATAGAACTAATAAAGAAGGTCTGCTTTCACTACAGTATTTATTATTATTATTAGTAATTATTGCTTTAGGAACAGGTGTAATACATTTTTATGGAATCAGGGATACATTTGCATTCTCATGGATGATTTCATTTTATTACATTGAGAAAAAGAAGTTAAGAAATCGAAGAAATATTATTGCATCAGACAAGGAGCTGTGAATAGAGCCATGAAGATTAAGTCATTGAGTTCATTAGTCAAAACGCCACGTAGGTTAATAAGACGTTTGGGGAACAAATACCTCTTAAATTGGTTGCCTGATTATATATATATTAGGTTAGTATATTGGGGTGAAACAGGTCAAAAGTTGAATATAAAAAATCCTAAGTCATATAACGAAAAAATTCAGTGGATAAAGTTATATGATAGGAAAACTTTATATAATGTTATAGCTGATAAATATGCTGTAAGAGCGTATGTCAGAGAAAAAATCGGAGAGAAATATCTGATTCCTTTAATTGCAGTATATGATAATGTTGATGAAATCGAGTGGGATAGCTTACCTAAGAAATTCGTACTCAAATGCACTCATGGATCTGGATCTAATATAATATGTTCTGGGAAAAAGGATTTAGACATTATTGCAGCAAAACGAAAATTAAATAAATGGATGAAAAAGAATTGGTTTTGGTTTGGAAGAGAATGGGCTTATAAAGATATTAAACCGAGAATTATATGCGAAGATTACATGACAGATGAGTCTGGAGTAGAGCTTAAAGACTATAAAATATTTTGCTTCAACGGAGAGCCTAAGTTGATTGAAGTTGATTTTGATCGACATAGTAATCATCAAAGAAATCTTTATACATTAGATTGGGAGTATATAGATGCGACAATAAAATATCCTAATGACTCTACGAAAATAATAAACAAGCCTACACAGTTGACAGAATTGCTTGAACTCGCGAGAAAATTATCTGAAAATATCCCTCATGCAAGAATAGATTTCTATTCAATAGATGACAATATATATTTTGGTGAAATTACTTTGTACCATGGATCTGGTTTTGAAAGATTTGAGCCACAAAGCTTAGGTCTAGAATTAGGAGATTGCATCAAACTTCCTAAAATAATTAATGAGAAAAGGTGATAGAATGAATATTCTTATAGGTGGTGATCTAGTTCCTACAAAAGAAAATTTCGAACTGTTCAATAATGGATATCTTGAATCATTATTAGGGAATGACTTAAAAAACATATGGCTAAATTCTGATGTGAGAATTTTCAATCTAGAGGCACCCTTATATGATAGAGAAAAACCTATAAATAAGTGGGGTCCCAACCTACTAGCCCCCACAAGTGTAATATCTGGAATAGAAAAATTAGAGCCATCACTTATTACCTTGGCAAATAATCATATTTTAGATCATGACACAAAAGGTCTAAAATCAACTATTGACATATTAAATAAAAAAAAATTACCCCATGTTGGAGTAGGAAATAACATTTTTGAAGCATCTGCAGGATATGTTATAGAGCATTCAGGAGTTAAAATTGGTATTTATGCTTGTACAGAGAATGAGTTTTCAGCTGCTAAAGAAAATTCTGCTGGCGCTAACCCCTTCGATCCAATTGATAGTTTAGAACATATTTCTAATCTCAAAAAAAAGTCTGATTATGTAATAGTTTTATATCATGGCGGAAAAGAACATTATCGCTATCCTTCACCTTATCTGCAAAAAATTTCTCGAAAAATGGTTGAGAGAGGTGCGGACATTGTTATATGTCAGCACAGCCATTGTATTGGTGCTAAAGAGGTTTATAAGGACTCCACTATCATATATGGTCAAGGAAACTTTATTTTCAAACGGAAGAGTAATGAGTACTGGAATACAAGTGTAATAATAAATATTATACTAAAAGATAATATCGAGCTAGAATATATTCCTATAGTTGCAACTGAACAAGGAACACGTTTAGCAGACGCTAATGAGTCTGCTGCTATCCTAAATGATTTTTTAAGACGCACACAAGAGATTAAAAAAAAAGGTTTTGTTTTAGAACAATATCAAAATTATGCAGATGCTCAGCTGGACAACTATTTAAGAGGTTTATCAGGGCTTAGTAAATGGTTTTACAGATTTGATAAATATATATGTAGGGGTTCATTAATGAAAAAGATATATAATGAAAGAAGTTTATTAGCTATTCAAAATTATGTAGAATGTGAAGC
>NZ_LSRN01000079.1 GCF_001885615.1 Alkalibacterium sp. 20 | reverse complement strand
TATTTGACAATGAATATAGATAAATTACTTTTTTGAAAATTCGGTATATTTTTCACTTACAGATTTTTGATCCAGTGTATTAGACATTCATTTTCAAATTATTTAAATTGTTATTAAGTCTTTCAAAGATTTTAATATTACGCTTTGCAATCTTCAGCTTAAATATTTGCCGTACTTTCCTGTACCATAGAGACAGAAGCTCGAACATCTCTTTTTTGAGATATAGTCTTCACAATAGGTTGTTCATTGGTATACTCCAGCCACTCATCTCTTAATTCCTCTGCAGTAAGCATCTCCCATCTAGCTAAATTTCTATAGATACTTAACAGTGGTTCAGGTTTACTTCTGCCAACGAAAATTTTGTCAAACACTTTTCTCTCAGTAAGTTCGTTCTTAATAAGCAATTCTTCATACAGTTTCTCCCCAGAACGGATACCGGTTTCTATAAGAGGGATCTCTTTTTCAGAATAGCCACTTAATTTAACGATTTTCTTTGCCAGATCCAGAATCTTGACCGGGTCCCCCATGTCTAAAACAAATACTTCCCCCCCTTCAGCGCACATGCCGGCCTGAATAACGAGACGACTAGCTTCAGGAATCGTCATAAAATAACGGGTCATTCGAAAATCAGTAATCGTTACAGGTCCGCCATTTTTTATTTGTTCCTGAAATAACGGGACCACGCTGCCTCTACTTCCTAGGACGTTCCCGAATCTTACTGCTGAAAAGACGGTTTTATCAGGTTCATTTAACCCGGTTACAATCATTTCTGCAATGCGTTTACTTGCTCCCATAACATTGGTAGGATTCACGGCCTTATCGGAAGAAATCATTATAAATGTATCCACGTTATATTTTTTAGAGGCTTCCGCAATATTCTTGGTGCCGTATACATTATTTTTCAAAGCTTCATGCGGATTATATTCCATTAGTGGCACATGTTTGTGAGCAGCGGCATGGAATACAAATTGAGGTTTATATACTCTCATTACTTCTTCCATTCGTAATTTATCCTGGACATCCGCAATAACAGGAACATAGTGGATCAAAGAGTGCTTTTCCCCTCTCATTTCTTTATGAATGTGATAGATAGAATTTTCCCCATGTCCAAGTAATACTATTCTCTCTGGTGAAAATCGAGATAATTGTCGGACAATTTCCGAACCTATCGATCCTCCTGCTCCACTAACGAGTATTGTTTTTCCTTTTGTATTTTCAAAGATCGTCTGTGTATCCAATGTCACCTCTTCTCTTCCAAGTAAATCGGCTACGTTAATATCTCTGTTGGAGATATTTGGCATTTTACCTAGAAGAAAATCTTCAATATATGGCATCTGATTGAATGCAACATTCCCCTTGTTACACGCATCAACAATGTCTTCTACCCTTGAAGGAGAAAGTGAAGGAATCGCAATTGTTACTTGATCAACGTTATGATCATTTACAAGACTTGGAATATCAGCTATGGTGCCTATGACCTTTACCCCGCAAACTAAAAATCCTTGTTTGTTAACATCATCATCAACAATACCAACCAGATTTAGTTTATTAGAATAATTTTTTAAATTTCGAATAAATAAACTTCCACCATTTCCTGCTCCTACTAACAATGTTCTAACAGCCTCTTCTGATTTAGTTGTATTTCTCTTTTTGTAATCATATTCAAAATAAATTCGTATGAATACTCGACTAGCAATGATTCCTATACTCGAAAAAATGAAATGTAAAACAAAATAACGTAGACTTGTTTCTCTGACTGTAATTAGAGAAATAAAAGTAGATAACGAAAAACTAAGAAATATACAATAGCTTAAAGTGATGACTTCCATTATTGTGGTAAAGTGATTCATCTTAGTAAATATCTGTAACCCATATGCGAATAGTAGATACATTAAACTGGTAACCCCTAATGTTGATACAATATGACCGACTGAAAAAGATACATAAGGACTCAAGAAGAACAGTGATAAAAATGCAGCAAACATGAGAATTCCGACATCTAATAATACAACGAACATTATGCGCTTATTTCTACTCATATTAATTCCTACTTTCTTATATACGTCTTTAAATGATTGATTAGCATTTCGAATGAAGTAATCGACGATAAAAGTAAACAGTTATAAAGCATTTAATAAATTTAGTGAATTAGGTTTTAGTCATGGATGCGGATAATGATTTTGACTATTTACTAGTCGTGGATAACGAACTGATGATTTTACCGAAGAATGTATTCGAAAAGTGAAAGAATGTGTCCAGAGGTTAAAATTATAAATATAAAAATAGATCTGATGGCATTTTACTAACTAACAGAAATAATACATTTCATTGAAATTGAATCAAGGGAAATTAGAATGTAAGAGGATATTTCATGGGGATACTTTATCAGTGGTCAAATAAGACAAGTCTCTTGATGCTCAGGAGGAACGTTGGAGAAAAAGCTATTTATTAAGTTAACGAAATTTTGAATTTAGGATAGTATGCGTTTGGTTCGAGGGGGTAAAAGCATTTTAATATAGGAAGTTGAGTTGGAAAGGATGGAAGATTCAAAAAAAGGTGGTCAGCGAAGTAACCATTTTTGAAATGAAATAAAACTTAAGGGCAGATAGGTGCGAATAGTTCTGTTTGTAACACTCTTTTCGAAAAAATATACATCAACGAATACTTTTTATTCTTATAATATTCATATTCTATGCCATAATGCTTTTTTAATC
>NZ_LSRN01000078.1 GCF_001885615.1 Alkalibacterium sp. 20 | reverse complement strand
GTACTAAATAGGGCATATAAACATTCTTTTTGCGTACTCCATCAAACATTAAAATAGATGAACTCTGACGAAGAAATAAGATTCTTTAGCAGATTTTTTTGCTTACTATATTATTATAGTAACAACTGCTTTAATTCAATGATTTCTTCACTACTAAACCCAATCTTAGAAAAATATGCTTCTATACTACCATATTTTTTTATAAATTCCGTATCAAATATTTCTATAATTTCGGGATAGGAAATATACACATTTAAATTATTTTTCGAATTCAAAATACGGGGATCATGTTTAATATACGTATAGGAAACTTGATAGTCAGCAATAATTTCAGGGAGCAATACTTCATGCAAGCTAAGTAGTAAGTAACTTAAAACTCCTGTACGGTCTTTTTCGGCGCTACAATGAAAGACGATTGGCTTATCCTTATGGTTCAAGAAAACACGACAAGCTTTTGCAATGTTTTCTTCAGCTGCAACATATTCTAGATAGCGATCACTCATAAAGTAAGGACTACTTGCAACTTTGGCTAACTGACTAGCACGGCCGGCATTTTGGCTACCACTTATATTTACGTTGAAATAATGAGAAACAAAATTAGCATAAGGATTTGGATCCGTAACTAGTTCCTTTGGTGCACGTAAATCAATAATCGTAGTAATTTGCATATTTTTCCATTTAGAAAGGTCTGATTTACTCGGGCCAAATAACATACTCGAACGAAAAATCCTACCTTCTTTTAGTAACTTACCAGTCTTTGTATTATACCCGCCTAAATCCCTAAAATTGACAATTTCTTCAAAATAATAGCGTTTCCCCATTTTATTCCTCTTTTCATCATTTTCAATATCATAGCATAGCTAGAAAACGTTTGTTATATAATAGGCAATTCTTAACATGAAATTTACGTTGAATTTATATTCGACAGCTATAATGAAAGTAGTCCTAAAGAAAAGGAGCTGTTGGAAAAATAATTATGTCTAATTTTTACTTATCAACACCATTAATGTGGAATAACCGAATCGAAGAAATTTTCCAAAGTGCTACTGAATACCAGATGGGGTTGGAAATCTTTCATCAGCAAATGGAATTTCACAATATTCCCTTATTACAGTTACAACGACTCATTGAAAAGTACGAAAGAAAAGTTTATGTGCATGCCTTAAGCTGGGATCTAAATCTCTGCTCGTTACAAAAGTCGGCTAGAGAACTAGCTATTGTACAGACAAAAAAATCGATTGATTTTGCTCAATCTTTAGGTGCACTTGATGTTACGATTCATCCAGGGCGTATGTCAATTTTTTTAGAAGAGACTTCTTATGATGGTTATATGCATGACTCTATGAAGGAATTATTGGAGTATGCTGACTCATTAGAGCAATCCATTTCATTTGAAATTATGGAGCCAATTGGAAAAGAATTTATTACGAGTCGTCACGTCATGGAACGTGTTGCTAGAGATTTATGGGAACAATTATCTGTTACTTTAGACTTGGCTCATTGTCAAAATAACGCTGTGGTTCTTGATCACCTAGAACATCTCCCCCGCATTAGCAAGTTACATATGAGTAACTTGAAGAATGGCAAGTATCATACGCCAATCGGTGAGGGTGAACTAGATTTCCATTGTTTAAAACCAACTATTTCGGAAAGTGGTTTGCCAATTGTAATTGAAGGAATGGATACTGATACAAAAAAAGAGTTGTTTAGAAAAAATGTACGTTATTTAAAGGAGGAGTATTAATAATGAAATGGAATAAATTAATGATTACTGGGATGTCAGCGGTGGCTTTATCAGCCTGTGGTACAGTGGACTCTGAAGAAACAGTCAAAGATTCAGATACCTCAACGAGCTCTTCTGGTGAAGAAACCGCAGCTGCTACGGATGTAGAAGGTTCATTCACTCTATACACTTCTCAACCAGAACAAGACATTGCCCAAGCAGTAGTTGCTTTCAATGAAGTTCACCCAAATATCACAGTTGATGTCTTTCGCTCAGGTACAGAAGAAGTTATTTCAAAAATCATGGCCGAAAAAGTAACAGGTAACATCCTAGCTGATGCATTACTTGTATCTGACAGCTTTACTTTTGAAGGATTAGCTGAAGAAGATTTATTGCAGGCTTATGAATCACCTGAATTAGATGCTGTTCCAGCTGAATATAAGGATGAAGAAAACTTATATGTAGGAACAAAAGTCATTGCAACAGGGATTGCTGTAAATACTGACCTAGTTGACTCATCTGAAATCACTGGTTTTCAAAGTATGATTGATGCTGCTTATGCAGACCAAATCATGATTCCAAGCCCGCTTTATTCTGGATCAGCTTCCTTGAACCTTTCTATTATTACACAACAAGATTCATTAGGATGGGATTTTTATGACTCATTGAAAGAAAATGGCCTTTTCGTTGGCCAAGGAAATGGTACAGTTCTTGACGCATTAGTAAACGGTCAAGAAGGAGTTGGGATGTTGGTAGATTTTATGGCAAATCGTGCTCGTATCGATGGAGCACCAATTGAATTTATTTATCCAGAAGAAGGATCACTTTATGTGACCGAACCAATTGGAATCATCAATGGTTCAGAAAATGCTGAGTTAGCACAATTTTTTATCGACTATCTTCTTTCTGAAGAAGGACAAACGGTAACTTCTGAAATGGGATACACACCAGTTCGTGAGGGTATTGCTGCTCCAGAAGGCTTGAAAAGCATAGACGAAATCACACCAATGGATTTCGATGCTACTAAAGTAAGGGAAACACGAGATGCTGACAAAGAAAAATTTGCAGAAATTTTTGGTCAAGAATAATTCAAAAAAGTTTTAGGAAAATAAGTCAGGGAAATTCTCCCTGCTTATTTTTTCTTTATTGCCAAAGGAGTGCTTATGTTTAAATTCACTAAATACTTTCACAAAACACTCTTTCTGCTCATTGGACTGTTTGTTTTCATTTTTCCACTCTTTACGCTTTTTAAAATGAGTTTTGAAGTCGATGGCAATTTTAGCTTTAGTAATTTCAGCACGCTTTTCGATTCGCCACGTACTTTACAAGCAATCGAAAATACCCTGATTATCGCCTTTGGTTCAACTTTAATTGCAGTGAGTATGGGAACAGTTTTTGCTTTGTTGGTTGCCTATTCCAATATACGCTTTAAACGTTTAATTGAATTACTCGTCATTCTTCCTTATGTGATTCCTGGATATGTAGTGACTCTGTCATGGACTTCACTTTTTGCTGGGAACAGCCCGATTAATCAATTTTTACGAGAAACAGGTTTGCCAGTCGTTAATATGTATTCTATGGGTGGAATTACCTTAGTCTTAGGTATTAGTAATGCTGCTATCGTCTATCTGAACTTAGTAGATATTTTGCGCAAAATTCCGAAAGAGCAGGAATGGGCTTCTAAAGTTGCCGGTTATCGCATGATAGAAACGTTAAGGAACGTCACCTTCAAAATGGCTTTGCCAGCTGTTGTTAGTGGAATCATTCTTGCTTTTCTGAGTTCAATTGATAACTTCGCTATTCCAGCTACACTTGGTTCACCAGCAGGAATCACTGTTTTGAGCACATATATTTATGAAAAAGCAATTGGATTTGGCCCAACTAGTTTCAATCAAGCGGCAGTACTCTCTATCTTATTAGCATTGATTGCTTTTGCCGGAATTGCCTTGCAATGGTGGATTCTACGAAAATCAGTAATTTTTGATTCGACACGCCCAGATTTCGAGCCACGAATTGTGCTGTTAGATAACAAACGTCGCTTGATTCAGTGGTTTTCTATCCTAGTGCTTTTTTTAGTAAATATCGTTCCTTTAATTGTTATGTTATTCTCGTCATTCCAATCCAGTTACAGTCCATCTATTTTTGGTTTTGGAAACATGGATCTGGATAATTATCAATTCATCTTACAAACACCGAGCATGTATCAAGGTTTTCTTACCAGTTTAGGACTGGCAGTTGCAGCAATTCTAATATGTATTATTTTGAGTGTTTGGGTGATGTATTATAAGTTACGTCACGATAAAAAGGCAACTCTGCCAATAGAATTAGGAGCCTCTCTTACCTACTCTACGCCTGGAATAGTACTAGCGCTCAGCATGATTTTCTACTGGAGTAATGTTCCGAATGTTTATGGAACAATAAGAATTTTACTGATTGCCTATGTGACTCGTTACATGCTGATACTACTTCGCGGAAGCAATACTGCACTTTTGAGTGTGACTATTGAATTAGAAGAAGCCGCAATGATTTCTGGGTCAAAGACAATCGAAAAATGGCACAAAATTATTATTCCTATTATAAAAAACCAAATTTTTTCAAGTTCTTTTCTGATCTTTACGGGTGCATTTACCGAGCTTTCATTATCTTCCCTGTTAATCGCTGCCAATTCAAAAACAGTTGGGCTGACAATTTTCAACCTACAAACGGGTGGAGATAATAGTATTGCACAAGCTTATTCGGTTATCTTAACCATCTTTATAATTGCTCTCGTATTAGTACGGAATCATTTTGAACAGAAGGAGATGAAAAAGAATGAGTGAGCTAACTATCAGCAATATCGTTAAATACTTTGACCAAACCAAAGCGTTGGATAATATTAATGTTGGTGTAAAGGAGAATGAGTTCATTGCTATTCTTGGTCCCTCAGGCTGTGGCAAGACAACACTTCTACGTTCGGTTGCAGGATTTATTGAACCAACTTCAGGAACTATCAAATTTGGAGAGAAAGTTTTTTTCGACAACCGTGAGGCTGTTCCAGTGGAGGATCGTCAGTTAGGAATGGTTTTTCAACATTTTGCGCTCTGGCCACATATGACAACCAAACAACATCTAGAATACCCATTGAAAAGCAAGCAAAATAAAAAGCGCTTTGATGTTGCCCAGCGTCAGGAAATGGTCCGTCATACATTGAAATTGGTAGAATTGGACGGTTTTGAAAATCGTTATCCGAATGAACTTTCTGGTGGCCAAAAGCAAAGAGTGGCTCTCGCGCGCGCTATTGTAGCTCAGCCAAAGATTTTACTGATGGATGAACCATTGAGTGCTTTAGATGCTCATTTAAAGCAAACGATGGTTCAAGAGATCAAACGAATTCATCACATTATGAAAACAACCATTCTTTATGTAACTCATGATCAAGCAGAAGCAATGTCCTTGGCTGATCGAATCATTGTCATGAACAAAGGGAAAATCGAGCAAATTGATACCCCTTATAATCTATATCATTACCCACAAACCCCATTCGTAGCTAAATTTGTGAGTAAGGCTTTCTTAGTTGAAGGAAATTGGGAAGGAGACAAGTTTTGCCCAGCAAGCGCCCCCGATACTACTTGGCAGGGGGCTGAGGTTGCAAGTTATTTTAAAGAGAATAAACTTTATCCGGTTCGTCCAGAAGAATTGAGTCTGATGACATCTTCCTCAACTGGTAAAGGACTACTTGGAATTGTTAAAGATAAACAATTTCTTGGGCGCGAGACCCGTTACATGGTTGATGCAGTGGGTAAAGAGTTGGAAATCATTTCTAATTCTTTTCACATTTCTGAAATAGATGAAAAAGTATATGTCACAAAACATTAATATCAAAATAAAGAGGCTAAAAATAGTGGTACACTTAATAATTTTCTTTGAAACTGACAGAATAATTTAAGTTCTCTTTCTAATCAAGAGAATTCAAAAGAAGCTCTCCAGAATTTTTTTCTGGAGAGCTTCTTTTCGTGTCTTTCGTAATTTCTGGGCTTAACCCTTTGAGTAGTTAGATACATGAAATTACGTAAAGTCGTGTATTTTGAATAATATCAAACGAGGTTCTAGATGCTTTTTTAGGAATGGTTATACTATAAAATTTAAGTTAGCTACTTGATAAAAAAATATATAAGCAAGTTTACTTGAGACCTGTTATTACTGAGCCTACTTTTATTGAACAGGAAATAACTCATCTTAGGCAATAGTATTAATGATATCAGGGTAAACTTCTTGGGTGTTGCTATAAACACTCTTTTTAATATATACTTATTTTATCATTAAAAAGATCTGATTTAAAAAAAGATTTATTTTTAACTTATATTTACAAATTTTAAAAATATATCAAATTCTGTTTCTTATTTTGACAGAGTCTCTTTTTATCTTTAGGGTAATAAGCCTCTAAAAGTTAGGTCCTTACTCTAACAAACTAAGGAACAACAAAAAACCGTGCATCTACAATCTCTTTAAACAGGGATTCTTCTTCTTTAGGGGTCATAACCCCTTGGTAGCAGTAATCATGTTTTGATTTTGTGGAAAGAGAGGTGCTTAAAATAACGTACAACGTCCAACCCTTACGAACTCCTCAGGAAATAAACTACTTTTCATTCCGTTTAAGACGCAACCAGCACGCTTAACGGGATATTTTTTTTGACCGGCATTAACAGCGGCTTACGGATGTCAGATATCGTTAAATTAAAGAAACTAGATATTTTGACGTCAAAAAACCCTCGAATCATGGAACAAAAAACGGGGAAAACACGCATAGTGTATTCAGGATCTGATCCAGGACTACACTAAGACATTGGACCCGGATGATTACCTATTCCTAAGCAGCAAAGGGGGCCACTTAAAAGTCAATAGGGTCTATCAGATGTTTTAAAAGGTCGCTAAGCTCTTCGGAAGAGACTTAATTAGCACGCACACGCTGTGGAAGACCTTCGGCTACCACTATTACAAGAAAACGAAAGACGTGGCCACACTGATGGAAATGTTCGGTCACAGCAGTGAGAAAATCACCAAGCGCTATATTGGGATCAATGAGGATGAAATCAGAGAAACGTTGTTGAATTTCCGATTAGGTTTTTAAAAGTAGATTACATTTACTTTGGCTACTTCATAAAATCAATTTAAACCTCTCCGAATATAATTGATTGGGAGGGTTGTTATGTGTATACAGTTTGGAAATGAAAAAACACCCAGCGAACTATGCTGGAGTAAAAAGCGTAAAGTCCTAGATATATCCGTATAGTCAGAAAAGTGTCGGTAACCGCTCCCGAAGATGGGGAACATGGCAAGAAAAAATAGAAAGGGGGTGAACCCAATTTGATTGATGTGATTCTATCCAACCAAACATACATGCAACTCGCTTTTGTCACATTTTTGTTCCTTGCCTTACTCACGTTACCCCTGAGGGACATCGTCACTGTCGGTTTTTTCGATATCAGTGACCTGTTTGTCAGTTTCATGATTGCCGTCTTCATTGGTTATATGATCAACGAATTAATGCCTGCCAACACCGCTATCTCAATCGGACTATTTATGTTTATTGTCGTATCGGTTGTGACCGGTGTTGTCCTACTTAACATCTTCGTCATTATCCCTTTCCGGAGCCGTTCAGAAAATTCAAGCGCCACCTCGATCCAACAACTCGAAGGCAAAGAAGGGACGGTATCGGTTTCTATCACAGCCGACGGTGTGGGAGAAGTGATCGTGTATACCGGTTTTACAAAAATCAATAAAATGGCTAAGATTTACGAAAGTGGCAATGAATCCATTGCATTTATCGAGCAAGGCACAAATATCTTAGTCATGGACGTCAAAGATTCTATTTTGTACGTCATACCTTATACCAATACAATCCAAGCAACAAACAAGCAAACACCAACATGGAACACAAAACATAAAAAATAGAAAACGAAAGTAGGAACTCATTCATGGACACAACTCTTTTTGGAATCATCGGCATCGTTACCATCTCACTCATCATTATCATTTTACTGGTCAGTCGTTACCGTATTGCCTCACCGGATATGGCGCTCATTATCAGTGGAACAGCCCTCGGGAACAAAAACGTCTACACAGACCCACATACGAACAACAAAATGAAAATCGTCAGCGGGGGTGGCTCATTCGTCCTACCAGTCATTCAATCGGCTAAAACATTATCCCTGTTGTCATCTAAATTGAAAGTGAGTACACCTGATGTATACACCAAAGAAGGCGTACCGGTTACCGCAGACGGAACGGTTATTATCAAGGTCGGCTCAACCACCGAAGATATCGCTACCGCCGCTGAACAGTACCTTGGCAAAGCCACCGAAGACTTAGAAAACGAAGCCCGTGAAGTCTTAGAGGGTCATTTGCGTTCGATTTTAGGCTCACTGACCGTTGAAGAGATCTATCAAAACAGAGATCGATTCAGTCAAGATGTCCAGAAAGTCGCTTCAGTCGATTTAGCTAAAATGGGCTTAACGATCGTCTCCTTCACCTTGAAAGAAGTAACCGATAAAAACGGTTATTTGGACTCACTCGGTCAAGGGCGTATCGCCGAAGTCAGGCGTGATGCTGACATTCAGTCAGCCAGAGCCGACAAAGAAACACGTATTGAACGTGCCTTAGCTGAACAACAATCGAAAAAAGCTGAATTGCAACGTCAAACAGAAACAGCTGAAGCCGAGAAAGAAAAGAGCTTGCGTGTTGCAGAATACAAACGACAAGAAAATGTCGCCACAGCACAAGCTGAAAGTGCCTATGAGTTAGAGAAAGCCAAACTCAAAAAGCAAGTCATCATCGAACAAGGGAACTCTCAAATCATCGAACGTGAAAAACAAATTGAATTACAAGAGAAAGAAACCATCAGGAAAGAACGTGAGTACGACGCCTCTGTTCGTAAGAAAGCTGATGCTGAGCGTTATGCCGTAGAACAAGAATCTGAAGCGAATAAATCTAAAGCCATCGCTGAATCTGAAGCGCGTGCGAAAGAAATAGAACTGAACGGTAAGGCGAAAGCTGAAAGTATCCGTGAAATCGGTAAAGCTGAAGCTGAAAGCAAAACGGCTCTGGCTAAAGCCTTAAAAGAATACGGACAAGAAGCCATCGCTACCTTGATGATCGAAGCGTATCCTGAAATGATCCGTGCCGTGTCTGAACCACTAGGTAATATCGATAAAATAACCATCGTCGACAGTGGCAACGGTCAAGGGGCATCATCTTTAACCAATACAGCTTTAAATACATTAGCTTCATCACAAGAAGCCTTTAAAGATGCTGTTGGTTTAGACCTCACCGGTTTGATCAAATCATATGCCGGCACAAAAAATGTTGGCGGACAAGTACGAGAGTTAAACAGTACACTGAAAGATTTAGGAAAAAAAGAGTCTGTTTCAGTAGAAACTGAAAACGACTAATAGTTTAGGAAACAGCCTCATGAGTTTAGGACACTACTCATAATCATTAAGTACGAAGAAAAATGCATTCCCCGCTGCATTCCTTTAATAAGGAAAGTAGGAGGGATGCATTTTTTGTTGGAGATATTTATCCCAGATCCGGTCAGGGGGAGGATCACTCATGGGAGTAAACCACAAAATAACGGGTGCACTACAAAATTATATTTCATAAATCATTCCGAATATAATTTTGTAGTGCACCTTCTGTACTTAATTAGATCGACTTAGATTTTATTGGCCGTGTGAAAATAACGTATGACAGTGTGTTTATTGCCCAGAGAATTATAAGCACTACAGAATATGTATCATAAGTAAGATAGAGTATCAATAATTGTATCAAAGATATCCCCATTAAAATGGGAGCCCATGTCATCTGCTTTTTTCTCACAGTTTTCCAGTCAAATTGATTCTCGATATTCCACAATTTACGCACTTTATAGTCTCTGTTGATACTCAGCATTGTATCTAAGCCTTTCAGAGCTGCGCGATACTGTATCCCAGAAAAAAGTATAGTCAGCACTAATATAGCCATTAGCCCATTATAGCGATTGAGTTCAATGATATTAAAAATATCTACTATAAGGAATAACATGCCTATGATTGCATAAAGTATGTAGACTTTAATTTTGAAAGTAATTTTTTGCATCTTATCATCCTTTTTAGGTTTGAGTTAAAAGAGTGCAATAGTCAGTCAAAAATATGCTCGAGAAAAAATAAAAAGAACGGACACACCTGTGTGGACATTTAAAAATAAAAAATGGACACAGTCATATAAGTGTATCCCTTTTAATAGAGTCATTTTCCATTGGTAAAGTTAACACAACAGGAATAGTAAGGGCTCTTAAGTTATATTGTTAGGCTTATCAGTCGTAATACACTTCATCCAAAAACAAGCCTTGCGAGGGAACGGTTCTTCCACCGTCACTTCTTACGCCGCTCTGGAACACGTCATCTATAACGTCAAGGTCCATCGTTCCGGCACCAATATCAAGGATGGTTCCCATAATAATCCGAACCATTTTATGCAAAAACCCTTCTCCTGTAAAGGTAAAGTGCAGCATGTTTCCTTCTTTTTCGATTGTTATATTTTCCAGGGTTCTGACGGTCGTTTTTTTCGATTTCTTGAGTGCTGAATAACCGATAAAGTCGTGTCTACCAATGAATTTAGAACAAGCTTCTTGCATTTTATCGATATCCAGTGGCTCAGGAAAATAGAAGCTATAGTCACGGTCGAACGCGGAAGGAATCATGTGGTTCAAGACGTAGTAGCTGTATTGCTTTCCGCTGGTATGATAGCGGGAGTGGAACCGTTCTGGCACTTCTTCCAGTTTTTTGACGATAATATCTTGAGGAAGATTGTGTATCAGAATCTTCTGCATTTCCCCCAGGTCCATTGAAGACTCTGTTTTGAAATTGGCGATTTGTGCTCTGGCGTGTGTTCCGGCGTCTGTGCGTCCTGAGCCTACGATCTCAACCTCAGTCTTTGTCAGTTGTGAAAGAACGCTTTCGATTTTTCCTTGAATCGTCTTATCCGAATCACCAAGCCTCTGCCATCCTAAATAGCGTCCGCCATCATATTCAATCGTCATTTTTATGTTTCTCATTGTATCCCTCTTCATCATTTTATTTTGTCTATCTACTGATTTGGTTTATTATTAATACGATCATAAAGTGCTCTCTTATAATCTCATAAATCAGCCGAAAAACCTAATCAACATAACGAACAAGTCGTTTGTTTTTGTGTACGATCATGTTATCTTTTAAAGCAATATCGCATGTATCTCTATGATATACTAAATTTAAAGACTCAACTAAAAAAACCGAAAAAATTTTGGAGTACATATAATCAATTCTGAAAAATATTATTAAGAAAAGAGGGACTGACAATGAAAACACACACTGGAAAAGAAAAATGGAATCGAGCCGCTGCTTTATATGTTCGCATGCAGGTGTTTGTCATGGAACGAGATATTCCACTCAAGGTAGAATTTGATTCGGAGGATCATGACGAAACGATTTATGTGGTCATTTATGATGGAGAGAAACCTGTGGCAACGGGACGTCATAAACAAATCGACTCGGATACCATCCGGCCCGGAAGAGTTGCAGTTTTGAAAGAGTATCGAAAAAAAGGACTGGGAGAATTAGTCGTGAAAGAACTGGAAGCTTTGGGTAAAAAGCAGGGGTGTACGACATCAGTCATACATGGTGAGCTAAGTGCCGCTGGTTTTTACGAAAAGCTGGGTTACACCAAAGTGTCTGATATCTATTATGAAGACGATGTACCGTGTGTCACTTTGAAAAAAACACTGTGAATAGAGGAACCAGCAAGGTTGATTTTGTGTTGTATTAAGTTCTATAAAAATAGAGTGGTTTGAGGCAAAAATATTCATTGAGTAATGAACGCTCAGTCCTCATCCTTTAACATGTATTTAGACGTATAGTAACTGAATAGTGTTGCGATAAATAAAAGAATGGAGAACAATGTCAAACGTCCGTTCAAAGCAATCAATTGCCAGACGAAAAATAGTCCGAATAGTATAAAAAAGGCAAGTATGACATAACGCAATATTTTATATTTCAAGGTGATCAGTCCTTTCCGTGAGAATCATCTTTACGCATGTATTTTAATGAAAAATACATGCGTAAAACAGTATTTCACATCATTGATCTGTGAAGATGTATACTTAAAAGGAAAAAACAAGATTCATAATCACTCTCCTCGATTAAATATTATATATATATGATAACAATGATAGCGCATTCATTGAAACGATAAGCTTGATTATACTCTCAAGCTCGTTTGTTGGCTTTTACATAAAATGGTTAAAGAATGGAGGAACAAGTATGGACTATAGAATTGTAGAAAAAGACCCGATCAGATTGATAGCCAAGGTCGAACAGTTTCTGAATGAATCGATCGATGATTCGAGTAAAGTGAAAAATGAAATACCCGGTTTTTGGGAAAGAAGTGGGAAAACAGCTGATTTTGATACGCTGAAGGAGCATGCGCTGACGGAAGATCTTTATGGTGTGTGTGCACCGATTTCAAAAGACAGGGACTATTTTGATTACGGAATCGGCATGCTGCATGATGGCAGCCAAATTCCAGCAGGCTATCAGATTTGGGAAGTGAAGCCGACGTTTTGGGCCGTCTTCCCTAGTATTGGGGACAGTCCTGACTGTATCGGAGAGACATGGGAAAGAATATTCAAAGAATTCCTGCCGGGATCCAATTATCAGATGCTGGATGATACGGATTTTGAATTGTATCCCGCACAAAAAGAGGATGATCTGTTTTGTGAAATATGGATACCGGTTATGAAGAAACTGGCGTAAAAAAATTCTGAGAGTCAATAAAAATAGCATATCGATCAATTAAAGCAAAAAAATGCCCTTTTCCATTTTCAGGAAGAGGGCGTTTTGTTTAGTATTTATTAAGCTGCTTGTATTTGTCTACGCGTTTTAACGGCTTCGGAAACGTGAACACCGTATTGAGCAATTGTCCAAACCAAGAATAGTGTAAAGGGAATGAAGAACAATAACGATCCTCTGACAGGAGCTAAAGAAGCCACGTGATAATAGACGAGCGTGACGCCTGTAGTCATAAACCCATTAATATAAAGAGTTAATTGAGACAAGACATGTAGTTTACTCATGACATAACTCACGCCGGCTAAAATGAATGCGGTGAGAGCGGCATACCCAAACGGATTTGTTACGGATGCTAGTCCAATAGTTGAGAACAGACTGGCTTCAATGAGAATGTGTGCGCCAATAAACGTTAGACTGGCTAACACGCCTGCTATGCCTAACTGTTTACTTTTTAGTGAGGCGAATATAACGATGCCACTCATGAATATGTAAGCAAGTGTACCGATGACCATCGAGCGTCCGTGATCAGAATAAGCAGGTAGAACGGCTGATGATAAAGCTATGAACATGATAATTGCAAGTGAAACGAAAGCAAGTGAAGCAAGGATGGATTGTGATTTTTTCATTGTTATTAATCTCCTTATGTATTTTTATGTAATTACTTATAAGGATAAAGTTACCATATGCCCGGGACTTTATCAACTGAAAAAGGTTTAAAAATAATAATGTTGTGAGCTTTGCGCATTGCTGTTGCATTTTTTAGATTATATCTATTATAATATGAATGTTACTAAGAAGTAAGGAGAGATACATAGATGATTGAACATAACAGTAAATTGACGACGTCTACAGGAGCGCCTGTCGGAGATAATCAGAATTCCATTACTGCAGGACAACATGGACCGACACTGCTTCAGGACGTCCATTTAATTGAAAAGCTTGCGCATTTTAACCGTGAACGTGTACCCGAACGTGTTGTCCATGCGAAAGGCGCCGGGGCTCACGGGCATTTCACTGTCACGAATCCCGATATTGCCAACTATACAAAGGCCGATTTCTTATCAGCAGAAGGTAAGGAAACGCCCATGTTTATCCGACTTTCTACTGTCGCAGGCGAATTAGGCTCAGCTGATACGGTCAGAGATCCCAGAGGCTTTTCTGTCAAATTTTATACCGATGAAGGCAATTATGATCTTGTTGGAAATAATACACCTGTTTTCTTTATCCGTGATGCGATCAAGTTTCCAGATTTCATTCACACTCAAAAACGTAACCCTCAAACCAATTTGAAAGATGCCAACATGGTCTGGGATTTCTGGTCTTTATCACCTGAATCCTTGCACCAGATCACTATTCTGCATTCTGACCGCGGGATTCCTGCAACGCTTCGCCACATGCAGGGATACGGTAGTCATACCTTTAAATGGGTAAACAAAGACGGCGACTCATGCTGGGTGAAATATCACTTCAGAACGGATCAGGGGGTTAAAAATATGGATCCTGAGGTCGCTGGAAAAATTGCCGGTGAACACCCTGATTACCATGCAGAAGATTTGTTTAATGCGATTGAGGAAGGCGACTTCCCATCGTGGACGCTGAAAGTACAGATCATGCCGGAAGAAGATGCGTTGCAGTATGCGTATGACCCGTTTGATATTACCAAAGTCTGGTCTCACAAAGATTACCCACTTATTGAAGTAGGGAAAATGGTCTTGAATCGCAACTCTGAAAATTACTTTGCGGAAGTTGAACAGTCGGCCTTCTCACCTGGGAACTTTGTGCCGGGCGTGGAAGCTTCACCGGATAAAATGCTACAAGGCCGTTTGTTTGCCTACTCAGATGCGCATCGTTACCGTATTGGTGCCAACTATAACCAGTTGCCGATCAATTCACCTAAAGTTGAAGTGAAAAACCATCAGCGCGGTGGAACGATGTCTTACAGTAATGGTGGAAGTGCCGTCAACTATGAACCGAACAGCTATGACGATTTGAAAGAATCGAAAGAAGATAAGACTAAACCTTTCAAAGTCTCGGGTGAAGCGGATAGTGTCTCATATGACAATGACGACCATTTCTCTCAACCGCGTCAATTGATAGAAGAAGTGATGAGTGTCGACGAGCGTCAACGACTATACAAAAACTTTGCCGATCATTTAAGCGGCGTGAGAGACGAACGCATCGTTGAACGTCAGCTGAGATTGTTCCATCAAGTCACGCCGGAACTGGCTGAAGTTGTAGCGAAGCATTTAGAAGTGAAAAACCCAGCTACTGCGAAATAATTAATTAAACCGAGAATCTCTCTTCGATTATGAAGGGAGCTCTCGTTTTTTTTTGCGAGCAAATGAGAAGTTGATTATATAGCACCGAACGAGAAAAAAAGATAAAATAAAAAAGAGGAACATGAACGGGACAATCGATTTAATGAAAGCGGAGAGGACGTGTGTGTCTTGAGACGGTTGAATATCGCGCACAGAGGGTTTAGTGGACAGTATCCGGAGAACACACTGCTTGCTTTCGAGCGAGCGTATGAGGCAGGTGCTGATGGTGTAGAGCTGGATGTTCAGTTGACTAAAGACAAAGAAGTAGTCATCTTTCATGATGACACAATCGACAGGATGACAGGTGGAACGGGAAAGTTAAACGACTACACGTTAATTGATCTCGAATCATACCCCATTACGCATCCATTGCAAGAAAACCTAAAACAGCAATTCATTCCGACACTCTCAGACTATCTGATTTGGGCTGCAGACAAACCCATTATAACGAATATAGAATTGAAAAGTGAAGGAGAAGAAGATAACGAACTAGAACGGAAAGTGGCAGAAGTCCTTCGAAGATTTAATACAGAAAGAACTATAATCATCTCTTCTTTTCATAAAAAAAGTATCGCGCGCATCAAACAACTCATGCCCAAGGTGAAAATAGGGCTGATCCTTTCTGAGTGTGATGAACCGACAATACAAATGGCAAAAGATCTGGATGCAGAGTTTATTCATTTAAAAGCGAGCAGTCTGAATGCCCAAATTATTCAGTTAGCAAACGAGTACGGAATGGGTATCAACGTTTGGACTGTAAATGAAAGTGAAGATTTAAAAAAGATAAATAACCTAGACATAGAAGGTATCATTACAGATTATCCTGATTGATTGAAAACAATTCAGTTTAATCGGTAAAAGTATCAAGTATCAAAAAAGGCATCATTCTTACTTTTAAGAATGGTGTCTTTTATGCGTACTAAAAAATACACGTATAGAAGAACTTTTCAAAATAGATAGTAAATCTATTTTGATTCGACAAATACTATCTGGTCAAGCTATAATGGGGGCTACATTAACGTCTTGCACTAAAGTGAAAAAGGTACCTAGAATGAACACGATCCAGATTTAAATATTTTTGTATATGAAATGGGGAAAAGATATGAACCGTAAAGTATTGGATTATGATAGCAATATAATGCTAGTAGAAATCGAGTTAAAAAAAGATGAAGTGGGGGAAATGCATTCCCATGAACCCGTACAGTTCACATATGTTTTGGAAGGTAAATTTGAGTTTGTTAAAAATAAAGAAAAAATAGTTGTCTCAAAAGGAGATACACTGTATTTCGAATCCGGAGTTGAACACGGGGTTCTTTGCTTAGAAGATGGTAAATTACTTGATGTGTTTAATCCCATTAGAGAAGACCTTCTGGAAGGTTAAGAGAGCAGATGAGCATTCATCACTCGATGATATCGTCTGACGGATACTCATTTATCATAGTCGATATTTTAAACAATGACACGACCACTTCTCATTTAAGAAGTGGTCGTTTTTATTTTAACCAAGCCGTTTCATCCTTGGACCTTTAAATAATCAATCAATTTTTCAAAAATACTGATGAAATACAGATGGGTTTTTAATTAAGTAGACACATGCCACTTAGCGTTTTTGAAATATATTATTAACCTGTTATGATGAACAAGGAAGAAACTTATCATAGCGCACTAGCAAAAGTACAATGAGATAGAAAAAAGGGAAGGTGTTTTGATGTTACATAAACAACTAGTGGTAGGTATGATAAGTACCACCTTACTGTTGGCTGCATGTGAGCCGGTGGATGAGGCCATAGAAACAGATGAGACAGGCACAGAAGAAAAAGAAACGAATGGAGCCTTAACCACAGATGACAGTCAAACAGAAGAAGTAGAATCAGACGAAATCGCACCGAAAGAAGAAGTAGTCATAAACGAGGTAAACTCGGATGAAGAGGTTTCCAGCGATGAGTCGACTGACTTAGTGGCTGAAGAGGATGCGGTCTATGAAGTACAGGAAAAGACAGCAGATATAGAAGAAACGGAAGCGGAAACAGTTTACGAAGACGCTGAACTGGTCTACGATATCGATGCGTTAGAGCTGCCTAATCCGGAAGATTTACCATTGGATAAGGTGTATATCGAAGTGAATGATAATATTCCGTTGTTCACAAATGAAGAATTGGAAGTCAGCGAACCGTTTGAATCCTATGAAGCCAAGGATGATCTAGGGCGCGTCGGTGTTGCGGAAGCATTACTGGATGTTGAATTAATGCCAGCAGAACAACGTGGATCGATCGG
Source organism: Alkalibacterium sp. 20 (assembly GCF_001885615.1). Taxonomy (GTDB): domain Bacteria; phylum Bacillota; class Bacilli; order Lactobacillales; family Carnobacteriaceae_A; genus Alkalibacterium. The sequence continues at coordinate 48,869 of NZ_LSRN01000078.1, read as the reverse complement.
TCACATTGAGCCTACTGGGTGGAACCAGGGGAATTATGACATCGTCTCAGGGAATTGGCTATATAATCGCAGCCATCTTATTGGACATCAAATGACTGGGTACGACGGGCGTGACAATCTTATGACCGGGACACGTCAATTCAACGTCGAAGGCATGTTGCCTTTTGAGAACTTCGTCGCTGGTGTCGTAGAGGATAGCGAAATGCAAGTTCGTTACCGTATCACACCGCTTTTTGAAGAAGACAATCTGCTCTCGCACGGTATTTTGATGGAAGGCTTTTCCGTTGATGATAATGGCGAAACGCTGACCTTTAATGTGTTCGTCCCGAACCAGCAGGACGGCATCGAACTGGACTATGAAACAGGAGACCATGAATTAGTTGAATAATTTGATACTCAAAAAAGCAAAGTGTAGAGTTTTCGTTTATCTTCGTTAATTTAAACGAGTCAGCCTTTATTTCTGTACCTCCTTGAATATAAATAAGTATAACAACATATTGATATATATTTATAGTGCAGCATAATTATGAAGATATTATCAGACTGCCATTTTAGTTATTTTTTGTATATACTAAAGTAGAACGTTTACATAGGATATAAATGGAATAATTTCTTTTAAGAAAACAAAAATTCGATTATTCCTGTTAATAATCTTATTGTAAGGTATTACTTATGGAATAAAAAAAAGAGCTAGAAACCCTTTGATTAAAAAGGATTTCTAGCTCTTATTTGTTTTATTCCCACTCAACTGTGGAAGGTGGCTTGCTCGTTATGTCATACACGATACGGTTGACGTGTTTCACTTCGTTTACGATTCGAACGGATATCTTCTGCAGAACGTCCCATGGGATGCGGGCGAAATCTGCGGTCATGCCGTCAACAGAGGTGATGGCTCGAACGCCGACTGTATAGTCATAAGTACGACTGTCACCCATGACACCGACACTCTTGAAGCCAGGTAAGACCGTGAAGTATTGCCAGATGTCGCGGTCCAAGCCGGCTTTTTTAATTTCGTCGCGTAAAATGGCGTCACTTTCTCTGACGATTTCCAGTTTTTCTTCTGTGATTTCTCCAATCACACGAATACCTAAACCGGGTCCCGGGAAAGGCTGGCGCCACACGAGTGATCCAGGCATGTCGAGTTCCAGTCCCAGTTTGCGGACTTCATCTTTAAATAAGGTGTTCAAGGGTTCGATCAGTTTAAAGGCCATGTCATCAGGCAATCCGCCAACGTTATGGTGGGATTTGATGGTTTCAGCCGTGGCTGTCCCACTTTCGATGACATCGGTGTAAAGCGTTCCTTGTGCCAGGAAGTCGATGCCGTCCAGTTTGGTCGCTTCATCATTGAAAACATAAATGAATTCATTCCCGATGACTTTACGTTTTTGTTCCGGATCGGATACGCCTTCCAGTTTACTTAAGAACCGTTCTTTGGCATCGACGCGAATGATCTTCAAGCCAAATTTGCCTTCCAAACTATCCATGACCTGATCACCTTCGTTTTTGCGGAGTAGACCGTGATCAACAAAGATACAGGTCAGCTGGTCACCGATGGCTTTATTTAATAAAACAGCTACGACACTTGAATCGACGCCGCCGGACAGGCCGAGCAGTACTTTGCTATCGCCGACTAGTTCTCTGATTTTTTCAACTTCCATATCAATAAAGTTCTGCATGGTCCAGTTGCCTGTACATTCACAGACATTGAACGCAAAGTTGCGCAAGAGTTCATTGCCGTGTTCAGTATGACCGACTTCAGGATGGAACTGAACACCATGGAAGTTCTTGCCGGCGTGCTGGATGGCACTGATGGGACAATGTTCATTCGCTGCGGTTACTGTGAAACCTTCTGGGGGAGAGGTCACGTAATCGCCGTGACTCATCCAGACGTTCTCAGTTTCTTCCAGTGAAGTGAAGAGGTCAGCCGTTCGGTCTTTTATACTGATTTCAGCTTTTCCGTATTCACGATTTTGACTTGGACGGACTTCACCGCCAAGCAGATACGACATCAGTTGCATGCCGTAACAAATACCTAAAATCGGGATACCCAGCTCAAAGATTTTAGGGTCAACGGAGAAAGCATTCTCGTCGTACACGCTCATCGGTCCACCGGAAAAGATGATACCTTTGACGTTCATGTTTTTCAGTTCTTCTGCGGTCGTCGTGTGAGGAAGCAGCTCGGAATACACGCCAAACTCTCTTATACGGCGTGTAATCAACTGGTTGTACTGGCTCCCAAAATCTAATACGACTAATTTTTCTAATGTTGTTGTATCAATTATTGAACTCACTCGGTTCACACCTATCTCGATAGATTTATAGTCATTAACGGATTGAATAGTTTGGTGCTTCTTTGGTAATTTGAACATCATGCGGGTGAGATTCACGTAAACCTGCACCGCTCATTTGGACAAATTGTGTTTCTTCACGCAAGGCGTGGATGTTTTTTGCGCCGACATAACCCATGCCAGAACGCAAGCCACCAACCATTTGGAACATGACTTCTTCCAGGCTTCCTTTGTACTCGATGCGGCCTTCAATGCCTTCTGGAACCAGTTTATTCGCTTCATTGACTGAGCCCTGGAAGTAACGATCACTCGAGCCTTGTTTCATTGCGGCTAAGCTGCCCATACCACGGTAGGTTTTAAAGCGTCGTCCTTGGAACAGTTCGAATTCACCAGGTGATTCATCGGTTCCGGCGAGCAAGCTTCCCAGCATGACGGCATGTCCGCCTGCAGCTAATGCTTTAACGACGTCTCCGGAGTATTTGATGCCACCATCTGCGATAATGGGTTTATTGAATTCTTTTGCGACGGTTGCGGCATCGTAAATGGCCGTGATTTGAGGAACGCCGACACCGGCGACCACACGTGTTGTACAAATGGATCCGGGACCAATACCGACTTTGACGACGTCCACACCTGTTTCAAATAAAGCTCTTGTGCCTTCACCGGTTGCGACGTTTCCAGCGATCAGGGCAACGTCAGGAAAGGCCTCACGTAATTCTTTGACTTTGCGGATAACGCCGGCACTGTGTCCGTGAGCGGTGTCGATGACGATCGCATCTACGCCAGCATCGATCAAAGCTTGAGCGCGTTCGAATGAATCACTGGTGACACCGATTGCGGCACCAACCAGTAAACGACCGTGGCTATCTTTTGCCGCATGCGGGAATTGCACGACTTTTTCAATATCTTTAATGGTGATCAAACCACTCAATCGGCCATCCTTATCGACGAGCGGTAATTTTTCTATTTTATGTTTTTGAAGAATTTTTTCGGCTTCTTCCAATGAAGTACCAACTGGAGCGGTGACCAGTTCGTCTTTGGTCATCTCTGTGCTGATTTTTTGAGCATAATCGGTTAAAAAACGCAGGTCGCGGTTGGTTAAGATACCGACGAGTATGCGGTCTTCCATTGTATTGACCAGAGGGACGCCGCTGATACGGTAACGGGACATCAACTCTTCGGCATCGGAGATCAAATGATCGGGTGTTAAATAAAAGGGATCAATGATGACGCCATTTTCGGAACGCTTCACTTTACGTACTTCCATTGCCTGATTTTCGATAGACATGTTTTTATGGATAATACCCAATCCGCCCTGACGAGCCATCGCGATAGCCATACGTGAATCGGTAACGGTATCCATGCTGGCACTCAAAACTGGGATTGACAAGCGAACTTTATCTGTCAGTTGGATACTTAAGTCCACATCATTAGGCAGGACATGACTTTCTTGTGGCATTAATAAAACATCGTCGAAAGTTAATCCTTTTTTAGCAAATTTTGTTTCCCATTGTGTCATGATTTAATATCCTCCTTAGAATGTAGGTGTTTAGGGCTAATAATTTTAAGGATTAGTGTATCAAAGCTAAGTCTGAGAATCAAACGGTATTTTTGTTTTTTTTCATTATGAGACGATTATAATAATGAGGCGAGGGGCAATTGATTTGTCAAGATCGCGCAAATGCATTCAAGTCAGTCTGTAAAATGGAACAGTGAAATGTCTGGATTATTGACAGGGAATAAAATCTAATCAAATTTTAATGATTGTTTCAAAGTTATTTACGTTTAATGTTCAGTTTTAATAATGAAAAGACGAATGTTCACCTGTAACAGCCGGATATATCGGTCTAAACACGAACGTTACTGGCAAGGAAAAGGTGTGAATTGGAAATCAAGGATGTTAATATAGAACTATTTAAAAGACTTTTTTTGTCTCTCTATTTGTAGTTTGTTCATTCCTACACCGCCGGAACTTTAAAATAAATGCCTTATGATGGAGTTTGAGTCTATTTGTCAAAGCTGAACTGTAAGTAAAGACCCTATGAGTGTAGTTGGGTTTTATTTGTATTAGCTGAACTGGAACTACGAGACCGTTAATTACAGTTCGAGCCTTTCGGTGGAGGCTGTACTATAATTAAATGTCAGTAGAAAACATTTCTATAATAAAAAGCAGTCCAAGACCTGAAGTACAGGCTGAACTGCTTTCACTTAACACAAACTATTCACTTAATTAACCGATTTATAGTTGGTTTCTTTTCTCATATTATCTTTAATCTTCGAGCAGTCCTTCTTCAATTAAAAAGTCTCGTGCCACATCTTCTGCTGGACGGTCTTCGAAATCGACTTGGTAATTCATTTCACGCATCTGATCATCATCGATTCGTCCGCTCAAAACAGATAACACCTCTTCAATTTCAGGATATTCTTCTGTCAATTCCGTCATCATCAAAGGTGCACCCTGATAAGGCGGGAACAATTCCTGATCATCTTCCAGCACGACCAAGTCATACTCGGCGATTTGACTGTCTGTACTGTATACATCAATAAGGTTGACGTCTTCACTTTCAATTGCGTCATACCTCAGTGGTGCTTCCATTGTAATAAAATTTCCGAATGAGAAGCCGTACATGTTCTGGATGCCTGGATAGCCATCTTGCCGGTCACTAAATTCGATAGTAAATCCGGCATTGACTAAGTTGGATACCGGAGCCAAATCAGAAATTGTTTCAATACCGTGTTCTTCCGCAAATTCTGACGTTGTTGCTAGGGCATACGTGTTATTGAATGCCATCGGTTCAAGCAACGACATGTCGTGTGTTTCCTGGAGCCGGTCTCTAGCGTCTTCATAGACGGCCTCTTTAGAAGTTCCCGGTTCAGGTATTTCATCAAAAAAGTTGGTTAGAACGGTACCTGTAAACTCAGTGTAAATATCAATTTCTCCTGAGCGTAAGGCGTTGAAGATAAAGGTCGTTTTACCAAAGTTCGGTTCCACTACGGCGGTTAAATCTGTTTCCTGTTCGATCAAGAGTTTATAGACGTTCATCAAAATCTCCGGTTCGGAGCCTAATTTACCGGCAATGACTAGATCATCATCATCCGCGGTGAACAGTGGAAGAATGAGTAATCCACCGATAATGACTATGGCTGAACTAAGAACGATAACCGTTTTTCTGAACGAAGTATGCTGTAAATAGCTCAGCAATCGGTCAAAAAGGATGGCCAGTAAGGCTGCTGGGACAGCACCCAAAATAATTAAGTAGTTGTTGCCTCTATCAATACCCAACAGAATCAGACTTCCCAAACCACCTGCACCAATCAGAGCGGCAACGGTGGCTGTTCCGATAATTAAAACGGTCGCGGTCCGAATACCGGCCATAATGACGGGTAACGCCAGAGGTAATTGAACTTTTCTCAATTTTCTGGAACGATCCATCCCCATGGCATCGGCAGCTTCGTTGAGTGAGGGGTCGATGCCTGTTAAACCGGTATACGTATTTCGTAAGATAGGCAGTAAGGCATAAATCGTTAAAGCAATGATTGCCGGTACTGAGCCGATACCTACAAAGGGAATGAGCAGTCCTAAAATAGCCAGGGAAGGAATCGTCTGGAAAATAGCGGTAACTTGAATGATTGGTTCAGCGATTTTTTTGTGATTCATTAAAAAGATACCCAAAGGCACAGCGATTAACACTGCGACCAACAGAGAAATGAAAGACAATTGCATATGTTCAATAAGTGCTGTCCATACATCTTGCTGGCGCTGCTGGAATGTTTCTATAAGTGCACTCATGCTTTCTCCTCCTGCTCTTTAGCATCTATATCGTCTGCAAAGTAATGAATCAGTTGCTCTCTGGATATATATAAAGGCTCTTTATCAGTAATCACTTTCAATGTATTCACGCGAGCTAATGCAAGAATTAAATCATCGAGTGAATCGCTCAGGTTAAGGGTCTCTTCAAAAAATGATTCGTCTTTGGTATAGAAGCCTTTTTCAATAAAAGTCTTAACCGTTTTTTCTCCATCATAATAAGGCAAGCCGGTGCGAAGAAACTCTTCAACGAAGTCGTTGGCTGGTTTTTTCAAAATTTCATCGGCCGTCCCCACTTGTTCTATTCTCCCTTGATTCATTACACAAATGCGGTCGCCTAACTGAATGGCTTCCTGCATATCATGAGTGACGAAAACCACTGTTTTTTTGAATTTTCGCTGTAGTTTCATGACATCTTGTTGAAGACTGTTGCGGGTTATAGGGTCCAACGCGCTAAAGGGTTCATCCATCAATATAATATCTGGATCAGCCGCAAGGGCTCTAAGTACGCCGATACGCTGTTGCTCACCACCAGATAGTTCGGACGTTTTTCTGCCTCGATACTTCTCCGGATCTAAATCGACACTCTCAAGTAATTCAGTCACACGGTTGTGCATGTCTTCTTTAGACCACTTCTTCATCTCTGGAACAATCGTGATGTTTTCTTCCACCGTCATGTTTGGGAATAGAGCAATCTGCTGTAAGACATAACCGATATTCCATCTCAATTCCTGGATATCGTATTCGCTTATTTTTTTCTCTTCTATAAATAAAGTGCCTTCTGATAATTTGATTAATTTATTGATCATTTTTAAAGTGGTTGTTTTACCGCTCCCACTTGGACCAATCAAGACAAAAAATTCGCCTTTATTGATTACTAAATTGAAATCAGAAACCACTGCTGTATCATTATAACGTTTGGTTATATTTTCAAAGCGTATCATTGCAAACCCTCCTCATTTTTCATCCATTGAGTATAACAAACTGTATGTATATTTCTATAATAATACGCTCAGGAATTATTGCAGAGTTCATTTAGAAAAGGTATACTCGCATATAAGAAAAGGGGGAGAGAGTCTATGGTTAAAATGCGATCGATTGAAGAAAAAGATAATCAAGTGGTGGGAGAAATTGTACAAGCTTCTTTAAAAAGCCGAGGATTGAATTTACCGGGGACCGCTTATTTTGATCCGTATTTATTTTCTTTGTACGACTACTATCAAGAACTTAAGCGATCTTACTGGGTACTGGAAAAAGATGGACGAGTGATCGGTGGGTGTGGGATCGGTCCGTTTGGAGAAAGTGAAACAGTTGGGGAGCTGCAGAAACTCTACATTCGTGATGAAGAACAAGGAAGCGGCTATGCTCATTTATTGATGGGAAAAGCTCTCGATTTTGCAGAAGAGCATTATAAATCGTGTTACATCGACACCTTTGCCTCTTTAAAAGAAGCGAACAAGCTTTACGAAAAATATGGCTTCAAAAAGTTGAATGCTCCGATTAAGGGCTCGGAACATAACGCCTGTGACACCTGGTTTTATAAAGAGTTTTAGTAGGTAAAGTGGCCTCGTTCAAACAGGTTTTTTTTTGAGTATACCGAATGAGTGCTTCGTTTCAGAACATACTCGTCCAAAGACGAGTATGACTACTTTAAATGTCATTAAGTTTGAGAGGAGGGGAAATATGAGTCCCCTATTTTATTTACTACCGTTACTTAGTTTCATTTTTGCGATTTCGATTATTGTTCTATTAGTGTATGCTCTGATATCTATAGTTAAATCAAGCCAGTCACAGGCCGAGTCGTTAAGAGAAATAGAAATAACTTTAAAAAGAGTGTCTGACATGGATAAATAATCGACGTACCTAAAAAAGAGAATCCATACAAGATTCTCTTGAAATCACTTGATTAAGTGTAAATAAGGTTCTACACTAAACATAGACAACTTTCTATATACAAAAAACACAAAGATAAAAGGAGAAAATCAGATGATTAAATTAGAAATATTTGAACCGGCATTATGCTGCAGTACGGGGGTTTGCGGTCCATCCGCGAATGACGACTTGATGATGATCACTTCATTAGTAACTACAGTGAACACAATTGACGGCTATGAAGCAGTGAGGTACAACTTGTCCGGTGATACACAAGCGTTCGTAAATAATGAAAACGTAACGGCCATCCTTCAAGAAAAGCAGTCTGAAGCATTACCGATTACACTGGTCAATGGTGAAGTGAAGAAGACAGGCGAATATCCTACCTTAGAAGAAATTTCGGATTATATGGAAGTGAAATTTGTCATGGCAGGATCATCAGACAAAGAATGCTGTGGAGGATCCAATGAAGACTGTTGCGGCGGTTCGGATTCAGGTTGCTGTTAATTAGAAAGGACTTATAATAAATGGAAACATATTTACCAAATGCAGATAAATTAACCAAGTATTTATTCTTTACAGGAAAAGGCGGTGTCGGAAAGACATCCATCGCTTGTGCTACGGCAGTTTTATTGGCCGATAGCGAATATGGAAGAACAGTTGATGGGGTCGTGTACCGTTGAAATTGCTTCTTTCAATGAGTTCGCGGGTTTCTTAACTGATAAAGAGGTTTCTGAAAATTATGATTTTATACTATTTGATACGGCACCGACAGGTCACACACTGCGTATGCTGCAATTGCCTTCTGCCTGGAACGACTTTTTAGATGAGAATACCACAGGTGTTTCCTGCATGGGTCAACTGTCGGGACTCGGCGAAAAAAAACAAAGCTATAAACAGGCAATTGAAACGTTGGGAGACAGCACAAAAACAACGCTTATGTTGGTCACTCGTCCTCAAGAAGGTCCGCTGCTTGAAGCCGGTCGTGCATCGGAAGAACTGAACATACTAGGTGTTCAAAATCAGAAGCTTATCGTAAATGGTTTATTAAACTATCCAACAGATTCGGCTTCTCAAAAGTTAGTTGATGAGCAACAGAAAGCCTTGCGTCAAATGCCGGAAAACTTGAAAGGATTTCCAACTTGGAGTATTCCCTTACGTCCGTATGACATTACTGGAATTGAGAAATTGCGTAAGCTTTTGGAAGAAAATCAAGAAGCTCCTAATCTTTCGACAGTGGAAAAAACAGAGTTTCCGCGTTTAAATAAAGTGGTCGATGATCTGGTCAAATCCAACAAACGTGTCGTATTCACGATGGGTAAAGGTGGTGTTGGTAAAACCACGATAGCAGCAACGTTAGCGCTGGGCTTAGCTTCCAAAGGGAAAAAAGTGCATTTAGCTACGACGGATCCTGCTGCACATCTGGAACATGTTTTTGAAGAATCCAGTCAAATCAAAATGAGTCGAATCGATGAAAAGAAAGAACTGGCAGACTATCAGGAAGAAGTTCTTACAAACGCACGCAAAACGATGTCAGGTGACGACTTGGCCTATGTTGAAGAAGACTTGCGTTCTCCTTGTACCCAGGAAATAGCCGTGTTCAGAAGATTTGCAGAAATCGTGATGGATGACGATTGTGACGTTGTCGTGATCGATACGGCCCCAACAGGACATACGCTCTTGTTACCCGAATCCTCTCAGAGTTATGCGAAAGAGGTAGAGCGTAGCTCGGGCGAAGTACCTGAATCAATAAGAAAATTATTGCCTATGCTTCAAGACAGAGAGCAGACAGAAGTGATTATGGTGACATTACCGGAAAACACACCTGTTTATGAATCGCTAAGGTTGCAGGATGATTTGGACCGTGCCGGCATTGCTCATACATGGTGGGTCGTCAATCAAAGCATGCTCTCCAGCGGGACAACAAATGAAATCCTGCTTGCCCGCGCCCAAAGTGAAAAAGGTTGGATCGACAAAGTGGCAGAAGTATCCAACAATCATTTTGCGGTAGTGGAATGGAGCTCAGAGGAATTAAAAGGCAAAGCACTGACAACCATCTTGAACTAAGATGATTCTTGATAAAAAGAAATCTTGATGTGAATTTTTTAAAGTGAAACTTAACAAATAACCGTATCAGATCGATCAGTCGTTGTGTACTGAGTCGTCTGGTGCGGCTATTTTTATTATTTCCATGTGAACAATAAAGGTGAAGCTAAATATGAGTATAAAACTAATTTAAAATGACAAAAGCGCCTTTTTTTATTGCTTTTCTATGATAAACTAGTTGAACAGATAAATGATATATACATAGAAAGACGATAACACGACAAGATAAGTGATGAATGAAACCTTCAAGTTAATAGCCGGTCACTATGACGTGGGCAACCGTTTGGAGTATTAGAAAAGAATACGAACAGAACCTAGAATTATTTAACAACAGACCGGATCGGCCCGTCATTGAACTCAAAGCAGGTGATAAACGCTATCTGCCTATGGTTGAACGGCTCGATTCAGGAAAATATTAAGGAGAAAAAAATGTACTCATTTTGGATGAAAGCAGAACGGTTTTACACCTTTACAATGCCTTTAATCATTATTATTTTGCTCTTTCTCATTATTGCTTACGTTTTTGTTTATTCGTATGCAGATCCAAACAAGCCAATGCGCAAATATGTGACGAGGGGATACCTGGGACTCATTCTGGCCAGCATCCTTTATTTTGCTTGGGGACAGTCCACTTACAATCACTGGGTGGAACAAAATGAATATATCACGCCGGGGATCCGGTCGCATTCGTCAATTCTTGGGATTGAGACTTCTGAAGACCCAGCAATCGTCAAAGCCTATAGACGCTCCAATTCGCTGAAGGATAATTTACTGGAACTGGATATGTATGAGGCTGAAAAAGTAAGCATCCCATTTTCATACGCTTACGCAGGTTCACAAGAAGCAAATCACTACTTCACATACGGTGACGAGGATCAGTTCGTTTTCAAAATGCAGGGCGAAATAAACTGGACAGAAGAGGAACGAGAATTAGTCGGCTTTGCGTTTAGTTTAACCGACGAACGGTTTGAAGAAATCGGTTTTTATAATGAACCAGACACTATCTTTGATTCACTGTCACTGCCTGAGTCTGAACAAAGAGAATTGACGGATATAGATATTCACGATGCCGTTCCGATTACTGAAATGATCAGTGGATGGAATTTCGGGAGGCAGTTTTATTAAACAGTTAACAGAAGTAATTAATGCGATTTAACATTGTATTTTAGCTGGAAGCCTTGTAAAATAATAAGATAGCTTACTTTAAAGGAGATTATTATGAATATAGAAGTATTTACACAATTCCGCTTAGTCTTTGGACTTATTCTTGTTTTTCTAGGTTTGTTTTTGATTTTATCTGTTCTACCAAAAGGACATGATGCCATAGTGACTTTCTTTTCAGTCATAGCCGTATCTGTCACTCATGCGCTCATTGCGGTAGCTTTGATTGTGACTGAAAATATGTTCCTGGAAGATTTTTCTATGGAAGGTGATTCCATCACCTTTTACATGTTTTTGGCTATTTTAGCTCTCGCAGTTATCAATCCGATCGTATATAAAATGAGAAACAAACCGAAACGAAGAGGATCTTACTCATTTAGATAGCAAGCAGTATCAGCTTGAAAGGAGCTTAACTCATGTGAAAACATATGAGTTAAGCTCCTTTTTTGTATAGGCTTTGATAGCCGTTAAATTTATATGGAAAGTTACGTTTATCAACTGAAAAAAGGTGAAGCAATATAATGAATAATCAGGCTTTTTGTTGCCAACTCAGTGATTTTATATGCCGAGTTGGTGTTTGATGGTTTTTTAGTGTCCACCAAATGATTGACGTTCCACTATTAAGACTACCTCAACTATGACACGTTTGAAGCATTAGAAACGGATATAGAACGCTATGTGGCGTTCTATAATACGAAACGCGTCACACTCAAGATGGGATTAAAAATTCCAGCATAAGAAAAAAGCCATGCATGAAAGTAATCATACATGGCACAAACTATTTTGTTTATTTACCTGTCTACTTGACAGGGGGCAGTTCAAGTTGCGTCTAAGGCTTCATTTAAATCTGTTTTAGTTGTGATTATTTATTGAGACGTTGAGACTAATCTTTAGACTTGCCACTGAAGAAATATAAACCGCCAGTAACAGACATCAAAACAACGACGACGCTGCTCAATACAACGGGTAATCCTGATGATTCTTCTTCAGAAAATTCAGTTTCAATTTCTTCTACGACATCTGGTTCAGATTCTTCTGCTTCCTTCTCTTCATTTTCTTGAACTTCTTCTTCTTCTGCGACTTTTTCTTCTTTGGCTGTTGCAATGGCCGTTTCCAATTCCTCTGGATTAAACACAGCCAGTGTCCCTACTTCAGAAGTTACGCCAACGACGCCACCTTTTGTATAGGCATCTCCTAAAAGTTCCCAAGCTTCGTTGCTTTCATTCCACTGATATAAAGCATCTTGGTTATATTCGACATCAGGTGTGAAGAAGCGGTAAGTCATTTCAGACGGGAAGGTGGTCAGGCGTTCGCCTTCTTGTTCAATGCCAAAGGATAGAATTTTTCCTTTAGTTATCGCTCTAGCTTTCAGTTCTTGAGCAGTCGACTCAAAGGTGATCAAAGCATTACCTTCAGATAAATTGTCGATGGGAATAACCCATTCCAAATCGACTCGAGCAACCAAGAGTGTGACGTTTTTATCTTTCAAAATTTTGACTTGTTCGCGAGATAAACTGATACGTTCAATGTGACCAAGTGAGGAATCGAAAGATATAGCCAGCACCCCATTGTTAGGAACGGCTTCAATATCTTCTTGAGCTACTGTGGCCACGCCATTGGTTTCGGAAGGACGAATCCATATCGTACTGTGTTGTGCAGGATCGTCATTTTCTTCTATCTCATTTTCGTTATTAGAATAAAATTCTTCTTCAGAAAGTGTTTCTTCATCATTGTTATCAACGTTTTCGTTGGTGTTTTCGGAAGAACTATCGTCATCTTCGGTTTCAGCATCTTCAGTTTCGTCCTGCGGTTCATTTGTTTGTTCAGGATCTGTTTCTCCGTCTGCCGTTTCTTCAGAATCAGTTTCGGTGTTCTCGGCCTCTGAATCGGTATCTGCTGAGGTTTCATCATCATCGCTGACGTTTTCCGTTTCTTCTTCATCCTCTTCGGGTTCTTCAACAGTATCGTCTTCAGGATCCGTTTCTTCTGGTTGGTTTTCTCCAAATTGAACCAGTCCGTGGCCGTATAAGACGTCATGGCCAGGATCGCCCAAATCGAGCGCTTGTTCGATCAGACGCTGACGAATAGCATCAGGGCTTTCTGAAGGGTGTTTCTCCATCAGAAGTGCCGCAATGCCCGCGACATGAGGGGCAGCCTGAGATGTCCCTGACATAGTCGAATAAGCGCCGTCGGGACTTAAACTTAGTATGTTTTGACCGGGGGCGGCCAATTCATTTTCAGGACCAACCATGGAATCACTGACACGTGCTTGTCGTTGGTTCACTCCTGATACTGCAATTACTTCTTCGTGTACTGCTGGATAATCAATGGCGCCGTTATCGTCGGTTATGTTGCCACTGGCAGCGAAAATCAAGATACCCTGATCATATGCCGCTTGAATCGTATCGTGTACCTCCTGATTATGATCCGGATAGCCAGAACTGATAACGATAATATCACTATCATTTTGAATGGCCCAATTGAGACCGGTAAGCAAGTTTCCTACTCGTGTTTTATCGCCATTAGATTCGTGGTAAATTTTAACTCCGTATATATCTGCATCGGTTGCTATTCCTTGTGCGCGCGTACCTTGGTGGGCACCTAAGATGCCTGCAACATGGGTGCCGTGTCCAGAATGATCGTTCGTCCAGACGTCTGGACCCAGTTCATCATCTTCAGCAAATATGCTATGTCCACCTGCATAGGTGATGTCAGGGTGCTGGTGAAAACCGGTATCCAAAATAGCGATATTAACATTTTCCCCCGTATAACCTTGTTCCCAAGCGTCGAAAGTGCCGATCATCGTTTGATTCCAGTCATCATCGGAGACTTCGTAAGGGGACTGTGATGTTGAGACTTCCTGATCATACGTTATCCGTCGGGTGTTTTCTTCTAAACTTAATCCTCTTATGGCCGAAGCAGGTACAGACATGGTTTGAATGGGCAAGATATCCATTGTATGTACGTTTTTAAAGCGTGAGTCCAAGGATTTTTCCTCAGGGACACTCTCTTTGTAGCGGATGATGATATCGACATACTCATCACCATAGTCGCTGTCTTGAGCAATGACTTGACCAACCGGTAAGATGATAGATAAGAGGAACATAAAAATGATTCCTACTACCCCTCTTTTTATTTGCTTCTTATTCAATCAATTCTTCTCCTTTGTCTTTCTTAAGAATGATGGGTTTTAAGCATTCATCTGATTTGATTTAATTTAATTTAATTTAATTCAGTAATTTTGTATAAATATTTAGCAACATTAATAACATATTATCACAAGATGAATGGACTACTGTTGTCAAAAGCCTCGTAAAACAGAAAGAATTGTCGAGAATGACACATTTCGTTAAATAAAAGGAGTTATTTATAAAAAAATGGTAGAATAAGGGAGATAGTTTAGAGAAGGAAGTGCAAAGATTAATGTTTAGCCGAGAACACCTATTAAATGAATTACAAGAAGAGTTTCCACTAGTGAAAGACTGGCTCCTATATATAAGAGATAACAGTGAGGACACGCAATGGGTGCAGCAACTGATAGAAGACTCGCCCAAGACGTTTGAACAATGGGTGCTTTATTTATCAGAAGGAATTCGCTTACTCCCCACGCGACCTGTCAGACTTTCGGTATTCAGTCAAATCATAACCTTGGATGCGAATGCTTTCCTTCCGACCACTTCTTTAGGTAAATTATGGCTGCATGTTTTAGCCGAAACGAAACGCGTACACAACAATCAACCGATCGAGCTTCCGAAAACGAGAGAAGAAATCAATACATTACTCAAGGATTATAATTTGCATAGAGAAGATATTACAGATTCGGTCACCGTCGTGAATTTATTTGCGGAGATTTCATCCGGTTACCATCCTATGTGGGAAGCGGCAGTACACAGTCAAAGTGTTATGACCGTTCCATTGAGAGAGTGCGTAAAATTAAGCGCCGTATACCCCGCTCACGAACAACCGATCGTTTGGGTCGTGGATAATGCAGAAGTCTTCAGTCGCATTGTCGACCGGGTTCCGGCATTACCGATGATATGTACGCAGGAAGAGTGGTCCTGTTCAGCAGGGGAGATCTTTGACCGACTGATATCCAATGGGGCAGAGTTACGTTTTGTTGGGGATTTAACGCCTAAAGGGATCGTTCGGGCAGAAGAATTACTGCTTCGCTATCCTGATAGAACCCGCACATGGCAAATGGATGTCGAGACATATTTAAAAGCCAAAGATGACACCACCGATCTAACGGAAGAAGACTATGCGTTACTCGATAAACATCATGTCGATTATTTAGCCTGTTTAAAAGATGAATTGAGAGATCAGGGGCATCCTGGATATCTCATCACTGTAATCGATGAACTGATAAAACAATTGAATCATTATTACCGTAAATAAAGTAACGGAAGGACGATCAACTTGGAAAAAAACGCGTAACAGATGAGCAACGTTTACTCCATGGAGGAGATTAAAATCCTGACCAGTGGTTAGCGTATCCGGAAATACTGAAAGAAGATGTTGTACTGATGCAAAAAGCGCACACCAACACGTTTTCGATTGGTATTTTTGCATGGGCAGCTTTAGAACCAGCAGAAGGAATCTTTGATTTTTAGTGGCTGGACGACGTGGTCGAACGCATCCATGCTATAGGCGGACGCTTTATTTTGGCAACACCTAGTGGTGCACGACCGGCCTGGATGTCAAAGAAGTATTCGCAAGTGCTGCGCGTTGATGCAAACCGTAGAAAACTTCTGCATGGGGCTCGTCACAACCATTGTTTTTCGTTTCCTTATTACCGTGAAAAAACGCAAAGGTGAATGCAAAATTAGCCGAACGTTACGGAAACCATCCGGCGCTCCTGATGTGGCACGTTTCAAATGAATTCGGTGGCTAATGTCACTGTGACTTATGCCAGGCGAACTTCAGAAAGTGGTTGAAAGAAAAATATACGAACGATTTGGATCGATTAAACGACTCGTGGTGGGGACCATTCTGGAGCCACACGATTACCGACTGGGAACAGCTGTTTCACCGTCTTCGATCGGTTAAACAGCTGTTCACGGGATGAATTTGGATTGGCGCCGGTTTGTTTCTCATCAGACGATCGATTTTTATAAAAATGAAATCAAGCCGCTGAGAGAAAAAACACCTGATATCCCGATAACCACAAACTTCATGTCGGATAATCCTGAATTCACACCCTTTACAGGTTTGGATTACCAGGCGTTCGCAAAAGAGGTGGATGTCGTGAGCTGGGACGCTTATCCAGCCTGGCACAATGATAAAGAAGACACGGCGACACTGGCAGCGAAAGTCGGCTTTTTGAATGACCATTTTTATGCGATGAAAAACCAGCCGTTCTTGCTGATGGAATCGACTCCAAGTGGCGTGAACTGGCACGACGTCAACAAAGCGAAACGATTAGGTATGCATTATTTATCTTCGATGCAGATGCTTGCCCATGGCTCAGACAGTATTCTATATTTTCAGTGGCGTAAATCGCGTGGTTCTTCAGAGAAGTTTCACGGGGCGGTCGTCGACCATGACCGGTCACCAGAAAACCGCGTCTTTAAAGAGGTGGCCCGTTTAGGTCAGGCAATGGAAGCTATTTCCGAAAAAGTGGTCGGTTATAAGCGCAAAGCGAAAGTAGCTATCATATATGATGTCGAAAACGAATGGGCCTTAAACGACGCTCAGGGGTTCGGACTGAAAACGAAAAAATACGGTGAAACCTTACAAAAACACTATCAGGCATTCTGGGACAAAAACATCGCCGTTGATATCATTTCAAAAGACGTTGATTTTAAGCAGTATGACTTAGTGCTGGCACCGATGTTATACATGATGTCCGAAAAAACTGCCAAGCAGCTGCAGGCGTATGTTGAAAGAGGCGGAACACTCGTGTCGTCCTATATGACCGGCTTAGTGGACGAAGCGGATCTGGCCCACATGGGCGGCTGGTTGGCTCCCCTTAAAGAAACCTTCGGCATGGAACCGATGGAAACAGACACCTATTATCCAACTGATAAAAACAGTCTGGAATTTAACGGAAAAATCTACGACATCAAGGACTACGCCACGATCATTGAATGTGAATCAGCGGAAGAAATGGCAGCATATCGATACGACTTCTACCAAAAAACGCCGGCGA
Source organism: Alkalibacterium sp. 20 (assembly GCF_001885615.1). GTDB lineage: Bacteria > Bacillota > Bacilli > Lactobacillales > Carnobacteriaceae_A > Alkalibacterium. Next base: position 31,486 of record NZ_LSRN01000078.1, on the reverse strand, counting down.
TAACAGTAAATCATTACCGGCAGGGGACAGCTTATTACATGGGCGCGCGGCTGGAAGAGTCGTTCCTCACTGATTTTTATGGGGAGTTGATCGCCGACGTAGGGCTGATACCCCCACTTGATATCACACATGAACGTGGCATATCCGTTCAAGCCAGAGAAGCGGATGGGCTAAAAACCGTCTTCATTATGAATTTAACGGAAGACTTGCAAGTGATTGAAATCAATGAAGAAGTCAGAGATATTCAAACAGACGAAACGTTGAAAGGACGACTGGCTTTAGACCCGTATGAAGTAAGAATCGTAGAAAAAGAAGACGGATTCATTGGTTCGAGTGACCAACTATTTCTATAATTCAAGCAAAAACGGTTCGGATTCATGATATAATTAAATGAGGAAATCGAAAAAAACCGCAAGAAAGATAGATGAAAGGAGTAACCGTTTGGCTACATTAAACGATGTTGCAAAAAGAGCGAACGTCTCTAAGATGACTGTTTCACGAGTAATCAACCATCCCGAACAAGTGACAGATGAGTTGAAAGAACTCGTTTACGAAGCTATGAGAGAATTAAGTTATCGACCTAATGCGGCAGCTATAGCGTTAGCGAATAATCGCACACAAATCATTAAATTATTGATCTTAGAAGAGATGGACACTACTGAACCTTACTATATGTTTTTACTGACCGGGATTGCGAATGAATTGGATAAATATGCTTACAGTCTGCAGCTTTTAACCCACAATAACATTCAAATCGGGGATTCGGATGGCTTTATTGTATGCGGAACACGTAAAGAAGATGAAGACTTTATTCACGGCTTAGATAAACCAACTGTATTATTCGGTCAAAATGATATGGGTGTCGACTACATTGATAGCGATAACGAAGAAAGCATGGCCAGAGCCACTGAATATGCGATAGAAAAAGGGTATGAAACGGTTGTGTATATCGGCATTGATGTGGATGAACCCTTCGCTCATTCAAGAGAAAAAGGCTATACGTCCGTAATGAGAAACCACGGCAAAGAGACACATATTTATAACTTGGAAAACCGGTCACGCTACTCGGCGGCGTTTATCAGAGAGAATTGGGATGCGTTCCCTAAAAACACATTGTTCTTATGCGCTTCAGATCGTTTAGGTCTTGGAGTTATCCGTGAAATCAAAGAGCATGGTGGCGATATTCCTAATGACTACGGTATTATCGGTCACGACGGTGTTTTTCTGGACCAGATCGCCTATCCCAACTTGACGACCCTCAAACAGTCTATTACAGAAATGGGTGCAGCCTGTGCTAGAATGGTCTTGAAGAAAGTAAAAGAAGAGGGTAAGTCTCAAGGAAACCAGTTATTTGAAACCGAACTGAAATTAGGCGGCACGACGCGCTGAGAAAACACGAAAACGTCCACGCCTGACGACTTAAATAGTCAGGCGCGGACGTTTTTATTTCAACACAAACGTGTTCGGTGATTAGAAACGCAAACGTCTGCCCAAACGACCGAACGGCACGCGCTTCGGTCGTTTGGACAAGCAGGCACCACCGTAATAACCGAATAGCGTGACTATTCGGTTATTAGGGAGTAAGGTGGTCTGGCTACTTACCGAATGAGCCGTCATTCGGTAAGTAGGATGGTCAAAAACGTGTCAACTTACCGAACAGTTGCCAAGTTCGGTAAGTTGCACGGGGTAAGCGTGCACTAGTTGCCGAACTTGGTTCACTTCGGTAAGTAGCTAGCTTAAACAGTCAGCTACTTACCGAATGCCAGTCTTTCTAATTGGAAATATCTGGATTTTGATGGAAACGAGTGTGAACGCGTTTCTACCTATTACATTTTCTGTTACCGATAACACTTGAAATGTGCTTGTATAATTTTCTTCAAATGCTAGAATCAGAATGGAACCGCTTTAAGATAAGTGCGCCGAAAAATAATAATCAGGAATAAAACAATTAAAAATTGGTATCACAAGAAGGGGTATTTTTATGGATACAGCAGCAATTTATCACCGTTCCGAAAGTGAATACGCGTATTTATATGAGCGCGGACATTATCATATTCGGATTCGGACAAAAGCGAAAGACATCGACAGCGTTGAACTAATAAGTGGCGACCCGTATGCGCTCGATCAAGAGAAATGGTACACCAGTGGGAAAGAAATGAAAAAGGTAGCAACTACCAATATGCATGATTATTGGATGGTCGATACACATGAACCGACGAAACGAATGGCTTACGGTTTTCGTATCATTGGAAAAGACGGAATCGAAATATTTTACTCGGACCAGGGAGTTTATCCATTTGAAGAAACCTTTTTAGATCAGATGAACTTTTATTTCCGTGTGCCGTATATTCACGAAATCGATGCGTTCCGTGCACCGAAGTGGGTCAATGAAACCATCTGGTATCAGATTTTTCCGGAACGGTTTAAAAATGGCGATAGCAGCAACAATCCTAAAGGAACGCTCCCATGGGGCAGTAAAGAACATCCGACCCGTGACGACTTTTATGGCGGTGACTTGCAAGGGGTGCTGGATGGTCTGGATTATCTAGAGGACCTGGGTATTAACGGTATCTACTTTACGCCTGTTTTTGAAGCCCATTCTAATCACAAGTATGACACTATTGACTACAAAGAAATCGATCCGGATTTCGGCGACAAGGCACTATTTAAAAAAGTTGTTGAGGAAGCACATAAGCGTGGCATGCGTGTCATGATCGATGCGGTCTTTAATCATGTGGGCATTCATTCGGCTCAGTGGCAGGACGTTATAGAGAATCAGGAAGAATCTAAGTACAAAGACTGGTTCTATATTCATTCCTTCCCTGTCGAAGATGTCAGTGGTTTGAGCATGGACGAACTGGAAAATGTGGGACGTGTGAATTACGATACCTTTGCATTTACCGGTCACATGCCTAAGCTCAACACGGCTAATCCGGACGTACAAGAATACTTGCTTGATATTTCGACGTATTGGATCAAAGAATTTGATATCGATGCCTGGCGTCTTGATGTAGCCAATGAAGTGGATCACTACTTCTGGAAGAGGTTTTTCAAAGAAACCACGGCAATCAAAGAAGATTTGTATATCTTGGGAGAGATCTGGCATTCATCACAAAATTGGTTGAATGGTGACGAATTCCATGCCGTCATGAACTATGCCTTTACAGATAATATTGAGAATTATTTCTTCAAGAAAATCTTGTCTCCGACGCGTCTGGTGTCGAGTTTGAACAGTCAGCTAATGCTCTACCGCAGACAAACGACAGAAGTTATGTTTAATTTACTGGATTCTCATGATACGCCGCGTATTTTAAACAAAGCCGGCGGTGATAGAAATCTTGTGAAATCTGCGATGGCATTCCTATATTCTCAACCCGGTACACCGTGTATGTATTATGGAACTGAAATTGGACTGGACGGAGAAGGAGATCCTGATTGCCGTAAGTGTATGATTTGGGATGAGAATAAACAAGACCATGATATGCTTCATTTTTCAAAAGAACTGATTCGTTTCCGAAAAAAATATCAGTCAATTTTAAGTTATGGTGAAACAGAGTGGCATGATATAAGAGATGACGAACAATTTTTAGGATTCAAACGTAAATTAGGCAACCAGGAACTGTATTTCTTCTTTAATCAGGACGAAGACGAAGCCTTTTTACCGCTGTTACCACATGATGCGATAAAAGTCTTTGGTTTCAATGATGATTCTTATGAAGATGATGAGATATTGCAACAGAACGGTTGCTCAGTCTTTTATTATGTAGATAATGAAGAAGAGAAGAAACAGCGTTTAATGAATAAACGTAATCGTGCAAAAAAACGGAATGTTTTAATGGAAGCAATCAAAAAAAGTTAAATAACAGAATTTATAAATTAGGATGTGTGACGGATGAAAAGAATAGCAAAGATAGACCCGTGGAAAGTCATCACCAATGATGTCAAGAAAGACAAGCGTGTGCAGGAAAGTTTAACGTCCATAGGTAATGGCTATATGGGCTTGCGTGGAAACTTTGAAGAAGGCTACTCAGGCGACACCCATCTCGGCACGTATATAGCAGGCGTTTGGTACCCGGATAAAACGAGAGTCGGCTGGTGGAAAATTGGTTACCCCGAATATTTTGGAAAAGTGATCAATGCAACGAATTTTCTTCCCATAACGATTCGTGTCAATGGTCATCAAGTGGACCTGGCAAAAGACGAGGTGAGAGACTTTCATCTAGAGTTGGATATGAAAGAGGGCGTACTGAACCGTTCTTACGTCTGGACAAATGCTGAGACAGAAATTGCTTTCACATTTACCCGTTTTGTCAGTGTCGCAAAGAAAGAATTAGCGGTCATGCATGTCGAGGCAAACGTGCTGAAAGGCCATCCTGTTATTGAAATGATGCCCCATTTAGATGGCGATGTCGTCAATGAAGACAGCAACTATGACGAGCAGTTCTGGATCGAACGAGACCGCGGGTTAACGCCTGATCCTTATTTGACAACAAAAACAATTGAAAATAATTATGGTACCGACCGTTTCGCTGTCACAACGATGATGAGCAACACGGTAGAAGGATTGAAGCAAGAAGACAGCAGTGAGTCTGACATGACTGTCTCAGAAACCTATAAAGGAACGGTTTCAGCAGGCGAAACAGTCAAGCTGACTAAATTAGTATCTGTGATCACCAGCCGTGATGTTGAAGAAAACGACCAGGTAAAGGCTGCCGAAGCAATCTTAAGTGACGCCAGCCAAGCTGCTTTTGTTCAATTAAAAGAAGCACATGTCAGTGAATGGGCCAAGCGCTGGAACAATGCTGATGTGGTTATCCAAGGTGACGCCGCAAGCCAGCAGGGTGTCCGCTTCAACATATTCCAACTCTTCTCGACTTACTACGGAGAAGATCCTCGTCTGAACGTTGGGCCTAAAGGCTTTACTGGCGAGAAATATGGTGGCGCAACTTACTGGGATACGGAATCGTGTATTTTACCTATGTATCTGTCGACCACTGATGAAGAAGTTTCCAGACAGCTCCTTGTTTACCGTCACAATCAGCTGGAAGAAGCGCACGTGAATGCTTCCAAACAAGGGCTGGATGGTGCCTTATATCCAATGGTTACCTTTACAGGGATCGAATGTCACAATGAATGGGAAATCACGTTTGAAGAAATTCACCGTAACGGTGCGATTGCACATGCAATTTACAATCACGCGACTTACTCTGGAGACGAATCTTACTTACTTGATCAAGGCATCGAGGTCCTTACGGGCATTTCCCGTTTCTGGGCGGACCGCGTGCATTACTCAAAACGGAATGAAAAATATATGATTCATGGTGTCACAGGTCCAAACGAATACGAAAACAACGTCAATAACAACTGGTATACAAACACGATGGCCGCTTGGACCCTTCGCTATACGCTCGAGTCACTTGAAAAAGTGTCAGACGAGAAAAAAGCAAGTCTGAACATAGAGTCTGAAGAATTAGATCAATGGAAAGATATTGTTGAAAACATGTACTTCCCTAAAGATGAAGCGCTGGATGTTTTTGTTCAACACGATACGTTCTTGGATAAAGACTTGCGTCCGGTCGATTCGCTTAAACCAGAAGAACGGCCGATCAACCAGAACTGGTCTTGGGACATGATTTTACGTTCACCGTTTATCAAACAAGCGGATGTGCTGCAAGGCTTGTATTTCCTGAATCATGAATTCAGTCAGGAAGAAAAAGAACGCAACTTTGATTTCTATGAACCAATGACGGTGCATGAATCATCGCTATCACCTTTGGTCCATTCCATTTTAGCTTCAGAATTAGGGAAAAAGGAAAAAGCTTTTGAAATGTACGAACGTACCGCTCGCTTAGATCTAGACAATTACAACAATGATACCGAAGACGGTCTGCACATTACGTCAATGAGTGGCGGCTGGTTATCCATCGTTCAAGGATTTGCAGGCATGCGTACACTGACCGGCGAATTATCCTTTGACCCATATTGTCCTGAAAAATGGGACGGGTATGAATTCAAATTGAAGTACCGTGGCCGACTCATTAAAGTCAATGTAGATAAAGAAAATGTAGAATTTACATTACAAGAAGGCGATGCATTGGATATTACTCTATACGGTGAAACCGTAACGGTAAACAGTAGCGTCAAACAAGCTATTAAAAAGTAAAGACGAAATAATCAAGAGATAATCAGATGTCTGATTATCTCTTGATTATAGGAGTCACTGTAGACAGCTCGGGGCGAAAAAAAATCTGAGCTGGTCATTTCGCAGCACAAATGACCAGCTCAGGGCGAAGAAAAAACCGAGCCTGTCATTTCACGGCACAAATGACGAACTCACGGTATAAAACCAAGCGGGTTTGTACTTCTTTCAACCAGAAACGTAAAAAGACAATGATAAATAAGGAAGAGAGATGGACATCTCTCTTTTTATTAAAAAAAGTAAGACACTACAAGGAGGCAGTTATGATAAAAGGACTAATTTTCGATTTAGATGGTGTAATCACAGATACAGCAGAATATCACTACCTGGCATGGAAAAGTTTAGCTAAGAAGATGGGTATTGAGATGGACAGAGAATTCAACGAGCAACTTAAAGGGATCAGCCGGATGGAATCCTTGGACCTCATCTTGAAACATGGCAACAAAGAGAATGACTATTCTGAAGAAGAAAAAATCGAATTAGCGACGCAAAAAAATGAAGAGTACAAAGAGTCTATCAAGCAAATCACACCAAACGATTTACTTCCAGGTATTGAACAATTGCTCAAAGATGCTAAAGAAAAAGGCTTAGGCATGGCGCTCGCTTCTGCAAGTAAGAATGGGCCTGAAATTATGAAAAGACTTGAAATTGAAGACCTGTTTGACGGGGTAGTTGATCCTGCGTCATTGAGTGCCGGTAAGCCTGATCCGGAAATATTTGTCAAAGGAGCAGAAATGCTCGGACTAGATGTGTCTGAATGTGTGGGACTAGAGGATGCTGAAGCAGGTGTGGAAGCAATCAATGGTGCCGGTATGTTTTCTGTGGGTGTAGGGTCAAAAGACGCCATGCATAAAGCAGACTTTATCGTCGAAGATACAAAAGATCTGACATTGGATGTCATTCTTGAGCGTGCAAGTAAATAAAAAAATTGGTTACCGAGAGGAGCTTTCTATGAAGTGGTGGCAAAATGCGGTCATTTATCAAGTTTATCCGCGCAGTTTTCAGGACAGTAATGGCGATGGTATCGGGGATATTCCGGGAATCATCAGCCGTCTCGACTATTTGGAACACCTAGGGGTCGATGCTATCTGGCTAAGTCCAGTTTACGATTCACCCAACGATGATAATGGCTACGATATCAGTGATTACCAGGCGATCCATCCTGATTTTGGCACAATGGAAGATATGGATCGACTTATTGTTGAAGCAAATAAACGCAATATCCGCATCGTGATGGATTTAGTCGTCAATCATACAAGTGATGAGCACCAGTGGTTCGTTGAATCGAGAAGAAGTAAAACCAATGAATACCGCGATTTCTATATTTGGCGTGACCCGGTCAATGGTGGCCCGCCCAATGATCTTAAAGCTGCGTTTGGCGGATCAGCTTGGGAGTACGATGAAGAAACAGAGCAGTACTACTTCCATATGTTCAGTAAGAAACAGCCGGATTTAAACTGGGAAAATGAACTCGTCCGTCAATCTGTATATACCATGATGAATTATTGGCTCGATAAAGGCATCGGGGGATTCCGTATGGATGTGATCGACTTGATTGGAAAACTTCCGGATGAAAAAATCACTTCCAATGGTCCCAAGTTGCATGACTACCTGCAGGAATTGCACGAAGCAACCTTGAAAGGCAGAGATGTCATGACAGTCGGGGAAACGTGGGGAGTAACACCGGAAAATGCTAAACTTTATTCTGATACGGAGCGTCATGAATTATCCATGGTTTTTCAATTCGAGCACGTACAACTGGATGAACAACCGAATCAGTCGAAATGGGATATAAAAGAGATCGATTTTATTGAGTGGAAAGAAGTACTGACCAAGTGGCAGGTCGAATTAAAAGATAATGGCTGGAACAGTTTATTCTGGAATAACCATGATTTGCCCCGCGTTGTTTCTCGTTATGGCAATGACAGTGAATACCGAATAGAAAGTGCCAAACTTTTTGCAATCCTGCTCCATCTAATGAAAGGTACACCCTATATTTTTCAGGGTGAAGAGATCGGGATGACCAACAGAACGATTGAATCCATTGATGAAGTGGATGATATCGAAAGTATCAATATGTATAACGAACGATTGGATGAAGGCTATACACACGATGAGCTTATTCATGTAATCAACATTAAAGGACGCGATAATGCCAGAACGCCGATGCAATGGGATGACTCTAGGCAGGCAGGCTTCACTATGGGAGAACCCTGGTTACCGGTCCAGCCGAATTACAAAGAAATCAATGTGGATGAATCACGTGACTCCTCGGATTCAATTTTAAATACGTACAGACAATTGATTAAATTAAGAAAAGATAATCCGCTAGTCGTTTGGGGCGATTACGAGTTGCTCTTACCCGATCACCCATCTGTTTATGCCTACAAACGATCTTATAAAGGCAAAACATGGTTGATCGTCGCGAATGTGAGTGGAAAAGTGGAATACTTAGTTTCAAATGTTACAAATAGTGTCGGAGATGTGATAGTTTCAAATTACAATAAAGAATCCTTTGATCCAAAAGAGGCTGTGTTAGAACCATATGAGGCGATTGTTGTCGAATTGCTGGATTAGTTAAAAATAGGATAAGACCATCGGTCCATCCTGATACCGGTAACATAGAAAAAACAATTGAAACAATTGTAAAAAACTTATATAGTTTAAATGTAATCACTTACAACATTGTTTTCTAGGCAAACAAGATTTAAAGAAAGCCTTCTCTTGGAGCTTGGAAAATAAAGTAAGCAAATATAGAAAAATGAAAAATAGGAGGCAACACAATGATTGATAAGAAATTTTGGTACAAAGGAATGTTACTGCTTTCAACAGTAGGACTACTTGCAGCATGTGGAACAGATGACAACGGAGATTCAGCTGATACATCTGAGGACACAACGGAAGAAGCAGCTGAAGATACAGAAGGCGAAACTTCTGAAGAAACAGCAAGCGAAGATGCTCCTGAAAAACCTGAATCGTTACATATTTGGGTCAATGACGAAGAAGTGCAATTAGATGCTTACGAACAAATCACTGCCAACTTTACTGAAGAACACGGCATTGATGTTGATATCACACCTTATAGCATGCTGGAACAAACAGAGGGCATGAGCTTAGATGGACCTTCTGGACAAGGTCCGGATCTATTCTTCCAGCCACATGACCGCATGGGTGATATTCACTTACAAGGTTTAGCTGCTGAATTAGACTTGACTGAAGATCAGTTAAACCGTTTAGGTGAATACAACAAAGAAGCTGTAAATGCATTTAGTTATGAAGGTCAACAATACGGTATTCCCGCAGTTGTAGAAACTTACGGACTATTCATCAATACAGACCTAGTACCTGAAGCACCAGAAACAATGGACGAATTGATGGAAATTGCACGCGACTTAACAGAAGGCGATCAATACGGATTCATGATGGATGCAGCTAATTTATACTTCACCTACCCTTTCCTGACAGCTGATGGTGGCTATATCTTTGCACAAAACGAAGACGGCACATACGACACTTCAGACGTTGGATTAAACACACCAGAAGCTGTGAAATCAGTTGAAATGATTCAATCATGGTTTGAAGAAGGACTTATGCCTGCAGGAACAGACTTAGAAGTAGCTAACAGCTTATTCATGGATGGAAAAGTGGGTATGATTGTTAACGGACCATGGGCAATTCCTGATTACCAGGGTGCTATTGGCGACAGCTTGATGGTTACTGAATTACCATCTAAAGATGGCGAGCCTTTGAACTCATTCTCAGGAAACAAAGGATTTTTAGTGAACTATTATACAGAAAATGAATACTGGGCAACTGAATTAGCATTATTCATGACAAACGAAGAAAGCTCAACAACTTACTTTGACATAGCTGGCGAATTACCTGCTCATGCAGCTGTCGAAATCAATGATGAACTAATGGAACCAATCTTTGCTCAAACTTTAAATGCACATCCAATGCCTAATGTTCCGGAAATGTCACAAGTTTGGGAACCTATGGGTGACGCATTAACATTCGTACAACAAGGTGACGACGTACAAGAAGTATTAGACGAAGCCACTCAAACAATCGAATCTGAAATTTCAATGATGGGTCAATAATTATAATATCGTTGTAAAGTCAAGCTAATTTGAGAAGGAGATTGAGCAACTAAAAACTCAATCTCCTTCTTCATATTAGTTATTTATGTGTTTAGAGCTGTTTAACGTCACTTCTATAGACATAAGTGACTGTTTTAAGGCTAGTAGAAGGAGAGAAATTATGGCTACTAACGAAAACCAAAACCAACCGTCGCAAACACGAATAAAAGATATGAATCATAGTCCCAAAAAAGCTATGCTTTTATCGATCATTCCTGGTATGGGACAGATTTACAATAAAAGAAAAATAAAAGGTATCGCAATATTCATCCTGTTTGCAGCTTTTGCATTCGTTATGTTTGAATTTGCTGCTGCCGGCTTACAAGGACTTATCACCCTCGGTAATGAAGCGCGTGTTGATGATTCACGTGTATTCTTGATTGAAGGGATCCTGGCTCTGTTGTTCACGATTTTCTATGCTGCCTTTTATTGGTTTAACATCCAAGATGCTAAAGTTGAGGCGCAGAAAATCAGAAACGGATGGAAGCCCGGTAGTGTAATGGAAAACTTCCATAACTCTTGGGATACGGCTTTTCCGTATGTCATGATCGGTCCCGGATTTGCACTCTTGATTTTTGTGGTTATTTTACCACTACTATTTATGGGCTTCTTAGCCTTTACCAACTACAACTTATACAATGCTCCCCCGCGTAACTTGCTTCAGTGGGTTGGCTTTGAAAACTTTATCCGCTTAGTGACCTTATCTGAATGGCGTGACACGTTTGTCAGTGTTCTTTCCTGGACACTTACCTGGACATTCGTCGCAACCACATTGTCGATTTCTCTGGCAATGTTCCTGGCTATCTTAACCAATGATAAACGTCTAAAAGGGAAGAAACTTATCCGAACAGTATTGATCTTACCTTGGGCTGTACCGGGTTTTGTCACAATTATTATCTTTTCAGCGTTATTCAATGATAACTTCGGTGCAATCAATAACGATATTCTACAACCGTTATTTAATACCACGATACCTTGGATGACTAATGTCATGTGGAGTCGAATCGCGATCATAATGATTCAGGTCTGGCTCGGTTTTCCTTTTGTCTATGCACTGTTTTCAGGCGTGCTGCAGGGGATATCATCTGACTGGTATGAAGCGGCAGATATGGATGGTGCTTCGCGCTGGCAGAAATTTACAAACATTACGTTCCCGCATCTGATGTTTGCGACGGGGCCGTTACTCATAACGCAATACACGTTTAACTTCAATAACTTTAATATTATTTACCTGTTTAATGAAGGTGGCCCTGCCGTTCGTGGACAAAATGCCGGCGGAACGGATATCCTGATTTCCTGGGTCTATAACTTGACCTTTACCAACTCGCAATTCAGTATGGCTGCGGCTATTTCGTTGATCTTAGGAATTATCGTTGCAACTTTTGCGTTTTTCCAATTCCGACGTTCAAGTTCATTCAAAGAGGAGGGTAACAACTAATGAAAAAGAATTCCACTAAAAAAAGCGGCAGTAAACTTAGTCGCAAACAAAAAAGCAGTTTAGAAGTTGCTCTCATCTATTTGATTCTTGGGCTTGTGTTTGTCGTTATCTTTTATCCGCTCTTATGGGCGTTTGCGATCTCAATGAATACCTCAACCAATTTATATAGTGCGTCTTTATCTCCAGAAAATTGGTCGTTGGATAACTTTGTATGGCTGTTTACGAGTCCTAGAAGTGACTATCTACTTTGGTACAGAAACACGTTGTTTGTTTCGACGGTCGTAACAGTCGTCACAACGACAGTCGTAAGTTTTACCGCCTACGCATTCTCACGTTATCGTTTCAAAGGACGTACGAATGGATTGTATGCTTTCTTACTCCTACAAATGTTTCCGGTATTGATGGCAATGGTGGCTCTGTACATCTTGCTCAACACTGTTGGATTGTTAGATAATCTATGGGGATTGATATTGATCTATATCGGTGGAGGAATTCCTATGAATGCATTCCTGGTTAAGGGATACTTGGACACCTTACCGAGATCGCTGGATGAATCAGCTAAAATGGATGGGGCGGGTCACTTTAGAATTTTCTTCCAGATTCTATTGCCGCTGGCGAAACCTATTTTATCCGTGGTTGCCTTGTTCAACTTCATGGGACCATTCATGGACTTTATCTTACCGCGTATTGTTTTAAGAAGTCCCGAGAACTTCACCTTAGCGTTAGGTCTTTATAACTTCGTTAATGCGCAGTTTTCAAATAACTTCAGTCGTTTTGCTGCGGGTGCGGTACTTATTGCCGTACCAATAGCAACAGTATACTTGATGCTGCAAAAATACCTTATTTCAGGGTTGGCATCTGGTGCGACAAAAGGTTAATTATCATCTTAAACTAAATACTCTCCTTACATTTTTTGTTGGGAGAGTTATTTTTCGCCCTAATTGACAGCGCTAACACAACTGAAAAGGAGAGTATCTCATGAACAGAAAAACAAAAACATTTTTTTCCGCATTTTTTGCGGTTGTCTTACTTTTTCAAACATTAGCTAACGTCTTTCCATTTGTAACACTTGTCCAGGCTGAAGAAGCACGGACCGTGCGTGTTCACCTGGAGACTGATTCAATTGACAATGATTTATCTTTATGGCTCTGGGGAGACGTTATGACCCCTTCAGATGCTAAGGGTGAAGGATGGCCGAATGGGTCACTTTTCAGCGAAGAACAAACAACAGACTTCGGTTATTATCAGGACATTGAAATCAAAGATGATGCCAGTACAATAGGTTTTGTTGCTGTTTATGGTGATGAATCAAAATACATTGATGAAGACATTAATGTTGATATTCACGCAGAGGTTGATGAAATATGGGTGAGAGCAGACGGATCCGTCTTCTATTACGAACCCGTTGATTTTGATACACCGACCCTTCGCGTGCATTATTTAAATGACACAGTAAACTATGATGACTATGGCGTCTGGTTCTGGGGAGACGCTCCGAATCACCCACAAGGCTGGCCCACAGCAGCAGCCTCTTTTTCAAATGATCAAGTAGGCAAACATGGCTCTTATGTGGACATTCCGGTAAATGAAAATGCCGCAACATTTGGCTTCCTTATCGTTAACACAACAGATGGAGAAGATAAAAAAACTGATGACTTAGAATTCACATCATTTGATGAAATGAATCAAGTGTTTGTGACGGCTGAGGATCCCACTCAGGCATTTACAAACCCATTTTATATCGCAGAGACACAAGAGGAAGGACCGGAAGAAACAGACGGTCAAGGGGATATCTCTATCTCAGCTGAAGTTAACCGTTCATTTAATTACAATGAGCATGGAATTTTAGATGTGACGATCGAAAACAATTCTGAATTAGCTATCGACCGTATTTCTGCTGATGTCTCAGCTATTGGCGGACTATCCAACTTAGCTATTTCACCAGAATTAAATAGAGTCACTTTATCAGTTGATCATACCGTTCAACCGGGTACTTACACTATCCCTGTCACCGTTTGGGATGAAACCAACGGACGTTATACGACTCAAACTCAAGTAACGATTGACGCTAGAAGTAAAGTCGAAGGCGAACGTGATTGGGATGAAGAGATCATTTATTTCATGCTGACAGACCGTTTTGCTGATGGGGACGAAACAAATAACAACCCATATGGACTTGATTATGAGAATGCCGACAACCCACGCGGGACTTACCAAGGTGGAGACTTTAAAGGTGTCACTCAGAATCTTGACTACCTTGATGAATTAGGTGTCTCAACCATTTGGATCACACCGATAGTTGAAAATGTCGGTCATGACGTTGAAGCTAAAAGCGCGAATGGCTCTTACTACGCTTATCATGGCTACTGGGCAAAAGATTTTGAAGAATTGAACCCACACTTGGGAACCTTAGCTGAATTTCATGAACTCATCGATTCAGCAGCGGCACGTGGAATCAATATCATGGTCGATGTCGTATTAAATCATCCAGGGTATGGCATGCATCCTGATAATGGAATAGCTGATCCACCTGAAGGTTATCCGACTGATGAGGACCGTGCACGCTTTGACGACATGATCAGAGAAGCATCAGGGAGCGGAGATTTAGAAATGGAACTTGCCGGCTTACCTGACTTTATTACAGAACGTCAAGATGTTAGAGAAAAACTAGTCCAGTGGCAGTCAGACTGGATTGGAAAATCGACTACTCCAAGTGGAAATGCGATAGCCAGCTACCGTGTCGATACAGTGAAGCACGTGGATGATACAACTTGGCAGCATTTTAAAAACGAATTAGTTGAAAAGGATCCTGCGTTCAAATTGATCGGTGAATCATGGGGCGCAAATTACCAAAACGATCATGGTTATTTAAATTCAGGCATGATGGACAGTTTGGTAGATTTTAGTTTTAAAGGTTATGCGTCAGACTTTGTCAATGGCAGAATAAGCAGAGCTAATGACCATCTGGTGAACCGTAACCAGGTTCTTTCCAGCGATGCAACACTTGGACAGTTCCTAGGCAGTCACGATGAAGAAGGCTTCTTATTCGCCCAAGGAAACGATGAAGGGAAACTTAAATTAGCTGCCTCTCTGCAAATGACAGCTAAGGGTCAGCCTGTCATTTATTACGGTGAAGAATTGGGACAATCGGGTAATGACAATTGGCCAGAATATGATAACCGTTATGATTTTGGCTGGGATATGATCGAAGACAATGACATCTTGGACCATTATCAAAAAGTCATTGGATTCAGAAATGATTTCAGTGAACTGTTATCCAGAGGAACAAGAGACGAATTTTTAACTTCTGAAGATGAAGACTGGATGTTGGTCGAACGTGCATTGAATGACGAATCAGTATACATGGCTTTCAACGTATCGGAAGAAGAACAGACGATTTCTGTAGAAGTCGATAATGAAAATGTTGTTGTGATGGATCATTACTCAGATGTGGAGTACTCAGCTGCTGAAGTGGATGAGAGTCACGTGATCACGTTCGTCTTGCCGGCAATGGCTGACGGAGGAACGGCTTTACTTTCAATTCAAAACGGCTCGTTTTTATCTCAGGAATTAGAAACACCTGACGAAACAGAAACACCAATAGAAGAAACTGACATAGAAGAAGGGTTCTTTCGTATCCATTTTGCGACGCTTCCGTCAGATGATCGCGAAAATCTTGGACTTTGGATCTGGGATGATGTAAAAGCACCATCAGAAAATTGGCCTAATGAAGCCTTATCTTTTAATCAGTCAGTAGAAACTGATTATGGTTACTATATGGATGTTGAACTAGCAGAAAGTCCAGAAAAAATAGGTTTTTTGATCAATAATACCGCCGGAACTAATTTATCCGGTGATTTCAATCTGCGCTTGCTTACGCCAGAAATGAACGAAGCCTGGTTAGATGAAGACTACACGATTTATCCTTACGAACCATTATTTGGAGAAGATACGATTCGTATCAATTATAGAAGAGATAATGAAGATTATGACAACTGGGGTCTATGGACTTGGGGAGATGTCGCTGAAGGGACCCAAGACTGGGCTGCAGGTGCTGAAAATAGTGACGGTATTGGTAAATACGGTACATTCTTTGATTTAACATTAACTCCAGATGCTAGTGAAATCGGCTTCTTGTTCGTCTTGAAAGACGGGTCAGCTCAAACGACCGATTATAACTTTTCTGGTTTATCTGAACACAGTCAGATCTTTATAAAAGATGGAGATAACACTGTTTATACTAACCCTTATTATGCCAGAGAAGATGGCATGATCAGAGCTGAGTTGGTTTCAGAAACACAAATAGAAGTGTTCTTCCATTCAACTGAAGCATTAACCGAAGAAGACCTCAGCGATGTTATTCAACTGAAAGACGCTGAAGGAAACATAATAGAATTTTCTGCAACGATCGATCATGATCGCAATGCAGTTATTCTTGAAGGAGATTTTGCAATCGAAAACGGACCATATACAGTTATATTCGATGAAAATGAAGTCAGTGCTCGTATGGGATGGCGCCTGAAAGATGCCCTTTATGCATATGATGGAGAGCTAGGTTTAGACTTATACGAAGACGGAACAGCTAACTTGAAAGTATGGTCTCCAAGTGCCGATGCAGTCCGTGTTGTTTTATACGACAAAGACGATCAGTCAGAAGTTGTTAGAGATGATATTGAAATGGAAGCTAAAGATTCCGGAGTATGGGAAATCGTTCTTAACGAAGACTCAACTGGTTTAAGCGACGTAACGGGCTACTTCTATCACTTTGAAATCGAACGCGATGGAGAAACCGTTATGGCTTTAGATCCATACGCCCGTTCAATGGCAGCTTGGAATAGCAGCGACCCGGATAATTATATTGGGAAAGCAGCTATCGTCAATCCAAGTCATATTGGACCAGAACTTGATTATGCAGATATTGAAGGCTATGAAAAACGCGAAGATGCAATCATCTATGAAATTCACGTGAGAGATTTCACATCGGATCCTTCAATCGAAGACGAATTAGCTAGTCAATTTGGGACATTTAGTGCCTTTATCGAAAAGCTGGATTACATTGAGAGCATGGGTGTAACGCATGTTCAAATGCTTCCAGTCATGAGCTACTTCTTTGCAAACGAGTTTGAAAATAGCGAAAGAATGTCAGAGTATTCTTCAACAAATACAAACTTTAACTGGGGCTATGATCCACACAGTTACTTCTCGCTAACTGGAATGTATTCAGAAAACCCTGAAGATCCTGCAAAACGTATTGAAGAATTTAAAAAATTGGTCGATGAGATTCATAGCCGTGGAATGGGTGTCATTCTAGATGTCGTTTATAACCATACAGCTAGAGAACACATTTTCGAAGACCTTGAACCAAACTACTACCACTTCATGGATGCAGATGGTACATCACGAACAAGCTTTGGTGGTGGACGATTAGGTACGACGCACGCAATGGCACGCCGTATTCTCGTGGACTCCATCACACATTGGGTCGAAGAATATAAAGTTGATGGATTCCGTTTCGACATGATGGGCGACCATGATGCAGAAAGTATTCAAATAGCTTTCGATGAAGCTAAAAAATTGAATCCAAATATTTTAATGATCGGTGAAGGCTGGCGCACATTTGTAGGAGATGAAGGTTACGAAAACGTCATGCCTGCAGATCAGGACTGGATGCAGCACACTGAAGCAGTCGGTTCATTCTCAGATGAGTTCAGAAACGAGTTGAAATCTGGATTCGGCAGCGAAGGAGAACCACGCTTTATCACAGGCGGCGCACGTTCTATCCAACAAATTTTTGATAACCTGACAGCTAATCCGCATAACTTTACAGCAACAAACCCTGGCGATGTTGTACCTTACATTGCGGCACATGATAATTTGACCTTGCATGATGTTATCGCTCAAAGTATTCAAAAAGACCCTGAGTATCATCAGCAAGAGATTCATCAGCGTATTCGTTTAGGAAACTTGATGGTGCTAACTTCTCAAGGCACACCATTCATTCATGCAGGTCAGGAATTCGGACGTACTAAACAGTTCCGTGATCCGGACTTTATAGAACCCGTTGCTAATGATCTGGTTCCTTACAAATCAACCTTCATGACTGATGAAGACGGTAAACCATTCAAGTATCCGTACTTTATTCACGATTCATATGATTCAACTGACGCTATCAATATGTTTGAATGGGACAAAGCAACTAATGCAGATGCTTATCCAATCAACACATTAACTCAGGCGTACACAACTGGATTAATCGAATTGAGAAGAAGTACAGATGCCTTCCGTAAAGGAACGATGGAAGAAATTGCAGAAATGGTTTCTTTAGTCGACGCACCGGAAATCAATGAACAAGATTTAATTATTGGTTACCGTGCAGAAGATTCAAATGGAGATATCTATTACGTCTTTGTCAATGCTGACGATACTGAACGTACAGTGACGCTTGGCACTGACTTAACTGAAGGTTATGTTTTAGTCGACGCAGAGTCCGCTGGAACACGAGCAATCACAAGTCCAAAAGGTGTTTCAATAACTGGAGACAGTATCACAATAGCGCCTCTTACTGCATCTGTCGTCGTATTAACTGACAGAGAGTTAGAATTAGATGACGAAGACCCAATTGTTGATCCGGATGAAGATGACGAAGACCCAATTGTTGATCCGGATGAAGATGACGAAGACCCAATTGTTGATCCGGATGAAGATGACGAAGACCCAATTGTTGATCCGGATGAAGATGACGAAGACCCAATTGTTGATCCGGATGAAGATGACGAAGACCCAATTGTTGATCCGGATGAAGATGACGAAGACCCAATTGTTGATCCGGATGAAGATGACGAAGACCCAATTGTTGATCCGGATGAAGATATAGCAGAAACGGATGAGGAGTCAGACACTCCACTAGGAGAAAGACTTCCTTCTACAGCAACTGCTTTGTGGACTGTTGGAACAATCGGATTAGTCAGTGCGCTAACGGGTATTGGAGTAAAAATATTTAAAAATAGAAAATAGAATAAATAAGGATCATATGTATAAGTCCTGAGAACGTTACTTTTGCATTATAAACTTTGTAAATGCACAGTTCTTAAATGATTCCAATCGATTTGCAATAGGCGCTGTTCTAATAGCGATCCTTCTTGCAAACCGGTATGCTTGAAACTTCAGAAACACCTTATCTCAGACTTGAGTTCAGGTGCAATGAAAGGATAATAAGCAACTGGCACTCTCTTTGTCTGTGCATAATGCACGCAAGGAGAGTGCGTTGTTTATAGCTGAAAAAAACTGACCAGTAAAAGGTATAGTTCTTGAGGCTGTCATTTTGACCAAGGACACTCAGATACTGAGCTTAAAGGAGACGATATTATTTATACTTACCCACATCAAACGAACAACAGCATAATAGGTGCAGAAATCATTTCGGAAAATCAGATAAAAGTCTTCTTCAACTCTGCTAAACTTTTAAAAAAAGAAGATATAAGAACCAGTTTGGAAGTAAGAAGTGGTCATGGAGAAGTATTGGTCATTGAATCCATATCGATAAACAATGATAAAAAAAGCGTGATCTTAAAGAGCACCTTCAATATGGATAATGCGCCATTTACCGTTCGTTTAGAAGACAATGAAGTTTTAGCCTACATGGGTTGGAGGCTGAAGGACAGCCATTATGCTTATGAGGGAGAATTAGGAGCAGATGTCCATGAAGACGGAACCGCTACGCTGAGAGTCTGGTCACCCAGCGCAGAGGCTGTTCGTGTCATCTTGTACGATAAAGCTGATCAAACGTGTGTAGTCAAAGATGACATAAGAATGAGGGCGATTGGTTCTGGTGTATGGGAAGTTCTCTTAAATAAAGAAAACAGTGGACTAGTCGATACGAGAGGGTATTTTTATCATTATGAAATCGAAAGGGAAGGCAAAGCAGTGTTGGCACTCGACCCGTACGCGCGTTCATTGGCTGCCTGGGACAGTACCGATCCGGATAATCAGATAGCCAAAGCTGCTATCGTGAGTCCGGAAACAATCGGACCAGAGCTGGATTATGCCGAGATCGAGGGATACGAAAAACGTGAAGATGCGGTTATTTATGAAATTCATGTCAGAGATTTTACTTCTGATCCGTCAATCGACGATCAACTGGCAAGCCGGTTCGGGACATTCAGTGCCTTTATCGAAAAACTGGACTATATCAAAAGTTTAGGCGTAACCCACGTTCAGCTGCTGCCGGTCATGAGTTTTTACTTTATCAATGAATTTAAAAACGATGAGCGCATGCTGCACTATGCTTCTAATGATACGAATTATAATTGGGGTTACGATCCGCAGAGCTACTTTGCATTGACCGGAATGTACTCTGAAGATCCACAAGATCCTGAAAAACGTATTGAAGAATTCAAACACTTAGTCGATGCCATCCATCAATCTGGAATGGGCGTCATCTTAGATGTTGTTTACAATCATACTGCCCGTCTGCATATATTCGAGGATCTGGAACCGAATTATTACCACTTTATGGATAAAGACGGTAAAGCTAGAGAAAGTTTTGGCGGAGGGCGATTGGGTACGACTCATGCTATGTCGCGTCGTATACTTGTAGACTCGATCGTTAACTGGACGAAAGAATATAAAGTGGATGGCTTCCGGTTCGACATGATGGGCGACCATGACGCTGAAAGCATTCAAACCGCTTTAGACGAAGCTCAAAAATTGAATCCCAACATTTTAATGATTGGTGAAGGATGGCGCACATTTATAGGGGATGAAGACTCTGAAGACGTCATGCCTGCCGATCAAGACTGGATGCAGCATACTGACGGGGTGGCGTCGTTTTCTGATGACTTCCGCAATGAGCTTAAATCTGGATTTCAAAATGAAGGAGAACCGTGCTTCATCACTGGAGGCCCACGTTCTATTCAGCGTATTTATGATAATCTGACAGCCAACCCGCATAACTTCACAGCAACGGATCCAGGTGATGTGGTCCCTTACATTGGGGCTCATGACAACCTTACCCTGCATGATGTTATCGCACAGTCTATCCAGAAAGATCCTGAATACCACCAGGAAGAAATACACAGGCGGATTCGCTTGGGAAATCTGATGGTGCTGACCGCTCAAGGGATTCCATTCCTTCATGCCGGGCAGGAGTTTGGACGCACAAAGCAATTCAGAGATGCTCGTTTTACTGAACGTGTTCCGGATTCAAAAACACCTGACCGTTCAATTTTTATAACAGATAAAGAAGGAAAACCATTCGTGTACCCTTACTTTATACATGATTCAGTGTATTCAACGGATGCTGTCAATCAGTTCGATTGGAATAAAGCCACGAATAAAAAAGACTATCCTATCAATACCTTGACCCAGTCATACACAACAGGCTTGGTTAAGTTGAGAAAAAGTACCGATGCTTTTCGTAAAGGAACAATGGAAGAAATTGCAGAAATGGTTTCCCGGATAGAGGCACCAGAAATCGATGAACATGATTTGATCATCGGGTACCGTGCAGAAGATTCAAACGGAGATATCTATCATGTCTTTGTCAACGCAGATGACAGCGAACGTATTTTGACTTTAGAAACTGATTTGACTGAAGGTTTCGTTATAGTGGACGGTCAGTCTGCCGGAACACAAGTAATTGCAAGTCCAAAAGGCGTTTCAATTACTGTAGACAGTATTACGCTGGCACCATTGACTGCTTCAGTGGTCGTACTGACTGACAGAGATATGACAGAAGAATCTAACGATGAAGAAGAAACACATTCAAGGTAATGGGTATAATAAAGAAAAGCTTCTGCTATTTCAGCAGGAGCTTTTTTTATAAACAAACAAAAAAGTGAGCTGAATCTCCAAAGTAATCTCTTATAAATAGTATGATTTTGTATATTGATAGAATCTACATCCCGAAAATTATAAGCCGGAGTGACGACTGTAAAAGGTCAGGTTGACAGCTCGCGAGGTATTCAATGTCTGAGTATGAGTTATGACGGCTGACAACAACATACGAGTGATTCAGATCCTGAGTAAAGGTTATAGTACGTAATATCAGCTACTCGGGGCCGATAAGCGATTGGGTTCGAACTATGATACCTGGTCGTTTTTTTACCTATTTTTTAAGAATATTAATAGATTTCAAGAAAATTTAACATGGAAAGCTCTTGCTGATACAGCAGAAGCTTTTTCTATGTTTTCTTCACCTCCAAAATAATGATACCGATAACAATTCGATAAGTATTGAAACAATTGAAGTGAGACTATAAGATAAAGGATGTTGCTAAAGAATAAAGATTGTCTAGACAAGTGCGATTTAGTTCGAGAAAAATATTAACGGTTACATAGGAGTGTATACAGACAAAATGAAAAAACAATGGTGGAAAAAAGCTGTCGCATATCAAATTTATCCGCGCAGTTTTAATGATTCCGACGGAGACGGTATTGGTGATCTAAGAGGTATCATTCAAAAACTCGATTATCTCAAAGAGCTGGGTATTGATGTCATTTGGGTCAGCCCCATTTATCAGTCGCCGAATGATGATAACGGATACGATATCAGTGATTATCACGTGATCATGCAGGAATTCGGTACGATGAATGATTTTGACGAGTTACTGGAAGAAACCCATAAACGTGGCATGCGGATTATTATGGATCTCGTTATCAACCATACGTCGGATGAACATGAATGGTTCATTGAAGCGCGTTCTTCTAAAGATAATCCGTATAGAGATTATTATATCTGGCATCCAGGTATGCCGGATGGTTCAGAGATCAATAACTGGGAATCGATTTTTGGAGGTTCTGTTTGGGAATATGATGAACAATCGAATGAGTACTATATGCACGTTTTCTCTAAAAAACAACCGGACTTGAACTGGGATAATCCAGATGTCCGCGAGAAGTTATATGAAATGGTGAACTGGTGGCTGGACAAAGGAATCGATGGCTTTCGTGTAGATGCGATTTCACATATCAAAAAGAAAAGCGGTTTTCCTAATATGCCGAACCCCTTGAACAAAAAATATGTTCCGTCTTTTGATGGTCATATGAATCAGTCAGGAATCGATTTGTTTCTCTCTGAATTCGCTGAGCGCACACTGAACAAGTACGACGTGATGACTGTAGGCGAAGCGAACGGTGTGACGATTCGAGATGCGGATAAATGGGTAGGCGAAGATAATGGTTATTTCAATATGATTTTCCAATTCGAGCATTTAAGTCTATGGGGAGCGAACGGCGATGGCTTGGATATTCACGAACTCAAAGCGGTCATGACCCGCTGGCAGAAAGGCTTGGACGGTCGTGGATGGAATGCGCTGTTTATTGAAAATCATGATCAGGCTCGTTCCGTTTCAACCTGGGGAAATGATGGGGACTTAAGAAAGACATCAGCTAAAGCACTGGCAACCTTCTACTTCTTCATGCAGGGCACGCCGTTTATCTACCAAGGTCAGGAAATCGGTATGACCAATGTTCAGTTCGAGGCTATTGAAGACTATGATGACGTGGGCATGAAGAATATGTATGAAATTGAAACCGATAACGGAAAATCGCATGAGGAGATCATGGCTTATATATGGAAAAACGGACGTGACAATTCACGTACACCGATGCAGTGGTCCAACGAACCCGAAGCTGGTTTCACAACGGGAACCCCCTGGTTTGGTGTCAATCCGAACTATCCGGATATCAATGTTGAACAGTCTTTAAATGATCCGGATTCCATTTATTATCACTATAAAAAAATGATTAAGATGCGTCAGACGACACCAACGCTGATTTATGGTCGTTATGAACTCATTGCAAAAGAGCATGAACACGTTTATGCCTATATGAGATCCTACGATAACGTTAAATATGCGGTTATGGTCAATCTCTTCAATCAGACAACAGAATTTGATTTGTCAGAAGAATTGGAACTGGGAGAAATGAAACTGAGTAATTACAGTGTCAGAGATGAATCAAACGCGACCATGACACTGCGACCATACGAAGCGCGCGTCTATAGAGTGGCGAAACAAAAAGTATGGCGCGATCCGAATTATTATATATTGAATGAATAAAATAATTGTTGATTAGAGGAGAATAATGATGAAAAAAATAATGAATTTTGAATTCTGGCAGAAATTTGGTAAATCCTTGATGGGGGTTATCGCAGTTATGCCTGCTGCAGGTTTGATGATCAGTATCGGTGGGTCTATTCCGCTGATCAATCCTGATCTGCAGGCTTTAATCGCTGTGGGAAGCGTCATTGAAAGCATTGGTTGGGCGATCATCGGAAATCTTCACATCCTGTTTGCTCTAGCCATTGGTGGAAGCTGGGCGAAAGATAGAGCGGGCGGTGCCTTTGCAGCCGGAATCAGTTTCATTCTAATCAACCGTATCTCCGGGGCTATTTTCGGAGTCACCCAAGATATGCTGGGTGATGAAGCGGCTGTTACGCAGACGTTGCTTGGAACAGAAATCCCTGTAAATGGTTACTTTATTAGTGTCTTGGAAGCGCCTGCTTTAAATATGGGTGTCTTCGTCGGTATCATTGCCGGATTTATGGGAGCCATGGCTTTCAATAAATACTATAAATTTAGAAAGTTACCGGACGCCCTGTCTTTCTTTAACGGGAAACGATTTGTGCCCTTTGTGGTCATTTTATGGTCACTGATCGCTGCAATTGTTTTAGCTTTCGTCTGGCCGGTCATTCAAGGCGGAATCAACAGTTTTGGTGTCTGGATTGCTGAATCACAAGATACAGCACCAATATTAGCTCCGTTTTTATTCGGAACACTCGAGCGTTTGCTCCTGCCGTTTGGTCTGCATCACATGTTAACTATTCCAATTAATTACACACCGTTGGGTGGGACCTATGAGATCCTAAGTGGGGCTCAACAAGGCTCATTTGTCTTTGGTCAGGATCCTTTATGGCTGGCATGGGCAAGAGACTTAGTGAATCTGGATCATGCCGGTGACACGAGCACATATCAATTCGCTATGGAAAACTTTGTCCCTGCACGATTTAAAGTCGGACAAATGATCGGTTCATCCGGAACGTTGATGGGTCTGGCTTATGCGATGTATAAAAATGTAGACGAAGATAAACGTAAATCCTACAAATCCATGTACATTTCTGCTGCATTGGCAGTCTTCTTAACCGGGGTAACGGAACCTCTGGAATTCATGTTTATGTTTGCAGCGATGCCGCTTTATGGTGTGTATGCAATCGTTCAGGGGTTAGCTTTTGCGATGGCAGATATTTTGCCGCTACGTATCCATGCCTTTGGTAATATCGAACTCTTATCACGGACACCTTTAGCATTTAGCGCCGGATTAGGTTGGGACTTGTTTAACTACATTTGGGTCACCATTTTGTTCGCTGTAGTGATGTATTTCATCGCCGACTACTTGATCAAACGCTTCAAATATGCGACACCTGGTCGAAAAGGAAATTATGAAGGCAACGGTCAGGACGAACCTTCAGGTGATAAAGTGGACGCCTCTCAGCAAGTGTATGATGTCATTCATTTACTTGGTGGAAAAGACAACATTTCGGACGTGGATGCGTGCATGACACGACTGCGTGTGACGGTTAAAGACACCAATAAAGTGGGCAGCGAAGCGAACTGGAAAAAAGCGGGAGCTATGGGACTCGTTCATAAAGATACAGGCGTTCAAGCGATTTACGGACCAAAAGCTGATGTCTTGAAATCGGATATTATAGATGTGCTGGATTCCGGTGCACCCATTCCCGCATCGTCACTCACTGATCAAGGACCTTCAAAAACAAATACGACTGCGACCAACTTAACTGAAACAAATAAAGCAACTAGTCAAACCATTTATTCTGTAGCTGATGGTCAAGTGTTACCTATCACGGAAGTCAATGACAAGGTCTTTTCTCAAAAAATGATGGGCGATGGCTTTGCGGTCGTCCCTTCAGATAATGAAGTCGTTTCACCTGTTTCCGGAACGGTCAGAAGTATCTTCCCTACGAAGCATGCAATCGGTCTGGAAACGGCTGAAGGCATAGAAGTGCTGGTTCATATGGGCATTGATACGGTAGACTTGAAAGGCGCAGCCTTTGACGTACTGGTCGAAGAAGACCAAATCATCAAAGCAGGACAGCCTCTTGCCAATATGTACCGAAGCAAGGTGGAACAAGCCCATAAAGATACCTCGATCATGGTGGTCTTTACCAATTTGAAAGAGAATCAAGCCTTTGAGTTAACAGCTGTTGATGACGTAAAAGCAGCAGACAGCATTGGGAACGTTAAATAATAGATCTTAAGGAGACTAACAGATGAAAGTCTTAACACTTAACACGCATGCGTGGATGGAAGAAGATCCTTTAGAAAAAATCGAGCAACTCATTGACTGGATCGTTGTGAATGAATATAGCTTTATAGCGCTACAGGAGATCAATCAATCGATGGATGCTCTAGCAGTAAACGATCCGACCTTTGTCAGACCAACTGGAGACCATCCTGACGTGGAGATAAAAGCAGATAACTTTGCCCTACTTATCGTTGAAGGGCTACGGGCTAAAGGACTGCCTTATTTCTGGAGCTGGACAGCCAACCATATTGGGTATGATACCTATGATGAAGGGGTAGCGATTCTTTCTGAATATCCAATCGCAGCGCAGAGTCTACGCGTGTCAAAATGTAAGGACTATGCCCATCATTATACGAGACGCCTTTTGAGAGCTACAACCTTGGGTGAACAAGAGAACTGGACCATTGTTTCCTGCCATTACTCCTGGTGGCAAGATGCATCAGGCGATGAATTGTTTAAACACGAGTGGGATCAGACGCTCAAATCAGTTGAGGATGCGAAAAGTTCACCGCTCTTAGTCATGGGGGACTTCAACAATGAAGCCTCTGTGTCTCAGGAAGGTTATGACTACATCAAAGAAACAGCACCGTATCTGGCTGATGCTTTCACGAAAGCCACAGAAAAAATTGGAGAGGCCACGGTATCGAGTGCCATCGATGGCTGGGATGATCATGCGGAAGAAAAGCGCATAGATTATATCTTTGCTGACAGCGAAAAAGAAATCGCTTCTTACCGCGTAGTCTTTGACGGTCAAAATGGCCCGGTGGTCAGTGACCATTTTGGTGTTGAAGCCATTTTTGGATAATGCTTACTTAAAGTCAGGGTGTTACGTGACAATCATTTAAAAACATGCTATATTAAACACCGGACCTTTTTAGCGTCCAGTGTTTTTTTATGTTAAAAAAATGTTAAATTTGAGATGATATAGAGTGAAAAGGGGATTTAATGATGAAGAAAAAATTATTATTAACTAGTTTAGTTTCAATGGGGGGATTATTATTCGCTTGTGGAAATGACGCAGAATCTGACGTTGAGATGAATGATGATGCAGCAGAAGAGACAACCGAAGAAACCGTTGAAGAAGAAACCTCTTGGGCAACGATAGAAGAAGAAGGCGTCCTGACTGTGGGAACTTCCGGGACTTATGCTCCGATCACATTCTTTGATGAGAACAACGAACTCACAGGATTTGAAGTAGAATTAGTGAGAGAAATCGGAGAAAAGCTGGATCTTGAAGTCGAATTCGAGACAATGGACTTTGATGGTATTCTTCCGGCACTCAGAAACGGACAAATCGATGTCGCAGCGCATGATTTTGCCATTACTGAAGAACGTTTGGAAATTTTCGACTTTGTCGATCCTCATAAATTCTCTTACGGTTCAATCATTGTCAGAGAAGAAGATCAGGACAAATTTGAATCTGCTCGTGATTTAGAAGGTGTCGACGTTGCAGTTGGATCGCTGACAAGTAATTATGCGATTTTTGCAGATAATATCGGGGCAAATGGCACAGCATATGATGGCGGGGTTGAAGCCATGCTTAGAGATGTCATCAACGGAAACCAGGATGCTTACCTGAATGATTACCTTGTTCTAATCAATACATTGAACGAATTTGATGATGATCGCCTGGCAATTGCAGAAGACGTGAAATTTCACGCGACTGAAAGTGCAATGACCGTCTTAAAAGGGAATGAATCATTACGAGATCGTTTAAGCGAAGCACTTCAAGAATTAAATGATGAAGGTGTCGTATCTGAGCTATCAGTGGAATTCTTAGGGGCAGACGTTACAGAACCTGTCGATGAGTCAGAAATCGTGAATCTTGAAGGAGAATAAATAGTAAAGAGAAACATACAAGAATCAACTCGTTCTTGTATGTTTTTTTATTAAAAAAGTAAATGACTAGAAAGGATATAACAATGTTTGATACATTTAGAGACATTCGATGGGAGCACTTGTTTGATTTTGAACTGGCGATAGATTCATTACCATTTTTACTTCAGGGTCTGCAGAATACGATGATCATTGCCTTATTCAGTATGTTTATTGCATTAATGCTGGGGATTGTATTAGGTATTGCCCGTATGTCAAAATATGCTCTTTTAAGCTTACCCGCTCGATTATACATTTCTTTTATGAGAGGAACGCCTTTGCTGGTTTTTGTTTTTATCCTTTACTACGGATTACCAGTAATAGGAATCGATTTTAACAATGCAATCGTGGCGGCTATCGTTGGGGTCAGTTTAAACTTTGCGGCTTATAATGCTGAAGTTGTTCGCTCGGCAATAATGTCCGTACCTAGAGGGCAGTGGGAAGCCGCTGCGACATTGCAGATGGACTATTTTCAGACGTTAAGAAAAATAATTATTCCTCAAGCTACTCGAATCGCATTACCTCCAACCTTTAATATTTTTATGGATGTGGTAAAAGGGACGTCTCTAGCATCAGTCATTACGGTACAGGAGTTACTTTACAGCGCACGACTGGTGGCAGGGAGAACCTACGACAGCATGACGATGTATATATCGGCAGCGCTCATCTACTGGATGGTCTGTATCGTGATTGGCTACTTCCAGAATCGATTAGAAATAAGATATAATCGTTATTTGTCTAATTAAGGAGGAAAACGTGTGATTACAATCGAAAGTCTTAAAAAAAGTTTTGATAATACACCTGTATTGAAATCCATTAATCTGCAAGTCCATAAAGGAGAAGTCGTTTGTTTAGTCGGAGCTTCCGGTTCGGGGAAAACAACACTGCTTCGCTGCCTCAATCTGCTGGAGATTCCAGATGAAGGAACGATAAAAATTGGTGAAAAAGTAGTGTCGTTTGGCGAAAAAAAAATTACGAAAAAGGATATCAAAGAAATCCGTCAGTATTCTGGAATGGTTTTTCAGGGCTTCCACTTATTTCCTCATATGACGCTACTGGAAAATATCATTCAGGCACCGCTGACTGCCAAACAACAGGATAAGGAAGTTATCTTGGAAGAAGCCAGGGTCCTGCTTGAAAAAGTGGGACTGACAGAACATCAGGATAAGTTTCCGGATGCACTGTCTGGTGGTCAGCAACAGAGAGCGGCCATTGCCCGTGCTTTGATGATGCATCCTGAGGTCATGTTGTTTGACGAACCGACTTCCGCCCTGGATCCTCAACTTGTTAGAGAAGTATTGAAAGTTATTGAAAGTCTGGCGAAAGAAGGGCAGACGATGGTCATCGTGACCCATGAAATGAACTTTGCGCGCCGTATTGCTGACAAAGCGTTCTTTATGGATGACGGCTATATCGTTGAAGAAGGACCGGCCGAGGAAATCTTAACTGATCCGAAAGAGGAACGTACAAGAGAATTCTTAGCTTTACTTCAAGATGAATAATAAATGGTTCGGGATAATGACTGATTCAAGACGGCGATCTTTAAAGCTTCAACGAGACGATAATAGATTTCGGAGAAAGAGCAATAATTGATCTCGTTTTATAAATTAGTCGATAATCTGGACTGTACCACAATTAAATATAACCAATAAAACTAGCTGTTTTGGCAGCTAGTTTTTTGTCTGTAAAAGATGGACTTCTTTGCGGCTCTTTAGAAGACAATGGTATACTACATTTATAAGATAAGTGTGAGAAAGTAGGATGAGTATGAAGAAATATGCCATTGGCGTAGATATTGGAACCACGAGTACGAAAGCTGTTCTTTTTTCCAAAAAAGGTGAAAATATAAGTCAGGCATCAGTCGACTATCCGATGTACCATCCAGAACCACAGGCCTCGGAACAAGACCCTGATGAAATAGTAAAAGCTGTCATGACTTCGATCAAAACGTTGATGGGAAAATCAAAAGTATCCAAAGACGACATCCAGCTGATTTCTTTCAGTGCAGCCATGCACAGTTTTATAGCGGTGGATGACAGCGGGAAACCCTTAACGGCCTCTATCATATGGGCGGACCAGCGAAGCGAGCCTTACGCTGTTCAGTTAAAGGAAATGAACGGCCAGTCGATCTATGAAAAAACAGGGACACCCATTCATTCTATGTCACCGCTCACGAAACTCATGTGGTTAAAAGCAGAAAAACCCGATATTTTTGAGCATGCTCACCGTTTTATCGGTATCAAAGAATACGTCTTTTATCATCTCTTCGATAAGTATGTCATCGATCATTCCGTTGCATCTGCGACAGGTCTCTTTAATATGTATACCTTGGATTGGGATGAAGAAGCGCTGGAAACGGCTCAAATAACCAGTGAGGAATTATCTGAACTGGTCCCGACAACAGCAGTGTTTACCGGAATGAATAAAACACATGCTCAAGCAATGAGGATAAATATCGACACGCCTGTTGTCATTGGAGCCAATGATGGGTGTCTGGCCAACTTAGGCGTAAATGCGATCGACAAGGGTGTTGTCGCCATCACCATCGGAACCAGCGGTGCGATTCGAACAGTGACGGATAAACCGGTGACGGATGCAAAAGGCAGAATCTTCTGTTACGCGTTAACTGAAGATCACTGGGTCATAGGCGGACCTGTCAACAGTGGCGGCATGATATTGTGCTGGTTGAGAGATGAGTTATGCCAGGAAGAAATAAAAGAAGCAAAAGTGCGCGGCATGGAACCGTATGACGTCATGACGGAAAAAATGGCGACCGTTCAAGCGGGATCGAACGGGCTCATATTCCATCCGTATTTATCAGGTGAACGTGCGCCTTCCTGGAATGCCAACGCTCGAGGTTCTTTTTACGGCTTAGCGATGCATCACAAAAAAGCCCACATGATGCGGGCCGTGTTGGAAGGTATAAATATGAATCTGTGTACCGTATTCTCAGCCTTGGAAGAACTGATCGGACGACCAAAGAAAGTACATGCCACCGGCGGCTTTGTGAGATCAGAAGTTTGGGTCCAGATGTTGGCCGATGTCTTTGATCAGGAAATACATATTCCGCAAACCGGAGAAAGTGCCTGCTTGGGCGCTGTTGTCCTGGGACGCTTTGCCCTGGGAGATATCGACGATTTAAGTGAAGTGAAAAACATGGTGGAAATGAAAGAAATCACTGAACCGAATCCGGATGTCGTGACCATCTACAAAGAACTCATGCCAATATGTCATCGGTTAAGTCACCTGTTTGAAAAAGAATATGACAGTCTCATTGCTTTTCAGAAAAAATATAAATGAGCGAAAAGCAGAGAATAAGGAATGAATCCTTCGACTAGGATGCTGAAGAAAAAAGTAAGCAAATGGACAGAACATTTATGAGCTAAAAGGCGACTGCTTGACTTATTATTTTAAGGTTGGCAAGATACTGAAGCGAACTATTATATGTGGAAAGAGGCTGGGACTTAAGTCCCAGCCTCTTTCGCGTTTTTGAATGATTGTTCTTAAATATAC
>NZ_LSRN01000077.1 GCF_001885615.1 Alkalibacterium sp. 20 | reverse complement strand
AACTACAGTAAAATCAACAAAGAATTTTTTATTATGAATTATTCAGAGTACTTTTCGTATCTTTGTTAGTTGGTCATAGTTGAATAAAAATACCTGTATTATTTATACAGAAAACTTGAAGCCACTAAAGCCACTAGTTTACCTTGTCGTGAATAACACTTTCAGTGTTCCTGAACTTCAAAATTTTTGCTGGATTACCTCCCACAATTGCAAAATCTGGAATATCTTTCACAACGACGGCACGGGCGCCTATTATCGAAGAGTTACCAATTTTCATACCTGGAAGAATTGTAACTTGTCCGCCAATCCATACATCATTCCCAATGATAACCGGCTTTTCATCTTGCACACCTTGTTGGTTCATTGGTATATCAAGCCTCTCAAACTCATGATTTTGTGTGTAAATCACACAATCTGGTCCCATCATAACATCATCTCCAATTATTACTTTTCCTCCTATTGAAGCTCTATATCCAATACCAGAATTATTACCTATCTCTAATCTGGATGAAAATGAGGCTCCCTTTTCAATATTAATATTTTTTCCGGATTTAGCAAGTAATAATTTTGAGCAAAATCTCCTTATATATTTAGAACCAAAATTAAATTTTGAGTATGACATTGGCATATGTTTAGCTATCAAATTATAAATAACGAAACCAATAATTTTACTCATCTCACACCTCCAAGTTTTAATTATTACATTCACTATTGAACCATGGGTACAAGCTCATAAATTTCCCTGTAATCTAGTTAACGTATAAATACTTGTAAATGAAAATATGTCAAAAAACGGGTGTATATTTATTAAGTTCATCATGTATATATGATACAAAAAATATCTATAAAGATAAAGAATACTGTATCATTATCTAAATTTGATTTATTATATTATATTATATTATATTTTCATTTTATGTCTCCATAAAACCCGTCATACTTTTCAAATCGATCCCCTCAATAAAGCATTTGGCAACGTAATCCTCGTGCACTATTCTTAAATTTTGAGATTTATCCTCGATCTGTTGTTCATAAGCATAGGCCCATTCAAGAATCTGAACGTCCTGTTTGTCTTTACCGGTAAAGGTCACTCCAACCGGTTCAACGGTGAAATGTTTATGTCGGGGAATGGTTAATTAATGCCGGATAACCGCCGGCTTCACTTAATTCTTCTTCTACACGAGACAGTATCGCATCATCTTCAGACCGATACACGGCTTTAACAGCTTCATTGTCAATGATTCCTGCTCTGACTCCGGTTAAACTCTCTTTGTCCCAATGCATTTCTTCATTTCTTTCTCCCCCTTTAAAGAAAGCTTTACTATAATCAGTATAGCCAAAATCGGTTATTTAGGAAGTGATAATTTTTTTCTTACCACTTTCGTACTCTGTTTTTTTAATGATGGCGATTTTGGCAGACATCTGCCAAAATCCTCCTTCCTGACAAGCAGTTTAAACTTAAACGAAACAAGTGAGTGCTCAGTTTTCCTCCACTTATTCAAATTATGCGTTTCGCAGAGTGATTTACTGAAAAAAAAGTTAAGAAAAAACGACAGGTCTTATCCTAAAAATCATGATGAGTCTGTGCGTTTTCTATATCACTTTAAACGAAACATTCTTATTAACTTTGTAAACTTCTTCAAATGTCTTGATCAGATGGTCACCATATGGTCCAAGCTAATCCATAATATCAGGTTTATTGAATAGCATGATCGACAACTCCTTGTCATATAAACTCAAGGCATCATAAAGGGCATCCAGATTGTAACCGTAATAACTCGGTATATTCAGCACTTCTTGAATGTAGCGATGAGCTATTTCTTTGTTTTCCATGCTGCAACCATCTAGTCTTGCTGTTCTCATCTGCTATTCCTCCTCATACAGTAGTTGGAAGCTGTCATAATAATCATCGGTGTAGTAGATCAGTCCGTCATTGGAGTAAACGAGACGTTCGGCTCCGCGGTAGCCACCTGCATAATTCACGTCTGCTTCATAGTACTGGCATCCGTCTTTTTCCGGAAGGATACCGAAAGTGTCGCCAACGATCAGCATCTCCTCAGATATTTCCCACAGATTACCTTCACTGGCTTCCCAACCCAATTCAAAGGCTTTGGCTTTGGCTTTGGCTTTGATCAGATAGTTATCCGGGAGTTCATCATAGGTATGGAGATACAAAGCGACCTCCTCAGGTGTGCTGTAATGACCGTCTGGATCCGGACGATCTTCTGCTGATTCCTGTTCGTCCATCTCTTCTATCTCGTCTTGAAACTCTTCTACGTCCTCTTCAATCACATCATCCAGCAAGGCTTCCAACTGACCGCAGGCAGACAGCGCCAAATGTGTCCGTTCTTTTTAGCATTACGTAATCGTTCGAAAAATTTGTCGGTTTACTGACAAAATAAACCTTCTTGATGAGCCATTTGGGCTGAATCGAAAGGAGTGAGCGCAAAATCCCGGTCTACTTGTTTCGATAAAGTGGGAATCGAGACAAGTCAGGCCACAATTCACGTCCACTTGTCCATACCGTTAAACTTCTTTTGATTATATATTACTAAATATCCTAGATAATAATCGCATAAATGAGTCATCAAACTTGACTAGAAATCCAAACGTTATAACGAAAGAAATTATAGTTAATAGTAGAGCTTTAACCATAAAAATCAACCATGATAGTGAAAAGTTTGCGATCATTAACCTATTCACTAGGTATATCACTGCTAGGGTCAGAAATAAATTAATAAAGATCAGTCCGAAGTCTCGTAAAGGGACACGAATCGATTTATTGAATATTTGATTATATACTAACTTATAATTTCCAAGATCCATTATAAAATAGTTTGTTATAACAGTCGATAATAACAATCCATTTATTGAGAATATATTTACCAGTATTAAAGATAAAATAAAGTTTAATACTGCAGTGGCAAGGGTGTATTTTTTACTTTCTTTATACAAACCTCTGCCATCTCTTATCA
>NZ_LSRN01000076.1 GCF_001885615.1 Alkalibacterium sp. 20 | reverse complement strand
CGTTCTTAATCGTTGATGGATTTTCGACAACAACTTATCAATCGCTTTGTTTAGCGTATTTAAGGCTTTTTCAAAGGTGTTTGGGATGTACTCTTTGCCATCAACGAGGTACGTCTTCCAGCGTTCAGCTTGCTCTAAATCGGCTGGCGTCCGACCAGGTCATTAAATGCTTTAAAATCTTGTATATCGTCTAAGACAGCTTCAAATTCACGTTTCGTTCCATTTTTTCGAGCTTCGAGAATGCCTAGTTCAGTTTCAATTTCCTCATGCAGGTTCTTCAGGGGTTCTATTTTCACTTCTAAGGCGTTTTTTTCTCCTTCCAGGGACCTCTTTATGTTCCTTTGCCAGTCAGAGACCTCAAATTGCAATTTTTCAGCTTTGTTTTCGAGATTTTCAACCAGCGCTTGTTTTTCTTCGACTTGTTCAGAGATTTCATGCAATTCTTGTGAGTAGTGGCTCACTCCGCTTTGTATAATCCCTCTTTCTTGCGCTAATTCCTGAACCTCTTTGGCTGTTTGGAGTTTTAGTTCAGTCACAGATTTATGCTTTGCTTGCGAATTCCTTTCCCCACGCTCGATATCAAAGCCTTTTTCTTGCAAATGTTTGGGTAAATTCTCCTGGATCTCGATTAATTTTTGTCGGGTCAATACTCTTTTAGACGAGAGTTTATTGTCTTTGTCAAACGGCACAACACCCATGTGCATGTGCGGCGTTCGTTCATATGGACGGTTGCGTAACGGACGTTATTTTCACCGAATTCTTTTTTAAAATAGTTGTGGGTCTTAGAGAGACTTTAATTTTTGTTAAGTCGAGCGCACCCTTTACCAAGTAAAGGGTGCGCTCTGCGAGGCTAAAAACCGTCTGTCCACTCTTCCCTTTTTTTCGCCTTTAGGCTGAAAAGGTTCGACGTGAACAGGCACGAAAACGTCGGAATAACCGACTCTTTTTTTCGTGCAAAACAGAAAAATCCCCTTTGCTTTTTTGGCAGGGGACTTTAGATGGTTAGAAGTAGGTACAAATGTGGTACTTTTTTGAACACAAAAATTGATTGGTTTAAGTCAAATTTTGTTAGACTTAAACCAATCAATTTTATTATATTAAACGAAGCAGTTAATTTTTTTGTATATTTTTTTTGTGTATTGCTATTAATCCAACTAGAAGTGGTAAAATTGGCAATAAAAAGCCAATAACCTTAGTGTTCCAATAAAAGTACGAAAATAAAAGAATAACAAGCAAATAAGCCAATTCAACTAGATACATAATTTTTTTATCCATTAACTATTCTCCTATCTAGGATAAACTGAGTAATACGGTACATAGCTGTTTACGTCAACATTGATTCCATTATTAGCAGTATTTTTATCCAACTCTCCTTGTATTGAGTTAGCAATCATTCCGTCGTATGATCCTGCTAGAAGAGGTATAATACCAAGAGCAGCTGCTGGAGTAAGACCTAACGCACCTGCCGTAGCTGCTTGTAAAAGCGCAGTATTTAAGAATAATGTTTTTAAATCAATTGTGCCGTTTCTATTGAAAGATGTATACTTTACTCCCCACCAATAGCTAGCATTTATGTTATAAGATCGCGCAGCGGTAACAGATAGATTAGGGACTTCGACTATAGAGCCGTCACTGCGTAAACTGTAGTTATCACTTTTTACAAGATTATTCATATGTTTAATACTACTAGTAATATCAGTGTAAATTTCCTGACTACTTCTATATTCTGCGCCTAATAGCTGAAGCTCTATAATATTGTTTGATATGAAGTTACGAATCGAATCTTCATTGGACAGTTCAATCTGATTATTTATAATGTTAACGTTGTTATCCACTAAAGATTTTAGTTTATTGTATGTATTAATACCAGCATTGTTTGTACTAACTTCTTTAACTTCTACTTTTGATGTACTCGCTGCTTCAGCAATTACTGGACTAAGTGAAATCAATGATGTTCCTAAAGCTATAACAACTGCAAATTCTGTAAATAATTTTCCTTTTTTACCTTTTAACATAAATTATCCACCTCTCATATTTTTTAATATTAGCGTTGTACATACAACACACGATAATTTACAAAAATGATACTTTCTCAATATTCCATTTCCACATATTTAACGCTCCCTTCCCTACTGATAAGTATGCAGTATAAATTGAAAAAATTCAGAATACTGTGTGCTCACACCTTAGTAGAAAAGAGGTGCATATGCAAATTGGCTCTAGTTTGAAATAGCTGAGGAAAATAAAGTTATTCCTAAAATAGACACTTTTATATGTATATTAGATAACATGAATGTGACTATAAGTCACTACTTAGGAGTGTATGATGACTCTCATAATAATATGGATCTATTAATGGATGGATTGATTGAAAAAAGCATTCGAAAGTGTAGACTCTAGTGAAATTAAGAACCTAAGTTCTTACTACGATAAGTTATATGATTTATATAATAAGAATAAATATAAGCATATCTCAGCCTTAGCAACTATATATATTGCAAGATTAGAAAATGAAAATTACAATAATAAAAGCGTTGCAATACTACAAGAGTATTTGTTTTCTTGCGAAAAATGGACATACTACGAAGTAAGACTATCAAATAACAGCATTTTTTATATGATAAATCTGCCATGATATTATTTTATGGAAAAGCTGTAATTTTTTAAATAAAACAAATCAAAAGAATATACATGATGAGTTGAAGCTTAAGCTTAGTCAAAATGTCATTATGCACTTTATTAATAATAAATAATTTAATATTGCTTCAGAAGCAGTTGAAACAATGTGTACCTTAATGCTAAATGACGAATAAGCATATGCTAAAATTTTGAAACTTTGGCTTGATGGAATTATTAATTATTTACAGGGCGAAAAAGCAAAAGGCTTATCAAATATACGTCAAGCACTAAGTATTTTTGAAATGCTAAATATGACTAGGCAATTCAATTTGCACAAATCATGGACAGAGAAAGTAATAACAGAAGCGAATAAAAGATTAATCAACTAAATATAATATAT
>NZ_LSRN01000075.1 GCF_001885615.1 Alkalibacterium sp. 20 | reverse complement strand
CTTTGTTCTTTGAAAACTAGATAGTTGATTTTATAACAAACACAAAAGTTGAGAAACAACACCGAAACAAATAAAACTGAGACCGTCTTGTTTAGACAAGACACTCAGCGCTATAAATACCCTTAACCGTCAGGTTAAGTGAATAAGGGCGCACGGTGAATGCCTTGGCACTAGGAGCCGATGAAGGACGGGACTAACGCCGATATGCTTCGGGGAGCTGTAAGTAAGCTTTGATCCGGAGATTTCCGAATGGGGGAACCCATCACTTTTCATCAAGTGATATATTTATAGTGAATACATAGCTATAGATAAGGTAACGCAGGGAACTGAAACATCTAAGTACCTGCAGGAAGAGAAAGCAAATGCGATTCCCTGAGTAGCGGCGAGCGAAACGGGAAGAGGCCAAACCAAAAGGCTTGCCTTTTGGGGTTGTAGGACTGGCGACATGGACGAGAGCGAATAGCAGAAATGACTGGAAAGTCATGCGAGACAGGGTGATAGCCCCGTATGCGACATTCAAACTTACCTAGCCGGGATCCTGAGTACGGCGGAACACGAGAAATTCCGTCGGAATCCGGGAGGACCATCTCCCAAGCCTAAATACTACCTAGTGACCGATAGTGAACCAGTACCGTGAGGGAAAGGTGAAAAGAACCCCGGAAGGGGAGTGAAACAGCACCTGAAACCGTGTGCTTACAAGTAGTCAGAGCCCGTTAATGGGTGATGGCGTACCTTTTGTAGAATGGACCGGCGAGTGACGATGACATGCAAGGTTAAGCCGAAGAGGTGGAGCCGCAGCGAAAGCGAGTCTGAATAGGGCGTTGAGTATGCCGTCGTCGACCCGAAACCAAGTGACCTACCCATGTCCAGGGTGAAGGTGCAGTGAAATGCACTGGAGGCCCGAACCCGTGTACGTTGAAAAGTGCTGGGATGAGGTGTGGGTAGCGGAGAAATTCCAATCGAACTTGGAGATAGCTGGTTCTCTCCGAAATAGCTTTAGGGCTAGCCTCGGATAATATGCATCGTGGAGGTAGAGCGACTGTTTGGACTAGGGGCCCTTATCGGGTTACCGAATCCTGATAAACTCCGAATGCCACAGATGTAGATCCGGGAGTCACACTGCGAGTGATAAGATCCGTAGTGGAAAGGGAAACAGCCCAGACCGTCGGCTAAGGCCCCCAAATTCTTGTTAAGTGGAAAAGGATGTGGGGCTGCTTAGACAACTAGGATGTTGGCTCAGAAGCAGCCATCATTTAAAGAGTGCGTAATAGCTCACTAGTCGAGTGGCCCTGCGCCGAAAATGTATCGGGGCTAAACAAGATGCCGAAGCCACGGATAGAACCAATGGTTCTATGGTAGGAGAGCGTTCTAAGGGCGTCGAAGCAAGACCGTGAGGACTTGTGGAGCGCTTAGAAGTGAGAATGCCGGTATGAGTAGCGAAAGACGGGTGAGAATCCCGTCCACCGAATGACTAAGGTTTCCTGGGGAAGGCTCGTCCTCCCAGGGTTAGTCGGGACCTAAGCTGAGGCCGAAAGGCGTAAGCGATGGACAACAGGTAGAGATTCCTGTACCAGTCTGCTTTGTTTGAACGATGGAGGGACGCAGAAGGCTAAGATGAGCACGCTGATGGAATAGCGTGTCCAAGCAATAAGTCTGAGAAAGAGTCAAATGCTTTTTCTCGCACGGACAAGTTGTGATGGGGAGGGAATTAAAGTACCGAAGCATCTGATGTCACACTGCCAAGAAAAGCTTCTAGTTAGAAGTAGGCTGCCCGTACCGCAAACCGACACAGGTAGTCGAGGAGAGAATCCTAAGGTGATCGAGAGAACTCTCGTTAAGGAACTCGGCAAAATGACCCCGTAACTTCGGGAGAAGGGGTGCTGACCAATTGGTCAGCCGCAGTGAATAGGCCCAAGCGACTGTTTACCAAAAACACAGGTCTCTGCTAATTCGAAAGAAGATGTATAGGGGCTGACACCTGCCCGGTGCTGGAAGGTTAAGAGGAAGGGTTAGCTTCGGCGAAGCTCTGAATTGAAGCCCCAGTAAACGGCGGCCGTAACTATAACGGTCCTAAGGTAGCGAAATTCCTTGTCGGGTAAGTTCCGACCCGCACGAAAGGTGTAACGATTTGGGCACTGTCTCAACGAGAGACTCGGTGAAATTATAGTACCTGTGAAAATGCAGGTTACCCGCGACAGGACGGAAAGACCCCATGGAGCTTTACTGTAGTTTGATATTGAGTGTCTGTACAGCTTGTACAGGATAGGTAGGAGCCTATGAAGCCAGGACGCCAGTCTTGGTGGAGGCGTTGGTGGGATACTACCCTCGCTGTATGGCCACTCTAACCCACGACCGTTAACCGGTCGGGAGACAGTGTCAGATGGACAGTTTGACTGGGGCGGTCGCCTCCTAAAATGTAACGGAGGCGCCCAAAGGTTCCCTCAGAATGGTTGGAAATCATTCGTAGAGTGTAAAGGCAAAAGGGAGCTTGACTGCGAGACCTACAAGTCGAGCAGGGACGAAAGTCGGGCTTAGTGATCCGGTGGTACCGTATGGAAGGGCCATCGCTCAACGGATAAAAGCTACCCTGGGGATAACAGGCTTATCTCCCCCAAGAGTTCACATCGACGGGGAGGTTTGGCACCTCGATGTCGGCTCATCGCATCCTGGGGCTGTAGTCGGTCCCAAGGGTTGGGCTGTTCGCCCATTAAAGCGGTACGCGAGCTGGGTTCAGAACGTCGTGAGACAGTTCGGTCCCTATCCGTCGCGGGCGTTGGAGATTTGAGAAGAGCTATCCTTAGTACGAGAGGACCGGGATGGACATACCGCTGGTGTACCAGTTGTCAAGCCATTGGCATCGCTGGGTAGCTATGTGTGGAAAGGATAAACGCTGAAAGCATCTAAGCGTGAAGCCCCCTTCAAGATGAGATCTCCCATTCCTTTAAGGAAGTAAGACCCCTGAAAGATTATCAGGTAGATAGGCTGGAAGTGGAAGCGTAGCGATATGTGGAGCGGACCAGTACTAATCGGTCGAGGACTTAACCACCAAAGGTGGCTTAAGGGTATGATGTGGTGTTGTTTTGAATCATTTGTGTGTAAGATCAACTATCTAGTTTTGAGAGAACAAGGTTCTCCTATAAATAAGAAGAGTCACTGTGCGGTGACGATGGCGGGAAGGATCCACCTGTTCCCATTCCGAACACAGCCGTTAAGCTTCCCAGCGCCGAGGATAGTGAAGGGTTTCCCTTTGTGAAAGCAGGACGTTGCCGTGCAGCTCTTTT
>NZ_LSRN01000074.1 GCF_001885615.1 Alkalibacterium sp. 20 | reverse complement strand
CTTTATACTCTACCTGCTGATATTTTTTACTTCCGTTCACTATATGTAACTTTGATGTACGTACTTTACAATACTTAAAATAAAACACTTTTCCAAGTGTTGTTATATATCTTTTATAATTATTCATGGATTACACACTAATTACACCTCTAGATAATTACAAAATCTTACGAATTCAAAAGATTTTGGTGCAGTATTTGTTATATAAATCACTTATAGTTAACGATACAAAGTTATTTACGGTAATTAACAGTGTAATTTGTTATTAAAAACCCAATCGGAAATTCAATAATGTTTCACTGATCTCATCTTCATTGATCCCGATATAGCGTTTGGTGATCTTCTCACTGCTATGACCGAATATTTCCATCAGTGTGGCCACATCTTTCGTCTTCTTGTAATAGTGGTAACCGAACGTCTTGCGCAGCGTGTGCGTGCCAATATCGTCTCTGCCTAAGAGCTTAGCGACCTTTTGAAACATCTGGTAGACGGTATTCACTTCTAAATGGCCGCCTTTGCTGCTGGGGAAGAGATAATCAGACGTGTCCAGGGGGTTAGTGTAGTCCTGGATTAGATCCTGAAGGCTCCCTAAATAGAGTATGCGTGTTTTCCCCGTCTTTTGTTCCACGATTCGAGGGTTTTTTGACGTTAGAATATCCTGTTTCTTTAGTTTAACGATATCGGACATGCGTAAGCCGCTGTTAATCCCGATCAAAAACAGAAACACATCGCGTTCGGCGTGCTGATTGCGCCGTAAACAGAATAAAAAGTCGTTTATTTCTTGCTGAGTACGGAGGGGTTGGACATTGTACGTCATTTTAAACGGCTCTCCTTCCATAAAAGTGATACATGATTACACTCAATATACCACACAATCATGTATTAAAGCACCCTAAAGAAAAAGAACCCTTTGGGTAAAGGATTCTTGATACACGCTTTTATGTCATTTCATGTATTCACAAGTCATCATTTTTCAATGAAATACTTATAAAACTAAGTTTGTCAGAATCATACAACTGTAAAACTCATATGTATTATAGCAAGGAAAATAAATAGTAGGTTTTTATGATATACACATAGATAGGCAAGAAATTGCACTAGTTTAGGTAGGATTTTCTAACTAGTGCAATTTTTGCATTGCTTTTTCAAATAATTAACGATAAACTAGTTAGTGTGCTAACTAGTTTATGTGAGGTGATAGAATGAATATTGGTTATACAATAAATTATTGTTCAAAGCTATTAAAAAATAGATTAAATAAAGAACTTGAAATAGAGGATATCACAGTATCTCAATTTGCAACTATAAAAGATATTGAAATGAATTCTTTTAAAGATGGAAAAGAAGTAGGAGCTACAGCGGTTGAAATATCTGAAAGATTAGATATAGATAAACCAACTATATCAGGAATCATAAATAGACTTATAGATAAAGAATATGTAGAGAAACAACCAAATCCTAATGATAAAAGGTCCTTTGTATTAAAGCTAACAAAAGAATCTAAAAAAAAACTTCCTAAGCTAGAAGAAATAAACAATAAAGTACTATCTAACGCAACAAAAGGATTAAGTAATGAAGAAGTTCTACTATTTAAAAACACAATAAGTAAGATTATTAAAAATATGAGGTGAAAAAAATGGATAAATATTTGGTAACAGGTGCAAGTGGTAATATTGGTCAATATGTAGTAGACGAGTTACTAACTTTTAAAAAAGATATAAAAGCAGCAGTTCATAATATAGAAAAAGCTAAAAATTTATTTAAAGATAAAGAAAATGTAGAAGTAGTAAAATTCGACTTTTTAGATAAGAAGACGTTTGGAAAAGCATTAGAAGGAGTTCGAGCTATTTTTTTAGTGAGGCCTCCAAATCTTGCAGAACCGCAAAAAGATATGCTGCCTTTTTTAGAAGCTGCTAAAGGAAAGGGAATAGAAAAAATCGTATTTATATCTCTTCTTGGAGTTGAAAAGAATCCAATAGTACCTCATAGAAAAATTGAAACTATTATAAAAAACCTAAGTATACCATATGTGTTTTTAAGACCGAGTTTTTTTATGCAAAACTTAAATACGAATCATAGAGAAGAGATAAAAGAACGAGATGAGCTATATATACCAGCAGGGAAATCAAAGACAAGCTTTATAGATACAAGAGATATAGCAAGAGCAGCGGCTATTAGCTTAATAGAAGATAAATATAAAAATACAGCTATAACGTTAACTGGAAAAGAAGCGATTAACTATGATGAGGTATCTAAGACCTTGTCAGAAGTGCTTGAAAGAAATATAGAGTATAAAAATCCAAGTCTTTTAAAGTTTAGAAAAGAAAGGGTAAAGAGAGGAACTCCCAAAGAATTTGCAAATGTAATGATGCTTTTATATCTTATGACAAAGCTTGGAACAGCAAAAGACATAACTTATGATTTAGAAAAAATTATAGGAAGAGAGCCGATTAGTTTTAAACAATATGTGATAGACCATAAAGACTATTGGAAATAATATAGGGGGGAATTAAAAATGAGTATATTAAGTTTATTTAAAAACAATGAAATAAAACTCATTGATAAAAGAAAAGAATTCTCGGATAAGTATTCTTTTTCATTTGAATCTAAATCACCACTGAGTTGGAAAGCAGGACAGCATGGTCTATTTAATTTTAAAGGTGAAAAGTTAAATAGAGGGAATTCTAGAATGTTTAGTGTGGCCTCTTCTCCATATGAAAAGATTATAACTATAGGCACAAAAATAGGGGAAAATCCTAGTGGATTTAAAGCTAAACTAAAATCTATGGAAATTGGGGAGAGCATTTTTTTAAGAGGTCCATTTGGAGGTTTTTTCATTTCTAATGATAATAAAAGCATTGCTATGATAGCTGGAGGTATAGGTATTACGCCTATGAGAGCTATATTGAAAGATTTAGAATATAAAGATACAAAAGGAAAGGCAAAGCTATTTTATGTGGATAGCAAAAGGGAGTATGTGTTTAAAGATGAATTAGACAAAATAAGTAATAACAATCCTAAAATTAATATTATATATTTAAAAGATAGAAAAGATTTGGAAGAAAATATATTAGACTATATAAAGAAACATAAAAACAATTCATTATACTTTATATCGGGTAATCCAAATATGGTAAAGGAAATTAGACTCAAGCTTAAAGATAATGAAATTAAAAGAAAAAACATTATAAACGATAGCTTTAGGGGGTATAAATAGTATGTAGAATTGAAGTTGAAAAACTAGAGTAATACTCCTAGATTATGTTAATTTGATTAATAGACAAGTCTTATATTCTACTTATTAAAGCCTAAATTTTAATACTATCCAGTTTGACACAATAGAACGCATGACAAATTCATGAATCGTTAAAGAGACCCTATCAAAAAGACGAAAAGAGGTTTCTTATTGTTCTGCACGGAAAAAGTAGTCCGCTATTCCGATATTTTTCGTACCTACTTGCGATGACACCTTTTATCCTCGCAGAGACCGTGCTTTACCTGAATCCTAAAGAGAAATTAAAATAATTAAAAAACGCAATAAATCAAGGTTCTCGATACACGAGTCTATGTCATTTCATGTATTAAACTACTCATGTTATTTCTTGTACAACAAAAGTAGGGATCAGTAATAAACTGTCTCAAGCAAAATTGCTTATATATTTTTAAAATCAACGGGCTAACTTAAACTTGAA
>NZ_LSRN01000073.1 GCF_001885615.1 Alkalibacterium sp. 20 | reverse complement strand
CATCGGGATTTTCTTTCAACCATAATCGATAGTCTTTTAAATTGATTTTTTGTTCTTTCAAAATATCGTATTCAATTTCTGAACCATAATTATCTACTAATTTAAAATCATCATAAGAATCTACCTCAGCTTCTACCAATTCTGTCGCTTTTTCGCTGTTAAGATTAAAGACTATTATTGGCCGTGCATTATCATCATTTTTAAATCTTATCTTTTCTTCTATATTATTA
Source organism: Alkalibacterium sp. 20 (assembly GCF_001885615.1). Classification (GTDB taxonomy): domain Bacteria; phylum Bacillota; class Bacilli; order Lactobacillales; family Carnobacteriaceae_A; genus Alkalibacterium. The sequence goes on along the minus strand of NZ_LSRN01000073.1, from coordinate 3,536 downwards.
ATTCTAGCTTTAGTTAACGCCACAACATTATGGTTGGCTTCTTCAATTCTATTTAACATATCTTTATGCGTATCATCTGTACATACATTACCTATAGAATCATGAGCGTGATTTTGAACCACCTTTTTCCAGCAATGATTGATCAATTCGTTTTCATACCTATCACCTAAAGTCCATCCGATAGTACTTAACGGTTCTAAGACCTTTGATAAGCGTGTCTGTATTTTATAATTTTCTTGTTTAAAGTCAGTTCGCGTTCCAGCAATAGAACGATGGACTCGTTGCAAATGTGGCTTTCTAAAATCTCCCTCATATTCGCTCAATAAATCTTTGTTCTCTTTAACTTTATTTATATAGGAAGTCAAATTAGTAAGTTTAAAATCATAGTTTTCATCTTTGTATTTTTTGTTTAATTTATCTATTAATGAAGGCATTTCTTTTTTTACAGTAGCTTGATCTGAACCAGATAATAACAGTACGTTTCCTTCATAAGATCCCTCTAGTAAGTGATCAAGATTATAATCTAATGTTTCGTTTGTAACATCTAGATCATCAACCAACATGGAGCCATTATTGTATCCAGCCCATAAAACAGAACATATGACTTTGCTGTCAGCTGCACCTTCCCAAATAAACTCATTATTTTTAATGCTGTTCTTATCGAATCCTCTCATCGCAATAACACTGTCAATATTGAACTGATTTAATATTTGTGGAATGAATCGAGATTGACCGAAAGAATCCGGTAAATAGCCTTCATTCATTCTACTTCCAAATTCTCTGGAAATCATTTCCGATATCATTAAGTTACGTATCAAAGATTCCCCACTTGGTAAAAATTCATCTGGTTGAACATACCATGGACCGATGATAAGTCTCTCTTTTTCAACCAAATTCTTTATTCTCATATACATACTTGGTTTTATTTGTAAGTAGTCTTCTATCAAAGATGTTTGACCATCCAACATAAAACTACTAAATTCTTCATTTATTTCCAACGTATTTATTAGTTCATCCATAAATTTAATCAATCTGGTTCTGTATTCATGGAAATTCTTTTGCCATTCTCTATCCCAATGTGTATGACTTACAACATGAAAAGTTACTTTATTCAATATTTATCACTCCAATTACATTTTATATATAAAAAAAGCATTTATTCTTTAATACTAAAATAACTCAGTAACTTTATTTAGTAATTTTCAGAAAAATGCTTTTTATATAAGTTGAATATCAGTTTAAATAGTTATTTCAATATCGAACTCATCTTCTTTTGCAGCTTCAGCGTTTTCCTTAGTTTCACTTACTGGCGTTTTCAAGAAAATATGCAGTGTGGTTGATATTACTACACCCACTATTATCGCAAGTAAAAATATCGGAATATTACTAGCCATCGGAACCCCAAATACTCCTGAAACCCCGGCAGTTGACACTCCATATGCCATCATAATTGCTCCACCAATCGATGCACCTATGATATTGGCCCCGATTACCTTGATAGGACTTATGATTGCATAAGGGATCGTTGCCTCAGTAATTCCAACTAATCCTGATAGTATAGCTGCTGGAGCCATTTTTATTTCATTACTACTGTATTTATTTTTTGCAATTAATGAAGCAATCCCAACAGATAATGCCGGAACCATGATTCCCGGAAATACAGCTGCATTGGCTACAAATCCGATTCCACTCGGATCATTCCAAACTGCGAAAACAAAGGTGATCGCGATTTTATTTAATGGTCCACCCATATCTATAGCACACATTGCACTTAAAATTGCTCCAAGAAGGAACGCATACTGGGGTAATCCCGATAAGTTGATTAGATTATTTATTATAAAAGTATTCAATTCTCCCACAGTCAATGCAATTGGATACGCCATGATGAAGTACACTGCCCAACCAACCAGTACAGGAATGAATAAAGTCACTTTAATCGATTCCAAAATACTTGGAACCTTCACTTTTTTTGAATATTTAACTAAATAGCCTGCAATAAGACCACCTATCATAGCACCTAAAAATCCGCTTGCTGCTGTTCCTTCAATTACAGGTTGTGATGCGATAAGACCGCCAATAAATCCTGGTGCAATTGCGGGTTTATCTCCTATGGCATAGGCCACATAGCCTGCAAATATAGCAGGAATCAAGCCCATAATTACCCATGCAAAGCCATTGAGTGTTGAGATTAATTCGGATTCTACCCCTATATATTGTGTGAACATTCCAGTAAAAGCAATAGTCATACCAGCTATAACAATAAATGGGAGCATATAAGAAACACCTGTCATTAATGCTTGTTGTATTTTTCTCATTGTGAAACCCTCCTTATTCTTTATTCTCTAATTTTTCTTCAATTTTTCTTATCAGAGATTCTGCACTTTTGATTACGGTTCCAATTTTCACTTCAACTTTTTTAATATCTTTAAATCTTTCACTTTTTGCGATACCCACTTCTACTGCCAGTATGAGGATATCAGCATTTTTCACATCGGTAGGTGTTAATTCATTTTCAATACCTGTTGCTCCTTGTGTTTCTACTTTTATTTCATGACCACGTTTTTTTGCGGCATCTTCCAAAGCTCTCTTAGCCATAAAAGTATGAGCTACGCCTGTTGGACATGCAGTGATTGCTATAATATTCATTATCTTCTCCTCCTTATTCTACTGCCACCATTTTTTCAATTATATTTTTTGCCTCTTCTTCATCCTTAACAGTTTTAATCATTTTCTGATACTCACTATCCATTAAATTATATGACAGTATAGATAAGACCTTTAAATGATTATTATCTTTGTCATCGCTTGGAACTAAGATCACAAAAATAAATTTGACCTTCTCATCATCCATCGCTTGCCATTCAATTGGATTCTTCACTCTAACAAAAAATAAATATGGTGATATAAGACCTTCTACTTTACCATGTGGAATAGCTAATTCATTTCCGAAACCTGTAGTTACAACTTTTTCTCTTTCTTCTAGAGCTTCCTTAATAGTAATGGCTAAAACTTTTTCATCCATTTCATTATGAATAACTTCACAAAGTTCTGCAAAAAAAGATTTTTTATCTGTATACTTATTATTTAGATCTAGTATGACTTTTGTCTCGACGTTTATGCCCATTTGGTCTGCTCCTCTCTAGTACTTTTATACTTGATAAACATATGATACATATAAAATGTAAGCGTTTCAATAGATCGATTCTTTTTGACACTTTTGAAACTGTATTCTTATATAAAAGCAAATTATTCAAATGAAAATGATGACATATTCTTTTGAATATAAAAAAGTCATGATATAAAGGCGTATAAGCCGTTATGTCATGACTTTATTCATTTTCCTCAATATACCCAAATGTTTTTTTGAAAGTAGAATCAGCTGCTTTATCCTCAGATATCAAACTTCCAAAGACTATATCAATCATAATTAAAGGAACAAATTGCTGGCTAATAATGTTCTTAGATTTCAAGTAAATTTCATTTGGTAATATCAATGCGTTATTCACCTTATTAACTACATTCAAATTACTGTATAC
>NZ_LSRN01000072.1 GCF_001885615.1 Alkalibacterium sp. 20 | reverse complement strand
CTAAGTTTTACATTCTTTTTCTTGATATTAATGATTACTTACGTATTTTTTGTGAATGTGACGGGAGATTCTTCCGACACTCAGCAAGAAGTTGAGAACCCGGGAGAAACTTTTGATTACACCGTTCCCGAAGTTCATGAGCTCCTGTTAACTGAAGACGAGCTAACTGCTCGGGAACAAACAGCTATTACAAGAGTTTTAGAGAATGATATGGTTTTCTTTAGGGTTTATATCGAAAATGACGATTTTACTATCTTCAACAAACGACATCTATTGAAAGAAATATTGATTCATGACGATGTCTTATCGATACTGGATTACGATATTGAATCGTATGAAGCGTTGCTTGAACACTTTATTCAAGTGGATTTGGATACAGATACAGGCATCTTCGATATTCAGTTTACTACGGGGGATGAACAACTGAATTTTGATTTAGCCAATGCTTATTATGCTGCATTAAATTCAGAAGAGATCGAAATATTGACTGATCGTAATTTATTTTTTTTCGACGAACCTAAAACATTGACTTCATCTGAAGAAATAGAGAGCTTTGTAGCAGAAACTGATGTGGAGCCACTTAATATCATGAACATCGTTTACTTCATAGTCGGTGGATCGATATTTGGTTTAGTGTTTGGTTTCCTGGCATCAATAGTGATTAATATCTATAAAAAGCAAATTTCTATTATTTATAATCTTTCACTGGACAATAAGGATAAAGTCATCAATCTCACACGAGTGCGTGACAGCTCAGAACAGAAGGAAGATGTGATCGAAGCCATTTCTTATCCGCCTAACGTTAAGCGAGCTGTGTTAATGGAAGAAGGAAGCCTGGACTTTGATGCTATTGAAGATAATGAAATGAATAAAAACATTGATTCTTATCATCATTTCAATAAAATTAAACCTGATGCATCGTTAGATGAAGTTGTACTCATTGTGAAAATCAATGAAACATCAAAAAAATGGTATGAGACGCAGCTAACTCTAATAAAAGGGAACAATATCCCGTTGAAAGTAGTTAAAATATAAAACAGACTAGCAACTGATTGAGAGCTGAGACTTCTTAGTCTCAGCTCTTTTTATGAATACGGGTTGTTAATGACCAGATAGAAAAAAAGAATCTGAAAGGAATTGCGAATTTAAATATGGAAAAATATAGTGTTTTGATGTCTCTTTATAAAGATGAAAAACCACAGAACTTGAAGGTAAGTATTCAAAGCATGCTTGATCAGACGGTAAAACCGGATGAAATCGTCTTAGTCAAAGATGGTCCCATTACTGAGGCTCTGGAAACAGTGGTTTCCGAGTTTGTTCAACGCTTTCCTGACTTGTTTATAATCGTCCCACTGGAAAAAAATATAGGACTCGGGTTAGCCTTGAATGAGGGACTGAAGCACTGCCAAAATGAACTGGTCGCTCGAATGGATACAGATGATTTATCTTTAAGTGACCGATGTGAGAAACAGTTAAAAGCTTTTCAAATTGAAGAGTTAGACATTGTCGGTACGAATATCGATGAATTTATCGATGATCCTGCCAATATCGTCTCATCTAGAAGCCTGCCATCAGAACATGATGAGATCGTTCGGTTTTCGAGAAGACGCAACCCCTTCAATCATCCGACTGTGATGTACAGGAAATCAGCCGTCTTAGCCAATAATGGGTATAGTGATTACCGTCGAAATCAGGACATGGATTTGTTTATCAGGATGTTGAATAATGGCTGCCGGGCTAAAAATATCAACGAATCATTACTGCTCTTTAGAGCAAATGAAGACAATCTGAAAAGAAGAAAGAGCTGGACGAAAGCGAGCAGTAACATTGTCATGCTCTATGATTTCTGGAAAAAAGGGTATTCTGGTTTTGGAGATTTTTTGATTGCATCGATGAGTCATCTGGCAGCGTTCTTGATGCCTAATTTTATATTTGAAAAATTATCTAAAAAGTACTTGAGAAAATCAAAGGAGGACGAAGCTTAATGAGTATCGAACAGCAGATCAATACGTTTTTACAAAAAACACCCGTGATAAAAAAAGTTTTGAAACGCTCCTATCAATTGATCATGTATGCAACGTCACCAAAAGTTAAGTCTGAAGGAAACATTAGACGACTGACTCCAGAAGATGAGTATGAATACTTTTTTGGTTATTATGATAAATCGCCTTGGAATGATACAGAAGACTATATCCTGTCGTTGAGAGCTAAGAATACGACAGATTCAGTTGCTCCAGACGAACCCGCAGATATTGTCCTGATAAATGCCGAAACGGAAGAAATTGAAATAGTGGGTCAGACACACACGTGGAACGTCCAGCAGGGAAGCATGCTGCAATGGCTCGGACCAGATTATAAAACGCAGATCCTGTACAATGATTATCGCGATGGAAAATACTGTTCAGTCATACTTGATTTACAGACACGAGAAGAAAGAGTGTTGGTTCGCTCAATCTACAGTGTATCTAATGATGGAAAAACGGCTTTATCCATAGATTTCTCAAGGCTCCACCGGTTGAGAAAAGGGTATGGCTACTCGAATATAGAAGACGCCACAAAAGATGACAAGTGTCCTGATGAAGCGGCAATCTGGAAACTTGATATCGAAACCAATGAAGCGACGTCTATACTTAAGTACACGGATTTCGCCAATTTTGAAAAGAGAAGTGAGATGGAAGATGCCGAGCACAAAGTGAATCATCTGATGCTAAATCCTTCAGGTGAACGGTTCATGGTCCTGCACCGCTGGATCAAAGGTTCGGTGACAACTACACGCTTAGTGACATGTGATATCGATGGAAGTAATATGTATAATCTAAGTGATGATAATATGGTTTCGCATTGTTTCTGGAAAAATGATGAAGAGATTATTGGTTTTGCTCGTAAAAAAGAGACTGGAAACGGCTACTACTTGATGAAAGATCTAACACAAGACTATACTCATTTATTTGCAGGAATTGATTCAGATGGTCACCCGAGTTATTCTCCAGACCGATTGAAAATCGCGACGGATACCTATCCGAATCGCTCAAGGATCCAGTCGGTGTATGTGCTTGATGAACAGACAGAAAAGGTGAATGAAGTCGCAAAAGTATTCGCGCCATTTAAATACGACAATTATTTTCGTTGTGATCTGCACCCGCGCTGGAACAGAAGCGGAACCAAGATCTCAATCGATGCGGTGTTTGAAGGAAAAAGAGCTTTATATGAAATTATGTTAGACGAGGAGGATTTAAAGTAAATGATAAGTGTAGTGATACCGACACATAACAGAGCTGACTTGCTTGAACGAGCAGTTAAAAGTGTAAAGGAACAAACCATTCGAGACCTTGAAATCATCGTTATTTCAGATGGCTCCACGGACGACACCGATCTTGTCGTGAATAAAATGATGGAACAAGATGACAGGATCCATTTTATAACTTACAAAACACCACAAGGAGCCAACACGGCTAGAAATAAAGGGATAGAAGCGGCCAGTCATGACTATATTGCGTTTCTTGATGATGACGATGAATGGCTGCCGACCAAGCTGGAGAAACAATTAAACGTTTTTCAGTCAAACAAAGATATCGGACTCGTTTATACAGGCTCTAATCTGATCTATGTACATGAAGAAACAGCATACGACAATATACCAAGCGAATCGGGAGATCTAGCTCATAAGATATTGTTTAAAAATAGTATTGGAACAACATCAACAGTGATGGTGAAAAAAGAAATATTGGAAAAATCAGGCTATTTCGATACAGAGTTAGCTGCTTTACAGGATTATGATTTATGGATAAGAGTAAGTCAGTTGACACAAATTGGTGTCGTAGAAGAACCGTGTATCAACTATTATAATTACACAGGGAAAAAACAAATCTCCCAGCAGACCAGTAAATACATCAGCGCGATAGAATATATTGAAAATAAACACCGTGAGCTCTTCTCAACGCTGTCAGAAAAAGAGACCAAGGTAAGAAAAAGTAATTTTTATATGCTGCTGGCCAATAAAGCGATGAGAAATAACAGCAAAAAAGAAGCCGTTCGTTTTTCAGTAAAAGCATTTAGTTTGAAACCGGCGGTAAAAGGATCAGCATTCATCGTTTTGTCCTTGTTCAAATACAAGACGGTATTGAAATTTAGGAAAAAATTGAAAGCTTAAGGTAACTAATAATTCAAATAAAACAGAAAAACACTTAAGCCCCTGCTTTTTATACAAAAAGCAGGGACTTTTATTCATATATA
>NZ_LSRN01000071.1 GCF_001885615.1 Alkalibacterium sp. 20 | reverse complement strand
CTGTCTATACTGTGAAAGCGGGAGATACATTAGGGCACATTGCTAGACAATTCAGTATGACGGTATCTCAACTTAGAGAACAGAACAACCTAACTTCCGATTTGATCCGAGTGAATCAGAAGTTAACGGTATCAAGCAGCCAAGTAGTGGAAACAAAACCTGAACCTGCAAAACCGGTAGAACCTGCTAAACCAGCAGAAACGGTTGCCTCTGTCTATACTGTGAAAGCGGGAGAAACGTTAGGGCATATTGCCAGGAGTTTTGGTACAACCGTTGCATCACTTTTATCAGATAATCAGCTGAATAGAGATGTTATCTATGTGGGTCAGAAATTATACCTTAAGGGTACAACACTAGTAAAAGAAGAACCTAAAGTTGAGAATCTTGTCGCAGAGACTAAACCCACCACTGAAAATACAGTGACTGTTAAATCGGGTGATTCGTTAAGTGTCATTGCACGTACTCACAACGTTTCGCTTGCTCAACTGAAAGACTGGAATAACATTACTGATGCAGATCGCATTTTTGTGGGTCAGAAGTTAACCGTCGTTCAAAGCGGTTCAACTCAACCTAAAGAAACGGTCGCATCACCTACCACACCTGAAAAAGTATCTGACGTAACCTATCAAGTCAAATCCGGTGATACATTATCCGGAATTGCCAGAGAATTCAATGTAACGATCAGTCAATTAAAAGAATGGAATAAATTGACAAGCGACATTATCTTTGTCAATCAGAAGCTGACAGTGAAAAATACGGCTACAGCAGTAGTAACGTCGGTAACATTTGAAACTGTATCTACAGTTGAATCGTATACAGTAAAAGCAGGCGATACCTTGTCTCATATCTCCAAAGACGTTAACGTAACGGTAAGTGAAATCAAAGCACTGAACAACTTAAACAGTGACTTGATCTTTGTAAACCAGCGTCTGACTCTTTCAAAATAAACAAACGAAACCAGTTGCTCTTAGAGCAGCTGGTTTTCGTATTAGTCTCTTTAGGTCAAACTTTAGATCTAGACATCTAACTCTATTTAAATATAAAGTTGCGGCTTACTACCAGCTTTGGTATGATTAGGTTAACATTAAAATACGTTGTAGGAGTAGTAAGTAAGACGGTCTGATTTAGAGAGTGTGTGGGTGGTGAAAACACACAAGACGTCAACTGAACTCGCCGACAAGAACCGTAGCTTTAAGTGAAAGAGCGCTTAAAGACGTTTATCCGCGTTAAGGTTAGTGAGGTTGCTTGGTATTCTTTAAATAGTGAGCGACAAATATAGGTGGTACCGCGATAATAACGCCCTATGAAATAGCAGTTTACTGCTATTTCATAGGCTTTTTTTATTGGTCGATTTATTATAATAGTTATTGTAACCCATAGCGAATAATGGGAATTTGGGTAAAACAAAAAAGGAGAGAAAAAGATGTCTTTTAATCATCACGAAATAGAAACGAAATGGCAAAAATTCTGGCAGCAGGATCATACCTTTAAAACAACGGAAGACGATGACAAGGAATGCTTTTATGCCTTGGATATGTTCCCATACCCGTCAGGTCAGGGGTTACACGTTGGACATCCGGAAGGCTACACGGCAACAGATATCATCTCTCGCCTCAAACGATCACAAGGATTTAACGTTCTGCACCCGATGGGTTGGGACGCTTTTGGCTTACCGGCAGAACAGTATGCCTTGGACACCGGAAACGATCCAGCTGAATTCACCGAGAAAAACATTCAGACCTTTAAACGTCAAATCAAATCTTTGGGATTCAGTTACGATTGGGATAGAGAAATCAACACAACGGATCCTGAGTATTACAAATGGACGCAGTGGATCTTCACAAAACTGATGGAAAAAGATATGGCTTATCAGGCAGAAGTTCCAGTCAACTGGTGTCCGGAATTAGGGACCGTTTTAGCCAACGAAGAAGTCATTGACGGCAAATCCGAACGTGGCGGACATCCCGTTTACCGTAAACCAATGAAACAGTGGATGCTTAGAATAACAGCCTATGCGGACCGACTACTTGAAGATTTGGAAGACGTGGACTGGCCTGAACACATCAAAGATATGCAGCGCAACTGGATCGGGAAGTCCGAAGGGGCGGAAATCACTTTTGATGTAAAAGACTCAAACGAATCCTTCGCTGTCTTTACTACGAGACCTGATACGCTGTACGGCGCAACTTATGCCGTACTCGCTCCAGAGTCTGACTTGGTGGATAGAATTGCTTCAGCCGATCAGAAAGATGCAATTAAAGCCTACCGTATAGAAGCCGATAAAAAATCCGATCTGGAACGAACAGATTTAAACAAAAACAAAACAGGCGTCTTCACCGGTGCTTATGCGATCAACCCGGTCACAAAAGAAGAAATGCCGATTTGGATCGCGGATTATGTCCTGGCTTCATATGGAACAGGCTCAATTATGGCCGTTCCTGCTCACGATGAACGTGACTATGAATTCGCACAAAAATACGACTTGGAGATCCGTGCCGTCCTTGAAGGCGCTGAACCGGATAAAGAAGCATTTGTTGGTGATGGTAAACACATCAATTCAGACTTCATTAACGGCTTGGGATTAGAAGAAGCCATAGACAAGATGATTGCTTTCCTTGAAGAGAAAAAACTCGGTGAAAGGAAAATAACGTACCGTTTAAGAGACTGGTTGTTTGCACGTCAACGTTACTGGGGCGAACCGATCCCGGTGATCCACTGGGAAGACGGCACGACCACAACGATTCCTGAAGAAGAATTACCGCTGATTCTACCGAAAACAACCGAAATCAAACCCTCCGGCACAGGAGAATCACCACTGGCAAACATTACCGACTGGGTCAATGTGGTGGACGAAAAAACAGGCATGAAAGGCAAGCGCGATACCAACACCATGCCACAATGGGCTGGCAGTTCCTGGTACTTCCTGCGTTTCATTGATCCTGATAACAAAGATATGCTGGCTGATCCGAAGAAACTGGAAAAATGGTTGCCAGTGGATCTGTATATTGGCGGAGCAGAACACGCCGTTCTGCATTTACTTTATGCGCGTTTCTGGCACAAATTCCTATACGATTTAGACTTAGTTCCAACCAAAGAACCCTTCCAGAAACTGTATAACCAGGGAATGATACTAGGTGATAACAATGAGAAAATGTCTAAATCCAAAGGGAACGTTGTCAATCCCGATGATGTTGTAAATAAATATGGTGCAGACACACTCAGACTCTATGAAATGTTTATGGGACCACTCGATGCAGCGATTGCCTGGAACGAAGATGGTCTAGAGGGTGCACGTAAATATCTGGACCGTGTCTGGCGTTTGTTTATCGACGAAGACGATAAATTGAGGGACCGCATTACCACAGTTAATGATCTATCCCTTGAAGTTGTCTATCATCAAACCGTGAAAAAAGTGACCGAAGATTACGAAGCTCTTCAATTTAATACGGCTATTTCTCAACTGATGATATTCATCAATGCAGCCTATAAAGCTAAAACCTTGCCGCTTGAATATCTAAAAGGATTCGTGATACTTTTAGCTCCAATTGCGCCTCACTTAGGTGAAGAGCTTTGGACGAAATTAACGGGATCAGAGGAAAGCATCGCGTATGAGCCTTGGCCAACTTTTGATGAAACGAAACTGGTTGAAGATGAAGTTCAAGTCGTTTTCCAAATCAACGGAAAAGTCCGTGCCAAGAATCAGACCTCCAGAACCATTTCCAAAGAAGACCTTGAAGCGATGGCATTGAGTGACGAGAAAATCCAAGAACTTTTAGAAGGTAAGACCGTTCGTAAAGTGATTGTAGTTCCGGGGAAACTAGTTAACATCGTAGCGAATTAATGAGATAATAAGCAGTGGAACCTTTAAAATTCAGTATATTAAAATAAGTAAAATAAGTAAAAGCAAACAGAGCAGGCATTGTCATAATGCTTCTGCTCTGTTTGCTTTTTCCGTTAAATAATGTGTGGTTTGAGAACAATAGGACGAACTGAAATCTATTTACTGCGTGAGCGGGTGCTAACTGGAGTTATGTCAAGAAAATGGACACCTTAATTAGGTTAATTGGCCAGTCGATGACTGGCTTAACATTGTGATGATATTGATTCAAAGTACGAATAAACATCATCACAATGTCTCGTTAAATGACTTTTCTCATTGCCTGTTCATTTTGTTTAGCGGCCTTTATCTGTTCTTGAATCTCAAATTTTTCAGGAGATAAATAAGCATTATAAGAATGACGACGACGCTTGTTGTAGAAA
>NZ_LSRN01000070.1 GCF_001885615.1 Alkalibacterium sp. 20 | reverse complement strand
AAACTGAAAGTTAGGTGTTTCTAGGAAGAGCATAAAGAGATTCTGGCGCCACTCGTTTTTTCGCACTGCTCCAAAACGTTGACGTGTCAGGCTGTGCCTGACGAATCTTAATAAAAAAAAGTGGCGCCAGATTGACAAAAAACGCTGCTTTTTTAAATATCAAAAATCCTATATGTATCAAGGGGTACAGCGTTCCAATGTACACATTTGTGTACAAATGTGTACTTATGTGTACATTATGTGTACATTATGTACACATAATGTGTACGTTTTTCGGCCTTTTTTCAGCTCTTTTTTTTCGGAAAAATAAAAAAAGCAGCAATCAAAAATCATTTAATCGCTGCTTTTTTATTTTTATTTAGGTCATTATTTATCTAAAAAGTTATAGAATGGTCCTCTTATTTTTGTCGATTATTCCAAATTAATACATGAAATGAGCTGAAAGTAGGTGTCGATAAACGGCTGTTGCTGAGCTTTTTTGTCTCATCAGTTTAGTCAAAAAAGAGAGAAATTTATTTTTTGAAGTACGTTTCTATCGTTCATAATGTGTCCAAGCAGACCAAATAATAACTTCTTTTGCGTCCGTATCAACGGAGTAAACGACCCGATGCTGGATAGTTAAACGACGGGAATACGTCTCTTTTAAATTTCCGACTAGCTTCTCATAAGGAGAGGGATTTTGAAACGGATTCTCTTTTAAGATGGCCATAATATCTTTAAATTTTTGATCTAAATGAGCTGATTTTAAATTTTTAAGGTCTTTCATGGTTGATTTTGCTAATTTTATAGTGTATCCCAATCGATATCCTCCAATGCGACAAACTCATTTTCTTGTTCACGCTGGTGAATCACATCAGCTACGCCATGAGAGTGAAGGTACAAGGTCTCTTGAATAGCGTCCCAGTCTTTTTTACTGACCATAACCGCGTCACTTTCGTCGTTTTTACCTGAGATATAAACGGGTTCATTGGTTGTATTGACGTCTTTCAATAATTGGTAAAAAACTTTTCTAGCCTGGCTAGGGTTTACGATCGACATGAGCGAGGCCTCCTTTTTGTTGCTCTTATTATAACGTACTTTTTCACGTACGTCGAAAGGTTGTGAGTACCTAAACCGCCATAGAATCGTGTGTTTAGAGCCTTGATATTTTGACTGTTCTACTCTGTTATAGCTATAGCGTAAATAAATTGAAACTTCGTCTCTTTTGTATTACAATGTACATACAAAAGAGAAGGGGTTGATTCTAATGACTGTAGTATCCTTAAGAATTGATGCTCAAGAAGATCAATTAATCAAAGAATATGCTAAAGCTAATAACATTACGGTTTCAGCGTTATTTAGAAATACTGTTTTAGAAAAAATCGAAGATGAAATTGACTTGAGCTTATATAAACAAGCGATGTCTGAACACAAAGAAAATTCGCAAAGTATTTCTTTTGAAGAGATGCTGAAGGAGTTAGCGGATTAAATGAATTCAGGTTATCAGGTAGCGTTTGAAAAAGGAGCTCAAAAGACTTTAAAAAAAATGGATAAATACCAGTCTCTTTTAATTATGGGCTGGATCCAAAAAAATCTAGTGAATTGTACAGATCCTAGAAAACAGGGTAAAGGCTTGACCGCCAATCGGTCGGGAGAATGGCGTTATAGAATTGGAGATTACCGATTAATCGCTGATATCAATGACGAGACAGTCACCATTTTAATGTTAGAGATTGGCCATAGGAAAGACATTTACAAATGAACCACTAAAATTGAGTGCAGCATGCGCATCAAAAAAATTCTACCACTTAAAAAGTAGTAGAATTTTTTTATCTATTTACTTATATTGAATGCGTAAGGCAACAAGTGCCTTTTCAATAATAGCTTGTTGGGTGGCTCGGATTAAAAGTGTGTTTCTAGACACTCTTTTATTTCTTCAATAAGGACCAAAAGAGGGCTATTGATTTTCACGTAGACGTTTTCTGCGGGCATGATAGTCACCTCGTACTTGTTATCGTTAATAACGAGTACGAGGTGAAACGTGTTACCTACGAATAACAAGGACGCTTACTTTGATACATGAAATTAATACGATCACATTAAAAGAAAGAAGGATTTATACTATGAGTAAATACAAAAAAATATTTTTAGGACTTTTGTTAGTGTTAATAGTTAGTTTTGGTTTATATAGTGTACACTTGTATCGAGATATAACGGCTATCAATGAAGCCATTGCTGAAGAGGGATGGACTCAATCGATTGAAAGTGAAAGAACGAGCTTCGATTCTACAAGAGGCACATTCTATAAACAGGTTACTTACAAAGATGTAGATGGAATTGATTACTATTATTTTGTAAATCGATATCTTGGAGATGAAAGTGGAATAGTTTTTTCTATTGCAAGGAATGAAGAAAATATAGATATAGATGATCCAACTCAACCCTATCAGTTTCAGTATCCCGAATAAATCAAATAATCTCCATAGGGCCTATTTATAAAATGAACACTTTGCGACGGAATAGATACTATTCATTTTTCAACATATGAAATTACATAAAATCGTATATCCATAACTTTTATCAATTAGGGTTAATTTTTTATAATTTATACAATTATTTTTTTGAATATTACACTATCTAAACGGAAAAAGCTCCCTTATTGTTCCGACCCCTTAAAGTTGAATTTTTTATGCCTTTTACTACCATATAATGATAGCGTGTTGTTCTATCTATATACTTAAAAGTATGCTACAAATTGTAACATACCCACTGTTTAAGCATGATACAACTCGTACCTTGAAAAAAACAAAAAAACAAGTAAAGTTATTACATAAGAAAGGAACTGAGTGATTCATGAAGATCGGAGAAAAATTTAAAAAAGGAAGAATAGAAATTGGAATGACACAAGAAGAAGTATCTCAAGTGTTACATGTATCTAGATCTACTATTTCCAGTTGGGAAGTAAATAGGACGTACCCCGACTTGGATATGCTAGTGTCTTTGAGTGACTTATATGATATTTCTCTTGACGTTATTCTTAGAGAGGATGATTCAATGGTTCAGCAAATAACTAAGGAAGTTAAGAAAAGTAAAAAGAGAAGAAATTGGATTATAATATTATGTTTGATATTGATTCCGATAGTTCTTTTCTTAGGATATCAAACATGGAGAGCCAATCAAGTTGTATCTCCAAGTCAAGTTAAGGAAGTTAGTCTTGAATTGAACGGAGAAGAATTAAGCGCACAAAGTGAAGTAACAGCTACGGTTACTATAGATAATTGGTATGAATATAGTGGACACTATATAGAATTAAATGAAGATAAAGACACTATACTAATACAATTCTATCAAAAATTCGATATTTCTAGCGATAAAACAGAAGAACAGGTTACCGTACCTATAAATCTTGATGATTTATCAAATAGCCGGATAGTTAATATAGAGATAATGGGATTCAATAATAATAGTAGGAAAAATATTTATGAGCTAGATTAATAAAAAACAACTAATAGAATCAGAACAAAAAAATAAAACATACTAAAATTAGTATGTTTTATTTTTTTGCATGTACTAAAGTTTTAAAAGTCGTGAAAGAATTTGGAGCTTTACATATTTTGTAAAGTTAGCCATAATGAATGTAACTTTCTAAAGTTATATACATAAAAATTTATTAAAAGGAGAACAAAATAAAAAAGAGTATATTAATGTTTTTAAGTATTTTATCCTTTGGGATATTGTTTGTTAATAGTAAAAATTCAGTGTCTGCAGAAGAATTTGATACAAGTACTATAACTACAAAAGTTACAAATTCAGATAATGCAGTTATTGAAACAACTTTAGTACCTAATGAACTTACCGATGAATGGGAAAAACTTAATCTTCCAGAAGGTATAACTCCCGAAAATGAAGAAGTTTTTAAATTACAACAAAAAGTTCCACTTGAAAGTACTTATTCAGGAGGTTTTACAACTTTTGGTGCTAGTGCTCCTTTATTTGAGTATTGGAATGTCTCCACACAAGGTCAATATAATTATGCTGGAAGTTTCTCTTCTATAGCTGCATTATATACGAATAAAGCTTTTACGGGTGCATCACGTTACTATATAAAAATTAAAAATACAGGATCTGCAACGGTAATTGCTGAAGCTAGAGATAGAGTTTCTTTACACAGGAAACTAAATGTTCCGAAAGGATATACTAAATATACGCAGGTTACTGTAGGGAAATCTTTTTACCTGAAATTTTATGGAGACCATAGTGCAGGTTCTGTAAGTGGATTTGTACGTGATTTGGATGATCTGTAAGTCATTGTAAGTCTTTAGTATTAACTTCAAAAACCTAATTACACAAATCACTAAAGGCGTATTGCTGAGTTTTATAGTAATACGCCTTTAGTTTAATTAATAATAATCATAAATTTCAAGTTTAAGTTAGCCCGTTGATTTTAAAAATATATAAGCAATTTTGCTTGAGACAGTTTATTACTGATCCCTACTTTTGTTGTACAAGAAATAACATGAGTAGTTTAATACATGAAATGACATA
>NZ_LSRN01000069.1 GCF_001885615.1 Alkalibacterium sp. 20 | reverse complement strand
AATTACTAGTGCCCATAGCAATTCCATAATTCCCAAGTTGAAAAATAGAACAAACCCAATCATCATAAAACCGGTAATTTTTCTATAAATACTTAATTTTAAAAACAAATCAGAACGGCCTTTAACTTGAAGAATATTTAAATTGATTGAATTTAGAGAAGTCAGCATACCCGATAAAGAAATAATTTGAAAATAAGGAATAGCTGGTATCCAATTCTCTCCCAACAGTAATCTAAACGCAGGCGCAGCTACAGTTACTAACCCCAACATTGCCGGAAAAGTTAGGAATACAGAATTTTTAACTATTTTTTTAAATCCACTTTTTAATCTCTCAGGATCATCCTGTATGTTGCTTAATACCGGATAACTCACCTTTTCCACAGAACTTGCAACAGAGAACGAAAAAGTTTCACTTAACTTACGAGCATTTGTATAAAATCCTAAACTAACTGTTGAAAAGCCTCTTCCTATAATTAACGCATAAATGTTTTCATAAATTTTGGATAATAAACTCGCTACTAGTAATTTCCAACCAAAACTAAACAATCGTTTAAAAGAAGACTTACTGAAAACTAATGCTGGTTTCCATTGATTAGCTAGAGAAAAAAGAATTGCTTGTAATAGCTGCATAATCAAATTTCTTATTACTAAACTCCAAACACCAAATCCTGCTAACGCAAATCCGATAGCTATGATACCGGAAACAACTGATGATATCAGATTAACTTTCATTTGGATAGCGAAGTCAATTTTTTTGGTTAAAATTGTTTTTTGTATCAACCCAAAGGCGTTGATTATCAACACAAGTCCTAAGACTTTAACAATTAAAACGAGTTGAGGTACTTCAAAAAAAGCACTGATGTATCCTGCAGAAGCAAACAGTAAAATGTAAAGAATAACAGCCATAAATAAATTAAAGAAAAAAATAGTCGAGTAGTCATCCTGACTAACGTTCTTTTCTCTGATAATACCATTGGTGAAACCGCTGTCAATAAATACTTGAGATAAAGCAATAAATATAGTTACCATTCCTATAATACCGAAGTCTCTTGGTGTCAGTAGCCTTGCCAAAAAAAGCTGGATAATCAATTGGATGACCTGACTACCTATATTGTCCACAAAGCTCCAGATCATACTATCAATCGTTTTATTTTTCAATGTATCATTCTCCATAATATTCCTCTATTCTATCTATAGTCATTCATCTTTTAAGTGCCTATCATCTAAGAATACAATACAGAAAAATTTGGTTGGTTAAGTAGTCGGAAAGATAAATGAATATTTGTCTGATAATTATCCAGTCTTCTATTAGCAGTACTTGTTTTATCATTCCATTTTTGAAGAGAGCATTTACCCTTTACTTCTCCAATGTATAGTAAAGAGTAAAGCTTTCTAATATTTTTTAGAAGCTATTAAATGGAATATATATATTTGTATTCATTAAGCCTGAGTTTCGTCTTTGACGCTTAAACGTGCTGGCGGATAAGTGTATCTTTGGTAGATATTATTCATTTGCATATTAACGTTTCGACTTTCATAAGGACTAATAAAGAAGGTATTTCTTTTACCGAATCTTGCTCTTAATGATTCGTTTTGAATCAAGGTTGAAATTCTGTCTGCCATCTTTACATGATCATCAATATCAACAATATAACCGTTAATGTCATCATGAACTAAGTCTCTGTTCCCTCTGCAGGCCGTCACAACAAGAGGTAATCCTGTAGCCATTGCTTCCATTATATTAACTGGTAGTCCCTCCTGACGAGATGTTGAAATACAAATATCAGAAAGACTCATAAGATCAGCAACATCTGTTCTAAAGCCTAACAAGTGAATATTGTCCGATAAGTTCAAGTCTTCTATCATATCTGAGTATTCTTTAATCAACTGTCCATCACCCACCAGTAAAAGTTTTATCTGAGGATACTTTTTAACGAGATCACTCATCATACGAATAGATTGTGCTTGATTCTTTCTTTTGATGAGTTCTCCAACATAAATCAGGATGGTGTCATTTTCTGCATAACCGTATTTTTCTCTCAAAGTTTTTCTTTTTAAGCTAGTCGTAGGCCTAAATTTGTTCAGATTGATTCCCACACCATTAAGCAGTTCAATATCTTTCATTCTAAAATGTTTCTTTACAGCATTATTGTAATCTTCCGGATTAATGGTAATCAAACAATCTGTGCTGGAAGAAAGTAGTTTTTCAACTGTGTAGAAAATCATCCAATTCTTAATAGGCGCTCCTTTGAAAAAATGAAACCCATGTGCCGTGTAAATGACTTGTGTTCCTGTTTTTTTTATCTCTCTAGCAGCCAGTCTTCCTAACACTCCTCCAATAGGGGTATGACAATGTATGAGTGCATAATCTTCCTCTTTGAAAATTTTTTTGACCTGATAGTAAACTGTAAGATTTTCTCTTGATAAAGGATTTCTTTGAATAGGTAAATCATAGACTTTAACATTTATCTGTTCCAGCTTCTTTTTATAATCAAAATTATTCGTATGCTTTTCATGATCATCTTCGTGGAAATTCGACATGACATGTACTTCAAATCCGTTTTTTTGTAAAAGAGTAATGTTTTCCTGATTAAATGCTTCTACCATAGAGGCTACCGATGCCAATATTAGTGCTTTCTTCATTTATATCCCCTTCTCCTCAAATATTAAATCACTCTAATTAATTTTATGTTTCAACTTGGAATTACTCCCAATTTTTTTATTCCAGCTGAATACATGAACATGTTTACGAGATGAATTAAGAATTTTTTTCATTTCAGTAATGACTCTAAGTTGATCAAACTCTGCCATATTGGTGCCGGAAGGCAAACACAATCCGGCATCAAACAACTTTTCACTCACCGGAATTTGGCTATGAGGATCCTTGTAAAATTTACTGTCAGCGAATAAGGGTTGGAGATGAAGAGGTTTCCATAATAAGCGTGTTTCGATACCGACTGCATCCATTTTTGAAATGAATTCTTGAGGAAGAATGTTATATTTTTCCCAATCAAGCGTCAAGGTAGTTAACCAACGATTAGATTTAGTCTCGTTCATCTCAGGCATAAACTGAACACCCTGGATACCGCCCAGTTCCTGTTGATATATACTGAATACTTCTCTTCTTTTGTTGACACGCTCATCTAATACTTCTAATTGTGCTCTTCCGATACCCGCTACTACATTACTCATTCGATAATTGTAGCCTACTTGGGAATGTTGGTAATACGGCGCATCATCCTTTGCTTGTGTTGCTAAAAACTTAGCACGAACTAAAAGCTCATCATCATCTGAAACAAGTGCCCCTCCGCCAGAAGTCGTAATAATTTTATTTCCGTTAAATGAATAAATTCCTATTGTTCCAAACGTCCCGCTTTTTTTATTTTTATAAGTGGATCCCAACGATTCTGCAGCATCTTCCACTATAGGAACGTTATAGGCTTGAGCAATATCAGTCAATTCTTTCATTTTTGCACTTTGACCATACAAATTCACTACAACTATGGCTTTTGGCATCCGATTCGATGATTTTGCCTCTGCCAATGCAACCTCTAGAGCTTCTGGCGACATATTCCAAGTATCTTCCTCGGAATCAATGAATACCGGTTCCGCCCCTAAATATAAAACTGGGTTAGCACTTGCCACAAAGGTGAATGATGAAACAAAAACAGCATCATCCTTGCAGACCCCAAGAAGCGCTAAAGCTAAATGGATGGCTGCCGTGCCCGAGCTTGTCACTGACGCTCCTTTCACTCCATTATATGTGGCTATCTCTTTCTCAAACGAGTCAACATTGGGTCCTAATGGGGCTATCCAATTGCTTTCAAATGCTTCATCGATATATTTTTTTTCATTTCCTGACATGTGTGGTGTAGAAAGTAATATACGCTGATTCATAATAATTCCCCTTTTCTCTCGTTAGTTAAATTTTTGCGTGTAATGTTTTTTAATTATGAACGATACTCTGGTAATTATTTGGTTGGTTCATCTCTATATTCAATGAAATCACTCCCTAAAAAAACTTTTTTAATCGTCATTAATAATATTTTTATGTCAAATAACAAGGATACATTCTGAGTATAAAAAATATCCAGTTCATATTTTCTTTTCCAACCCAATCTATTTCTCCCATTCGCCCGCGCCCACGCGCTTATGCCAGATTTGATAAAGTGGAGTTTTTTCTTGTGTGTAAAAAGGTAAATTAATTTTCTGGAAGTAATCTAGGACCGATAAAACTCATTTCTCCTTTCAAAATATTAACTAGCTGAGGAAATTCATCCAGGCTCATTTTCCGAATCAATCTTCTTGTACGAAATAATCATTCAACATCTGTCAGTTCTCTTCCGTCTCTATACTTTCATACTACGAAATTTGTAGAGTGTAAATATCTTTTTATTTTTTCCTAATCTCTTTTACTTAAAAAATTGATCCGGCTGGATCTTTCCATTTAATTAAAGTTGAGATCAGCACTAAAACGGAAAATCTAATGATTAACATTATCAATACGAATTGAAAATTAAAGAAATTTTCCCATTTAGCATAATTCATTGTTATCACTCCTTGAATA
>NZ_LSRN01000068.1 GCF_001885615.1 Alkalibacterium sp. 20 | reverse complement strand
AAATTAAATAGTTTGATACGAACTCTTTTATACTTCAAAAGAAGATATTCTTGCAAAAGTTCCTAATTCTTCTTCTATTCGTAGAAATCGATTGTATTTTTCGACTCTCTTAGAACGAGCAATTGAACCTGTTTTGATTTGACCTACATTCATTGCTACTGCAAAGTCCGAAATAAATGTATCACCTGTTTCCCCTGATCTATGGGAAATCATAGTTGTTAAATGATTTTTTCTAGCCATTTTAATGGCTTCAATTGATAAAGTTATGCAGCGTGTGCCACTTCTATTTTTCTAAACAAACCTTTTATCAGAATCTATACTCTGATATTAAATAGTGAATAATAAGGCAACTCTTTTTCAGATAGCCTTTATACTTGTCTTTATGTATGATATAGTTTACATTAAGTCAGGTAAACATGATGAAACGGAGGGTCCAATGTCTAAAAATTTAAAACTGAAATCTGCCAGAGCAAAACTGGACATGTCCCAGCAGGAACTGGCTGATGTAGTAGATGTGACTCGTCAGACCATAAGTGCCATTGAACGGGGAGATTATAATCCTTCAATCAACTTATGTATCCGAATCTGTAAAGCGTTAAACGTAACACTCAACGACTTATTCTGGGAGGGAAATGAAAATGACTAATTATGATGAATATCAGAAATTCATGCGCTATAAATATGGTTATCACTCATTTGCAATTATACTCATTTTAACCGTTTTAAATTTTAACCTCGATCTCATTTTTAACCTCCAATGGGCGGAAACAAAATCATTGGAGTTCATGTTATTGATTTTTCTCGCTATTGGATACTCCATAGTGATGAACATTTATAAAGGGGCTTATTTTAGTAAGAAACAAAATCCAAAGATATACGCTGTTATCTTCTTTTTCTTAGGTCTAGCTAATATTTATCTTTCTTTTTCTCCTTATTCACCCCTCATATCAGATGGACTAGTCACGTCAAATAGTATGATGCTTGTAAGTGGGTTGCTTTGGATCTCTATTCCAGTTGCTTATCTAACAAGAATTATAGTAGAGAAAAAAAGAGATGAAAAAGACAATGATTAACAATTAATAATATAAGGAGGAAATAATATGACCGAATCAATACTAGCAATCACTGGTCCAACGTCCGGCATTGGTCGTGGCGCGGTAAAAGCGTTAACGAACAGTTTTGACCGCATGTTACTTTTATGCCGAAATTTAGATAAAGGAGCAGACTTAAAAAACGACTTACTCCAACTAAATCCCGACTTGAACGTGGATATTATTGAATGTGACTTGAGTGTCCTAGCCTCCGTCAGACAAGCGGCAGACACGATAAAAAACAGATTCGATCATATCGACTGCCTGATCAATAACGCCGGCATGGTTTCAACGTCAAAAGAAAAGAGCGTAGACGGGTACGAACTGATGATGGCTACTAATTATATAGGTCCTTTCCTACTGACACATGAGCTGCTGCCGTTAGTCATGAACAGTGAGCGTAAACAAATCGTTGTCGTCTCATCCGATGCTTACAAATTTGCACCAATGAAAAGACCGTTCTTTAAGCCAAAACGCTTCTCTTCAATCGCTGGATATGGGCGTTCAAAACTGGGGACCCTTTATCTCGCTCAGGAACTGCACGAATTCTACTCCCACAAAGGACTCAAAACAACGGCCGTCCACCCGGGAATGGTTTCAACGAACATCGGCAAAAACAACGTCAGTCAGAGTCTTGGTACCTTTGTCTTCAGACTATTAGATCCTTTTTTCAAAACATTGGACGAAGGGGCACAATCCGTCGTTTCTGCTGTGGAAGATCCAGATAAATACGCGGGCTTCTATTCGGATGAAGGCAGGATTGCCGCGGTCAAACAATACGGCAGCGACTTTAAAATGCGTCGAGAATTTATTGACGCCACACTAAAAGAATTGAACTTAAAAGCTTTATAAATTTATACTTACCAGTTCTTTTAGTGTCGGCAGGACTTCCATTTCGAACCAGGGATTCTTTTTCATCCATCCATAATTCAGCGGTGAAGGATGAACCAGCGGCAAGTATTCCGGCATATACTGCTCAAAATTCCGGACAGTTTCAGTCAAGTTTTTCTCGCGCCGTTTGCCTAAATAGTATTTCTGAGCGTAACTTCCTATAAGAATGATCGTCTCAACCTGTGGCATCTCCTTTAACAACTGGGGGTGCCATTTTTCTGCAAACCCTTTGCGCGGCGGGACGTCTCCTGACTTCGCTTTGCCGGGGTAATAAAAGTCCATGGGTAAGTGCGCAATCTTTTCTGTGCTGTAAAACACATCTCGAGATATCCCCATCCACTCACGTAGGCGGTCCCCGCTTGGATCGTTCCAGAACAACTGGGACTCTTCTGCTTTGCGACCCGGAGCTTGCCCGACGACAGCGATCCGTGCTTCTTTGGACGCCTTGAATAGTGGCGACACTCCTCTATTTGTATATGTTTCATTCATTGGGTCAGCCATTATTTCCCGTTTGATTTCTTCAAATACTGTCATAGGGTAGAAGTACTCCTTCCATATTCTTAATTACTTAATTTTCATTCAGATTTGGTTTAAAAGACATCGACTGATCATTTACAGATTGTTTTAAAACCAAACGATTGCTATAGATCAATCTATACCCTTTTCTCTGTAGACTCTTTTAAATCTGTATTTACCTATCATCTTATTATTATATTTCTTATCTATATTCATCCCTTATATTTTGTCTATTCACTACTTTTTTTAGCATAGTGTTTACGTGCTTTTGTTCTGTTCCCGCAAACTTCCATTGAGCACCACTTTCGTCTTCCGCTTGTATCAACGAATAATGCGTAGCATGTATTGGACTTGCATTTTTTTATTTTAGGAAACAGTCCATTATGATGGGCCGTAAGCATGTCATAAGCGATAAGTGAAATGAGTCCATCAGTTCCGCCTGTACTTGGTGTAGGTCTGAATTCTTTGTCGAAAAAAAGAGGTGCCTTCTCAGTATTAGATGCCAGGCTTTCTAAGAATTTTGATTGTGTTTCGGGTTCTAAAAAGAAGGATCTACACTGCTCACGAAATAATTGTATTTTTTTTATATCAATGGAAGATTCGTTTATTTTCTCCACTTGTTCGGAATTTAGTAAGCCTTTTTCTTTCATTAATGAGAGCCAAGCAACCATTAAACCGTCTTCTTCAAGAAAATCTGTAAAAACATTGTTTCTTCCATTAATTGTGTTAAGTATATTAATGAATAAATAATCGGATACATAAGAATATCTGGTTTCTAAATTATTGATCATTTAAAAAATCTCCTTTAAGTTGATTGGTTGACTTTAATAATACCATACTGTACTGTTGATAAGTAACCACTTGAATCAATTTTAATGGTTATAAGGTGAAAGGAGATATTATGTCTAATTAGAGTTTAACAGATATAACATTTGTAGATGAACAAAAGAGGACATAGTTATCCATAGACCTAGAGCACTTTGGTATGGACCTTGTAAAATGATTCCACCTGTATTAAACGATAAAGTACCAGTTGATCAAGCAATACTTATAGAACGAGCAAGAATACAACTAACATGAATGGGAGAAAATAAAATGGCTAAAAAAATCGAAAGAATTACAGCAACTTCAATAGGGATGCAAACAATAGCTGATTCCAAAGGGCATCAAATCATCATTGATGAACCTAAACAAATGGGCGGAAAAGATGAAGGAGCTAATCCACTGGGGTCATTTTTAGCTTCACTAGCAGGATGTGAGAATGCTATAGCTAATATGGCAGCAGCCGAAATGGATTTTGATCTTCAAGGTATAGAATTTGATATAAGAGCAGAAATGAATCCAGAAGGCATGATGGGTAATAAAGATGTTCGTCCCTACTTCCAATCAGTTAAAATAAATGCCCGCGTTAAAACAAGCGAATCGGAAGAGCGTCTCAATGAATTACAAAAAATAGTTGATTCAAGATGTCCAATATTCACATCATTAGAAGCTGCCGATGTCGAAATGATTCCAAATTGGACAAAAGAATAAAAATGAAGCATATTTAACACAACTTATTCGAAATGAACTTATTATATAAGGAGCTGAAGAGATGATAAAAACGGTATTATTCGATATGAACGAGACGCTGTTGGATTTGAGCGTATTAAAAGAAAATTTCGATAAATATTTTGAAGATAAATATGTTCTTAAGTACTGGTTTTCTAAGCTTCTTCATTCGTCTACTGTTATAGGCGGTATGGATGACTATACTGATTTTGGAAAACTTGCAGAAGCAGCGTTGGAAAGTGTCTTTTTAGAGAGCGACAAGGAACTGACTGATGAAATCAAAACAGATATTCTTGGATCGTTCCGAAAACTTCCTGCACATGACGATGTAGCTGAAGCTCTTAAATTATTGAAAGACCATGATATCAAAGTTATTTCAGTAACTAATTCTTCTTATAAAATGGTTGAGGAACAGTTAAATAATTCTGGCCTCATCGATTTATTTGACGCTTATTATTCTGTAGATTCAGTAAAAAAATATAAGCCTTTTGAAGATATTTATAATTATGTACTAAAAGAAGAAAAAATTAATGCTGCCGAGACGGTCATGGTCGCTGCACATGATTGGGATCTGTTCGGTGCTAAAAAAGCTGGACTTAATACAGCCTTTATTAAACGCAAGAAAGATCAATATAACCCTTACTATTTGAAACCAGATATCTCAAACAGTAACTTAGTGGATTTAGTCGAAGAAATTGTGCGTTTCAACTAATTGATCTCAGACTAACCTCTTTAAACACTCCTCAAAAAGTAGTCGAGGTAAATCTTTAAAAACAAGTAAAAATATAAGACACGAAATAACTTAAAAATAACGTGCCGAGAACCCTATTAAACCGGACCCTATGTCAAGGAGAGTATAAAAAACACCCTATGCTGCGGGTTGTAAAAGAAGCTGGCTTCGGTATGATACCGGAGTCATTTTTTTTAGTTTCCATTGTCCTCGTTCGTTGTTGTAATAGTCCATATAATCATCAATAACTAATCTTAATTCTTGCACTGACGTGCAAGTTTCATAGTAGATTTCATCTTTCAAGTGGCCAAAGAAA
>NZ_LSRN01000067.1 GCF_001885615.1 Alkalibacterium sp. 20 | reverse complement strand
CTATACGAGTCTCTTTAACAAAATTACTAAATTATTAACAATATATGAACAAAAGCATTTTAAATACAATAGCTTTTTGATATACTCTACAAGATACCAAAATACTTAAGTTATACTTTTAAAGGAGATAAGATATGATTATTAGAAAGTGGGCACTAGTTTCACTCACGGCTGTACCTTTGTTGTTAGCTGGTTGTGATTCGGAAAATTTAGATGATGTGCAAGACGCTACAATTGAGATTGACCGCATCAAAGACGAAACGGTTGAGACATTCAACCAATTGGTCATGTCAGAAGCAGATTTACAAAGTCATTTTGACGAAACAATGCAAACGGATGATGACTTGGCAACTTTAGGGGATGAATCTTCTCCTGTCTTTGAAAACATTGCTTCCAGAGAAGAAATCGTGACAGAGCTGGAAAACAAGCAAAGTGAATTTGAAGAACACCAGGAAACACTGACGAGTTATGAGGGCGAACTTCTCGATCATGAAGAGGTCAATGCAGTCAATGAATCAGTCAGCAATTTCAACACACACCTCTCCAGTTACATCGACAATTATAAAACAAGTTTGGACAATCAGCGCGACTATTTCACAGGTTTAGCGGATGAGAATGCTACCTATGATGATTTTGTCGAAGGCATCGATCGAATCAACGACGAACGTGTAACACTGTTACAGATGTTTCCGGAAATAGATGGAGCCCTGATTGCAATCAATGGCCAGCTTTCAGCGTTAAAGTCCTCTATTGACGCACAACTAAGCGAAGAAGAATAAAGGAGTATCAGCATGAAAAAAATAATCCTATCTACCCTACTTGCTTCCACGCTCCTGCTTACTGCGTGTGGAGCAGCAAACAGTGAAGAAACTCTTGAAACCGAGAATAATGAAACGAGCCAGGATTCAGAAGTGACCAATCAGGAAGAAACGACTGACTCCTCTGATGAAGAAACGGATGAATTGGAAGAGGATGTTGAAGAAGAAGCCGATGTGGCCGAATCTATAGAGTACTTATACGAAGTGAGTGACAATTTAGCCTATATCAACGTGATCGACGGTAAAGAAGCCAACAAGCAAGTGGCCCTATTGACGTTCGACGATGGTCCCAACGAACACACGTTGAAAATCGCTCAGTCTTTGGCTGAAAAAGATGCACCGGCAATCTTCTTTGTCAATAGCATGTATCTTGAAGATGACGAAGGCAAAGCCATTTTAACTGAAGTTCACGAAATGGGTTTTGCAATAGGTAATCATACGCACACTCACGCGAGCCTGCCTTCTATTTCTGAAGAAAAACAAACAGAAGAAATCATCACAACCAACGATCTGGTCGAAGAAATCATCGGTACACGTCCGCGCTTCTTTAGAGCACCCTTCGGACAAAATACTGACCATTCCAAACAAGTCGTTCAAGATGAAGGCATGGCTTTGATGAACTGGACATACGGTTATGATTGGGAAGACGCGTATAGAGATCCGGAAGCTTTGACGGACATCATGATCAATACCAATCTACTTGTACCAGGCTCTAATTTACTTATGCATGACCGTGAATGGACCGCAAAAGCAGTCCCTGCAATTATTGACGGCTTAAGAGACAATGATTTTGAATTATTAGATCCAGATTTGATCCTATCCAATGAATTAGAAAGTGAGGATGTTAGCGAATGATGAAAAAATTTAAACAGACCCTCTTCTGCTCAGCCGCACTTCTGTCAGTTAGTGCTTTAGGAAGTACTAGTGTAGAGGCTGAAGCAACAACAGAAGTCCAGCAAGTCGAAACAACATACTTAACCATGAGTTCAGAGCCACTTTTAATGATTCCAGAAACGTTTCCCAGTCAATTCAAGTATGACAGCGGCGTAGATATTCCTTATCCGGAAGACGGCGTCAAAGGTATTTTCCTGACAGCAAATTCTGCTGGTGGCTCACGTATGGAAAGCTTAATAGATTTAATGAATCGCACAGAACTGAATTCAATGGTCATCGACGTCAAAGATGATTATGGTGACATCACGATGCCAATCGATTCGGATCATGAATTGATCGCTGAAAACACTAGAAATTGGGTCGATCCGGAGCAGTTGATGCCTCAACTAGAAGAAAACGGCATCTACCCTATCGCTCGTATCGTGGTCTTTAAAGATAACAACCTAGCCAAAGAACGTCCGGACTTATCCTTTACACACACTGATGGTTCTGTATGGACTAACCGAGCAGGTCATGCTTTCGTTAATCCGTTTATGAAAGAAGTTTGGGACTACAACATAGAAGTCGCAAAACAAGCAGCTAAACTAGGCTTCAAAGATATTCAGTTCGACTATGTTCGTTTCCCTGA
This sequence comes from Alkalibacterium sp. 20, assembly GCF_001885615.1. GTDB lineage: Bacteria > Bacillota > Bacilli > Lactobacillales > Carnobacteriaceae_A > Alkalibacterium. The sequence goes on along the minus strand of NZ_LSRN01000067.1, from coordinate 109,801 downwards.
AGGTTTTGAACTCCGTGATGACGATGTCATTTATTCACGTGAAGACTACGAGGGTAGCGATCTCGACAATGTGAAACAACGCGTGGAAGCAGTTACTGATTTTGTAGCCTATGCACGCCGTGAGCTCGAACCGTTTGACGTAGACGTTTCCGTCGATATATTCGGATACGCAGCAACGATTGAAGAAGCACCGGGTATCGGTCAAAACTTCTCTCGTATTTCCGAGAATGTTGATGTCATTTCATCAATGATTTATCCAAGTCACTGGGGACCCGGTTCGCTTGGAATCGCCAAACCAGACTTGGAACCCTATAATGTGGTTGCCAGATACATGGAGTATGAAAATGAAGTCTTGGGCAACTTGGGCGAGGATGCACCCGTTTCACGTCCCTGGATTCAAGACTTTACCGCTTCCTATCTAGGCTCCGGATGGTATAAACGATACGGTGCCCAAGAAGTAGAAGATCAGATTCGCGCACTCAACGAATATGGTGTCAATGAATTCCTGCTTTGGAATGCCGGTAACTCTTATTCCGAAAGTGCTCAATACAGTTTTGACTAAATGTATTATAAAGGCCGAGACTTTTGTCTCGGCCTTTTTTTCTTGCTAAAAAAACGCAAACAGAGATATGATGGGCTTGATTAGGCGCACTCGCCTAATCATTCATCTTGAGTTGATGGTTGTGGGGCTTTGTAACTTTATAATAGTCACTCAAATCGATGTGGCGCTGCGAGTAACGGTTATCAGGCCCCGATAATGCTCGTTCCATCAAAGGAAGGAAGCGAATCATGCCAATAACTTACCTATTGTCGTTAAAAAACAAAGAACAGAGGAACAACTCATTATAAATTGAGTTGTTCCCCTGTTCTTTTAATAATAATTGTTGTTGGAGTCAAGTTGAAAGTTAAATAGTACCTTTAGCCGGCCCGGACCGTCTCACTGACATCAAGCATGACCAGATGTGATGCTATAACGGGTTTATTGAGGATCGATTCCAAAGCTCGTTTATAGAGAGTCAGCTGGCCACGGTATTTATTCAGCATTTCGTCCCCTGCTCGCTTTCCCAAGTGAGACACACGGTCCGTTTTATAGTCAAACAAAACAATGCCTTCTTCTTGTTCGATATATCCATCTATGATCCCGTGAATCAGCACGTTATCGTCAACGGTTTCCATATCATTGAAAATATCTTTCGCTTCCATGAGTAATGAGAAAGGGACCTCTCGTTTCATGAAGGGTGCATGATCAATAATATAGGCACCAAAGGATGTTTCAAAGAAGTTTAGGATCTCTTCTATCCGAATAAGACCAGCCAGTTCTTCCGTAAACACCTTTTCGTCAACGAGATGAGTAATCAATGTTTCAACTGATTCATTCGTAGGTTTCTCATTTAAATCGAGCGTTTGCAGAACCAAGTGTGTGGCCTTACCTACTTCAGCGGGTGTCGGATTTAGATCCTCTTGAATAAAGGACGGTCGACTGAGCTGATCTTCGACATAACGATTGATCTGTCTTGGTTTGGTGATATCGATTTTGACCATTTGGCCATCATCAGGTTCTTCAAACAAACGCTTGATTTCTGAAACCGACTGATAACTGGTTGTCTGAGTTGCAATCTGATAAGCGTAAGGTTTGTTCATTAATTCAATGGCGTCTTTCACCGCTTCTTTGATCCCATCGTCCGCCTGTGCGTTTAAAGTTCCTTCTTTCAATTTTGGATACCACTCGGTTGTATCTGACTTTTGATGAGAAAGCAGTGCGTGCTCCAGTTCTTCCTGATTATAAAAATGAACATCAAAGGAAGTGTCGTAGTGATGAATCGCTGCGTTTTGTGCCTCAATGGTTCGCTCATCATCCATGTGTTCATGCCTGATGATACTGAAGCCGATCCAGTCCATAAACCCTCGAGCACCCAAACGCATATCCGCAGGAAGCACGCGTTTCGGGTGTCCGCCAACCAGGCCCCACCGTTTATAAGCATCTTCCTTGTTCTTGTACGAGCCAACTAATATTAATTTCTGTTCTGCTCGTGTTAATGCCACGTACAACACACGCATTTGTTCAGACAGAAGTTTAGTTTTCTTTTTATACTTCAATGCTTTTTCCGGCAGTGTCGTTTTTTTCTCTCGGGATTCCAAATCACGGTATTCCGCGCCTACCCCATATTCTTCATCGAAAACCGTTGCACCCTGAGCATCTCTAATATTGAACTTCTTCGTCATGTCCAGTACAAAGACGATCGGGAACTCCAATCCTTTGCTGGCATGTATGGTCATGACCCGGACAGCATTTTCGCTATCTGAAATAGCTTGAGGTTCAGCCAGATCCTTGTCTTTTTTCTGCATCTTCTCGATGAATCGGATAAACTGGAACAAACCTTTGAATGACGTCTTTTCATACGCCGACGCCCGTTCATACAAAGCGTGAAGATTAGCTTTCCTTTGTCTTCCAGAACTCATGCCACCGACATAATGTAAAAAGCCGGTGTCTTCAAAAATCATCCAAATGAGAGCGACAAGTGATTGTCTCCGTGACTGTTTGCGCCATTTTTCAAGCAGTTCCAAGAAGGTCTGAATCTTCACCTGCAGATTTATATTCTTGATATCTTCCCAGTCCTCCTTATCAGCGAACTGAGTCAATGCGTCGAAGTAAGAAGATTGTTTATCCATAATACGAATACGCGTCAAGTCCACTTCATCTAATCCGACAATCGGTGACCGCAACACAGCAGCCAGGGGGATATCCTGCTCTGGATTATCGATGATTTTAAGGATAGACATCATGATTGTTATTTCAGTGGTTTGGAAATAGTTTTGCGTATCCTTCACCGCAGTTGGTATCCCCAACTGTTTGAATATGTCTTGAATATCCAAGTTATTTTTCTTTGTAGGAGTCAACAATACAATGTCTTTGAGCTCAAGCGGGCTCATGGCTTGGGCCTTTTTATCATATATTTCATAACCATTGGCCATCATCTCGAGGATTTTATTGGCCACCATGTATAGTTCACCTTTTGTCTTTGTATCGATTTGAAAGGATACGGAAAGTGCTGCTGGTTCGTCCTCTTCTTCTTCAGAATCATCTTCTTTTGATTCGTAAAGCAGGATATCGGTTTGAAAGTTGTCTGATTCTGGGAAAGCCGTGAAACCATTAACCAGTTTGGCTGAGTCATCATAGGTCAGCTCTCCGACTTCTTTATCCATCAGCTGATCAAAGATAAAATTGGTAAAGGATAGCACTTCTTTTCTGGAACGGAAATTTTCCGCTAATATAATGCGTTCACCGGTTTCTTTAGTTGCGTATCGCTCATACTTATCGATAAACAAACTTGGATCGGCTAGACGGAAGGAATAAATAGACTGTTTCACGTCACCCACCATAAATTGATTACCTTTATTGGGGTCGGGTTTGGTGACCCATTTCAGTATTTCTTCTTGGATCTGATTAATATCTTGGTACTCATCGATCATGACTTCTTTGAATTGGCGACGGTAATGATTCGCCGCTTCAGAAGGCTCTTTCCCCTCACCTGTTTCATTGGCTAATATTTTCAGCGTTAAATGTTCCAAGTCGTTGAAGTCCAGGACTTTTCGATCCGCTTTAAAGGCTTGATAGCGTTTATAAAAGAGCGTCGTTACTCGAGCCATCTCTTCGACTAGCACTTTAACCTTGGCCATGTTATCCAAGTGTTCATCTGGAGAAAATGCAAAAATGTCAGCGACCATGTCTGAATACAAATCTTTTGCTTTGTCTCTGAATGGCTTCATTTCCTTGCCGGTTTCTTTAACGATTTCGGGCGTGTCTTTCTTGTTAGGGGCATACCATCTCGCGTGACTAAAATTTTCAATCAGGGCAAAGGCATCGTTCAGCTTGTTGTCCATGACAAGTGTTTCGATTTGACTTATATGTGACTGATCGTCTGCTAAAATAGCAAGTGTTTTGCTTAGTTCTTCTTCACCATTGCCCATAGCGATTGCGTCTTCAAGTAATTCTTTGATATTATTCAATGTACTTAGCAGCTGCGTTTTTATCAGGTGCTGAAAGACAAAACTGCGTCCTAGATCATTGTCTTTTACCGTATACATCTGGCTGAGTTCAGATAGCCACTTCAATGGATCGGGATTTGCCCGAGAGAATTCGTATAACGACAAGACTAAATCAGTCACACCATCATCATTCTTATCGCTTGAATAAGCTGTCGCTAGTTGTTCGAAAATACTGTCATCAATACCGTAGAGTTCTTCACGCAGATCATCCCAGACATCTTCTTTCATCAAGGCTATTTCCGTGTCATCCGTTAATAATCGGAAAACCGGATCGAAATCGATCAGATAGTAATAACGACGTATGACTTTCAGGCAGAAAGAATGCAGCGTCGATATATCCGCATGTCCGAGCAGAGGCATCTGTCTGATCAGATGATGCTTTAAATCAGCGTCTTGATTTTCATTTATTTCTTTTTGAATGGCTAACTGGATTCGCTGCTTCATCTCTCTGGCTGCCGCATTGGTATATGTCACGACGAGCAGCTGATTGATATCCGTCTGCTTTTTGATCTTTTCGATCACACGCTGAACGAGGACGGTGGTCTTCCCCGATCCGGCTGATGCCGAAACAAGCAAATTTTTACCGTCATCGTGAATAGCCTGCCACTGGTGATCAGTGAACTGTGAATTTTGAGGCTTTTCAGGTAGTGTTGTCATGCTTCATCGTCCTCCTTGCTGGGTTCAATGATCTGATATCTCTCTTTAAGTTTTTGCATCAGTTCATCCTGATCTTTAATTTTAGGCAAGTTTCGGTAATAGTTCTGATTGTTCGGAAGCAGGACATCGAACTGTGAAATAGGATGGTATTCGCCACCAACCGTTGTAGGTGTAAATTTTTTCTTCTCATAGAATGGCGCCAGCTGGTTCTCGCCTGACAAAATTAGATTGCCTGCTTCTTTGATCTTGATCCGGTGATGCTTCAGAAGCAACTCCAAGTCTTCCAGAGTAATGAACGAACCTCGAAGCTCCCCTTTTACTAGTTTCCTTAAAGGATACACAAGTGAGGAAAGGCCGTTATCCAGTGTTTTGTCTATATTTTGTAACAAGTCTTCTTCATTAAGCAGTAACCCTTTCATTTTAAACTCTTTCAACATTTCAGTATGCCAGTCTTTGCCTTTAACAGCGCGACTATCGAGTAATGGGTTTTTGACTTGAGCGTAAAAGGCACCCGCGGGTTTGGCCTTCTTACCGAATAATTCTTCTGAATGCTCTACGGCAGTATCCAGGTACGTAAGTAGTTGCATCATCAAACCATGATATATTTCATCAAATTCAAGTTTCTTGTCTCCAGACTTATAATCGACAACGCTGATGTACAATTGATTGTCGAGTTCAACAGCATCTAGACGGTCGATTTTACCTCTGACATGCAGGTTTCCACCATTACTTAATGGAAAGGATAAACCAGGCACCCCTTGTTTACCGGCAATACGTCCAAAGAGGACTTCTGACTTTTGCGTGACCATGCTTGATCGGCGTGACTGATTAGTTATCGCCCACATCATTTGACGAATCGTGTTGCTGAGTTGCTTTCGGATAAACTTCATGCGGTTCGACATGGAAAGCAAGCGGAATTTATTTTTTTCGTACATCAAGGCCAAGACTTCATCAGTCAATTTGTTTAGTTCGGTGTCAGTGAGTTCATTTATCTTCAAATCACGGGTAACGATCGTTTTAAATATACTGTCTAACGCATCATGGAAAAACGTTCCAGTTTCTGCCGGTGTCAGTTCCTGAACGGAGCGTTCTTTCAACTTCAAACCGTATCGCAGGAAATGACTATATGGATCCAAATAAAAACTCTCGAGTTGCGATACCGATAAGTATAAGTCTTTACCGTATAATTCTTCAGCCAGATCACGGTCGAGTCGTGTCGGGATATTGGAGTATTCCAGACTGCTAAGAATTTTTCTCTCAGTATCCGTAGCCTGTTTGATCAATGACTGATAAAGTTTCAACCAGAAAAGTGACGGCTGATGTTCCTTGTCAATGCCCTCTCGTAACACATTGACCAGATGTCCCAATGTTTCTCGACGGGAACCCACGTATGTCAACAGCGTTTCCAGTGGCTCATTGGTTAGGCTACTTGCTTCTGTCTGTTTCCGTTTAACAGGAACGTTCAATTGACGACTGATCCTTTCAACGTAAGGACTTAACTGATTATCCCCAGATCCATCATTTTTTACAGGGTAGCTGAATATAAGTTTTTCTGAAGCATTCATAAAGGCTGCATAGGCCGCAAAAGGCTCGCTAGCTAAACGTCCGCTCGTTGTTGGGGCCAAATATTTATCATCAGGTAAATAAACAGAGAGTGCTTCCCGGTCTTCATCTGTAAATATCGAGTCATTTTCTTGATTCATAGGCAGTTGCGTATCCGTCATACCTAAAATAAACACGACTTTTTTTGTATTGATCCGGGACTTGTCGAAGTTCGTAAACATCACTTGATCGATACTCGGTGGCACAATACTGTACGTGGCCTGTTCAAAACCGGTTTCTAAAATCGACAGGAAAGAATCCATATTCCACGGTTCGTCGCCCAACACATCTACGAATTCATCTAATAGCTGTATAAAGGTTTGCCATACCTGTTCATGTTTGCGTGCCTCATCCAAGTCTCCTTGTTCAATAGCCTGATCTCGCCAATACAACAATTGCTTATTGAAACCCTGATCATCCAGAAACTGATAAAGGAGTCGCGCAGCATCCCGATTGGTTTCTACATTAGCTAATTGATCATAGAAAGGAATCAAAACCTTTCTGATCATATCTTTTGCTGCGTTGGCTTCTGCCTGCATGAGCTTGTCAGCATCTAGCTGCTCATCCATTTCTTCAAGATGAAAACGGGCATAGATCCATTCTCTATCGTCCAGCCATTCTCTGCCTTCATACCCATAAGCTAATACGACATTTTCCAACGTGTCCATTTGCGTCCGCCAAGCTTTTGTTTTCTCATTCCAAAAAGTCAGCTTCTCTAGATTATCTTTAGGTATTTCATCTTCGTCGGTTAAAGGAATGAGTAATTCGGTTTTAAGAAAACGCATGATGTCATCGTAACGCCAATATTTTTTACGGATAAGAAAGAGACTTTGTATCGCTTCAACTAAAGCATGCCCCGACATATGGTCCGCTTGATCGACAAATAATTCAATATTGTTCTCAGCAAAGGTCGCTTCTAACATTTGTTTATAATCGTCTAACCTACGTGAGACCACGAGAATGTCTTTATATCTGTAATAGTTAGATGCAACCAATCTTTTGATTGTAGTTGCTGTATGCAATACTTCGGCTTGTCTGCTTTCAGCTTCTCTTATTTCAATGCAGTTTGTCATGTCTAATTCTGTACTTAAAGCGTTTTTAGGTGATAAGTCAAAGCTATTCACCCAATATTCCTCAAGTGTATTCAGCTCAAGACACTGTTCACTGCTTGATTCATTCAGCAGGATGTCGTGTTGAACTTGAAGTCTTTTTTCACGTGCTTGCTGATACAAACGATAATAGGTCATACCTGTTTCGTGAAAAAAGTTCGTTAATTCCGGCGGTTCTACCGCGTGTTTTTTATCTAAAATCAATGAGACTTTGACTTCTTGAGCTTGCTCTATGAGTTCAAGAATCAACGCTTGTTCTTGGGCAGAAAAACTATTGAAATTATCAATAACGATCAGTGTGCGACTCATGTCTCTTTTTTTGATTTCTTGAATCAATGCTTCCAGGACATCTTCTTTTTCTATATATTTTCCAAGAAGTTGATTCATAAACGCTTCGTATAATTGCTTGATATCTTTAAGTTTTAATTTCAAATCATTGTGCTCATGTTCATCTGTCCATTGATTTAGGAAGAGTTCTTCTAAATCTTCAGGTTGGACGCGGCCGTTTCTCATTTCCATAAATAAGGTGGTGGTTTTATCGACAAAACCCTGCTGGTGGCTTTCTCCTCTAAAAATGGTTAAATCTTCTTCCTTTTCTTTCAATATTTTTCGTATCAGCATGGATAAACCTGTTTCAGTGAGCTGAGAACGACTGAATATAGCTGTATCTTGAAGATAATACCAGGCTAAACGACTGAAACTGAATACTTGTAAATTGATCATGCCCGCATAGTGATCACTGTGGTCACTTTGGTTGGTTTTGATAAATTCTAAAATATTCATCTCTGACTCGAATTTTATATGATCCGGCACGAGATAAAACACTTGATTTTCACTATCTGCTTGTGACCATTCTACAAGCTGGTTATATATGTGGTCCTTTTTAGTTGTATGTAAACGTCCTAATATAAACTGTAGACCCATTCGGAAACATTCCTTTCAATTAGTCGGCGATTTCTATCAATACTCTTATTCTATCAAATAATCAGCATAAAAAGAAGAAAGGAAAGAAAGCCTTATCGCCCTCTATCCTTTCTTGAAAACTTATTCTGCTGCTAAACGAGCAATTTCGATCAAGACATCTTTGGCTTTTTCCATGCTCTCTACAGTTACAAATTCATAGCGACCGTGGAAATTCTCGCCACCTGCAAAGATATTTGGTGTAGGCAGACCCATGAATGAAATTTTAGAGCCATCTGTGCCCCCTCTGATCGGTTTTATGTCCGGTTCAATACCTAAGTTCCTCATAGCTTTGTCAGCTACTTCCACCGGTCTCATATCTTTTTCAATAACATCACGCATATTGTAATAAGAGTCTTTCATAATCACTTTTACGCGTTCTTCTTCAAAAGGCGCATTTAATCGTAAAGCAATATCACGCATCAATTGTTTGCGTTTGATGAATAACTCTCTGTCGTGGTCTCTGATAATGTAAGCCATCTCAGCTTCTTCTACAGTACCTTTTAGTCCCATTAGATGGAAAAAACCTTCTCTATCTTCTGTCATTTCTGGTACTTCATGACTAGGTAATGCATCATCAAAAGCGATAGCCAGGCTTAGTGCATTGACCATTTTATCTTTTGCAGTTCCAGGATGAACATTTTTACCTTGAATCAGTACATTCGCGCTCGCAGCATTGAAGCATTCATACTCCAGCTCTCCAACAGGTCCCCCGTCAATGGTATAGGCAAAATCAGCATTGAAATGCTCAACGTCAAATTTGTCAGCACCCACACCGATTTCTTCATCAGGACCAAACGCTACACGTATTTTCCCGTGTTTGATTTCCGGATGACTGATTAAATGTTCCATAGCAGCAAAGATTTCTACAATACCTGACTTGTCATCTGATCCGAGTAACGTTTTGCCATCTGTGGTGATCAATGTCTGACCAATGTAGTTTTTCAGATTCGGAAAATCTTTTGGTGACAACTTTACACCTAACTTTTTATTTAAGATGATTTCTTTACCGTCGTAATTCTCATGAATCTGTGGATTAACACCTTTTGCATTAAAGTCAGCAGTATCCATGTGAGCAATATACCCAATGACCGGTACTTCTTTATCCGTATTTGCGGACAGAGTCGCCGTCACAAAGCCATTGGTATCATTGTATTCCACTTCTTCCATCCCAATCGCCTTAAGATCATTCATCAATATTTTCGCAAATTCGACTTGTGTCTGTGTCGTAGGTACAGTGGCTGAATTACTATCAGATTGTGTTTCGATTTTGACATAAGTTAAAAATTGATCGACTAAGTTCTTGTACATTTTATCCCGCCTCTATTTTAAGTAGTTGAATACATCTTTTTGAACGTGTGATTCGAGTATTTCAATATCCCATGAGTGTTCTACTTTACAGTGATTCAGATACTCAGCTAACTTGGAAACTGATACGGCTTCCATATAATGGCCGGCATCGATAAAGTCCAAACCCTCTCTCAGCATGTCCTGTGCGCCGTGATAAGAGATGTCGCCTGTGATATATAGCGTAGCCTCCTTGCTGAGTGCTTCCTGATAATACTTTTCTCCAGAACCACCTAAAATGGCGATCTTTTTGTGCTTTTTATCTGGGTCGACAGAGCCGTATCTTACACCATCAACGTCAAACAGGTGAATCACTTTTTTGGCAAGTTCTTCTGTAGTGAGAGTTTTATTAAGTATCCCCACGCGGCCGAAGCCAAACGCTTCTTCCTGATTTTTCAGTGTAAATAAATCAAAAACCGGAACTTCATATGGATGGGCATCTTTTAATGCCGCAATACTTCTGAACACGTCTTCGTCTTTGATCATCATTTCAATGCGCTGCTCTTGAATGACTTCTTCCTTTCCAACGACTCCTTCAGTTGGGTTGGAACCTTTCTGCGGAGTGAATCGTCCATAGCCTTCCAGCGTATACGACACGTCCTTGTAGTCGCCAATTTGACCTGCACCGACCTGATGTAAAGCCTGTCTTACTTTTTCGGCAGCATAATCAGGTACGTAAACAGCTATTTTTTTGAAACCGCGGTTTAAACGAAGGGAAAGGATTTCACGGTTGTTTTTGTCTATGTCTAAAGTATCCGCCAGCCAGTCGTTCATTCCACCCTTTGCTGCATCTAAATTGGTATGGGCAGAATAAACGGCAATATCCGACTTGAGCAGATCAATGTACTCTCTTCTTCTGGCATCTTCTTGATTCAATGTTTTTTGAGCTCTGAAGATCGCCGGATGGTGCGTAAGGATCAAATCGACATTGTGTTTTTTTGCTTCACTGATTGTGTCTTTATCAACGTCTAAGGCAACAAGTACGCGCTTAACGTCTTGATTGAGTCCGCCAAATGATAATCCGATAGGGTCCCAGCTTTCAGCTAAATCCGGTGGCGCCAAACGGTCTATTTGCTTTATGATATCCGAAACGATGACGTTGTTCACTTTATCATCTCCTTGATTAGATCTAACTGTGTCTCCAGCTCACCTATTTTCACGCTATCCGCTTGATCTGCTTTTTTCATTTGTTCTAAGATGTAGTTTGTTTTCTGAGCTTCACTGGACCATTTTTTTATGAATACAAGCGCTTTTTCTTTGCTTAAAAAAGGGCCGAACAGCAAGTCTTTTTCCGAATACTCCTGTCTTGTTTCACTAGTTTTAGCTTTGATGATCTCATAAATTTTATCATTTTCTTCTATAATCGTTTCTGCTACGATTTCATATTCTTCTTTCATTAAGTACTGTCGAACCGTTCGTTCGTTTACATTGGGCTGTAAGATAAGCGTCTCCTGCCCGGATCGTTTTTTCAGTTGCTTCCCTTCTTCCAAGATCCGCTTGATCAACGGGCCACCTACACCCGCGATCGTGATAGTTGTTATATGATCCTCTTCCTTCAATACACGCAGTCCGTCACCCAGACGCACAGCGACAATTTCTTCTAAATGAAGCTTGGAAACTTCATTGACTGCATTTAAGTAAGGACCTTCAACGATTTCACCTGCAACGGCGAAATCAATATGCTTATTTTGTGCCAAGTAACACGGTAAATAGGCATGGTCTGATCCTATGTCTGCAAGTCTTGCACCCTCTTCAACATAATCTGCAACGACTTGAAGCCGTTCTGATAAATTAACTGAATTCATATGTCACCTCTTATTTTCTACTCTCTCTATTTTACCAGTTTTAAGAGGAAAATGAAAAGATAGACACATTTTTTTAATGAACGGTTTAATTGTATTAAAAAACTATTACCTACTATACAAATAGCAGGTAATAGACTAAAAAATTAAAAGATTATTTATTTTTTATAGCCATCATTGGTCTCGTCTTCGCGGCTGAACTCTCTACCCTTTGTTAAAGGATCGTTTTCGGGTTCTGCCGAACGGCCGACATCAGATGGCATTGCAGACGTGTTTCCCGGATCTTCTGAGTGCCCGACATCCGACGGCATAGCGGACGTATTACCGGCAGTAGCCGTTTCTTCAGTTGATCGACCTTCGTAATTATCTACGACAACAACAACATTGCCTTTAGCGATGTCATCTCTATACGGATATAAAATGTCAGTTCCCTGATCATAGTCATCACGGGTATGCTCATCCTTATAATCATAGGTGTCTGAAGTGAACGCATCTTTTATTTTATCCCACATTGAACGATCATCATTTTTATCCGTATCGTCTGGACGTGTCGCATCGCTCTTGTCAGCCACAATTTCGACTGCGTCGTGATGGCCTAGCGTGCTAGCTGTTTCCTTATTTGAATACAAGATAATATTCTGCTTTGGATGACCTTCCTTGTTTAACCGATCAACCACATCAAATACTTCTTCTTTGGTTGCATAACTACCGATCACTTTTTTGTTTGCATCTACCATTAACATACCCTCCTGTATAGTATTGGACTGAGACTGTTGCCCCCACCCATATTTATTATATTAATTCTGTAATAAAATGACCAATCAAACGGCTTTAATACTATTCACTATTGCCGAAGTTATTTTGTCTTGATTATTCAAGAGCTGTCCGAGGGTGAGACCAGCTATTTTTTTGCCGAGATGAGCTAAAAATGAGCGGCATTGTCCGACTCGTTCTTAACTAGTCGTAATACGTCCCTGTAGCTTTGCTTTTAACAGTGAATTTCTTTTTAAGTATCCGCCGTATCCTTTTAAAAACGATCGCACGCTCACACCAATCATAAACCAAAGATGTAGTCAGTTTCATTTCAGGAAATAATACCTTTATATCTCTAATTTTTTTCATTAGAGTTTCCTCAACTGAGACTTTTATCAGACAGTCGTTACACTGACAGCTTCTTTGAGAAATCGTTAAGTCAAAACTACCGCAAGCCGAGAAGGTAAGACCTTTTTTCAAAGAATGATAGTCATGAATCGGTAATTTTTTTCGTGAGATGCTGATGTCTGGTTCGCTTGGATAAGTTTTTTAGCTAAAAAGTGCTGAGACTTAGATAACCGCGTCATGTTCTTATTGAACGTCAAAAAATGCAATGCCAACTGAGAAGGAAAAACAAATGGATCAGCTGGATCTGCATTGTATAAATAAAATGAGGGCTCAACAAAAGCAACTACCCCATCCACGGTTTCGCTCACCTCCCACTCATTAAATAAATGGCGCAATTTTATCAATGACCGGTTCAGTTGAGACAGGGGATTGCTTATTTCTTGTCCGCTTATTGTCACTAAGCGTCCAGACTGCATCTCATAGCTTCCTTTATAATTTTTCACCTCATATATCCTGACACCTTCTGTCGTTATCATTAATGTATCCAATTGAATCGTGGTTCCTCTGATCGTTAATAATAAGTCGTTTAGGATGATCACCTCTCCATATAGATACTTTTTGACGTAAGCATCAAAAAGTTCCTCTCCTTCAAGCCCTTTTTCCAGATTATATAAGTACTGCTTATCTTGATCTGATAGGTTCATGCGTTGATCGAGCAACTGTAAACCATGCAGTAACTGCGATTTTTGACGTATCTTCAATAGGTGCATCATTTTTCCCCTCCTTACCTAATAATATTTACCAATGAGAAGAAATATGACTAAATTTATTGAAAAAAAGTAACTGTTGCGCGTTGACTGGTCATTAGCGAGGGGCATCACTACTCACTCGTGAGAAGCAGGAAAATGAGTGGATACTAGTTGCCCGCGTTACCACCCACTCAAAAATCGTTGCTCACTGAGTGGAAACTAGATAATGACCCTTTGCCAGCTCAAAGTCATAAATCCTTTGAGCTGGCACTAGGCAGGCATTGAGTCGCACTAAACGCTCACCAGTCGCACAACACCGATCTTGATAAGGGGACCATACTCGCCATGCGCGAGTATGGTCCCCTTAAAGACTTTCAAAGGTTGTGGAAACTGACCTCCCTGGGTCAGTTTCGTCCGTTTAGACATAAAAAAAAGCCGAGTGAGCTATGCTGTTACGCATAAAGCACTCGGCTTTCATTTATTATCTAGCTATTAAAGATAGAGAACGATTATTTTTCTGAATCTTCTTCGTCTTTGTCTTCACCAATAAGTTCTGGTTCAGGCATTTCATCGTCAGTTGCTGTTTCTGGTTCTTCCTCGATTTGAGGAGCAGAAACTGATACTACTGTTAATTCTGTGTCAGTTAAGAGTTCAATTTTTTCGTCTATTTCAATATCAGAAACGTGTTTAGAGTCGCCGATTTCCATAGCTGAAACGTCGATAGTAAATTCTGAAGGAGCTTCAGCAGGTGCTACGTTCACTTCTAATTCGGAAATAGATTGTGATACGACGCCAACTTCGATTTCTTCTTCACCAATAATGTAAACTGGAATTGTCATGTTAACTTTTTGTCCTTTAGTAAAGGCTAATAAGTCTACGTGATAAGTTTCTTTTTTAAGAGCAGCACTTGTTTTATCTTTAACAAAGACTTGGTATGTATCTCCGTCAACTTCAACGTCGAATACTCCGTTTGCTCCTACTTCACGCATAACCAAATCAAATTCTTTTCTGTCTATTAATACAGATACAGTTGCTACTTCTTTACCATAAATAGCTGCTGGGATTTTTCCTTCTACTCTTGCTCTTCTTGAAGCAGATGTTCCTGTTTCAGTACGTTTTGTCGCTAATAATTTCATAAAATTTTCACCTTCCAGGGTTTTATTTTTTTAAGTAAATAGCATATTTCATTAACTGAACGAGCCAGAAATTAGTATACCAAAATTATAAACAGATTGCAAAGGAAAGCGACAAGAACTTTTACTTTACACTTGTTTTTTCACTTTCCTGCAATATCTGTCAAAGATCGATTACTCTAAAAAGTCTTTTAATTGTTTTGAACGACTTGGGTGACGCAGTTTTCTTAACGCTTTTGCTTCGATTTGACGAATACGTTCTCTCGTTACGCCGAAGACTTTACCCACGTCTTCTAAGGTACGTTGGCGCCCGTCATCGAGACCGAATCTTAAACGCAGAACATTTTCTTCACGATCCGTTAACGTATCCAGTACGTCTTCCAGCTCGTTTTTAAGCAATTCATACGCGGCGTTGTCTGCCGGGCTTGTGGCACCGTCATCTTCGATAAAGTCCCCTAAGTGGGAATCGTCTTCTTCGCCGATCGGTGTTTCTAAAGAAACAGGTTCTTGAGAAATTTTTAGAATGTCTCTGACTTTTTCAGTAGGCAAGTCCATTTCAGCACCGATTTCTTCCGGTGTTGGTTCACGGCCTAGATCCTGCAGGAGTTGACGCTGGATACGGACGAGTTTGTTGATTGTTTCGACCATGTGCACGGGAATACGAATCGTACGAGCCTGGTCAGCGATCGCACGGGTGATGGCTTGTCTGATCCACCAAGTCGCATAAGTTGAGAATTTAAACCCTTTTTCATAGTCAAACTTTTCAACGGCTTTCATAAGTCCCATGTTTCCTTCTTGAATCAAATCTAAAAAGCTCATGCCACGTCCGACATATCTTTTAGCAATGGACACGACCAGTCGTAAGTTTGCTTCAGCCAATTCTTGTTTAGCTAAAATTTCCCCTGCTTCAATCCGTTTTGCAAGTGCAACTTCCTGGGCAGCATTCAATAAGTCGACCCGGCCGATTTCTTTCAAATACATGCGCACGGGATCATTGATCTTAACGCCCGGAGGAGCAATCATCTCTTCTTTTTTTAATTTCTCAACAGCTTTTTCCTGTTTCTCGAGCTGTTTAGTCAACGGGTTACCATCTTCATCAACGACTCCGATTCCTTCGTCTTCAAGTTTCTGAACCAAATCATCCATCTGCTCTTTTTCGAGACCAAAGGGTTCGGCCAAATCATCCGTTACTTTCACATAAGAAACTGTCTGTTCTTTGTCTTTCTTCAGGTCTTTGATGAAACGGACAACTGCGAGTTCGTATTTTTCTCCAGGCTTTTTCGTGGTTTTCTTTGTTGTTTTTGCCATAAAATGACAGGCCTCCTGATTAGTCTTTTTATTTATTTTTTAATTGACGGTATAAGTTGATGATTTCAATACTTAACGATTGTTGTCTCTCTTTGTCTCCACTACGTTCAGCATCCTTTAAGGCTTCACGTTTACTTATGATGCGTTCCTCGAGGGGCTGGCGATTACAGATCAAATTAAGATAATCTTCAATTTCCCCAGGCGCGATCTCTTCTGCTAAAGAAAGCCACATGATTTCTGACGCTTTACTTTTCAGTTTGTCATCAGGTAAAAAATCGATAAACGATTGAATATTAGGATGATCATGTAAATGGTAAAACTCTTCGTATAGTAAAAACAGGAGCTGATTAGATTCAGTCGAAAAGGCTAGCTCATTTTCCAGAGCTGTCAGTTTCTGCCAAACCTCGTTATAAGTGAATAAGCGATGCAGCAGGGCCGTTTCAGCTTTCATGACGGCTGTCTGTTTCGGTTTATTCTGTCGAATGACTACCGGTTGCTGGCTTGTCTCAGTAATGTGCTCTTTTTCACTTCGTTTTTTCTGCTGTTTTCGCTGTTCTTTTTTATTTTCAACGATGTGACCGTGCATCTGTTCCTTCAAAGAGTCTGTAGATAAATCAAACGTTTCAGCTAATTGATTCAAGTATAACTCTCTTTCAACTGCAGAAGTCACTCGTGTTAATTCTTTTAAAATAATATCAATATATTTTAATCGTTCACTTTCGTTTTTTACATTGGTTTCTTTTTTATGATACTTCATCAGAAAACTCATCAAGGTATCTCGACCATGCGCTAAAAATTCTCTGAACGCGTCCGGTCCTTTTTTCTGAATAAAATCATCGGGATCTAAATTTTCCGGAAACGTCGCAATTTCGATCGAAAAATGGGTTTCATTCATGATGAAATCGGTCGCTCGCTTGATCGCTTCTAAACCGGCTGCATCGCCATCGTAAGCAATGACCACGTGATCTGTCACTTTATCTAACGTCTGGACTTGCTCTTCTGTCAGACTGGTCCCCATCGTAGCTAAACCATTCTTGATACCCACCTGCCAAGCTGAGATGACATCCATGAACCCTTCAAACAGGAGCACTTCGCCTTCACGACGAATATTCGGGCGTGCTTTGTCATAATTGAACAGCACCCGCCGCTTATTGAACAGCTCCGTTTCCGGACTGTTCATGTATTTAGCCGTCCGGGTTTGACCGTCATCGATAAACGCTCGTCCAGAGAAAGCCACCGTTTGTCCTTTGGCATCTTTAATGGGAAAAAGGATACGATTGGTAAAGCGATCATAGAACGAATCGTCTTCTCTGTCGGAAAATAGTCCGGACTTTCTTAAAATATCTGGTTCACTTAATTTTTCGTTTTCAAGATACAGCTTCAACGTTTCTCTTTGTGGCGGAGAAAAACCGATCTTGAATGTTTCGATGCTCTCTTCGGTCACGCCTCTATCAAGTAAATACTGGTAAGCTTCTTCACCGGCTTTAGTATTGACGAGGACATGATGATAAAAATGTTCAGCTTTTTCATACATTGCCAACAGTTTACCTTTAGTTGAATCGACACTCGGCCGGTTCTGTTTGGCCTGATCGAAGATCGTCTGGTCTATAGGGATATCGGCAAGTTCCGCTGTTTTACCTACGGCTTCTACAAACGAAATACCCTCGATCTCCTGAAGGAAACTAAAGACATTTCCGCCTCTTCCACAGCTGAAACAATGGTAAATCTGTTTTTTCTCACTGACTGAGAAGGACGGTGTTTTATCGTCATGAAAAGGACAGGAAGCAAAGTGGTTTTGTCCTGACTTTCTTAGCTGAAGATATTGAGAAATAACTTGAACAATGTCTGTTTGATCTCGAATAGAATTAATTGTTTCTTCGGGTATTCTGCTCATTCTTCATCCCCCTTCTTGACCTATGATTATAGGCGTTAAAGAAAAGGCGAACTGACCCTATAATAATCAATCTTTAGTATACCAAATTTCGTTTATTATGTAAATAATTCGCTTGTATTACTTGCAAATAATTAAAGAACCTGCTGGGATAATCCCATACAGGTTCAAATTTCATCACTTTGTCTGATAATTAGGCTGTTACTTTTTTGGCAATGCGATTCATTCGTTTGCCCAGACTCTTCCACATGACTTGAGCAATGAAAAAGTCGACCATGCTGTGCACGACGGTCCCCACACCAACGAGCAGGAAGATCGCGTAGAAAAAGCCATCCTGATAAGCGCCACCTGATACTAATCCGAAGAAAAATAAGGAAACGACAGCGACTTCAGCTAAAGCATGTACCATGCCCAGCCAAAACGAGAAAATATAGCTCTTTAAAGGCGAAGAAAGGATTTCTTCTCTTCTGTTGCTTAAATATAATGCCCCAACAAGTGCAAACACGACGTGACTCAGCGCTCGAAGAGTAATGACGATAGGGAAACCGGCAAGCAGAAAGCCGACCGCTGATCCAAGTGATACAAGGACAGCAATCTGTGGTGAGAGAAACATTGCAAAAAATATCGGCACATGACTCGCTAAGGTGAACGAAGCGGGCTCGATCATCACTTTGATCGGCATGATCATGGGGATCGTGATCGCAATGGCCGTTAATAAAGCGGTGATCGTCAACTTCAAAGTATTTGTCTGTTTGATAATAAACATCTCCTCAACTTGTGTATATACAGGTGTCTTTACACCTTATAAGTATACGCATCTTTCTGGAGATGTCAACTGCTTTATTCGTACAAAAATCCTTTTTCCCTAAGACTGAGAAGACATTTCGCTCGCGTCGCTTCGTCTTTGGCACTGATCGTGTGAGTGTGGATGCCATCTGTTAAAGTGGAAAGCAGCACCGTCTCGGATTCATTTAGTTTATCGAAAAATTCATCAGCTTCCAGGCGACTGGAAATATTTAAATCTCCCCTCATCGTGCCATATAAGGGATGTTCCACGATCACGTCCATCACTTCACAGCCGCAGTCCACCATCGTATAAAGTTCTTCTAAGGTTTCTTCACGCGTATGCACACATACAAGTTGGAAGATCACATCGCTGGATCCAGTTTTTCTCATCATGTAACCTTTGGGCGTGGAATAAATAGCCTCACCCCCAGCTCTGAGTAAAGCGATATCGCCGACGATGACTTGCCGGCTGACATCAAACTGTGTTGCCAGTTCGCGAGCAACGATTGGTGTGGATCGATTTTTTAAGGTTTCAAGAATTTCTAAACGTCTTTGTTCTGTTTCCATAATACTCCTCCTCGTCAGAGTTGTTTCAAGAAAATTGTGCGTCATACAATGCTTTGTAGACGTCCCCTTGTGCGATCAATTGATCATGACTGCCTTGTTCAACGACCGCTTTGTCCGCAACGACCACAATGCGGTCGGCATTACGGATCGTTGCTAGCCGATGGGCGATAATCAACGTTGTTCTTCCTTTGGATAAGCTTTCCAAAGCTCCCTGGATCGCTTGTTCTGTTTCGGTATCCAGAGCGGACGTGGCTTCATCCAGTATCAGGATGGGTGGATTCTTTAAGAACATACGGGCAATAGACAAACGCTGTTTCTGACCGCCGGATAATTTGACCCCGCGTTCTCCAATGACGGTTTCCAGTCCTCTCGGCAGATTATTGACCACCTCTTCAAGATTGGCCATTTTTACTGCCTCATAGACTTCAGCTGCTGTTGCATCCAGTTTACCATATAAAATGTTATCTTTGATGGTGCCCGGGAACAGGAACACGTCTTGCTGGACGACACCGATCTGTTCGCGTAAGGACTTCAAGGTGATGTCTTTGATGGAATACCCGTCGATGGTGATTTTACCGCTGTCTATGTCATAAAAGCGCGGCAGCAGGTTGCATATCGTTGTTTTCCCTGCCCCACTTGGTCCGACAAAGGCGATGGTCTCACCCGCATCGATTGTCAGGTTAATGTCTTCCAGGACAACTTGATCTTCTTCGTAGCTAAACGCCACATTTTTGAATTCGATATCTCCTTTAAGGGTCTCGACAGCGTAAGCATGATCAGTATCTTTGACCTCAGGATGGAGCCTCATTTCGTCAAGCAGGCGTTTGAAGCCGGCAATGCCTTTAGGGTAACTTTCGATCATATGGTTCACTCTTTCGATCGGACGGACAAACACATTGGCAAACAGGATAAAGGCTACCAGATCCCCGTAGCTTATCTCGCCTTGAATCGTGAAATAGGCTCCGAAAAAGAGCGTGAACAAGCTGATCAGACGAATAAAAAAGTAGTTATATGAATGACTGATAGCCATCGTTTTGTAAAAAAGATATTTGGATTGTTTGTAGGCCTGATTCAAATGATCGAAACGTCTTTGTTCATATTCTTCATTTGAAAAAGCCTGAACGACACGAATGCCACCGACTGATGCTTCGATGCCCGCACTGAAATTACCCAAATCATCATAGATCTGCGTATTAACCTGGGTCATGCGTTTATTGAAGAATCCCAGTGCCACAGCGATAAACGGGACCAGGATGAATGTCATGATAGCTAATGGGACGTGGACGCTTAACATCAATCCGAAAGCACCCAGTAACGTAAAGATGGTGATAAAGATATCTTCGGGTCCATGGTGGGCGACTTCAGCAATTTCAAACAGATCGGATGTCAATCGTGTGATCAGCGTACCAGTTTCGCGGTCATCAAAATAGGAAAAAGATTGTTTCTGCAAGTGGTTGTATAGATCTTGACGCATATCTGTTTCGATATTCGTTCCCAGCTTGTGTCCATAATATGTAACGACGAAATGCAGCGTCGTGTTTATGGCGTAGATGACCAATAGGCCGATGGACACCCAGATGATTAGCGGCCAGTCACCGCTCGGCAGGATCCGATTGACGACTTGCTGGACCATAATGGGAAAGGCCAGCTCCAAAACAGCTACCACCGTCGCGGCCGAAAAATCCAGAGTGAATAACTTTTTATACGGTCGGTAATAAGAGAAAAACTGTTTCAACATTAGCTGATACTCCTTCATTCAGACTCAACTTGAGCCCTTTAATAAACGAAAGAAGACAGCTTCACTGCCTTCTCCGTCTAATTATTTGATCACTAACGCATTAAACTTGGCAAATGGTCGGGCCAGTTTATTGATGCGATTTAAAAGTGCCAGACGATTGGTTTTCACCGCTTCATCTTTAGCCATAACCATGTTTTCATCGAAAAAGGCATCGATCAGTGGATGCAGTTGAACGAACTGCTGCCATCTCTGCTCGGCGGTGATATCTTTTTCAGTCATCATTTCGATTGCGTTCACGGCATCATTCAGATCATGCTCTGAATCAGATTCAAGCAATTCGGTATTCACGGTTACGTTATTAGCCGCTTTTTCAGCCAGATTGGCAACACGTGTCAGTGATTCGACCACCGGTTTGAATTTTTCTGTCTGTTTCTCCTCTTTTAAAACACGTGCCTGATCGATCAAAACGATCAAGTTATCGTGTGATGACCAAAGGACAGCAGCTCTTATGTCATAGTCTTTTTCCAGGTCTGCATTTTTAGAAAGCCATAGATCCAGGCGGTCTAGAATAAAGCGGCTGACGCTGTCTTTGTTTTGTTCATAAAGTGCTTTGGTCTCAATGTTTTGTGTTTCCAGGATGATCGCATCCATCCAATCCGTGATGGAAAGTGGGAGATCAAAGGCTTTGATGATACGTACGATTCCCATAGCCTGTCTTCTCAAAGCGAAAGGATCATTTGAACCGGTGGGCACAAGTCCGATAGCAAAGAACGACAGCAGTGAGTCCATTTTATCTGCGAGAGATATCAGGGCACCTGCTTTTGTTCGAGGCAGCTCACCTTCCATACTGTCTGGCAGGTATTGCTCAGCTATCGCGTTTGATACCGTGTCTGTTTCGCCTCTTTCTCCAGCAAATATACCCGCTATCTGTCCTTGCAGAGAAGTGAATTCCGTGACTGTTTGTGTCACCAAGTCAAATTTGCAGATTTGAGCTGCACGTTTCACATCCGCTTCAGCTTCTGATTTCAAATCGAAATACGGAATCAGAAATTGAGCGATGCATTCAATGCGTTCCTGTTTTTCATAAAGCGAGCCGATTTTTTCATGGAACGAAACGGCTTTCAGTTTGTCGACAAAATAGTCGATGGCGTGTTTGTTGTCTTCTTCATAAAAGAAGGCCGCATCAGCCAGGCGTGCACTCAAGACTTTTTCATTTCCCTTACGCACGTGATCCAGCCCCTGGTCGTTGCCGTTTCTGACAGCTATAAAATAAGGTAAAAAGGCGGCATCCTGATCGTCTTCGCGGACGGGGAAGTAACGCTGATGATCGGCCATCGCTGTTTCCAGCACGACTTCAGGCACCTTCAAAAATGACTCTTCAAAGGAACCGTGAAAAACGGTCGGGTATTCAACCAGATCCGTGACTTCATTGACAAGTGACACGTTTGTTGTCGGGTCCTGCCAGTTATTTTCCTGACATAAGGCTTTGATCTGCTTAAGGATCTCACCTTGACGTTCTTCGCGGTCGACTATAACGGCTTCCCGCTTCAGCGCTGCCTGATACTCCGACGCGTGTTTCAACGTCACTGCATTTCCTAAAAAGCGGTGACCGCGTGTTTCGCTGCCTGATACAACGTCAAAGAGTGGCATATCGACGACTTTATCATCGAGCAAGGCAACAAGCCAATGAACCGGACGAATGAATTTGTAAGACGTGTTGCCCCACTTCATTGAAACGGGGAATGTCATCGAAGGAAGACGGTCGGCCAGGCTTTTCAGCACCAGTTCGGCGCTTTGACCTTTGATTTCTTTTTCGATGAACACATATTCTTCACCGTTGACTTCTTTGAAGACGATATCTTCGACAGATGCTCTTTGACCTTTGGAAAAACCGATGGCTGCTTTGGACCAGTTGCCTGCGTCATCCAGGGCGATCCGCTTAGCGGGACCTTTAACTGTTTCATTTCTATCCGCCTGTTTTTCTTCCAGTTCTGTCACGCTCACGGCCAGGCGTCTAGGAGTACTGTAGACGTCTAATCCCTGGTATCCTAGACCATTTTCTTTAAGATGCGTTTTGACCAGTTCTTTTAATTGATTGGCTGAAGGCGCGACGACTTTCGCGGGCATTTCTTCCAATCCTATTTCAAGTAAGAATGTGTGTGTCATTTATTTCTCCTCCTTAACGCCATACTTTTCGATCCACTTATCTGCTTCGTTGTCTTTTAAAAGTGGGAAGGAAAGTTTCGCCCGTTCTTCTAAAAAGGCCTTGGCGATCAAGCGGGCCATGTGACGGATGCGTTTGAGATAATCCGGGCGATCTGTCGCTGATACAGCACCTCTTGCATCCAGCAGGTTGAACGCGTGGCTACATTTGAGTACATAATCATATGCAGGATGGACCAGATTGTTTTCGATCTGTTTCAGTGCTTCTTTTTCAAAGGCTGAAAATTGACTGAATAAAAAGGTGGTGTCACTGTGATCGAACGAATAGGCAGAATGTTCATATTCCGGGTGCATAAAGATCTCACCGTATTTGACGCCGGGCGCCCATTCGATGTCATAGACACTATCGACATCTTGAATGTATGAAGCCAGACGTTCCAGACCGTATGTGAGCTCACTGGTAACGGAATCCACTTCCAGACCACCGACTTGCTGGAAATAGGTGAACTGCGTGACTTCCATGCCGTCCAACCAGACTTCCCAACCTAAACCGGCACAGCCGAGCGATGGATTTTCCCAGTTGTCTTCGACAAAACGAATGTCGTGTTTCAATGGATCGATGCCTAACGCTTTCAGACTTTCGATATAGAGTTCCTGAATGTTTTTAGGTGAAGGTTTCATCACCACTTGAAACTGATGGTGCTGATACAGACGGTTAGGGTTTTTACCGTAACGTCCGTCAGCGGGACGACGGCTTGGTTCTACATAAGCGGCGTTCCAGGGTTCTGGTCCAATGGCACGTAGAAAGGTATAAGGACTCATCGTCCCAGCCCCTTTTTCTGTGTCATAGGCCTGCATCAGCATGCACCCTTTTTGGGACCAAAATTGCTGAAGTGTAAGTATAATATCTTGAAATGTTTTTACTTCTTCCATTTTCTTCTCTCCTTTTATTGAAACGAAAACATAAAAAGACCCGTCGCTATACTGATACATGTGTTCAGTATAGGGACGAGTCTTCTCGCGGTTCCACCCTACTTCTGACTTTGACTCTCAAAGTCAGCTCTTTTAAATGGACACTCCGGATGCCTTTCAAAACAGTGTCTCCCGTAGCTCGCACGTCCCTACAGTCGCTTGACAGACCACCTGTTTTTACTTTTTCCTTCATTGTGTCTTGTATTTATTTTCTACACTTTATCTTAAATGAAATACACGTTTTGTCAATCCATAATTTTTCACTCTTTTTGATCTGGAGAAGGTTTCAGCATGTTTTCCCATTGTTTCATACTGTCAATGAACCGGCGGCTTTTAAGCTTGATCCCAACCATTTCATCATAGAGCTGGTCGATGACTGCTCTGATTTCTTTTTTCGTTTCATCAGTGATTGAAATAGACTTGATCTTATCAAAAGATATGACCGAAAACAGCCGTATGAAATGAATGGCTTTGGGACTTGCGTGGTAGCGCCGTTCGTCTTCAAAGTAATGTTTGGGGCACAGTAAACCGTGATGCAGGCTTGAATAATCAAACGCCCCTTCTGTCGTTCCACAGATCACACACCCGCGCAGTTCCGGCATGACGCCGAACTGGCTTAAAAAGCGTATTTCAAAAATGTTCATGATGACTTCGGCATCTAAGCCTTCGTCGATCGCTTCCAGGCCTCGCACCAGCTGTTCAAACACGTTGACGTCCGCCTGTTTGTCTTCCAGTGCTGCATCAGCTAATTGAAGGATAAAGGTGGCATAGGCATTCTGAAAGATATCCTGTTGAATCGAGGAGAAAGGTGACACGAGTTTAGCGTCACGAATGAAGCTCAACCCCTGATCTCTGATGTCAGCGATATACGTGGCTTGTGTAAACGGCTGTATGGCTGGTTTCAGTTTGTTGTTCGGGTTTTTGGTTCCGCGCACAAAAAACATCAACTTCCCATATTCACGCGTAAATATCTTCACCAGAAAATCTCTTTCACGGTGTCTTCTGACAGACAGCACGAGTCCGTGCACTTCTTCTAACTGTGACACTCAGCCACCTTCTCACTTTTTACTTTGAATTAATAGTTATCTTTATCATAGCCGAAATCTTTCAGATTCGTCTGCTTGTCACGCCAGTCGCTTTGTACTTTCACAAATAATTCCAGATATATTTTGTCACCAAGCAGTTTCTCGATGTCACGGCGCGCGTTGATGCCAATATCTTTGATCATTTTCCCTTGTTTGCCGATGATAATGCCCTTTTGAGATTTTCTCTCCACATTGATGACTGCACGGACTTCCACTTTGTCATCATCATTACGCTGCATACTTTCGACCACAACGGCGATGGAGTGCGGGATTTCTTCGCGTGTACGTTCCAAAACCTTTTCACGAATAAGCTCTGACACGATGAAGTACTCGGGATGATCAGTGACCTGGTCTTCAGGATAAAATTGCGGGCCTTCCGATAAATAGGTGACGATTGTTTCCACCAGATGGTCGACATTGTTGCCGTCTATAGCTGAAATAGGGACGATTTCTGCAAAGTCGAGCTGATTATTATAGTCTTCGATGATCGGCAGCAGTTCATCCGGATGTACCTGGTCGATTTTATTAAGAATCAAAAACACAGGACTTTCGACGTGCTTTAATTTCTCTATAACAAAATTATCGCCTGCTCCACGCTTTTCCGTGACATTCACTAAAAAGAGTACGACATCGACTTCATTGAAAGTGCTGAGGGCCGTTTTTACCATAAAGTCGCCTAAACGATGTTTTGGTTTATGAATACCCGGGGTATCGATAAAGACGATTTGTTCTTTGTCTGTCGTATAAATACCTTGAATTTTATTACGGGTCGTTTGTGCTTTGTCGCTCATGATCGCGATTTTCTGACCCACTAATCGGTTCAGTAGTGTTGATTTTCCTACGTTTGGTCGACCCACGATCGAAACAAACCCTGATTTGTATGCTACTTCTTTTTCTTTACTCACACCATATCCTCCGCCTGAAATGCTCCCGGCAATAATTCTGCCACTGTCGTTTCTTTTATTTTTCCTTTTTTATTTGTCAGTAATACTTTCATATCCGGTTCACAAAATTCAACCATCACTTGACGGCATGCGCCACATGGAGAGATGGGTTCGTCTGTCCCGCCTGTAACAACTAGATAATCGAACTCTTTGTCGCCTTCTGAAACAGCTTTGAAAATAGCCGTACGCTCAGCGCAATTAGATAATCCGTAAGACGCATTTTCGATATTGCACCCTGTATAGGTTTTGCCATCCTTGGTATGGAGTGCAGCACCGACTGGAAAATCCGAATAAGGAACATAAGCTTTACTCATCATTGCATTAGCTTTTGAAACCAATTCTTTTTTCTTTTGTTCATCCATTCATATCGCCTCTTTATAATAAAATTTGTAGTAATTTCGGCAGGATAATGATCGTTCCGATCACAACAGCAAAACTGGCTGTTACCAGGACAACTGCGGCTGCCATGTCTTTAACTTTTTTAGCAATCGGATGGTATTCTTCCGTAACCAGATCGACGACATTTTCGACAACTGTATTGATCAGTTCCATGGCAAAGACCAGATAACTCACCAGGAGCAACCATAGCCATTCTTCACGGGTGAGACCAAGAAACAAAGATAAGCCGAAAACAAAGAGTCCAGTTAAAACATGGGTACGCAAATTTCGCTCTTCCTTAAAGGCCGTTTTCACACCCCAGGAGGCATAGCGAAAAGAGTCTCTATATTTTCTGTTTTTACATGGTAAATCTTGCTTATCTTTTGAGTCCATACTCACTTAAAATCTCCTCTTGTAGGGAGAACATTTCTTTCTCATCTGCTTCTGTCATATGGTCGTATCCATTTAAATGCAGGAAACCATGTACGAGCAGGAAGCCAAGTTCTCTATCGACAGAGTGTCCATAATCACCGGCCTGTTCCACTGCTTTATCATAAGAAATAAAAATGTCTCCTAAGTCTCTTGGTATTTCATCGTCTTCCAGTTCAAGTGTCATAAAAATATCTTCGTCGTCTTCCAGCGCAAAACTGATCACGTCAGTCGCGGTGTCTTTGTTGCGGTATTCTTTGTTGATTTTTCTTATTTCCTGATTATCGACGATTGTAATGGAAATTTCTGCATTTTTCGGGACAGTCAATTTATCTGCGGAAAATTGCAGCAACTCTTCCATCCAGTCCAGTTTTTCCTGGGTCAGGTGTTTTGTATCATCATGTATTATTATATCCATTAATCTTCCCTATCCGGTTCATTCACATACGCAAGTATCACTTTAGCAACCAGAGGATGTCTTACAACATCATCCGCATCAAAGTGGACATGACCGACGCCTTTAACTTTAGCTAACACTCGTTCAGCATGAATAAGTCCACTGCTTACTCGTTTAGGCAAATCGATTTGTGTGATATCACCATTGATCACCATTTTAGAACCGAAGCCTAAACGGGTCAAAAACATTTTCATTTGTTGCGTGGTCGTATTCTGAGCTTCATCCAAGATGACAAACGCATCATCCAGCGTTCGTCCCCGCATATAGGCCAAAGGAGCGATCTCGATGGTTTCCCGCTCAATCAAACGATTAGTATGCTCTGTGCCGAAGATCGTATAGAGCGCATCATATATCGGACGTAGATAGGGGTCCACTTTCTCTTTCAAGTCCCCAGGTAAAAATCCGAGTGATTCGCCCGCTTCAACTGCCGGTCTCGTCAAGATGATGCGTTTAACATCGCCTCTGCGCAACGCTGCTATAGCCATAGCGACAGCGACGAATGTTTTTCCGGTTCCGGCCGGGCCAATACCAAAAACAATATCGTTATGCTTGACTGATTCGATATAATTGCGTTGTCCGACGTTTCGCGCCCGGATGATCTTGCCATCTTTGTCGCGCGTGATTTCTTCTTCGTACATCCGCACGAATTTTGCCAGATTATTTTGTTTAGCCATTCTAATGGCTGTTACAACGTCTGCTTTTTTTATTTCAATACCTTTGTCTTCCAAAACCAGTAATTGTTGAAAAAGTGATTCAATCAAATCAATGGTTTCATGTTTGCCTTCAATTTCAAGTTGGGTGCCGCGGCTGTTGATCGACACAGCCATTTCTTCTTCCATCAACGTTAAGTAACTGTTTTGAGGACCAAATAAAGCAAAGACCCGCTGCGAATCTTCTAAATGAACTTTTCGCTTCTCATTTGATTCAGTCAACCAGCTAACATCTCCTTCTTATGTAAGACTGACATGTACTTATCAGCTCTCACTCCATAGTCGTTTAAGTATATAAATAATAGCATAAATAGGACTAAAACTCTATGATGATGCTGAAAATAACACTTTTTGATATTGATTTAACTGATTGCAAAAAAAGAACGCTGTTTAAATGGTTCTAAACAACGTTCTTTTTTGATCGAAGATCTACTTATTTAATTCTTCTTTAACGATAGAGCTTACTAATGATCCATCTGCTTTACCTTTAACTTTTGACATCAAAGCGCCCATCACTTTACCCATGTCTTGCATGGATGATGCCTGCGTTTGAGCAACTGTTTCCTGAACGATCGTGCGAACCTCATCTTCACTCAATTGTGCCGGAAGATAATTCTCCACAACGGATAGCTCTTTTTCTATTTTAAGCACCAGGTCATCGCGACCAGCGGCCTTAAATTCAGTATAAGATTCCATACGTTGTTTTTTCTCGCGAGCAAGAATCGTTAACTCTTCTTCCTCGGTCAATTCTTCACGCTTATTGATTTGTTCAGTTTGCAAGGCAGATTTCAACATACGAACAGTCGATAATGTTTCTTTATCTTTCTGTTTCATAGCAGTTATCATGTCTTTATTTAATTGATCAAGTTTACTCAACGCGTTCACCTTCTATCATTTGAAACATCTGACAAAACGAAAATTATTATTTACGTTTACGTGCTTCTATAGATTTCAATTTACGTTTAACACTTGGTTTTTCGTAGTGCTCGCGTTTACGTGCTTCTTTCATAGTGCCGGATTTAGAAACGGAACGTTTGAAACGACGAAGAGCATCTTCAAGATTCTCGCCTTTCTTGATATCTGTTTTAGTCAACGTTCTTCCCCTCCCCTCGTACGTTCAGGGCGTTCCATGTGGCATTACATGTTGAAATAGTCACAATTGGTCTTCCCTATCATTAAATGATGTAATTGTTATTTATACATAAAGTATAAAACAATTCATTTTTATTATATACAATATAAATGAGAGCGTCAACCTTATCATAAAATTAATCATGACAAATGGGTCAACACTCCCATATTAAATTATTAAATCGTCTTTTTTAGGCACGCCTCACATTTTCCGAACAATTCGAAACGATGTGATTCTACTTCATATCCTGGCAGCTGATCTTGGAAAAGTTCTAACGGACATTCCAATTCTTTTGTTTTTCCGCATTCTGTGCAAATAAAATGATGATGGTGTCCATGTACATCACACATTGCACGAAAGAGTTTTTCTCCATTTAATTCTGTCTCTTCTACAACATTCAATTCGACAAACATATGCAAATTTCTATAAATGGTGTCTGGGCTTATACCAGGAAACGTTTTCTTCAATCGGTCTTGGACTTCTTTAGCAGACATATATTTATTTGTTTTGTATAAAACTTCTAAAATACGCTGTCTTTTGCCCGTCGTCTTGTAACCATTTTGTTTTAGAGTTCTAACAGCTTGTTCAAAAGCAGCCACTGAGATCGCTTCCCTTAATTATTATTTATTCTTCTACAGTATAACGAAACAAATTTAAATATCAAGTTTCAAATTAATTCTAATTTGGCGTCACTTCCTATATACTAGGATTATAAATGATTTGAGAAAGGAGATCTAATTATGTCAACACGTTCTTCATTAACAATTATGGTCTTATCCGATTCTGTGGGCGGAACAGCAAGTAACGTTGTGCATGCTGCTCTCGCACAATTTCCTGATGTGGAGTACGAATTGAAGAATTATCCCTTCATTGCTGGAGAAGATCAAGTAAACGAAGTTCTGGAAAAAGCAAAGAGGTACCATGCAATTTTGCTTCATACCTTTGTTGATACTATCTTAGTCGATACGATTGAAGATTTTTGTGCCGTTAACGATTTAAAATGTTTTGATGTCCTCAATCCGCTAATTAGTGAAGTAACATCGCGAACGAACGTTATGCCGCAACACAAACCAGGTGCCAAGCATAGAATGGATGATAAATATTTCAACCGGATCGGCGCTCTGGAATTTGCCATCAAATACGATGACGGCAAAAATCCCAAAGGTTTTCTGGAAGCGGATATCGTTATCCTGGGTATTTCAAGAACATCCAAGACTCCGTTAAGTATCTATATGGCTAACCAGGGTTATAAAGTGGCCAATCTGCCGTTAATGCCCGAATCACGTTTGCCTGATGAAATATGGAAAGTAAATACCCGCCACATAGTAGGGTTAACGAATGATGAAGAGATGTTATCCAATATCCGAAGAGAACGCATGATTTCTTATGGTATGTCTCCAGAAACACCTTATTCCAGTAAAGAGCGCATTCGTAAAGAAATTAAATATGCAGAAGAATTATACACTAAATTGAATTGTCAGGTCATCAATGTTTCCAGTAAGTCTATTGAAGAAACATCAGCCATTATTATTGATTCATTGAAACATCAGTAAATTTTCAATAGTCTGGATAATAAAAAAGCTCCACAGCTTCCGTTCCCGCTCTATTTTTGAGTGAGAACCGCTGTGGAGCCTTTTTTATTTGGGTGTTACTGATCCGGAAATCACTAATAATGAAAAAGGCACGCTTTTTTCTGCCTTTTAAAATAAACACCTCTCATTAGATAATAGAATCAATAGCTTTCATACCTATAACTTTCCGACTCAAGACGTCCTTTATAGCGTCTCTATTCACACCTGTCTTTCTTTCCAGCAACGCATTCAGTATTAGTTGTGTTCCATAGTCCATACCATGAGCGCCGGTAATCATCAGCAGGTCGCCTGTCTTTATCTTGCTAAGTCCGGCAGAGAGTGCGTCCGGCAGTTCCTGATAAAAATCAACGGTTATGCCTCGACTTTTCATTACATCAATATAGGCGTTGGTTTCTTCTTCTGTCACGCGATTCAAATTATCGACATGTGAGCGACTTGCTGTCAGTATGATCTGCCTGATATTTAGTCTTGAGAACCAATCTGCCATATTTTCAGCATTTTCACGGTTGATACTTGCGCCTCTGTTGCCACGAATGGCATGTACGAAATTAATGGAATTATAACCGAGTGCGTCTATCGTTGCCATGCTTGAATCGATATTATTTTCATTCAGCATCAAATCATCAATGACCATAAAGTCTTTGTTATAAATGAGCTGGAATCGTCTTTCTACTCCTTTGAATCCTTCCAGGCCCTGCTTGATGATATCTACAGGAATGGCATTGACTAAGCCAGCGGCAATAGCAGTCAGTGCGTTATATATCGAGAAGCGACCCAGAACTGCTAAATGCAATTTAAATGAAGTCGGGCTTACTTCCATGCCCTCTAAAGTTTTTATTGGCTTATTCAAGTGAACTGTACATTCCGGCGTTCCGCTCGACAAGTCGATATCCGTGACAGAGAGATGTCCAGTCGGATTTTCTATTCCGAAAGTAATGACCTGAGCTTCTGTTTCTGATGCTAATTTCTCTATAGTAGGTTCATCTATATTCAGGACTGCAACACTTTCTTTCGATGCCTCCCGGATAAACGATGCTTTTGCATTGAAATACGCTTCATATGACCCATGCAAGTCGATGTGATCTCTGCTTATGTTAGTGAACGCAGCGACATCGAAGGCGACGCTAGCGACGCGCTGGAGCTCCAATGCGGATGAAGAAACTTCCATCGAGACATGCGTAATGTTTTTATCCCGCATGTCTGACAAATGTTTCTGCAGATCAAGAGATTCCGGGGTTGTCAGAACACTTGGCACCATCACGTCATCATACTTCACCATTATCGTACCGATCAATCCCGTTTTCAGTTCATAGGCCCTAAACACAGCATCGGTCATGTATGTGATGGTTGTTTTGCCATTGGTACCCGTGACACCAAATAACCGCATAAAACGTGAAGGGTTTTTGTGAAACGAGTCAGACAATTCTGCCAGCGCTCTTCGGCTGTCAGCAACAAGGAACTGCGGAATCGTTATGTCGGGCATGAATTTTTCTACGACAATAGCTGCGGCTCCATTCTTTTCTGCATAGCCAGCATAGTCATGTCCATCGATCTGAAATCCACGAATGCATACGAAAAGTGTACCGGGTTCAACGTGACTCGAATGGTAAGCCAACTTTTTTATGTTACAGTCCGTTTCATAGCCTTTTTCAGCCCGAATGTCTATAGCTTCAAGTAATTTGGATAAGTTCATAAATTAATCCTCCGTTTAGTCAATGAATCGTTTGATCTTCTGTCTTATTTCTAGAGAGCTTCCGTGTCGTACGCAAATTTATTTTTGAAAGGAACATGTAGAAAGTCATAATAATAAGCTAACTATCTAAAACTTATTATATCCTTTAAATAACTTCCATTATGTAAGTATAATGATAATCAATGCTTTTAGTAAAGGGAATTACCCTATTTTATTGAAATAATAAACAATATTTCTTTTTATTATTTCAATAAACCTTATATTGCGCTTAAATTTAAGGGTACCTTTTAAAAAAAAGGCAATACGCAAAGCGTTATTCTTGAAGATCAAAAAGTTTCTTTCCGCTTGTTGTCTCTTAAGAAGAAGGTCAAGATAAATGCGATGAATGCCAGCAGGGCAACCATTCCAAACCCGCCCCGGATCCCTTCGATACTGATGTCGGTCTTGCCTCCTCCAGCGTTTGATGCAGCAGGTACATGGAAAAAGGAAGAAACGAGCGACATAGTAGTAAATACAAGGGTAATAGCGAAACTCGAACCGATCTGTCTGACCGTTTGTCTTGCTGACGTCGCATGTCCCATGTCTTCATCAGCTAAAGCATTCATGCCGGCGGTGGTAATCGGAATGTTGAAAATCCCGAAACCGAGTGACAAGAAAAGGTACATTCCAATAATCAACCATATAGGTGTTGAAGTAGATACAAAGGCTAATAAGAGTGTACCGACAAAGAGAATCGCGCCACCTAAAGGACCAATCACTCTCACCCCATATTTATCGTAAAAGTTGCCGGTAGCCGGTGAAATAAATGCTTTCAGCATGCCCCCGGGCAAAACGATCAAACCGGATAAAGTGGCTGATCGACCGAGTACGGTTTGAACATACATGGGCATGATGTTTGAAATGCCCGTAATAACCATGAGTCCCAGCATTGCGATAATGACGGACAGACTGAATGTCCTATTTTTAAATAATGATACATTCAGCATTGGTTCATCACTGTTCAGATTCCTCCTAATAAAGAGCGTGATGAACAGTGCGCCAATTAAAATGCCGGCCCAGGCTACAAGCGAATCAAATCCTTGGGATCCCAAAACGGATAAGCCGAATAGGAAAAGACCGAAACCAATGAGTGAATGCCTGATCGATACCCAGTCAAGGGTTGGATTGCTCATAGGCAGTACATCGGTAAGCGTCAATAAGGCAAGTGGAATGACTAACAGTGAACCGATGAGTAGAAAGTAGAAAATATAGTGCCAGGAAAGATTGTCAACGATCCACCCACCCATTGTCGGACCTAACGTCGGACCCAATCCCAATACGATTCCCATTAAACCTAATGCTCTGCCTCGTTGTTCAATGGGTGATATAGTTAAGATGATCGTCTGCATCAAAGGGATGACCATGCCGGCGCCGATTCCTTGAATCAGGGTACCTAATAAGACCACATAGAAATTTATACCTGAAGCAGCAACTAATGAGCCCAGGCCAAAAATTATCATCATCAGCACGAACAAATTTCTCGATCGAAACTTATTCATGGCAAAGGCAGTGATCGGAACCATTATACCTTTAACCAGAGTATACCCGGAAACCGTCCATTGACCAATCGAGGGTGATACATCCAGATCTATGATCATTGTCGGTAAAGCCGTTTTTATGGCCGTCTGATTAATGATGACCATAAGTGACCCCATAAATAATGCCGTATAGATCAGAGCGGTAGGCACTTCGTTGTTATCTCTCCGGTCCAGCTGTTTAACTAAGGCCGTTATAACTACTTTAGCTATTTTGGTTTGTTTGATGTTCACGTGGAGACTCCCTCTTTTAAGTATAAACGTGTATTATCCGACTCGGATAGACTAATAAAAAAAGGAAATCTTTGAGATTCCCTTCTTCATCTTATTGAATTATGGTAAAAACCATGAAAATAATCAAGTCATCAGACCAGATTAGTCTAATCTTTTTTTACGCTTTATTTTTCCGTCCCAACCGGAGTAACCTTCTTTAAGGACATACAAATCTTCAAACCCATTTTTTCTCAATAGGATCGCAGCACGATAACTTAGTGTTTTCTTGTCATCGTATAAGTAGATAGGTTGATCTGTTCTCAATTCCGCAGCACGCTGTTTTAATTGAGAATATGGAATATTTCGCGCTCCTAATATATGACCGGCATTGAAAGTGTCTTTCTCTCTCACATCCACGATTTGAGCGCGACGCATGTCTTGTTTAAATGCTTCATTGTCCAAAGGCGTTGCCGCTTTTTTTCTTTGAAAGTGTAAATAGAGTTCATACGCACCATATCCAATGATTAAAACCCACAAAATAATTGTTACAGTTGTCCATGTATCCAAAGCAAACTTCCTCTCTATTCTATTCATACTCTATTTTACATTACTCTATGATAATTTTCTAGTCTAAATTTAGTTGAACTCTTCCAACAATGGGATCATTCGTTGTTCAGAGAGATCGATTATATATTCGAAACGCCAGCCGTACAGTAGATATTCTTCAGAGGGACTCAGTGCAATCGGGGCATCTTCGGATAGTTCCATCACTTCTTCAATTTCTTCATTTTCAAAATCCAAGTATGACAAACTGAAGTTGCCTAAATCTTCTTCCAGAGCAAAGGAATACTCAGGAATGACTCCGTATATTTTGCCATTGCGCGTGGCCTGTGTGAGATGCGGTTTAACTGGATAATCGTTTATTGTAACTTTCGGTATACTTAATACCTTGTCCCCCACTAAAAAAGGGTACTCATGAAAAAGATGGACCACGTTATCCTGAATATCTGATTCAACGACGCCAAGAAACGTATCTTCGCTTAAGAAAAAGTCGGAAATATCCATGTTAAGCAGCATATCCTCTCGGTCATCCCGTATATCGCCGATATACATAGCATTAGTTTCAAGTTCGTCAATGTATAAATACACATTAGCAGAGTACCATTTAGGAGATAAAGACGGAATGTCTCTTGTGTTAAGGGTGTTCTCATCGATCGTCCAGACGTAAACGTGAATCATTTCTGATTCCTGGACATGGTCAAAACTATAATGAGAGATAAACACAGTGTTGTTGTCGGTAGGATTCCAATCGAGGGTAACATAACTTGAGTAATCGAAGGGGGTAGACTGAACAGTCAAGCCGTCAGTCGTGATCACTGTCAGCCGCGATTGGGTCTCACTTACTTCTTGAAGTAAGATCTTGTCTCTCGACTGATTTATTTCAACTGAGAGGATAGCTAAATTTTCATTGTAAATTGTATTCTTTTCGCCCGAAAAGATATTGTATGTAAGAAGTTCATGACCTTCCGTGTTGCCGATATGAATAAGAATTTCATCTTCAGTCAACCAGCCAATAACCTTTTGAAAAGACTCATATTGGATGTCGATTGGTGTGAGTGTGCTGTCCTCGCTTTGATCCGGGGAAATTGTTCGTTCATCGACGGCATATGAGCCCCTCTGACAAGCAAACAAAAAAAGGCAACAACAAAGTAAAAGAAAAGGCACATAATTATTCTGTGATTTCTTTTTAGACATTGTTATCACCTCTTTATTGTTATTGTTTATGGCATTATTTTAACATATAAAAGGATTAAGCTGTTAGTGATTCGACTGATGGATGGACTCATTTATAACCAGAGAACTTGCTCCGATGACGCCCGCATCATTGCCTAATTCGGCAATTCTTATATTTGTACTTTCACGGATGGTGGGGAAAGCATAGACGGAAAATTGTTTTCGCACACGTTCAGCTAAAAATTCTCCCGCTTTAGAAACCCCACCACCAATTACAATCGTAGATGGATTAAGTATGTTGGCGATATTCCCACAAGCCAGGCCTAAGTAATCGCTGATTTCATCGGTGATCGCGATACCGTATGCGTCGCCTTCTTTAGCAGCATCCATAATAGCTTTGGCATCGACAGCTTCACCGGCTAAAATAGCTCGTTTAAGCTGGGTATCCTGTTCAAAAGCAGCTGCCTTATCTTTAGCTACACGAACGATCCCAGTGGCACTGGCGACTGTTTCTAGGCAGCCGTTTTTACCACAGGTACATTTATACCCGTGAGGATCGATGGTTATATGACCAATTTCTCCGGCTGCGCCGATTGCGCCGTGAATCAGGTCACCATTCGCAATCACGCCTCCACCAACACCTGTACCCAGGGTGATAAAGACTACGTTCGGTTCGTCATTACCGGCACCGATCCATTTTTCACCGAGTGCTGCCACGTTGGCATCGTTGTCGATAAATAATGGAATATTTGTTGCGCCTTCTATCATTTCCTGTAAGGGCTGTTCTGTTTTCCAGTTCAAGTTATAAGCGCCGATAACGGTTCCTTTGCTTTTATTGACCGTACCCGGAGAACCCATGCCGATACCTAAGAAATCACTTGCCTGCAGATTGTTTTCTTTCATGTGCTCTGTAATGGACTGAATGATCGAGGGGGTGATATGGCTTCCTTCATCAGAAATATCCGTAACGATACTCCATTTGTCTAAAATGATACCCTCACGTGTCACGATGGCAAATTTTATTGTTGTCCCACCTAAGTCCACACCAATTATATTCTTATTTTGCATACTTTCTCCTCCATTAACTGTTGATTTTTAAGAAAATAAATTAAATATACTGCTATAACGACTGAATCCAATGACAATCAACAGAATGATTATCCCGACAAACAGTAAGGCATAACTCAATTGCTGCTTTTTATTCGTTTTCCATGCTCGCGGGGTCGATAAGGCAAAGGTCACAATGTAACCCCCAACTAATCCCCCAACGTGCCCGGCCATATCGATATTCGGGCTAAATATACCGAAAACGAGGTTCAGAATAATCAAGAGTGAAAAATTCTTAGCCATTGCTTTGATTTGAGGATGACCAGGATAAAGTTTGACCAGCACAAGCGTTGAACCAAAGAGTCCAAAAATCGCCGTACTTGCTCCAGCTGAAATACTCGAATTGAAAGCAAAACTTGTCGCATTGCCCGCGAGTCCACTCAAAAAATATAGGGCAAAAAAGCGCCAGTGACCAAAAATCGTCTCCAATTGAATGCCTAAAAAATAAATGATCAAAGCATTGAAGACTAAATGCATCAAGCCGATATGAAGAAACATGGGCGTGATCAATCGATACCAGTCACCTGAGACAATAAGAAAATTAACTTTTGCACCCAAAAAAACTAGTGTTTCCGTATTGGTACTTCCGCCTAAAATTTCCTGGAGTAAAAACATTATGCCGGTTACAGTTAGAATGGAATACGCGATAAATGGTCCATTTTTCCATCTTTGAAGTTTCAATTTTGTTTTATAATTCATGTTTTACTCTCCCTTGTTGCATTCTTTAAACAGTATAGCATATCCTTATACACCGACCCAATCACTAATTAAATTTCCACAAAAATATCTAAGTTCATCGTCTAAAAGCCAACCCATGCGGCTGAACAATTTAATACAATTAAACTTAGATAGGTGAAAATATTATTCCATGTTTCCATCAAGGTCTTCTTTAAATTCTTTTACAGCTTCCAGGTTACCCTTGATCCTCTCGCTGTCTTTTACTTTGCCTGATGTATTTTTCTTATGGTTTTCATGATCGTCGTGAGTCATATACGAGCTGACCGTTTCGATCGACAGGATATATGTCGTATTGATATAAATGTCCTGACCACTTTCTAGAGTGAAAAGATGAATATGATTCTCAGGTTTTTCATCTGAATGAGCGACGCGCTGATAAACCTCTTTTGGAGAGTGGTTAACCATATATGTGGCCCCACTGGTCAATGTGATTTTAGTTAATTCCATCAGTATTCTCTCCTTATAGTATCGTATACTATTATTTTAAAGGAAAGAAATCGTTTTACAAAAATAAGCCCTTAGAATTATCTAACAATGGCTTGAGCTAATTCGGTATCAGTCATTTCTGAATTCACTACATAATTACCTGGACGCACTTTCTTGGCATAACCATTTTTTTCAAAAAGTCATTAAAAGTATGACGGTCATCGATAACACCGAAATACGCCAATTGTTCGGCCACGACACTACTAGGTTCGTCTTCTCTCACAGTAATTGCGAATTCTCGGACAGCTTCTTCTGTCACAGCTTTTTCAGTATCTTCCTCATCATCTTCTCCGTTGTCGCTATCGCTTTCTGGGTTTTCTTCTAAGTCTGATAGAGCCAGTGTCTCGGAGTATCCTTCAGACAAACGATCAACTTCATCAGTTAACCGCACATTAGTTGCTTCTAGTTCATCGATCTTGTTCTCAAGTTCCAACACAGTTTCTAATAAAGAGTCTGATGCCTCTGCTTGAGTAGAGTTAATTTGACTCGGAGCCGCTAAATCCATTCCCATGACCACTATACTAGCCGTGAGCAATCCCATTGCCATTATCCGGCTTGTTTTTCTTGACATAACGCTTCGCCACCTTCTATATGTAATTTATGCTCGAATGCCTTCTTCGATATATGAATCAATGATCTCCTGAACTGAAGCGGAAGCAATTCTCAGCTGCTTGGAAATGGTTTCTGTTGAAAAACCTTTCGTGAACAGCGTAATGATGTTGTCTTTATTTAATTGTGTAACTTGTTTGTGCAGGTCATCTTCCTGATCATCTACTTGCAACTCAGTTTCCAAGGTCTTCACCCGTTCACTTAAATCGTAAACCGTTCTAGTGACTGTCAGCGAAAAATCTTCGAGTTCTTTATAAGCTTGTTCTTTTTCCTGTTTTTGTGTAAATGAATAAATAAAAACAAGCACTGCTGATACGAAAAGCACACTAGCTACTATCCATAATTCCATACATACCCTTCTCTCTTTTAAATATAAAGCGCCTCTAAAATAGTATCACATTTTTTTAGAAACGAAAAGGTTTACTAAAAATCTGATTGATATCTTACAGCGAACCAGATCCTCTTTATAAAAAAATTAAAAATTTTTAAAAAAGATTGGCATTTTTAGTAAAATCATGGTATTCTAGTCAAGGCGAAAGGCTAGACACCAAACATGTTTGATAGCCTTCAAAACAGGAATATTGGGAGGGACAATCATGCGAGTAAACGTAACCTTAGAATGTACAGATTGCAAAGAACGCAACTACTTAACATCTAAAAATAAACGTAACAATACTGAACGTTTAGAAATTAAAAAATATTGCCCACGTGAACGCAAATTAACTTTGCATCGCGAAACAAAATAAGTTTCAAAATAAATGATTAAAAGACGATAAAAGCTTATGGCTTTTATCGTCTTTTAATTTGAAAATAAATATGCAAAAAAGGTAAGCTGCGATTCGTTCGCAGCTTACCTTTTTAAATTTCCAGATTATTCTTCATCTTCTTCTGTTGTATTTTCTTCTTCAGCCAAATCTTCCGCTCCATCAACTAAGTCCTCAACCGTTTCTATTGATTCCCCGGATGACTCTTCTTTAAATTCCCCGACTTTAAAGTAAGCGTCCAAAATGCGACGAGAGGCTCTCACATTTTCTCTATTCGAGCGTTGTGAACTGGATACCGGTAAGTTGGGTACGACAACCACTATAGCTATTTCCGGATTATCATGAGGCGCATACCCGACATAAGTTAAATTCGTTACTTCATCAGTAATTTTTTTCAGCTCATCATCCCAGTAAAAGGCTTGAGCTGTACCTGTTTTCCCCGCAGAAACATATGGTGTATCCCCAAAATAGTTTCTTGCGCTCCCTCTATTTCCGTTAACGACTTCATAAAAGCCTTGTTGCACACGTTCCATAGCTGTCTCAGACACGTCAAGTGTATTCAGTATTCTAGGCTGTATCTCTGTTTTGAGTGCACCTATACTACCAGTTTCGGTATTTGTATCACGAATCTCAGAAACCAGTCTTGGCGCAATGCGTGTGCCTCCGTTTGCAATTGTAGCTGTGTATTGCAGCAGTTGAAGCGGCGTATACGTGTCGTACTGACCGAATGAGTAGAATAACCCTTCAGCAGGAGACGTTCCGGGCCCAGCGAATCCAGATGATTCTGAAGGTAAATCTATACCTGTAGCAACGCCTAAACCAAACTGATTAAAGTACTTACGCTGTTTTTCCAGTAATTTCTGTCCATCAATATTCAGTGTCATATTACTCGTGTAGTCCCATTCACCACCCATACGCATGGCAAGTCTTGACATATAGACGTTTGAAGACACTTCCAGCGCTGTGATGTCATTTACCGCCTCTGCTCCGGATCTGTTGAATACAGATGAGATAGAATTAGACTCTTTCAACTGTAGCGGTTGGTCAACAATAACATTATTGCTGCTGTCCAGTACACCATCCATATACGCCGACAAAATGGTAGCTCCTTTAACAGAAGATCCCATGTTGAAATTGTCGAAGAAGACACCATAAGTCCTATCTTTCACTTCACCATCTTCCACTTCTTTACCAGTCATGGCTAAAATGTCACCATTACGTGGATCCATTGCTGCGATATAGATACTATTACTTAATCCTTCACGTTCGCCTAAAGAATCCAAGGCAATTTGTTCCACTGTTTTCTGAAAATCAATGTCCATTGTGAGAACTAAATTATCGCCTTTATGTCCGGAATATTGCTCTATCTGATTGATAATATCCCCACTGGTATTTGTTTCCGTTTCGATTTTTGATTTGGTCCCATTTAAGACCGTTTCATATTGAGATTCTAAATAACTGGTTCCCACTCGGTCGTTTCTTGAATAGCCTTTCGCAAGATACGTTTTTAATGAATCTTCAGGTACGCCTCTTTCTTCAGTGGATACACTGCCTATGATCGAACTAAGCATGTCACCTTCCGGATAATGTCTGACCCAATCCGTACCAGTATCGATCCCCGGAAATTTATCCAGATTTTCACTGACACGGGCAATTTCTTCCTGAGTGACATCTGCGTTTTTCACATTAACTGTACTTAATGAATAAGCGGCATTCATTTTTTTGAATACGGCTGCGGACACTAAGTCTCTTTCTTCAAAAGAACGAACTTCATCTGTTGAAATCTTATCAAGCATTACTTGATAAGATTCCGGTCCAGCCAAACGCATTTCTTCATCAGACAAACGTTCGCGGACTTCTTCCTGGTTGATCGCTATAAAATAGTCTTTCAGATCACGTTCACTCAGGTCAAAACTTCTTTCAACATCAAAGGCTGTTGTGTGAGGCATCGAAATATAATCACCTAAGTCATACGCCACTTTCGCCATCTGCCTGGCAGGTACGTTTTTACCACGTGTATAGGTGATGGAATGTCTTGCTTCGTTGCCGACTAGTTTATTTAAATTTGCGTCAAAGATCTCACCTCTGGGTACACTGCCCGTGATCGTTGTCCGTTCTGTCCGTTCCACTTCTGCTTGGTAATCATCGACGAGCACAATTTGTAAATAGGCTAACCGTAAAATCAGACTTGAAAAAAGTAGAAAAACAATAAAAA
Source organism: Alkalibacterium sp. 20 (assembly GCF_001885615.1). Taxonomy (GTDB): domain Bacteria; phylum Bacillota; class Bacilli; order Lactobacillales; family Carnobacteriaceae_A; genus Alkalibacterium. The sequence continues at coordinate 68,009 of NZ_LSRN01000067.1, read as the reverse complement.
ATAATAAATTTAAACGAAAAGGAATATGTGATTTCTTTTTATCGGCTCTTTTTTGCTTGGGTGCTTTCAATCTGTTTCCTCCTATTGCTATGTAAGCGGCTCACCTGAATTATTTTCATTTGGGTGTTATTTTACATTTTCATACTCGTACTAGTGTACCAAAACGTTAATTAAAATGCCACAGCCTCTCAATGATTAAACTGATAATACTGTGACTTTTTTATGTTTTTTATTTTGCTGAGGAATTTCATTTCATTAAACAGAACGGTGGCGGCCAACTCATTATTGATTAGGTATATGTAAAAAGTGCGGCAACTGGTCTGCCTACGAGCCAGCCGATAGCTGGCTTTCTCTTTGAGGAACGCATAAAGAATACTGCTAGGGCATTGCGTGACCTTTAGCTACCATTTTCAGCTCTCACTTCCCGTCACGAAGGACAGGCAATCGGCTATTTCAAAACCTTTCCGTTAAATTTCCGAGTAAAACTCTCAGAATTCACATTGGAACTGTCCTTTTCACTTTAATAAAAGATTTATATAAGGAAAAAGGCTGGGACAGTTGTCCCAGCCTTTCATATTAAAGCAATTATTTTGCGTCGTTATAGCGTTTAGCTACTTCTTCCCAGTTAACAACATTCCAGAAAGCTTTAACATATTCAGGACGCTGGTTCTGATAGTTTAGATAGTAAGCATGTTCCCAAACATCGAGCCCTAAGATAGGTGTTTTACCTACAGAGTAAGGAGAGTCTTGGTTTAATGTATCCATTACTTCCAGTTTCCCATCAGAAAGTACTAACCAAGCCCAACCTGAACCGAAACGGCCCGTTGCTGCAGCACTAAATTTTTCTTTGAATGACTCAAAGTCTCCAAAGGTTTCTTTAATTGCGTTTGCTAATTCACCAGTTGGTTCTCCGCCACCTGTTGGTGAAAGGATTTTCCAGAAAAGTGAGTGGTTAGCATGTCCGCCACCGTTATTTCTAACAGCTGTTTTGATATCTTCAGGTACTGAGTCTAATTTTTCCATTAAGTCTTCAATACTTAATTCAGCTAATTCCGGATTGTTTTCCAGAGCTTTGTTTGTTTTAGTTACATAACCTGAGTGATGTTTGTCATGATGTAAATGCATCGTTTCCTCATCGATCGTTGGTGCTAATGCATCATATGCGTATGGTAAATCTGGTAAAGTGTATGTCATAGTGAACATTCCTCCTACTGCTTTTTATCGTACATTTCCATTGTAACATTTCAGACATAATTTTCAAATAAAAACACTTATAGAAAGTAAGAGCTTATTTAAATAGTTCCCGATCATCCTTTGCCTTATACATCTAAAGATGATTGCTTTTTTCTTATTTAACAAGTAAACTTACTTTATTACTTACTTTAGAAAGGCGCTAAATAATGAAAGAATATGTAAAGTTAGGATTTACAAATCCCCAACATCTTTACCACGCACTTAAAATGTCACGGAAACACCTTTTTTATTATTTTGCATTACTCGCACTGATCATCACATTGTCTTTGACCTCTGTTTTGTTGTCTGTAATGGGAAGTTTGAGAGAAGATGGTCAGGAAATCACTGAAATGCTCCCTGTTTTTGAAATCAGAGACAGTGAATTAGTGGTTGAAAATGATGTAGACTCTTACATTCATCAAACGGATTCATTTTTATTTTTCTTTGATCCGAACGATTCGATCAAAGTTGAAGAAATCGACACTAACATTGAACGTTTGAATGTGCCGATCGGTGTAGGATTAATGAATGATCAGTTTTACCTGAATATCCTCGGTCGGGGCTTACCTGTTTCTTATGAACAATTAAGCGGGTTTAATGATACTCAGTTCAAAGAAATCTTCTCTGGAATGGGCCGTTTTTCTCCCGTCGTATTATTCTCTATCTTTCTAGTCACCTATTTGGCAAGCAGCTTCAGTTTATTATATGAATGGTTGATTGTTTCCTTGTTTGCAAATATATTGAAGACGATTTCCAGAGTTACTCTTCCATTCAAAAAAGTAGCACGAATGGCGCTGGTAGCACTCAGTGTTCCGACAATAGTCATTGCGGTATTTGAAGGATTCGGCTTCTTTTTACCCTTTGTTTTCGAAATAAAATTAGGTTTCGCTCTATATTTCTTGTATTCATCCTTGATAAACTACAAAAAAAATCAAAATCAAAAGACGTAAAAAAAAAGACCTTCATCAGCTGAATTATTCAGCTGTGAAGGTCTTTTGTCTATTCTTTAATCTTTTGATCTAAGACGGAAGGCTCGTTTTCTTTTTTCTTCTTTTTTACGTTCGATTTTTCGTTTATATCCGGGTTTGACGTTCTTTTTCAATTTCTTTCTTAATCCGTGAATTTCAGGATCGAAATCAGTTGGATGCGTGTTCTTGCCTTTACGGTGATCTCTGCGGTTACGGTCATAAGAATCAACGACTTCCCCATTTTTGATTTCTTTAGGCTGGAAGGCAATGCCTCGTTTTTCAATCAATGCAATATCTTCTTCATCATCTGGACCAAAAAGAGTGATCGCAATACCGCTGAGCTGGTTACGACCGGTACGGCCGACACGGTGGACGAAATAGTCTAAATCTTGAGGAACTTCAGCATTGATAACATGTGAGATCCCCTCGATATCAATACCACGAGCGGCTAAATCAGTTGCCACGATAAATTGAAATTCCAGATTTTGGATCTGTCTCATCACTCTTCGGCGTTCACGCGAAGTGATACCACCGTGAATGACTGCGACTTTCAATCCTTTTTTCTTCAACTGGTAGGCAATATCGTCGACATATTCTTTAGTATTGGCAAACACTAAAGCGATATATGGTTGTCCGATAGTGAGTAACTGATGAATCATGTCGATTTTGTTTTTACCTTTTGTAGATATCAACCAGTTCTCAACTGTATCCGCAATGATCTGCTTGTTTTCCACTTCAATGACGATCGGATTGTTCATGTACTTCTTCAAGAAAGGCTGCAATTTTTGCGGAACAGTCGCTGAAAAGACAAGCATCTGTCCTTTTTCAGGTAGACGTGTCGCAATCTTGTCGACATCTTCCAGGAATCCCATGTCCAGCGTCATATCGGCTTCGTCCACGACCATATACTGAGACGTATTGATACGTAAGTCATTACTTTCAATAACATCAAGTAAACGACCCGGTGTTCCGATCACAACTTGCGGTTGAGAGTGTTGAAGTTTCTGAATCAGTCTGTTCTTATCCGTTCCACCAATAATTGTTTGAACGTTGATTTCTTCTGGAGAGTGGCTTGCTAATTGAGTCGCAGCGTTGGCTAATTGTTCAGCCAGTTCTCGACTGGGAGCAGTGATAACCAATTGTACTTCTGCTTTTTTTGGATCGATTTTGTTAAACAACGGGAGTAAGAACGCATGTGTTTTACCGGAACCCGTTTGGGATTGGCCAATAATGTCTCGTCGTTTTTTCACTTCAGGAATAACTTTCTCCTGAATCTCAGTCGGTTTATCAAAACCTATTTCTTTTATTGCTTCAATTAAATAATCAGATAGATTAAATTTATCGAATGGGTGTGTCATTTTTCATTCCTCATTTCTTTCCTACTACGTATTGTACCAAAGCTAAGCCAATCTCGCTATAGTAAATACGGAATGACGCAAAAACGACACCTTCCTGATAGAAGATGTCGTTCGTTTATCATTGGTTTTTAATCAAATGGATATTTTCTTGGTTCTTCCTGAACAGAAATCCACTGCCAAGTTGTGAATTCATCTAGTGAATGTTCACGTCCGAAACGTCCGATACCTGATGCTTTTTCTCCACCAAAAGCAACATAAGGTTCGTCATTGACGCTCTGGTCGTTGATGTGAACCATCCCTGTTTCCATTTTCTCTGCAAAAGCAAAGGCCCGTTTCTCATTACGTGACGAAACAGCTCCGCTTAGCCCGGCATCTGTATCATTTGCCAGTTCCAAAGCATGGTCCTCATTTTTTGCGGGTATCAATGTGACTACAGGACCAAACATTTCATTTTGAGCAGTAGTCATATCATTGGTTCCTTTTAAAATAGTAGGCGTTAGAACGTTGCCTTCACGTTTACCTTCAAGCAAGATTTCAGCGCCTTCAGACTTCGCTTTCTTCACTTCTTCCAGCAATCTCTCCACCTGATTGCCATCAATTAGTGGGCCAATCAGAGTGCCTTCCTGATTCGGATCACCGTGTTTGAGTGATTTCGCTATTTCAACAAATTTTTCTGCAAATTCATCAAAAACAGATTCATCTATGATGATACGATTGATCGCCATACAAATCTGACCGCTATGCATGAAACGTCCATAAATGGCTCCTTTTGCGGCTGTTTCGATGTCAGCATCATCTAAGATGACCATGGCGTTATTTCCACCAAGTTCCAGGATCGTTTTCTTGACTTCTCTTCCGCAGACTGCTCCGATTTTTTTGCCAACGCCCGTTGAACCGGTAAATGAGATCAGATCCGGTACCGGATGCTCGTAGAAAGCATCCCCTATTTCCGAAGTTTTAGGGTGAACGACTTGCAATACGCCTTTTGGAAGACCAGCTTCTTCAAAGATTTTGGCAATGATATTTCCGCCACTTACTGGCGTCTGATGGCCCGGTTTCAATACAACCGCATTACCCGTAGCAAGCGCCGGTGCAACCGAACGCATGGATAGATACATTGGAAAGTTGAAGGGTCCAATGACACCGACGACGCCTACCGGTTTACGTATCATATGATTTTTCTTTCCGGGGATCATCGACTCATTCACGATCGTTTCCATTCTATTCGGAAATTCTGCTGCCAGTTGCATGATCGACATCGTTATATTGAGTTCCAGTTCAACTTTTGCAATCGTTGATCCAGATTCTTCTATGAGAACAGCCACAAGTTCTTCTTTTCGATTTTCCATGATTTGAATGGCTTTTCTGATGATGCCTGCTCTTTCAAAGGGATTTGTTTTCTCCCATTCCTTTTGATGTCTTTTTGCACTCTCATAGGCTTCATCCAAGTCTTCTAAGGAAGCGGCCTGCATTTTCACATATGATTCTTCTGTATAAGGGTTGAACGATTCAACGACTTCTGTACTTCGCCCTTTCCTCCATTGACCATCAATGTAGTTCAAGTCTAATTGTTCATATTGATTCATTAAATCCGTCCTTTCATTTTTTTCATCTGTTATTACCTTAATTCATTTGCTCCCTTCATTGCAAAAATGACGCTTAAGCAGTTATTATTGGAAATAGTGTGCCAAATAAGTTGATTGCTGAGTCAATTAAAAGTAGAATAGTATCAGACTGTATGAACATGCGTGTCATTTAGAAAAGAGGGAAATAATGTCCAAAGAAATAAAAGCTCTATATATAATATTTGGCGCTACAGGGGATTTAGCTTCTCGGAAATTATACCCGGCATTATACCGGTTATTTAAGAAGGGATACTTGCGTGACCACTTTGCTGTTATCGGAACAGCACGAAGAGAATGGTCGGATGAGTATTATCAAAACGTCGTTAAAGAATCAATCAAGTCCATTGCGGAATCAGACGAGGATGCCGAAGACTTTTCAAGTCACTTCAGATACCAGTCTCATAATGTAAAAGATGCCGAACATTATCACACGCTAAAAGAGTTGGCTGATTCACTAGATGAAAAATATGAAATTGGAGGCAACCGTATATACTTTCTTTCAATGTCTCCCATGTTTTTCGGTACTATCACCACCCATTTGAAAGATCAGCATTTAGTGACAGAAAATGGGTTCAACCGTGTCATTATCGAAAAACCTTTTGGTACAGATTTAGAGTCATCCAAACAACTCAACGATGAAATCAATGCCTCCTTTGACGAGGATCAGCTCTATCGTATCGATCACTATTTGGGTAAAGAAATGGTGCAGACGATTCTTGCCTTGCGTTTCTCCAACCGTATCATCCAGGACAGCTGGAACAATGAGACGGTCGCTTCTATTCAGATCACTTTAGCAGAAGACTTAGGTGTTGAAGAACGCGGGGAATATTACGATAAAAGTGGCGCATTAAGAGACATGGTTCAAAATCACGTCTTACAAGTGGTCAGTTTACTCACGATGGACGAACCCGAATCCTTCTCAACAGATAATATCCGCAAAGAAAAACTGGCGATACTTGAATCACTCAAAAACCCGGTTGTGGATCAGGAATTCGTAAGGGGTCAGTATCAAACTTCAAGAGATGGCGAAGCAAAGGGCTATCGTGATGAAGATAAAGTAGATCCTGACTCCATGTCTGAAACATTCGTGGCCGGAAAAGTAATCATTGATACAGATAAATGGCGTAATGTCCCTATATACATTCGAACAGGTAAACGTATGAAAGAAAAAACATCCCGAATCGATGTCTTATGGAATAAAACGGAGCAGCAATTGTTTGAAGAACATGATTCGCTCTTAACCATCCATATCAGTCCTAAAGAAGGCTTTGAAATCCAGCTGAATGATAAAGAAATCGGACCGGGCATGCAGCTCAGACCGGTCAAAATAAGCTCCATGCGTTCTGAAAAAACGATCAAAGAAAGTCCCGAAGCTTATGAAAAATTGATCCTGGATGTCTTGAATGGTGACGAAACGCACTTTGCTCATTGGGGCGAAGTTGCCGCTTCCTGGAAGTATGTCGATCATATCAGACAGGCATGGAATAAAAATGAAGAAAGTATTCCCTTCTACCCTGCCCATACGATGGGGCCAAAAGAAGCAGAAGAATTATTAGCAAAAGACGATCAGAAATGGATCTACAATCCAGAAGATTAAAGAAAATAAAAAAATGCCTTACCCCGACTTTCATCGAGGTAAGGCATTTTTTTATGTGTCTCTCTAAAAGAGCAGATCTGACGTTCAATTTATCAAAGTAGTAGCTGCTTTAAAAATCAACGGATAAGGTATGCGTTAAAAACAGCAAATCTGAACGCTTTTTCTGACGTATATTTCTTACAATTTATTGCTGTCTAGATCTTTCTCGTAATGGAAAAAGGATTTCAATTTTTCTTTCACGACAGGGATCTTTCCTGCTTTATCGTTTTCGATTTGCAGGACCAGTTTAGGTTCATGCAGACTCATGCGCAAGAGCAGCCAGCCCTGACCGTAGGGTTCGCTCAGCTGCACGCGCTCCCCTTCCAAATTGTCCGGTAACAGAGTAAAGCCGTCAATGTTGTTCACCCAGTCTGCAAAGCGGTCCAGTGTATTCAAACCAATTTCTTTGTAATCCGGATTTGTGATGACGAACCGGACCTCTTCAGTTTCGGCCGGTTGCTTCAAGTGTTTGATCAAATCGGTGACACTTTTATTATCTTTAATCAATTCAGCTTCTTTAGCGACGATTTTAGCTGCCAGATAGGCACCGTCGTCCAGGAAGAAATTTTCTCTCAGTGCAGCATGACCACTCGTTTCGATCGCCAAGGCACAATCCACGCCTTCTTTGTTTAAAGAGATCCCACGGTTGATCACATTTCTGTACCCTGAGATATAGCGGTCAACTGTTCCACCCATTTCTTCCACAAAGCGAATAAGATGGTCGGATACGGGCGAATTGGTCACGATGGTGGATTTCGGATTTTCTTCCAGCACTATCGCACCGATCAGACCGATCAAGTTATTGCGGTTGATGCCGTTCCCTTTACTGTCGACAATAGCCGAACGGTCGACGTCCGTATCGAAAATAATACCCAGATCAGCCTTGTTTGCCAAGACGGCTTCCGAAATACTCTGCATGGCTTCTTTATTGTCGGGGTTAGGTACATGATTGGGAAATGTGCCGTCGGGATCCAAGAACTGACTACCGCTTATGTCGGCTCCCAGGACTTTTAATACCTGCTCGGCAAAAAAGCCACCGGCGCCGTTCCCTGCATCCACAATAATTTTACGATTGCTTAAGGGTTTCGCATCTTCGTTCACGTTCAACGCTGCTCTGATCTTCATGACCAAATCGGCTGCATAGACGGAGAGCAGGTCTTTTTCACTTTTTTGTGTAGGTACTGCAACGGAATGATCATTTTCCTTTTCAGCTAATGACAAAATCGTTTCAATATCTTCGTGTTCGAGACCGCCCTCATCGGTGAAGAATTTCAGGCCATTATATTCCATTGGCAAATGGCTCGCGGTGATCATGATACCGATGTCTGATTTGAATGCGTCGTATTGTGTGGACATAAATAAGGCTGGCGTCGTTGCCATGTTAGCGTCAATGACTATTACGCCTGATTCTGTGAAAACATCGATCAGCCAGTTTTTGATTGCAGGACCTGTAAGGCGACTGTCGTGTCCGATCGTGATCGTCGTTTGCGTTAATGGTTTGTCTGTTTTTTCAGTCCACCATCCCATCAGGCCATTCGCTATTTTTTTCACGCTTATTTCCGTCAGCGTTTTATTCTTGTTTTCAGTATCCAAAGCAAACCCTCGAATGTCTGAACCGTTTTGTAAGTGCTTCAAGTCTGTCTGCGTCATTACATGCTCTCCTCATATCATATGTTTATAGTTAATAATTGATCGGATTTATTGATCGAGTTCTTCCAGCAGGTTATCAAAATGATGATAAACCTTTTCCGCTTCTTCCTTCGTTTTCGAAACCAGCATGATCGTATCGTTTCCCGCTACGGTACCTGCGATCTCAGGGTAGTGAATATCATCGACCAATGCGCCGATCACGTGTGCATTGCCGGGTATCGTTTTGACAATATTAATAAACTCGACATTTGTGATCCCGGTCACGACGCTTTTGATCGTCGAAGAGAGTTTCTCTTCCATTGACACTTGGTTATTCTGATACAGGATATATTTTACCCCGCCGTCTGATGATGCGGATTTAATTAAATTCAGTTCTTTTATGTCTCGTGAAATAGTTGCCTGTGTCGCCTTGATACCTTTCTCGTTCAAACGTGCTAAAAGATCATCCTGAGTGGAGACATCATGATTCAATACAATTTGCTTGATCAGCATTTGTCTTTCTGATTTTCTCATATCCTCCCTGCTTCCTATAGATTGATATATATAACTCGATTATAACTTATTTCGCATAAACATTCATCTGATTCCATTTCGCTTTTCTACTTTATAACAATTAAAATTTAGCGCTGCTCAATAGAAAATCTTGCTAGTCTTGGCTAGCTTTGCTATAATACAAGTGCTTAATACTTATGTGATCTGAACCGGCTAGACTTTTGACTATTCAAAAAAACAGCCCTTTTTTTATGCACACGTATTGAAAATTTTAAGGGACAACTATCTAATACAGGAGGTCTTTCAATGGACTATAAACAAATCATCGCGGAAGCGATACATGCAGAATTGCACGAATCTTTAGAATTAAATGAAATTAAACTCTTGCTTGAAAAACCGAAACACTCGGATCATGGAGACGTTGCTTTTCCTACGTTCCAGTTAGCTAAATTATTAAGAAAAAATCCAGCACAAATTGCTCAAGAGGTTGGCGATAAACTATCTTCACCACTTATTGAGCGTATGCAAATCGTTGGACCTTACATCAACTTTTTCTTGAAAAAAGAAACAGTGTCCAGTGCTGTCTTGCAAGAAGTCATTGCAGAAAAAAACAATTTCGGAAATCTCAAGATCGGTAATGGGACCAACGTTCCCATCGATATGTCTTCTCCAAATATTGCCAAACCCATGTCTATGGGTCACTTACGTTCTACCGTTATCGGCAATGCATTGGCAAACATTTTCGAAAAAGTCGACTTCACCCCTGTTCGTATCAATCATTTAGGTGACTGGGGCACACAATTCGGTAAACTGATTACTGCTTATAAAAAATGGGGTTCCAAAGAAAAAGTCAAAGAAAATCCGATTGAAGAGCTTTTACGATTGTATGTAAAATTCCATGAATTAGCTGAAGATGATCCATCTCTAGACGATGAAGCCCGCTTATGGTTCAAAAAGCTGGAAGAAGGCAATGAAGAAGCAACTGAATTATGGACATGGTTTAGAGAAGAATCTCTCAATGTATTCAATAAAGTTTACGACCGTCTCAATATTCACTTTGATTCCACTAAAGGTGAAGCTTTTTATAATGATAAAATGGAAGAAGTCGTTAAGTTACTCGATGGTAAACACCTATTGTCTGCCAATCAAGGCGCACACATCGTTGACCTCGAAAAATATGGCTTGAATCCAGCTTTAATTATGAAATCAGACGGCGCAACCTTATACATTACGCGTGACTTGGCCGCTGCTTTCTATAGAAAGAAAACATATGACTTTTCTCAAGCTTTATACGTCGTTGGTCAAGAACAAGCGAACCACTTCAATCAATTGAAAGCTGTATTAACTGAAGCAGGCATAGAATGGGCAAATGATATCCATCATATTCCTTTTGGCTTGATCACCAAAGACGGCGAGAAACTATCCACACGTAAAGGTAAAGTGGTCTTGCTGGAAGAAGTTTTAAATGAAGCAAGCGCTCAGGCCTTGAGACAGATCGAGGATAAGAACCCTGATCTACCAAATAAAGAAATCGTTGCAGAACAAGTCGGCGTTGGCGCTGTCGTGTTCCACGACTTGAGAAATGACCGCTTAAACAGTTTCGACTTTACGATCGAAGAAGTGGTTCAGTTTGAAGGCGAAACGGGTCCTTACGTCCAGTACACTCGTGCACGTGCGATGAGTATTTTGAAAAAAGCTGAAGCTTCTGACTTTGATGCTTCAAACGCCTTCGAACTCAGTGATGAGTATAGCTGGGAAATCATCAAATTACTTCAAGAATATCCTAACACGGTCAAACGTGCGTATGAAAACTATGAACCATCGATCATTGCTAAACACGCTGTCAGCTTAGCTCAAGCGTTCAATAAGTTTTATGCCAATGTTCGCGTCTTGGATGACCATGAAGAAAAAGAGGCACGCCTAGCTTTAGTTTTCGCAATAACTGAAGTGCTTAAAGAAGACTTGCGTATTCTTGGCGTTCAATCACCCGATAAAATGTAAAAAGCTTATAAATCAAAAAGCGACGTCTCTCCTTTTATTCTGGGAGACGTCGTTTTTTGTTTGGAAAGATTCTGCTAGTTTTGGTTTTAGTAACTCATCGGAATAAAAAAGGCAGTGGTTATTCCCCACTCTCGATAAGAGAAAAGAGGACGTAAACCACTGCCGTTATTCTATTTCAGTTTATCATTTTCGTACGTATGAACCTGTTCGAGTCCTGCGAAATCCTGTTGTCTCAAGGCTTCATAAATCAGGATGTTGGCAGTGTTCGATAAATTGAGTGAGCGGATATGCTCATCATTCATCGGAATACGCAGACACTTCTCGGGGTTCTCCTGCATGAATTCTTTTGGCAGGCCCGTGGTCTCTTTCCCGAATAAGAAGTAATGATCTTTAGATGTATCAGAGAAATCAACGTCCGAATAAACTTTGTCGGCAAATTTCGAAATCAGATAAAGTGGGCTCTCTCCCACCACTTCTAAAAATGCATCCAGATTTTTATGATAATGAATCCCTACTTTATCCCAGTAATCGAGTCCTGCGCGTTTCAACTGTTTATCGTCAGTACTGAATCCTAAGGGTTCGATCAAATGTAACGTGGTGTTCGTGCCAGCGCACGTTCTGGAAATGTTTCCGGTGTTAGCGGGTATCAGGGGCTCAAATAATGCAATATGATTGGTCACGCAATCTCTCCTCAATTGTTCAGTGTATTTAATCGTGCTTTCAAGTCACCAATGGCTTCGTTGAATTCACTGACTGTTTCGTCTTCCGTTTCTTTCTTGACCGCTTCTTCTAGAAATAAAACGATTTCTTCGTTTGGATGTTTATTCGTGATGGTAGCAACCGCCCACGCGGCCGTACCTCTGATCATCGGTCGCGGATCGTTATCGATGACATTCAGCAAGTCTGGGACTGCGGTGTAGTCACGGTAATTAGCTAAAGCAATAATGGCGTTACGCTGTAGCGGTTTCTTTCCGCGCCACGATCCAGCCAAATCACCAAACGTGTCTTTGAATTCACGATTAGAAATAGTCAAAAGCGGTTTGAGCTCCGGCATGGTGTTGATTGGATCAGGCTCCATCTCTTCATGGAAATGCGAATCCATCCCTTTGTTATACGGACAGACGATCTGACAGATATCACACCCGTATATCATGTGCCCCATTTTCCGGCGGTATTCTTTCGGCATGTAGCCTTTGGTTTGGGTCTGATAAGATAAACAGCGGTTCGCATTCATACGGCCGTCACCCAGCAAGGCATCAGTCGGGCACGCATCTATACAGCGGGTACAATCCCCGCAGCCAAACGCCACTTTTTCATCTGATTCAAAGGCAATATTCGTTATGATCTCACCTAAATAGACATATGAACCAAATTCCTCGGTGATCAGTAAGCCGTTGCGGCCGATAAATCCCAATCCGGCTCGCTGAGCGACAGCCACGTCCACCAGTTCACCTGTGTCGACCATGGGCTTGAACGCGACCTCACCGGGTGCGATCTCCTCGATATACTCGACCAGCTTTTTCATGCGGTCTCTTAAAATGAAGTGGTAATCCGTTCCCCAGGAGGCACGCGCAAATTCACCCCGGCGCTCACCTTTGACACGCGGAGGCTTGTTCTGCATCTTGGACGGATACGCCAGGGCAATCGCAATGATCGACTTGGGTTCGTCAAAGATTTTTTCCGGATAGATGCGTTCTTCGATCACCTTGTGTTCAAAGCCGGAATGATGCCCTTTAGCATGCTGTTTGATCAACTTGTCTTCCAAAGAGTAAAAAGGTTCGGCATGAGTAAAGCCAATTTTATCGATACCGATTTCTTTAGCTTTCGCTTTGATCAATTCTTTTAATTGCTGGCTCATCTTCCGATCCCCTCTCTTTTATTTAGTGTTTTTATTACAGCCTTTATTTATGTTTATCGGCAGCAAGCTGAGCAAGTCTATCACATAATTCATTGTAGGTCATGCCCATTGCGGTTGCTTCTTGCGGGAAGAGACTGGTCGGCGTCATGCCTGGAAGCGTGTTGGCTTCGATGCAGTAGATATCTCCAGAATCATTAACCATAAAGTCGATGCGTGAATAGTACTCCAACCTTAAAATCTTATGGACGTGTTTAGCGATAGTCTGCATTTTTTGCGTCAATTCATCGCTGATATCTGCCGGGCAAATTTCGATCGTAGCGCCTTCCTGGTATTTGTTTTCGTAATCATAAAAACCCGTTTTTGGAATGATTTCAATCGGTGGTAAAGCCTTGTCTTCCAAGATACCTATCGAAAACTCACGGCCCTTGATCATTTCTTCGATTAAAACGTCTTTAGAGTATTTTCTAGCGTCAGTGATAGCTTTGTCCATATCTGCCTGTTCTTCGACAATATACACGCCGATACTGGAACCACTGGCATCGGGTTTGACGACAGAGGGAACCGGGCTTGTTGGCGTTTCATTTTCGCTAAGCACTTCCCACTGCGGAGTTAAAACACCATGCTGGGACATCACTTCTTTAGCCAGTATCTTGTTCATGGCAAGGGCACTGCCTATGTAGCCTGTACCCGTATAGGTGATATCGTATAAATCAAACACCGCCTGCAACTGACCATTCTCGCCAAGCTCACCATGCAAGGATAAAAAGACCACGTCAGCCGATTGAGAAATCGGAATAACATTTTCACCAATCATTTCGTTCGGTTTTTCTTTTAATGCACGTAACGCGTTCAGATCTGGAATTTGTCTTTTCACGGTATGTTCATATTTATCTTTATTTAATATTTTATAAGCGTCCTCAAACGTCGCTGCCTGATCTGTACCAAAGTATAAATCAAGTAAAATGACGCGGTGACCGTTTTCCATTAAGGCATTGGCTATCAAACTTCCCGAGCTCATCGAAACCTCACGCTCGTGACTATAGCCACCTGCTAATACTACTATATCCATATATTATTCTCCTCCTATGTTCTATACGTATTATACACTATTCATACCCGACGAAATAAGTCAAGTTGATTAAATTTTATCATTTTTGCGCAGAGAAAAACGTACCCCCTCGGTGACAAGCACTGCGAGAAGATACGTTAATGAAGCCTTTCAGATATCATGTGTTTTTATCAGCTTCTGATGGGTTTACTGATAAAAGCCAATGAACCAAAATAGCTTATGCAGTACATAATATCACTTCTCAAAACTAAACACAAGCCATCGGAATTTGAAAGGTGAAATAAAGTTTCGCTATTCAATTACTGTGGTTTATTTCCCACAAGTATCACCATATCGACTGTGATATGATGCAAGGAAACTATCTCCTTTTCAGATGCCTCGATATGCCAACCTAAAGGCGTCATATTAAGGAAATCTGTCACTTCTTCATCGTTTAGGTCGACTGAATAACGGACCGCATGTTCTGACGCTTTCGGGTAATGTGTCATAAATTTGTCTTTTACTTCTTTATTTGAATACGACTGATTTTCTTTCGGTTGAAAGGCTCTTAACTCTTTTAAGTAGTCTTTCCCCGGGATAACTTTAATGACCTGGCCCCCTGGTTTTAATAGCCGATTGAACTCTTCATAATTTGAAGGGGACAAAATATTAAGGATCGTATCAAATTGTTCGGTCGCAAATGGGGATTGCGCTAAATCCGCGACCAGGAAAAAGATATCCTCATAAGTGGCTGCGCCTAAGTTTACGCCTTCTTTGGAAATATCAAAAGCAATCACCGGACCGGCAAGCCCCTTTTCTATGAGATAAGCACTGTGTGCCCCTTCCCCACAACCGACATCAAGCGCCACCCCGTTTATATTCTCGATCAAAGAATACAAGGTATCCAGCATCGGCTGCCAAAATCCCATCTTGGCAATGCGTTGTCTGGATAAAAGCATCGGTCTGGAATATTCTGATTTGGAAGGTTTCAATAAAAAATGCAGCGTCCCTTTTTTGGATAAATCAAACGAATGATTATGTGTACAGCTTAATTGATACCCATCGAGCGCATCAAAAGAACGTTGACACACCGGGCACTTGAAGAGATGTAACTGTTCTGACAGAAATGTTTTTGCCTTATCTATTTTCTTCATCGTTTTTATCCTCATTTTCAAAGCTGTTGTTAGACGATTCTACTTATTCATGATATAACGAAATCACTAAAGATGAAAGGATGAAACGCAAATGCCATGGAATTTATCAGATTATCCCGATTCATTTAAGAATTTTGATCACGTCGTCAAGAAAAAAGCGATCGACATCGCCAATGCTTTACTCGAGGAAGGTTACGATAACGGCCAGGATATCCCCATAGCAACCAAACAAGCCAAAGTGTGGCCCGAACGTGCCGATTCGACGTATGCGACAAAAGAGCAGGCTCTAGAGCGAGCCAAAGAAATCGCCGCAAACAAAGAGACGTCTGTCATAATGTTCACTAAAGATGGCAAACGGCAAGACTGATCATTAAATTTAGTAGACCCTTGAAATCAAATGAACTCTTGATTTCAAGGGTCTTTCCTATAGAAAGTCATCGTTCGAGGTATTTATACGGTCCTTTCTTCTCAAAAACGAAGAATTTATCTTAACTTCGGTAAGTTCAAAAGCATTACCCACCGCTAATTACCGAATAGCCTCTCATTCGGTAGTTACAGCAGCAACTTCATTCTCTAAGTGCCGAACTTACAACAACTTCGGTAAGTTCAAAAACGTTACGCGCTGCTAACTACCGAATAGCCTCTCATTCGGTAGTTACGGCAGCAACTTCATTCTCTAAGTGCCGAACTTACAACAACTTCGGTAAGTTCAAAAACGTTACGCGCTGCTAACTACCGAATAGCCTCTCATTCGGTAGTTACGGCAGCAACTTTGGTTTCTATCTACCGAATGCATCAGATTTCTACCGTAAAACCGCCTGATCGTTCAAAAAAATGAGCAGTTTGATCATTTTCGCCTCTTTTGGCCTTTAAATCAAAAAGGAAGAGAGAAGCCCTGGGCTTCTCTCTTCATATGATAATCATTAGTCTTCGATAAATATGTCTGATGATTCTGTGTACGCTGGTGCAGGTGCGACGTTATCCGGTGTGCGTTCGTATTTGACCGGTTCGTTTCTGATATCCTGCTCCGCCATTTTCTGCTCCAGCCAGAATTCAGTTTCCATGACCGCTTCATCCATGCGGATAATGGCTTTCTTTTTCGCTTCTCTTGCTTTGATTTTCATATCATCTTGAAATTCTTCACCTGATTGTGGTGCGAATAAATAAGCGGCTGCTGTTCCAACCAATGCTCCTAGAACTGCGCCAAATCCAAAACTTGCTTTTGACATATGAACTCCTCCTCGTTTAACTTTCAAATTTTTCTAGTGTGACCAATTCAATACAGATACATAAAGCTTCCATTGCAATTTCCAAATCATCCAGCTTTGCAAAACTCGGTGCCAGACGGATGCTGTTATCCAGCGCGTTTATACCGTATGGATAGGCAGCGTTTGCCGGTGTCAAAGAAATGCCAATGTCCGACATTTTCTGAACGATTTCAGTGGCGCAGCCTGCTTCAGTTGTCAGATGAACGAAATAGCCACCTTTAGGAGTCGTCCAGGAAACAAATGATCTGCGTTCACCGTGGAAATAAGTCGATAAGATCGCTTCGATCCATTCGAATTTAGGTGACAGGAGTTCCGCATGTTTTTCCATGTGGGCGTCGATCGTTTCCTTGTCTTTAAGAAAAGCCACATGTCGCTTCTGATTTATTTTATCAAAACTGATCAGCTGCTTACTGAAGTGATCTGCGATTTCCTTGATTTTATCCACAGAAGCTCCCATTGCGGCTACACCAGCTCCAGGTAAGGTCATTTTAGAGGTGGATACAAACTGGATCACACGATCCGGATGACCCGCTGTTTTACATGCTTCAAAGATATCTTTGACTTCTACTTTTTCTTCAGTTAAATGATGCACGGCATAAGCATTGTCCCAAAGGATCAGGAAGTTTTCTTCAGCCGTATGCATATTTGCCAACCGGTCGACAACCTCGTCAGACACTGATTCGCCTGTTGGATTATTATATTTCGGTACGACAAACATCCCTTTGATCGCCGGGTCGTGTGAGACCAATTTTTCAACGACTTCCATATCGGGGCCGTTGCCGGTCAATTCGACAGGAATCATTTCTATCCCCAAGTGTTCGAGCATGAACCAGTGACGGTCATAGCCGGGACTCGGGCAGATGAATTTCACGGTCTCTTCTTTGTTCCAGGGCTCAGCTGCTGTAAACATGTGGTGACTCAGCACAGCAAACATGAGCTGCAGACTGGAGTTGCCGCCCATAAACGTTTCTTCCACGGTAGTATTAAGTAAGGTGCCAAACAGTTCTCTGGCTTCTTTAATGCCGTATAGCCCACCGTAGTTTCTGATATCGATATCGTCTTCGCTCAGCCAGCCTTCAATTTTTGTGTCATTTATCAAGGCTTCTGATAATTTCAGTTGTTTCTGAGAAGGGATCCCTCTCGCAATGGTTAGATCCATTGGGCGTTCCTTGTAAAGTGCATATTGCGCTTTGACTACATCTAACTGTGTTTCCTCTTGACTCATATGGGACTCCCTTCATAACTATAACGTAATATCTATAATTATAACGTATGTGTAAAAAATTTGAAAACGTTATAGTTTCTCAGAATGATTCATTTCCATCAATTATAATTCTTTTTTATGATCTCGGTCACTTTTTTTATGCAGTCCTCATGATCGTGCGCACGAGCGGGGCATTGGTAGCGTCCAAAGAAGATCAGACGGTGATGGGCGATACTCCACAACTCTTTGGGAAGTTTTTCCATCAAGGCATCTTCTACCTGAACCACCGTGGCTTTAGGAGCCACTATATTGAATCTTTTGCTGATACGTTCGACGTGCGTATCGACCGCTATCGCCGGTTCGTCAAAGGCCACACTCAGGACCACGTTGGCTGTTTTTCTGCCGACGCCCGCCAGACTCTGCAGCTCTTTATGCGTGCCGGGGACCTCGCCGTCAAACTCTTCAACCAGCTGGCGCGCACATTTTTTTATGAATTTTGCTTTATTGCGATACAGACCGATCGTTTTGATCTTGTCCATGATCTCTTCAACGTCAGCTTCCATCAACGCTTCGGGCGTGGGGTAAGCATCAAACAATAACGGGGTGACTTTATTCACGCCCACATCCGTCGTCTGCGCACTCATGATAACGGCGATAAGCAGCTCAAACGTATTTTTATGGGTGAGCTCCGCTTTTGCATCGGGGTATAATTCACCGATGGCTTCGATCAATGCTGTTGTTTCTATTGCTGTGAGTAATTTTGGGGTTTCAGCCAAACTGATTGCTCCTCTAAGCTTGATTAATTGTCAAATTTGTCTTTCAGCCAATTGTACATGGGTACGGGCTTCTCATCCGGATCCGATTTTTCCTTTGTAACGTCGTTGGACTGATTTTTTCGGAAACGTTTGGATTCTTTTTCGACTTGATCTCTTGTCCGGATATTTTTCTTTTCCCAAGTGAGTAAAATGCGGTCAATGTATTTCAAACTGTAGACTTGATTCATGACCGCTTCTTTCAAAGCCATTTCGATAAGTTCAGGAAGATAATTATCTTCTTCGACCCAAATGTTCAATGTCTGAATCTCCATAGCGGATAAACTGCGGCCAAATTCCTCTTCAAATAACTGATACAGATTTTTAGAGGCCAGGACGTCTTTTTGTTTTTCTTCTTTTTTTATACTCTGATGCAGCAACGCAGATAGTTTTTCATACAGTAAATCGAACGAAAACTCATCGATGGTCTTGTCTTCTTCATCTTTACGTGTCTCGATCGTCAGCACCTTTTTTTTCATCAACTGATGGATCGCTTTGAATGCTTCTTCTCGGGAAACGTCCAGGCGTTCAGCGAGTAACTGACTGTCCGGGAAACGCTGCCCATTTTCAACTAATGAAAGCAGTTGAAGGAGTGTTACCAGGTCATCGTTATTCAAACCGATTTTTTTATAATGTTTCAACAAATAATTCGGTATGGCCATCGTTCCGGCACTTATCCATTCGAATAAGGGATCTTGGTTCATCGTTAACCTCCTCTGCTCTTTCAAGTTTATGAAAAAAGGACCGGGTTTTAAGTCCCAATCCTCCTAACATAAGCGGTCTGATTACTGTTTTTATGGGTAAATGCGGTTTAGCAGACGTGGGAACGGGATCGCTTCACGAATATGATCTGTTCCACTGATCCAAGTCACTGTGCGTTCCAGTCCTAA
Organism: Alkalibacterium sp. 20; assembly: GCF_001885615.1. Lineage (GTDB taxonomy): Bacteria > Bacillota > Bacilli > Lactobacillales > Carnobacteriaceae_A > Alkalibacterium. The sequence continues at coordinate 48,812 of NZ_LSRN01000067.1, read as the reverse complement.
GCCGAATCCTGAATGCGGCACACTGCCGTATCTGCGTAGATCCAGATACCATTCGTATTCTTTTACATCCAGGCCAAAATCAATGATTTCTTGGCGTAAGGTCTCGTAGTCATCTTCACGCTGAGAACCACCAATAATTTCTCCGTAGCCTTCAGGTGCGATCATATCGGCACACAAGACAATATCGTCGCGTTCCGGATGTCTCTTCATGTAAAACGGTTTGATGGCCTTAGGATAGTTGAGGATAAAGACCGGTTTATCGAATTGTTCAGCAATGAACGTTTCTTCCGGCGAACCGAAGTCTTCACCCCAAGTGACGTCGAAATCATTTTTCTGAAGCATAACAACAGCTTCATCATAAGAAACACGCGGGTAAGGTAATTCTGTAAATTTCTTAAGCAAGTCTTTGTCGCGTTCTAAAATATCCAGCGCGTGATCACAATTGTCCAGGACACTTTGCACCATATAAGCCACATATTTTTCCTGTACTTCAAGCGAATCATCCTGATCCATGAATGCCATTTCAGGTTCGATCATCCAGAATTCGATCAAGTGACGACGGGTTTTAGATTTTTCTGCTCTAAAGGTCGGACCGAAAGAGAAAACTCTGCCCATTGCCATTGCGCCAGCTTCCATATACAGTTGGCCACTTTGTGATAAGTATGCTTCGCGGTCAAAGTATTGAGTCTTGAACAGATCGGTCGTGTTTTCAGCAGCACTGCCTGTCAAGATGGGCGGATCGATTTTAACGTAGCCTTCGTTATTGTAAAATTCATAGGTTGCACGAATGATTTCATTTCTAACCTGCATGATGGCATGCTGTTTCGTTGAACGCAGCCATAAGTGACGGTTATCCATCAGGAATTCAGTCCCGTGTTCTTTTGGTGTGATAGGGTAATCCACAGCTTCACTGATCACTTCAATGTCTTCGATATGTATTTCATAACCGAATTTTGAACGTGCATCTTCGGAAATCGTTCCAGTGATCCAAACGGAACTTTCCTGAGTCAAGTTTTTAGCCTGGTTAAAGACCTCTTCGTCTACCTGACTTTTTACGACAACACCTTGGAAAAAGGCTGAACCGTCACGCAGGCTTATAAAAGCAATCTTTCCGCTTGAGCGTTTATTGGCAACCCAGGCACCGATCTTAACTTTTTCACCGACATGTTTTTTTGAGTCTATAATTTGTATCTTTTTCACTAGGCAATCTCCTTCATCTAAATATTATCAATGGTTCGTATCCATTCACCTGTTTGTAAATTGATGATGTAATAGCCCAATCGATTATTATCGTTTCTGTAAGTCACTTCCCAAATTGGGGTATCATTCATTAGACCGACTTTAGCATTTAATATTTTTTTTGGCTCTCTTGCCTGCCTCGTTTGACTGATCGCTTGCTGTTCGGTTATCATTTCAGACGCAGCGACAGTTATGATCGCGCCACCCTCTTGTTTAACGATGTAGAGATTTTCTTCATCTGCTTCATTAAATCCCATCACAGAAAAAGTCGTTTCCTCCCCATTATACCAATAGAAGTCTTCGGGTCGGTCGAGATCTGTCCGTTCAGATACAAAAGCGATGGTTTCGTCTTCAGCACGAGCAAAAGGTGCATTGGCTCGCTGATAAATGTACAAGGATCCGACGATGAACACGCTCAATGCAATAACGAGCCCTATAATTACTTTCTTCACTTGAATCTCCTCTTTTAGTCTTTCCTGATCAACTCTCTCAGTATATCAAATCAGTCATCAGAAATAAATAAGGCTTTTAGATAAAAGCACGATTAAATAAAATTACTGTGATTCTTCGCTCTTTTCAAAGAAATCAGACACTTCCGCAACGATCTGGTCGAGCGGAAGTTCCTCCACTTCCAATTGAGCAGGTAAAGAGTTTTTAAAGATGGAAGCATAGCTCGCGTCTACAAACCTGCGGTCCAGAACGATCCAAACGCCTTTGTCTTGCTGACTGCGGATGAGTCGGCCCAGTCCTTGCTTGAACTTGATGACCGCTCGCGGCAAGACATCGTGCACAAACGGATTATCGCCTCTGTCTCTTAATTCTTGATGGCGTTTTTTCACCATCGGCATTTCGGGCGAATCAAAGGGCAGTTTAGTGATGATCACGATTTTCAGTTCATCTAGCGGGAAATCGACGCCTTCCCAAAAGGTATCTGAGCCTAGAATGACGCTTTGTTTTGCTTTCTTGAATTGTTTAGTGATCTTAGTCGAACTGCCTGAAATGTTTTGGGCCAAAATGGTCTTGTCTCGCAAATGGGTGCGCCGTTTCAAGGCCTGATAGACGTGCTGGATCATGTCGTGCGAGCGGAACAGCACCAGACAGTTTTCGTCGGTTTGACTCAGCACCCTGTCGATCTGATCCGTGATAAACGCAACCGACACACGCGTTGTCTTCTGTGTGTTCGTATCCACATCTGTGGTCACGAACAACCTTGCCTGACTGGCATAATCGTAAGGTGATTCATACGTGTCCAGTCTGTTTTTCTCTATCCCCAGCTGTTTAACCAGATAAGAGACCGAGTCGTTTACTGCCAAAGTACTGCTTGTGAGGATCATGTGAGGCGCGGTATTGAATTGCCTGAGCAAGACTTCTTTGGTTTCCTGATCAAAGCGCGCAAACGATAAGGTCAGCAGCGGGTTTTTCGAATAAAACCGGACCCCCGTCTGATTTATCTGCGTGTTGTTCAAAAACAAATAGTTGAACCGGACGATCACCGTTTCAAAATGATCCAGGATCACCTTGATTTTAGATAAGACCCGTTTTTCTTTTTGCGTCAACGACACGTCATCTTTTTTCAAGACCGCCGTTAACTGTTGTCCCACATAAACCAGTTCCTGCAAATTGTTGCTCAAAAATTTCGTATCGCGTTTGATGTCCAGCGGCAAGTCAGCATAAGTGATGACTTTTTCTTTCCATTCGATGATTCGGTCATCGTAGCTTGGAGCATGGATCAGCCAGACGATCCACTTTCTGCTCCATTCTTCCCATTCTTCCGAAAACAACTGAACGATCGCGTGCAGGGTGTCCAGCTGATAGGCTTTGATATGGTCTGAGGGTAAAAGTTTATGACAATCAGACAAGAGCGTCTCGTCTTTGTCTTTGGATCCCAGCCGTTTCAATTCGTTGGTGATCGATTTTGTTGACAAAGTGATGGTCGCGTTTTGATCCAGGACATCTGGGACATGATGCGCTTCATCTAAAATCAGCTTCACGTTTTCAAAACGGTCAGGCTGTTTCTGCCATTCAGAGAATAAATAAGCATGATTCGTTACCAGGATAGACGCCTGCTCCAGACGTTTTTCTCTGCGGGTCACATAATCCACTGATTCGAAGGCTTTGAACTGCAACTTGGTATGAGGCACACTTCTTATTTCATTCCAGAAAGGATGTTGAAGCGTCTTGTCCAAACCGATTTCCTCTAAATCGCCTTCATCTGTCTCTGTCAGCCAGACCAATAATTTCATGCAAAAGAAGGCTTCAGTGTCTTTGGGATCCACATTTTTCAGTTTGGTATAAAAAGCTGTCATGGACAGATAATGACTCGGGCTTTTCATCAAAGCGATCGATTTATCAAACGACAATACACGCGTCAGCTGCGGCAGGCTATCTTCAACCAACTGCCTCTGCAGCACTTTCGTATAGGTCGATATCACGATCTTCTCTTTCAGCGTTGCTAAATACAGACTTGGATACAAATACCCGAATGTCTTGCCTAGACCCGCTGGTGCTTCAATAAACTGAACATAGTCCGGTTTTTTTTGCTTGAAGTAATTAAATACGGTGTTCATCATCTGGTTCTGACTCTCCCGGTACTGTAACCCGAGCGATTCAAGCTGTGCTAATTTATCTTCTTCTTTGTACGGATATGTAAGTGTTTCACGGTACCGTTCCTGTTCGCTGTTGAAACCCGGTTTCTTGAGTGCCAATCCTTCGACGATAATGAGTGAGTCATCCAGGTCGGCCGGATTTTCTTTCATTTGCTCCAGTGCTTGTCTGAAAAAAAGTGAGGTGTCTGCTGTTGTCGATTCGGACAGGTCACTTAACTTTTCCACCGTCACTAAAGGCAATTTTTTCAATCTGTCATAAAGTTTATTTAAAAGATATACGGTCGCATAGGCATCAAATAGGGCGTTATGAGCCTGATTCAAATCATACCCAAGCGAAGCCGTCAGCTCTTTTAGCCGGTAGCTGTCTTGCTTTGGAAATAAAATTTGTGCCAGTTCCACCGTATCCACTGCGGGAATGGTCAATGGCGGCAATCCAACACGCTGGAAACATTCGTTTAAAAACTGAAAGTCAAAACTCACATTATGAGCGACAAAAACAGTGTCTTCCAGTAAACGATGGATAAGTAACGCCACATCTTCAAAATAAGGCGCCGTTGCCAGGTCTTTAGAAGAGATCCCCGTCAGATTTCGAATCAGTTTACTGACTTTTCGAGAAGGATTGACAAATGAATCAAAGGTTTCAACAATGTTGCCGTTCTTCATCAGCACACAGGCAAACTGAATGATCCGTTCATTTTTTCCAATACTCGCGCCAGTCGCTTCGATATCGACAATCGCATATAATTGATCTTTTTTCATCTTGTCTCCTCCCCTCACTGTCGCTAGACATAGTCATTTTTCTTCAAGAAATCAAGGATCTCGGCTGTTTCATTCGCGATATCGCCTTTCACAACCGCACGTTCCGCCGCTTCGATGGCATCTCCCAGCCATCTGCCACCGCGCAGGTGATTCTCTGCCATCACTATTTTCCCGTTGATGGCCAGCTCTTTTCTGGAATGGATCGGTAAGGCGGCATCGATGTTTTCGACTGCTTTTTTATCAAACGGTTTTTCGATAAGGTCCAGACACGTTTCGGCGTCCAACGCTACCTCTTTGGAGTACCGGTACACGGTCTCGTTGGTCTGTTCGTAGTTCAAACGGTATAAGAGCAGCTGATGCAGGTCCGCACTTTGATTCAACAGCTGGTTGGACAGTCTCCAGTGCTTCAAAAACGCCCGGGCCTCTTGTTCTCTTTGTATACCTAAATAATATAAGAGCAATGCCCACATCTGACGTTCACGTTGGATCGGTTCGATCACTTTCGCAAAATTCTCGAGCGCATCTTTGGCATGAACCAGTCCAGGACAGTAGGCATAAAGATTTGTTTCCACAAACCCCGTGAACCCCTGCCTGACATACTTGCCCATCGCCATCTTGACGAATTCGACCCGGATACGTTCGATCGCAATGTTCTCAAGTAAATGCGCGTTGACCACGATGGCATAAAAGGTGTCCGCTTCCAGATGGAAACCCAGCTGAGAAGCAAAACGGACGGCACGCATCATGCGCAGGGCATCTTCGTTAAAGCGTTCTTCCGCTTTTCCAACGGCACGGATGACCTGTTCGTCCAGATCCCGTTCGCCACCGAAAAAGTCCTGGATATCACCCGTCTGATCCATCGCAAAGGCATTGATCGTCAGATCTCGGCGCTTCAGATCTTCCTCTAAAGAGCGCACAAAAGTGACCGAATCAGGACGTCTAAAATCTTGATACGTCGATTCGGTCCTAAATGTTGTGACTTCATAACTTTCATCATTCATTAAAACCATTACTGTTCCATGCTCGATACCTACATCCACTGTCTTTTTGAACAGCTTCTTGATTTCTTCCGGAAAAGCACTCGTCGCAATATCCACATCGTTGACGTCTTTTCCAAGCAAAGCATCACGGACGCTTCCACCGACATAGTACGCTTCAAATCCGGCTTCTTGTATCGTTTCCAGCACAGGCAGCGCTTTTTCAAATACACCTGTAATAGGGACCTGTTTCATCATATAGTCGAGCATCTAGAGACGTGTGACAGTCTCTAACACTCTTTCTCTCCTTTACAACTTAACTAGTTGAGTCTGACCGTGTCTGACCGTCTTTACGCTCGAACCTGAAATGATCTCGCGACTCAAACTTCTTCATCGTTAGATCAAACGCTTCAGATAAGTCGATATCCAACGAGTTCGACAAACTGATCAACACGAAAAGCACATCCGCGATCTCTTCTTCCATAGGCTTTTTCGCTTCTGAAGGTTTCTTTTGCTTCTCGCCGTAAACATGATTGATTTCACGCGCAAGTTCGCCGACTTCTTCAGAGAGACGGGCCAACTGAACGAGAGGAGAAAAATAGCCGTCTTTGAATTGGCTAATGTACTGGTCTACTCTGCTTTGCATGTCGTTCATTTCTGTCATACGTGATTCTCCTCATTTCAGTTCGTTTATGAAGGTGAGACTTCGTTTTCCAGCTTCGTTTCAATGTCTTTTAAAGATTCTGTAAGCGAGTAAAAATCTGCCCGGTTGTCACTTTCAAGCGCTAGGTCGATTTCGTTGAGTATCTGATGTTTTTGTTCCTGTAAATAGAAACTGTCGACCGCGTCATCCACCTGCTGGTCAAGTTCCTTAGGCATACGGTCATTCCATTTGGAATAGGGGTTATCTTCCAGTACTTCTGCGTATTCTGGCGACAACCACGAATCCTGAAAAAGCAATTCAACATATAAATCGGTGTGCCAGTTGAGTCTGACTTCGTGAAAGGCTTGTTCCGGATGGTCAAATTCCTGTCCGTCCTTGTAAAAACGGAACGCTTCGTCTTCTGTTCCTACTGTCCCCATTTTGATCCCTCGAGGAGTTTTATCTGCTTCTTCAACGAACTTCGTTTTATTCAACACGATATCGTGATTGAGTAAATAGTTTAAAATCCACATCGATTCCCTGCGTTTCATCTGATAGCGTTGTAAGAACCATTTCAGAAAGGCCTTCTTATCTTTTAGCTGAACACGACTGTACATGGATACTCCCCTCCTTTTCCTCATCTATAGTATACCAAATTTAGTAGCGTTCTTCATTCCTAATCCACTCAATAACTTCCAAATCATTTGGATCAAGTAGCACATAACGTTTTGCCTCGCGCAGAAAGCCTTCACGGTCGCCTTCTTCACGCAAAAAAACGGCATATTCTTTGACAAAAATCGGTGTATCTTTTAGCGAATAATACGCTTTATCGTAATTTTCCCGGGCTTTTTCAAACTCTTCTTCGCCGTTATACGCTTTGGCACTGTTCCAGAAGAGCTGCGGATCTTCTTCGCCGGTTTCCAGTTTCATTTCCATGAGCGCAAGTACGTCTTGGTAACGTTCCTGTTCAAGGAGTAAATTAGACAGATGCAGCGTGATGGATAAGTTCTCCGGATCGCGATCCATGGCTTTTTTGTAATAGTTTTCGGCCGCTTCCGTGTTACCCAAGGCTAAACTGGCTTCGGCACCTATACTGTAAAGCAGCGAAGTTTCTTTGTCGTAGTATCGGCCTTCTTCAATGATCTCCAGGGCTTTTTCTTCCTCGTGCTGTTCCAGATAGACTTTAGCCAGATACACATATACAGAGGTGTAACTTGGATCCAGATCTTTCACTTTATGAAACAACTCGCCGGCATGCGTAAAGTCTTTTTTCTGGAAATAAATATACCCAAGCTGGAACAAATGGTCGCTGGTTTCCTGCACCTCAACGGCTTCATTCAGGTAGTCGATGGCAGTGTCCAGGTCACCGATTACGCCATAAGCGTTACCGAGCCTGCCGTGAATGCTTATTCCGGCAAATTCGAGGTGATGCCCTTCGAGTAGATTTTCGTAGTACGTGATTGCTTGTTTGTAGTTGCCGCTAGTGAACAGCAACTCAGCCAAGGCAAAATCGATCACGGGTTCTTCAGGCAGTAACTCTTTGGCTTCGATCAGTTTCTGCTTGGACACTTCCGGCAAGTCGAGCGTCTGGTAGTAATCTGCGGAAACGAGTAAGGCCTGAATGTAATAAGGACTGCTGACGTCCACTTGTTCGAGCCATTCAAAAGCTTCCAGTTCACTGCCTTCTTCGATCGCGATTTCAGCCAGTGTGAGCTTCAGTCCATCCTCATCGGGAACCCGGGTCAACAAGTATGTCACGACTTGTTTTGTTTCCTTTAAAAAGCCTAAATCATACAACGTTTCAATCAGTGCGTATAAATCTTCTTCACTGTCTTCCGTCAAAGCTTTCTCTAAATAAGCGTTCGCCTGGTCTAAATCTTCATTTTGTATTGCTTCGATCATTTGTGCTGAATAGGACATCTAACATCGCCTCTTTTTCTAATCATTATTCCTTTATCTTAACATAGACAGTCCGTGATTTCACAATAAAATAGAGCCTGTGATAAATTTAAACTGAATCAAAGCAGCCGCTATAATCAGGGGGTCAAAATCTTTCTCTCTGTCGGTCAAACAATCAAAAGAGCGTCTTTTCTTACAAAGAAAAAGCACACCCTCCGACCTCTTTCAATAACTAAAAGAGGACAGCGCATGCGAGAAATTAATCTTTTTCTGAAAGTAACGGCACATCTGGCAGTGGGTCCACATACTTTTTAAAAATGACTTTCAAATAGTAAATACACAAGAGAGCCGAAGCGAGTTCAGATATTGGGTGAGCCCACCATATCCCCTCAATTCTTCCTGTCAAAGAAAAGACATAAGCTAACGGGATCAATACCACTAACTGGCGGGCAATCGACACATACAAACCAAACATGCCTTTACCGAAAGCCTGGAACACCGTACTCACGATGATACTGAATCCGGCAAACAGGAAGCTTAAACTGATGATACGCATGGCTGGAATACCGATCGCCAGCATTTCCGGTGACGCATTGAATAGATTGAGTAATACGACTGGGAAGATTTGAAAAACAGCCAGACTCAGTAACATGATCATCATGGCATAAAGAATACCCAAGCGTATCGCCTCTTTGATGCGCTCTTTATTGCGAGCGCCATAATTGAACGCCACGATTGGGATCATGCCGTTGTTTAATCCAAATACTGGCATGAAGGCGAAACTCTGCAGTCTGAAGTAAACACCATACACAGCAATGGCCGTTGGGGTAAACTGCATCAAAATTTTATTTATCGAAAAGACCGTTACAGACGTGATCGCTATCATAATGGCGGAAGGCACGCCGACATCATAGATGCGCTTGATCGTTTTGGGATCCGGACGAAAACGTCGGTACTGTAGTTTGATGTCCTCATTTTTATAATAATTCAAGACAAAGCCTAACAGTGCCGCAAGTGTCTGCCCAATAACCGTGGCTATCGCCGCACCGGTGACGCCTAATGCCGGAAATCCAAACCAGCCAAAAATAAGGATGGGATCCAAAATGATATTGATGACCGCTCCCGTACCCTGGATCCACATCGAATAAATGGACTTACCGGTTGCCTGCAACAGTTTTTCAAAGATGATCTGCATAAAGAGACCAAAAGAAAAAATCATGATGATGCGTACATAGGCTTCCCCCTGATCTATTATTGCCGGGTCACTCGTTTGGCTCCTGAAAAAAAGCGGAACCATGGTCAACCCTAACACCAATATAAAAAGATAGTGGATCATTGAAAGAAACACACCGTTGCTTGCTGCCCGATTCGCATCCTCAAAACTACGTTCACCTAAATTCCTTGAAAGCAGGGCACTCATCCCTACACCCGTTCCCACTTGGATCGCTATCATCAAATTCTGGATCGGAAAAGCAAGCGTAACGGCGGTCAGGGCCGTTTCACTTATCTGAGCCACAAAAATACTATCGACGACGTTATATAAAGACTGCACCAGCATCGATAACACCATCGGTAATGACATACTGATCAAGAGCTTGTTGACTGACATGGTTTCCATTTTATTCTGTTTCATTTTTTTCTTCCTTATCTATACGTATCGGTTTCATACTATAATAATTATATATTTTTCAAACTAAACCTATCTATTTTATAGCCATTAAACAAACATTTTTTTATTAGTATTAAGTAAACACATTTCAGTATATGAATTGTACATCTAGCCAAACTATCCTATATATGATAACTGACTCATTTCTAAATAGCTATATGTAAATTTCATGAAAGTGTTTATCTTTCGTTAGTGCTGCACTGAAAGATAAACAACAGTAAAGTCGTTATTAGTTGATAGAGACAAGTTGGTTCATTTTGAGCACTCACTTGTCTCGATAAGCTCAAAAAAGCAGCTGGATCCAGTTCTTAACTGGGATCAGCTGCTTTTCCTTAATTTTGATTGTAATTAGATTACGTTTATTCCTCTAAATTTAATGCGCTTGACTCAAAGTAATAAAACAGCTCGAAAGTAAACGTGCCCGTGTAACTGTCTTCGCCTGCTTTTGCATAAGAGAAAGACGTGACGTTCCACATGCGCTCTTCATTCATTAACCGATCGATCAGTTTTCGCAGATTCTCAGGCGAGTCGCTGGCTACCTCAGCCTGGTAGATGTTTTTTACAAAAGATGCCGGCAGCTCTTCAACCACTTCTCGGTCACTTATCCGAGACACACTGGTTACACTCACGGTTTCACGTGCAGCGAGTTGTTCCAGAGTGATCATGGCTTTGTTCGCATCATCACCCAAGGGTAAATAGGATTCAGTTTGTGAATAATTCTGTTCATAGTCAGCTAACAGCTCTTCACTCGGTGCATAAGTTTCTAAAATAGATTGTTGTTCACTGACAAGCTGGGTCATTTGATCGGCATCTTGTTTGACTGATTCAACGAAAAATTGATTCCCGTAATAATAAAAACCAAACAGGATCGTAACGAGGGTCAGGGTGACGAGGAAAGTTTCTCTATTCCACTTCAGTGTCATTAGGTGATGCCTCCTCACGTAACGTTTCGTCGTTCAGGTCTATCGTTAGTTCAAATATGAATTCATTCGATTCAGCCTGCTGATTTTCCAGGCGTAGTAACTGAACGCGGTCGATATAAGCGCGCGTTCCCAACTCGTCAATTATGGCGGAAGCATCACTCACTTTGGTGTTTTCAAGTAATAATACCACCTGACTCATCTCACCGAATTGAAAGGATGACACGCGGTCTCCTTCATTCGAAACGGCAGAAGCCAAGTCTTTAGTTGCATAAACCATCGGAAACTGCGACTGATCCAGGGTGTCTTGTACCTGTATGGACTGACTGGCCAACTGCTCAAGCTTTTCAATTTCTTTAGATAAAGCCACTTCTTCAGCGTTGCTTTTAATCCATAAGGACTGTTCCTGTTCCAAGTTAACATAATGTGCTTGTGTGAAATAAAAATACGCTCCCATAAAAGCTACCAATAATACGAAGATACCCGCCAGGATATAAGGCAGTACATTGACTTGTTTTTTTTCAAAAAAGTTAATCTCAAGCATGTACCTCTTCCTCCTTGCTCGCAGCCGTTTCTTTGGTTCCTTTTTTCACCTTTTCAGTTTCAGTCCCAGTTTCATCTTTGACCGGTTTAGTGTCTTTCTTTCGCGTGCTCTTTATTTCTTTCAGTGATAAGCCATATAAGGCCCCATTGTGTTGTCCTATCGTTTCAGGTAAATCAAGCAGGTGAACAATTGCAGAGAAGCGTTCTTCCAGAAGTGCTTTCAGATCAATTAATTTGGGGTAGTGACCCGTTAAGATGATATCTGTGACGCTTCCTTTGTCATCCAAAACAGAATAACGGTAAAAATCTAAAAAGCGTTCCAGACCGTTGAGCTGGTCTTCAATCATATCTTCCAGTTCTGTTTCCGAATTCTGCCATACCCATTCCCCTTTTTGACTCAATTTCCAGGAATCAGCTAACCGCGCCGAACGGGTATGACGATTAAATTTAGGAACGTCCTTATTAAACACCATAATAGATAAGTCAAACGGGTTCCACTCTAAAAGCAATGTATGGTTATCCGGATTCTTCTTAACGAGATCCTGCTGATCAGCCAGTCGGTAAAAACAGAGCGCCGCAATATCGGCCACCACAGGTTTGAGAGAAACATTTTGTAAAATATCCTGATACTGCCGCACATATTCGCCTGGGTAAGCAATGATTACAACTTTTTGCTGGTCATTATTTTTTTCGATGATCTCAAAATCAAATTTTGGATGCTCGAAAGGTAAACGGATCGATTGGTTGATATGTAAAGATAAATACTCTTTCACTTCAAACGGTGACAATTGACTCGGCACACTTTCTTCTCTCACCGTAACAAAATCATTTAAGAGTAACAGATGTGCTTTGGCATTTTTCCATTTTTTCTCTTTGACTAAGGCATCGAGACGCATTTCCAGCAGTGGAACATTGGTGATCTTGCCGTCTTGAATAATGAGGGTATCAAAAACGATTTCATCTTTATCCACGACCGTATGATCTTTGGGGTCGAGTGCTAGATAGCGTAGACTGTGGTCTAAAAGTTGAAGATATAGTAAAGGTTTTGAACTGAACAACATAAAGATCTCCTCCAATAATCGAGCGAAAATAATTCTTACATAAATAAGTTTAAGTACCATTGAATTAGTGCGTCACCAAAATAGAAAACCGTTAAAGCAGCTAGACCAATAAACGGTCCAAAGGGAATCTTGGTCTTGCGTCCAACCTTTTTAACTTTCATCATGACGACACCATACAGCGCACCATACAGCGTGGACAGGAAAAAAAGCAATAAAAAGTGACTGAATCCAAAGATGAATCCGAACAAAGTATAATACTTTAAATCTCCAACGCCCATACCGCCTTTTGAAATCAAAATGATCATAAAGACCAGCAAAAAAGCAAATCCGGCACCCAAAAATGAGTCCCAGAAAGGCGTCAATGGATAAATGATCCGATAGATGATGAATAACGGACCAAAGAACAGCAATAAGCGGTTAGGAATACGTCGGTGAGCGATATCTGACACTGTGACAGGAATAATCAGCGCGATAAGAAGCAGACCTAATATAAGGTCAGAACTGAAACCTGTCAGATAATATGTTAAGGCAAATAATAAACCCGTTGCCAGCTCCATGATTGGATACAAAGGTGAAATAGACTGACTGCAACTTTTGCATCTGCCTCTTTGAATAATGAAAGACCAGACCGGAACGAGTTCCTTCCACGTCAATGTGCGTTCACAGGTATCACAGTATGACCGGTTTTGGTCGAATAAGGATTGCGTTGGCACACGTAGTCCGACCACATTGAAAAAAGATCCGAAAATGAGTCCGTAAAGTAAGGCAACACTTGTAATAAGTATGTTCATAAAAAAACTCCTATGTATGAAGAAAGACCCCGATTTGGGGTCTTTCAAATAATTAATGAATGATAAAAAATCTTATTATTCTACTTATTCTCTTCCAGTATAGGTATAAGTTGGATTAGTCGGTGTACCGCCTATATTTACAGATCCTGTAGGTTTAGTTCCATCTCTAGAGTCTAAATAACCGTTAGTAGATAAGTCGTCAACACTTACAGTGGTAAGTGCGGTTTCACCCTCATATTGAATATGATATAATCTTGCAGCATCTTCGATTAAAGCATATTCAGCTTCATTTGCCCCAGTTTCTGCACGGTTAATAATTCCACCAATCGATGGTATCGCAATTGCTACTATGATCCCCAAAATAACGATAACTGCCAGTAATTCAACAAGTGTAAACCCTTCTTCTTTCTTCATCAACTGTCTGATCTTATTTCTCATATGTTTTCCTCCTAATAGTGTTTTCCACTCTATTAGTAGAACAAAAAAATCTTTATGTAAATTGCACTAAGATTCCTTTATTACTACTAATTCGAGTGAATAGTATTACATTGTGTAGTGCATAATCTTCTGCTCTGTTAAGCTTCAGCCTACTTTAACAGATTTTATGGACTAGCATAATTATAAAACAATTGTTGTATATTTACAACAACCTAAATATATATATTCTGTAAAGATTGTCAAAACGCTTCGAAAAGGCTGAACATTGGTACGACAATTGATAGGACGATCAGTCCCACGATGACCGCTAAAAAGATAATCAGCACGGGTTCAATGAGTGACTGCAGTTTGTCTGAGGCTTCATTCACATCCTGATCGTAAATGTCCGCCACTTTTTTAAGCATATCATCCAATGACCCACTCTGTTCGCCTACACGTATCATCTGAATGATCAAAGGTGGAAAGACCCAGTGATCAGCCATTGGTTTTGCTAGTGATTCTCCTCGTTCCAATGAACTGCGTGATTCAAGCAACACTTCTTTAACGACTCGATTGCCGACTACTTGGCTGGTTACTTCCACCGCCTGCAGGATCGGCACTGAACTGTTGATGAGTGAACTGAGTGTTTGCGTCATTCGGGCCAAGACCGCTTTTTGGATAAAGGGTCCAAGAACAGGTATCTTGAGTTCTAATTTATCTAGATAATAGGCTACGTCTTCTCTTTTTTTCAGTTGCATGAATACGATTACTAGTAAGACGGTGAACAGGACAAACAGCCACCAGAAACGCTGGATAAATTCACTCAAGTTCAGAACAATTCTAGTTATAAGCGGCAATTCACTTCCAAAAGAAGCAAACAGCCCTCCAAATATAGGCACAATAAATAGCAACAAGAAAACAGTAATGATGATTGCAAAAGATCCAACAACAATTGGATACGTTAAAGCGGTCGAAACTTTCTGCTTAATACGGTACTGTTTTTCGTAATAGGTCGCCATGCGCTCCAATACATCTTCGAGTTGACCACTCACTTCTCCTGATTTAATCATTTGTATCAGTAATTCTGGAAATAGTTTAGGAAAATTTTTCATTGCCTCAGATAGGGCAACACCTTCTTTAATATCTACAGAAATCTCTTCAAGTGCCGCTTGTAGTGCTTTACTTTCTGACTGCTCAGCTAATAAATCGACAGAATCGACGAGTAAAATCCCAGCCTCCATCAAAGTCGAAAATTGTCTCAGAAAAACAACAAATTCTTTCTGTTTCAAGGGGCGGCCTATCACGATATCTCTATTCAAGATGTCATTTAACGGCTCCACTTGATAAACAATCAAATTCATCTGTGAAAGCTCATTGACCGCTTCCTTTTTATTAGAACTGTCAAGCTTCCCTTTGATCACTTTGCCTTCTTTAGTTTTTGCTTTATACGCATATGTAGCCACTGATTTCCTCCTTTCATTTTGATTAGGATCAACTATTTGAAGAATACGGCCATAATTCGGCTGAACTGATTCGTTTTTGAGCGACAAGTTCTTTGATGCTCATTTCCATCGTATGCATGCCCTGGTCTCTCGCGGTTTGTAAGACGTTTGGAATCTGATACATTTTTTCATTGCGGATCAGATTTTTAATAGCGCTATTGTTGATTAGCATTTCCGTTGCTGCCACCCGACCCTTTTCATCGATTGTGGGAAACAAGCGTTGCGACATCACACCGATCAAAACATTTGCCAGCATCGTGCGTGTCTGATTGCGCTGGTGAACTGGAAAGACATCGATCATTCGGTCGATCGTTCCGGCAGTGTCTTGTGTATGCAGGGTGCCTAATACTAAATGTCCGGTCTCGGCTGCGGTTATAGCTGTTTGGATCGTATCCAAGTCGCGCAGTTCACCAACAAGAATGACATCCGGATCTTGTCTGAGACTTGCCCGCAAACCATTTTTGAATGACAACGTATCAAAGCCGATTTCTCGCTGTTCGATAATCGACTGATTATGCGAATGCAAATACTCGATTGGATCTTCCAGAGTGATGATATGCTGGTTCATGTGTTGATTCATATAATCGATCATTGAGGCCAGAGACGTACTTTTACCACTCCCGGTTGGCCCGGTCACCAGAAACAAGCCATGCGGTTTTTGAACGATTTTTTCTAAAATTTTAGGTAAGCCCAGTTCGTCTATGGAAGGAATGCCTCTAGGTATTACACGAAAAGCCAGCGAAATAGCACTGCGCTGATAGAAAACATTGACCCTGAAACGTGATACGCCTACTATACCATAGGATAAATCCACTTCACGTTTGCGGTCGAGTGTTGCCCATAATTCTTCGGTGAGAATCGCTTTTGCCATCTCTGATGTATCTTTCGGTAATATTTTATCAGCTTTTTGTGGAATCAGTTGGCCGTTAATTCTGAAAATAGGTGGTGAGCCAGCAACAATGTGCACGTCTGAAGCACCCTTATCATGTCCTGTTTTGAGTAGTTCATCTAAACCTTCCATCGATTAACTCCTTTATTCATCTAGTGAGGCCACACGTAATACTTCATCAATGGTGGTTTTACCTTGTCTCACTTTTTCTAGCCCATCATCAATAAGAAAACGAACACCTTTATTTTTTATATGTCTCTTAATTTCCTGTATGGAGGCCTGATTCATCATTAATTCTTTCACATCGTCAGTAATGACAATCAGTTCGTGAATAGCCATTCGCCCGCGGTAACCGGTATGACGGCACACATCGCAGCCTTTCCCTAACGTTACGTCTTCTATCGTCATGTCACGTTTTTCAAACAACTCTTTTTCGATTGGGCTGGCTTTACGGGTATATGCACAATCTTTACAAACGGTTTTCACCAGACGCTGTGCCAGTACGCCACTGAGTGAGGAGACCACTAAATAGGGTTCCACACCCATGTCAAATAAACGGGGAATCGCTTCGATCGCACTGTTCGTATGTAACGTGCTGAATACCAAGTGACCGGTTAATGAAGCACGGATGCTGATCTCGGCCGTTTCCGTATCACGAATCTCACCGACCATGATGATGTTTGGGTCCTGACGCAAAATCGAGCGCAAACCTTTGGCGAAAGTCAAACCGATCGGCGCGTTCACCTGTACCTGATTTATGCCATCGAGTTGATATTCAACCGGGTCTTCAATTGTAATAATGTTACTTTCCGGACTATTTAACTCATTGATCGACCCGTATAAAGTGGACGATTTCCCCGAACCTGTAGGACCCGTAAGCAAAATCAATCCCGAAGGCTGTTTGATCAGCTCCTCATAATCTCTTAAAGTGTCTTCTTGTAGTCCTATGTCAGCCACTTTATTGAAGACATTGGACATGTCAAGGATACGAATAACGACTTTTTCCCCAAAAACGGTAGGCAAAGTGGATACACGCAAATTCACTTTTTTATCTATGACGATTGTACTTATCCGCCCGTCTTGTGGCAACCGTGATTCAGTAATGTTTAACCCAGCCATGATTTTAATTCGAGCCACCAGTGAATTCATCAAGGACTTCGGTAATGTCCGGTCACTTCTCAAGATCCCGTCAACACGGTAACGGACAGAGACATTATTCTCCTTGGAATCCAAGTGAATGTCTGACGCATGCATCGCGACACCCGTTTCAAGTAATTGGTCAAAAACACGAACGGCCGGAGCATCTTCACCCTCAATTTCCTGAATATTCATTTCTTCCGAATCATAAAGACGGTTGATTGTTTGTAAAATATCGTCCTTCGTTGCAATCATCGGCTGCAGGTTATATCCCGTAGACAATTCCAGTTCCTCAATGGCATAGAAATCTAGCGGGTCATGCATGGCCACGATCAACCGATTATTTTCAAGTTTGATTGGTAAGAGTAAATTTGAGCGGGCAAAATCTTTGGAAATGAGATTGATCAAAGTCTCATCAATCGAGTATTGATACAATGATACACTTTGAAGTTTCAACTGGATTTCAAGTACGTTTAAGAGTTGTTTCTCAGTAATGTACCCCTGCTCGACCAAAGAAACACCCAGTTTTTGACTTCCTTTCTTTTGTTCTAATGCTTCTACTATCTGTATTTCAGTAATCAGACCTGTATCTTTTAGCAGATCTCCTATTTTTTTGCGTTTACGTTCAACCATCGTGCACAATCCTTTCTAATCTGATTCAATTGCGGGTTCGGAAGAGATGAGGTCTTCTAAAGACGGCTCTGTTGTATTTGAATTATCTGGAAATAATATATCTGGATCAAACCATTCATATGTTAATGTCCCATTTGTCATATCTAGATTCTCCGTTATTATAATCCCTTTAATTGATCCATTATCGAAATGAACAGTACTTCCTATACTTGGTGCAATTATTATCGTATTATTTGTAGATCCACCCGTAATAGTTATATTCTTACCACCTGATAAAATTGCTCCAGTGATATTAAAGCCTCCATTTAAAACGATATCCGCCTGTTTTATAAGTAAATTACCGTTTAGATAGTCTCCGCCACCTAGACTAATTTCTTTATTCGAGAAATAATAAATATTAAGTTTGGAAGTTATTCCGGAATCATTTAGAGTACTCCCACCTTTAAATGAGAAGTTGTTTTTGACAAATAAATTCACTTTTCCATTACCAATAATTTTAATGTGACTATCACCTGAAATAGTTAAATTGTTTATAACAATATTAATTTCTTTATCATTAGTTAATATATTTAGTCTACTCCCACCTGATAGAGAAAGATTAGGTATAATTGTGTTCTCACTGATTTCTTTAAATCCAGCACCAGAAATAGAAAGATTCGATAATAATGTATACCCTTCAGATTGGGGTAACTTAATATAGTCAAGTGATTCTCTGAATGCTTCCCAAGGAGGATTTAGTGGTAAATAAGCCGTTTTATTAATTAATGGGGTAATATTTTTCCAACTAGGAACATTTGCATAAATATCTGCAACGTTCCCTTCATATTTAGTGAATATATTGGTGCTATTGATGTCTCCCCACGAACCGAGCCTAAATGAATTCTTTTGTTTTGAATCTAAATAAATATTTCCATTTATATATCCACCTGTGAAATTTATACTTTTCCCAGCAATAATTGATGCATCATCAGGTATTGCTGGCAAGTCACCGCCACCTGTGTTTTTGTCTACCCATGTAACTTCTATTGGTTTTTGTATCGTTCGCGTTTTCCCCGCAATAGTTCCGATAGACTCTAGAACATATTCTCTTGGATTCGTGCCTGAAACTTCTCTAAGTTCGACTTTTGCACTTGGCTGGTCACCAAACTGAGGGTCAAAATAAGCATTAGCATACTCTTTCCCATTTATACTATCAATGATACCTTTGACTCCCTCACCACTATCAAAAAAAGAACCTTCTGGTAGATTCTTTGCATTGACTACCAATACACCAGCTTTCATTTCTTCATACGCCATATTCGCGCCAGCTTCGGCGATATAATAAGCAGATGTATCATCGCGATTGATATCCCCTAATTTATAACTTCCAATTGTTATAGCACCTAAAGAAGCCCCAAGAACAGATAACACCATCAATGTCATTAAAGCAAGAATTAAACCGCTGCCTTCTTCATTTTTTATATGTAATTGTTTATAATTAAAGGACATGGGTTTTACCTCCTGAAATAGATAGTCGTTCTGTATTCTTTTTGTTGAGTCTGACTTCTAGAACTTCGCAAAACAATTTCCAAGCTCCTGTCTTCGTCACTCCTATTCACTGTCATGTCATTAATAGAACTGGAAAGAGTATTTCCGTTTTTCAATAGCCTCTGACCTTCTTTTTCAAATACAGGATCTCCTAATATTTTTATGGTATTTCCTTCCACTGTTACATCTAAAAACGCTTCTTTTCTCAAATCTCTCGACATCACAGACAGTGCGTAACTCATGTCATTTGCCTGACTTGCTGATTCTGTTTGACTGATAAATTGTTTTTGTCCGAAAATATGAACGGATCCGGCGAGTAGGATAACAACTGAAAGCAAAGCTATGGAAGCAAGCAATTCCACTAAAGTAAAGCCTTTATCACTTTTCCAACTGCTATTTTTATTCAGTTTATTTTTCAAAAGATAATCGCGTTTCCATTTGCGCACGGTCTTCCACTCCTTCAGAGACAATAACAATAACTTGATATAGAGCAGAATCAGTTAATTCATTAAACTCAGTTTTAATAACAAATCCTGATTGAGGTGATACGACCGCAGCTTCTGTATCAGCTACAGTATAGCCTTCACCGGAATAATACGTAATTTCTTCCATGACTCCCTGTGCTATAAACGTCGCTTCATTGACTTCGTTCGTCTGTTTATTGGTATTCGCAGCTTGGATAAAAAAGGCTAAGAAAGCAGTGACAACGATAGACAAAATGGCAATAGCTGCTAAAAGCTCAACTAAAGTGACCCCAGAATCGTCTTTTATTAACTTTTTGATGAACAGTTTACTTTTCATAGGTTAACTTCCTTTTTGAGCTACTGTTACTTTATTTCTTCCGTTTTGTTTGGAGCCAATATACATGGCGCGATCAGCAAGATTGATCAATTCTTCGAATTCATCAGATTCATTTGTGCTTGTCGCCAAACCTAAACTTGCAGTTACGAATATTCTTTCATTGCTGTTCGTTTTCATAGAATTAGATATTTCAAATGATGTGTTTTTAATCAGCTGACGAATCTCTTCTGCCATAGCTTCGGCAAATTCCTGACTATAATTAGGAAGTAAAATAATGAATTCTTCGCCACCGAATCTGGCAATATATATATCTTCATTGAGATTATCTCTTAACCGTTTAGCTAAACTTTTAAGGATTTCATTACCCGCTGGATGTCCATGAGTATCATTCACTTTTTTGAATCGATCTAAGTCCAGCACTATTAAAGATAATTGATCAACTGAATCTTCTTTCAATAATTGAAGATATTTAGATAATCCTTTTAGGTTCGGCAAATCTGTTAAGTAATCTTTTGCAACTGATTCCTCAAGTTGTTCGTAATGGTAAGCGTTATCCAACGCAATAGAGAAGTATTTATGAAAGACTTCGACAAGCGAGACAATCATTTCATCATACATTGAACGGGTTTTATGTGTAATTAATATGACCCCTTGATTACGCTCTAACAATTTTATCGGAATAACAATAGCACTTTCTGCCTCATACGAAAGATCATTAATACAATACTCTTTCCATTCTTTGGCATCTGCATGTGAAATGATTTTATTGCTAGAAATCGCTCTCTTTAAAATAGATTGCTTTGAAAGTTTGAAAATTTCTTTTTTGTCGCTAACGTTACCTTTACCAACTATGACCTTTTCTCTTTGAATCGTCTCTTCATTTTCGACAGAAAAGTAAGAAAGCGCATCAGCTGGAAAAATTTCCAATAGAGCATGAATGAACATATCGATAATGCTTTCTCTATTCTTCTTTGCATTTAATTCTTGAGTCAATTGATTCATTTTCCTCAGATATTTGTTATTCATTTTACTTTTATAGTAAGAGTTGGTCCATATGGTGACGCTAACAAATGGGAGTGCCCCGATAATAATACCGATAGAACCAGTTGTTTCATATAAATAAATGAGAATGAAAGATAATGGAACAACAAAAATAGTGATATAGAGTGAAAAAATAAGGTTTTCATCAATTATTTGGATGTTAGAATTTCCATAAAAATATTTATCGATTATGTATATTGCGATTTGGTTAAATAATATATGAGCTAACATATACATCGTTAACGCAAGCAATTCTGCCACGATGCTAATTAATTGATCCGAGAGAAGAATAGTTAAATAATAAACTCCGGCAGCTAAGATAGATAAAAAATGAAACATGAGTAAATTTAAAGGATAACGGTAAAGCTGATCTAATTTGATGTCTGATCTGATCATCAAAAAGACGATGGCAATAGAAGAAACGATCATTTCAGGAACTAAACCATAGATAACTAAAACAGGTAAGGAAATGCCATTCACTAAAAACAAAATTGAATCTTCTGTTTTTATTGGAAAAAGACCAACTAATACTGCCAGCAAAAGGAATATAGTATAATCTGCATTAAAAAACGGTGAAACGTTCAATTGAATATGACACGCGGAATAAAACAAGGCTGCTGCTACAGGGGCATAGATATACCATATTGCTCTTTTCTTTTTTATATCAATCATTTATATAACCTCTTTAATTTGATTATTAAATTCTAATAAGTAATACATTATAAGTTTATATTTATTCAAGCAATTAGTCAATCCTCTAACATTAGTATAAAACAAATAAATCACCATATCCTCTCATAAAAATCAAACTAGCTTTTATAAACCGCTCTCATTTCAAATGTATGGACAAAAAACCGCGAAGTGTTATACTTCGCGGTTTTGAACTAGCATTAATTCAATGACTTTTTGAGCGGAAATAGGTTTACTGAAATAATAACCTTGACCAAACTCACAATCATTTTCTTTCAAGAAAAGAGATTGTTCGATACTTTCAATGCCTTCAGCTACTGTATTAAAATTCATGCTCTTACTCATTTGAATAATTGTTTTAACCAGAGATGCGGTATTATCTTTTGTGACAACATGATCGATAAAGGATTTGTCGATCTTCACAGTATCTATAAACATATTGTTTAGTACGCTTAACGAGGAGTATCCTGTACCAAAATCATCAATCGCTACACTCACACCGATATCATGCAACTCTTTGATTATTCTATTCGCATAATCTCCATTTTGCATGACACTCTCAGTGATTTCAACAATCAAGTACTTTTCTTTTAAATTATATAAGTCTAAAACATTCTGGATTCGTTTCACAAAATAAGGATCTTCAAATTGCAAGGACGAAACATTCACCGCCACACTTAAAAATTTACCTTGCTCATGCCATTCTTTGGCTTGTCTTACCGCTTCATGAATCACCCAATACCCTATTTCATTGATCATACCCGATTCTTCCGCAATAGGGATGAATTCTACAGGAGAAACTAAACCTAAAATACAATGTTCCCAACGCAGTAAAGCTTCAACGCCGTATATTTCTCCTGAAGTCATTTTTACTTTCGGTTGATACAATAAGTATAGTTCATTATTAATAAGTGCTTCTTTCAAGCCAAATTCAATCCGTCTTTTTCGTTCAATAGCGGCTGCATCATCAGTCATAAAAATATGGAAATTATTTTTACCTGATTTCTTTACTTTATACATGGCAATTTCTGCTTGCTGCAATAGCGCATCAATGTCTTGAGCCGTTTCTGGATAGCGGCTAATACCTATGCTTGCAGTAACGTAAAAAGTATAATCGTTAATTTTAAACGGCTTTGAGAATAAGGTTACAATATCTTTGGCAATTTCTGTGGTCTTAGCTTCTGTGACGTTCTCTATCAGGACAAAGATTTCGTCTTCGCTATCTCTAGCAATGACTGCATCTACTCCTACAAGATTTCTAAGCCTTTGAGTGACTTTTATCAGGACTTTATCGCCTGCATCACGTCCGTATAATTCATTGATTGTTCTGAATCGATCAATATCCAATACAAAAATAGAAATTTCAATCGTCGACTGTTCTTCAGAATATTGCATTGTCTTTAATTCAAAATCATCGTGAAGCTTCGTCCGATTAGGTAGTTTGGTCAACATATCGAAATAAGTGACTTTATGTAATTCCTTTTTGTGCTGCTCTACATCTTGTATCAATGCTTTTTCCTGACTACTCAAAAAACTGAATTTATTAAATAATTTTTTGAACCATCCCAAGCCCTGACTTTTTTTATTGAGATCTCTATTTCTACTATTATAAGATTCGTCCACGATTGAAAAAATATAATGTGAAGGACAAGTCTTTCTACTGATAAAATAAAGAGAGAGTACATATACACAGAAACCAATAATTTTTAAACTATCGATTTTAAATAAATGCGTTATTACGTCTATTAGTAGTGATGTCATATTAGCTTTTACTCCTCACTAAACACTAAGTTAAATTAAAATATGTCTCTTTTTCTTTAGAATATCGATTTTCTTATTTCCATGAACCTGTATTTATATCCATATAGAATAATAAAAATCATCTATTCGTAAGGTCCATTTTAATGCTTTGTTACCTGTTCCAATTCTTTTATTTGTTTTGAAATGATGTGTATTTCTTTAGTAATTGATTCAAGATCTGTATTTGTTGAACTGATCGACGCTGAAACTTCCTCAGTCGTTGACGCATTTTCTTCAGAAGAAGCAGAAAGACTGTGCATGATTTCGATCAAATCATCTGTTTTAACTTTCATTTGATCTCCTACTTTAGATACGAGAGTAATCACATCTTCTAAAGTAATCAAAGCGTCTGATAATGATTCAAACTGTTTATTGGTGTCACTCAAGCTAAGTTGCTGCTGACTAGTGATACTGTTTAAAGTCGTTACTGCACCAACTGATCCTTGGGCTTGTATAATAAGATTTTGAATCACATCAGCTATTTCTTCATTGAAACGGGCTGATTTTTCAGCAAGTTTTCTGATTTCTTCTGCAACGACCGCAAAACCTCGGCCTTCTTCCCCCGCTCGAGCAGCTTCGATCGACGCATTTAAAGCAAGCAAATTGGTTTGCTCCGAAATGTTAGCAATTTCAGCAGATGCTCTTTCGATTTTATCCACGAATACTGAAGTTGAGCGAATCATCGTTTCAATCTTTTCAACGTTCTCAATGCTCATTTCGGTGTTATTGGTTAAAGACAACAAGTTGGTCATGCTAGACTCTCTTAAACCACTTGCTCTTTGTGTTTTACTCAGCAGCTCTTTCATGTGTTTAGAATAGCTACCTAGCAGATCACCCAACTCCACAACTCGATTAACACCATTTTCTGTATCTTCAGCCTGACTACTTGTCGAGCCTGCAATATCTTTAATGGCAGTTTCTAACTCATTAAAAGCATGAACGATTGAAGCACTGGAATCATCTAAAGCGTGTGAACTCGAATTTAACTGATTGATCGTTGCCTGTGCCGCTTTTATTATCTCTACTAATTCTTTCGATTGTATTTCTGATTTATCAGTAGTTGTTTCCATTTGACGAATTAACTGTTCCCCATTATAAGCAACAAACAAACCCGCAACTGCAACGAATATGTAAAATGAAACCATGATAACGATCTCTTGTGAATCACTTACGGCCGTGGGATCAAAATACAATATAGCCCCAAGGTTAATCAGTCCTAATACCACTGCTAAATAATACACTTTTTTATCTAAATATAAGAGAGACAAAAAGAGATATAGAAAAAGTACAGCCCACAACAATTTTGATGTCAAGGTTAGATTAATAATAATCGGCAGAGTAAACATTACAGTTACAATAATGTACTTAAGTTCTGTTCTTTTAACAAAAAACGTATACCCTATAAAAATAAGACTATTAATGAAAGCTGTAGAAATTAAAAAGCGCCAAAAGGTTTCAGCAGGTATTAACTAAAAAGATAGACAATAGGATAAGCACCCACTATCAGTATGATAGTTGAAAATGTCAATAATCTTGAGGTCTTTTGATTGTATTTTCATTTTAGTGATTCATGCATTGATGTATCTTTATTATTAATAGAAAGATTATTAGACATCATCGTTGTTTCCATATTGTTCCTCTACTCACATTATATAATATATAATCGGTATTTTTTTTGTAAAGTTAAGCGGTTTACAAAAAAAGCATATTAAAAATAAATATACTTTTAGAACGTATCAGTTTTCTATTTGAGATTTTTTCTTTTCAATAATCATCTTCACTTTATTATAATCTCTTTCAATAATATTCTGATCAAATGTTTCGTTGAAGTTTTTAGATGTCATATTATACAAATAGTCGTTGTATTCATTAATGAAGCCTAAATTATCTAAATGGGCTGCGTAAGCAATTGTTTTAAGCGCCTCAAAGAGTGCGTGAACGCCGGATATGTCTTTTTGCATATAAAAAACAAGCTGCCAATAACCTGAATACAAATCTTCCGCAAAATCATTGTAGCGATAAAAGACACTTTTTACGTATTCTTGATCTTTTTTGTCAGATTTATTCTTTTCGTTCTTATCAGATTTATCTTCTTCGTTTTCACCAGATATAATTTCTGTTTTTAATTTTTTATTTGTAATATCAATCTTTAATTTATTTTTTTTCCATTCTAGTTGCTTGTCAATAGGCTTTTTCTTTGTTTCCTTATTGTTTTCAGTTACTTCCTGTTCATCGTTATGAAAAATTACATATTTACCCGGTAATCCGGCTAATCTTTTTTCTAGTAAGGACTTATAGCGTAACACGTGGATAGCCGTATTCGGATCATTAATACCTGAAGAGACCGCACGTAAAGCGACTTCTGTGAGTTTTGTACGAGCATAATCAGGGTCATACATAGCTGATTTCTCAGACTCATAACTAAAACTTTGGTTTACTTTTTTTGTAATATTATCCATTTCATCTTCCAGATTCTTATTTGTTTTGAATTCCATTACCGGCTCCCCGTCGGTTACAAAATTACCCACACGAATATCAATGATAATATTTGCTTCATGTTCATCCGCTAATTTTTTTAAAATTTCGAAACTAATGTGTTCAATATAAGCACTTTTGGTTGCTTCGATATCATAGGTATACATATAAGACATTTTTGGCAAATGTTTGATGGATGGAAAATCTTCAAATCTCACAATATAGTTGTCATAAACTTCCTGTGCTTCTTCGTATAAGCTATGAATCAGTTTTTCAAGCTGCACATATTGAGAACTCGTGTAGACAAAACGGGTAAACATAAATACTGAGCCAAAAGCGTAAACTAGGGCTACCGTCGCAGAAATGACTAAAAATTCATCTTCCGAATTACGCATAAAGAATAGTGAAGACAAGCAATAGATAAACCCACCTAAAAAGATGCCTAATGTTTGCATCGAGGCGCGGTTCAGTAAAAAATTTTCAATAGTTCTCGGACTAAAATTAGAGGTATATAGCGTAACGATCGTTAACATCGTCGCAAAAGTAAAGGTTGCCACAGAAAAGAGTGAACCAGCTAATAAACTTAAAATTTCTCTTGCTAAGTTTACACTCGTCAATGTCCATATTGGAAGATATTCTACACCCATAAAAATTCGTGTATCAAAAAGAATAACTAATATGGCCAGAAAGAAAGAAAAGAGCACGCTCCCACCTAATGTAATCCAAATCTTTCTTTCCTCCATATTTAAATTCCATTTTTCAATCATTGCTATCCCTCCGCAGCAGTTAAACATACTTCTATATGTTTTGTTATGTATCAGTATACACGCCACACACAAAAAATGCACTTCAGACTTGATTTATGGGGGTTGATTTCAGAAAAAAAAACTAAGTATAAACCTGTTCCAGAGCCTGTTGAAAAAAACAGTGCAATAAAACCTGTACAAACGGTTCATACGTGATATACAATTAAAATCTGGAAACATATTTAGTGCCTTCGCTAAAATACGTAACACAACGTTCGCAATCCTCAAACAACTGATTAACTTGAAAAATGACTTGATTTTCGTGAACCAGACACTTAAAGTAAACTAATCACTATGTTGAAATCGTATAGGATAGAGGCAGTATACACATGTTGCCATCGCCCTTACGTCTACTTAGCTCAGTTGGCACCGCATTTCAAAAACTAAAATCACTGTAACCGAAAGGGAATTATTATGCCAATCATCTATCTTATTGAAACCAACAATCAAACGGTACTGAGCCAAAGTATCCGCCTATTCAGTCGGTACCCGTATAACCATCTTTCCATTTCCCTGGAAGCATCTTTATCCGAGGTCTACAGCTTTGGACGACGCCAACCGATAAATCCGCTTATGGCTGGCTTCGCTAAAGAAGACTTCAGTCATCCGTTTTATAAAGAGTCCAGTGGTCGGGTGTATGCCGTCCAAGTCAGCGATCAGGAATGGCATGTGATCAAAACACACCTTCAGTCTTTTGAATCACATCCTCTTGACTGGCATTACAACTTGCTGGGCTTGCTGCCTGCTTATTTTCAGTATTCGTGGGAACGTCCTGATCATTTCTTTTGTTCAGAATTCGTAGCCACACTATTACAGTCCGCAGGCGTCATGTCACCTTTCAACCGTCCGAACCTGATGCATCCCAGAGACGTTATTGAAGCCGTTCATCCAACGTGTGTGTATGACGGACAGCTGCAGCAGTATCCTGGATTGATTCATGCAATTTCCAATCCTCATCCATCCAATCGGCGTTACCCCAGACCGATTCGATTTATGTATCAGCAACTCAACCATTAACTTTCATAGAAGATACTTATCAAGTTCTATTAATACATACATTAGAGCCTTGAAAAAAGTCTAGCAAAAAACACGATCCCATATATATCTTATCGAACCAGATATATATGGAAATCGTGTTTTTTTATCTTTTAGTGTATATGAAGTCGGATGGATTTTTCAGATTGTTCATTTTGGTCCAGTCTCTCAACTTATGTAATACTCTCCCATTTTATCACTTAAGATAAGCAATATATGGTTCTTGGTGCGATCACTTTTTATTGCACCATCTTCCAGTTCAATCATGCGAGAAGGCATATGATCTATCAAATCCAGTTCTTGCGTAGCCATAACAACTGTAGTTCCCATTTTATTTATTTTATGCAGAAGATTAAGTATGTTTATTCTGGGCTTGGCATTCAAGTTTGAAGTAACTTCATCCACAAGTAAAACTCGCGGATCATTTACCATGGCTCGAGCAATTGCAATGCGTCTTCTCTCCTCAACAGAACAATTTGAGACTGAATCTAACGCTTTGTATTTCAAACCAACCATAGCTAACGTTTCTAAAACACGCTGTTCCAATTTCCCAACAGGATACTGCGTAACCTCTAGTACATAAGCGACATTTTCATACACCGTTTTATATTCAAGTAATTCATAATCTCGAAAAACAGCGCCCACTTGTCTTCTTAAAAGATAAGTTTTATTCTTTTTCAAGCGGTTCAGGGCATACGAATGCACACTTACAAAGCCTTTACCCGCATTAAGGTCGCCACACATCAGTTTAAGAAAGGTTGTTTTCCCTGATTCAGCTGCGCCTGTTAAATAGATAAATTCTCCTTGTTCAATATCACAGGTAATATTTTTTAATGTATATTCTTCCGAATTATCGTATTTATGGAAAATGTTTTTTAATCGAATCATGGCCTAACCTTCCTTATAGTTTTCTATCTAATTGAATTGGTTGATCAAAGAATAAATTTCATCTGTACTTTGCATAACTTTTGAGTTCAAAGAATAGGCGCGCTGAGACATCATCATATCAGTGATACCTTGTGCTAAATCTACCGTAGACCCTTCGAGGTAACCACTCGTAATCGAACCGAATGCTTCCGGATTATCAACTGAGGTTAGCAGTTCCGTACCCTCGTTGACTCTATACATATTGTCTCCCGCTTCAGTGATCGCTGTATGATGCGGCGGTAAATAGAGAGAAATTTGACCGACTGTATTTGTCTGTCCATTATTCAGTACATTAACTTCTCCGGACTTAGTTATTGTCACATCACCCTGGCCCCATTGATCAGCGGGGACAGCATTGTTCAACTCTAAAACATCTCCACGGTCATTAACGAGTTGGCCTTCCGTACTCAAATGGAACGCACCATCACGTGTCAGCATCAATCCACCGTCAGCATTTGTCACACCGAAAAAGCCATTTCCAGCAATCCCCAGGTGAAACGGATCCCCGGTTTGCGTGAGCCCGCCTTGAGAAAACCTATTTTTACTTGAAGCCATCTTGACTCCGGTATTTAAACTCGGATTGCCTATTTCTTCTGACAAACGGACGTCTTGCTCTGTGACGGCATTATGCATCAATTCAGTAAACTGAACATCTTTTTGCTTAAAGCCTATCGTACTGACGTTAGCGATATTATGCGACACATGATTAAGTTTGTGCTGATGCGCTTGAATAGCACTTTTGGATATATTGTAAGGGATTCTCATCTTTTCACCTTTCCTATGTCCGTCCGACTTCTTGAGTCGCACGTTTTAGTGTCTCGTCCATCGATTGCAGGACACGCTGATTGGCTTCGAATTCTCTGGATATTTGCAGCATTTCAGTCATCACGTCAGCTATATCGACGTTGGATGATTCCACATAGCCTTGTTCGATTTGGAAGCCGATTCCTACAGGCACACCGTTACCACCTTGGAAAAGTGTGCCACCTGCGCTTGTGAGCTCGGCTGGATTTTCAAATTGAGTCAAATATAAAAATTGAGAATCATCTGTATTTGTACTGACGAAACCGAATGAATTGATTGTAAATGACTGTTCAATATCTGTTCCAACATTAATAGGTGCGATGCCGCCACCATTTTCGATGCCTAATACTTGAAACCCTTCCTGCGTGATCAGTTGGCCCTGCTCATTAACAGAAAAGTTTCCGTTACGCGTATAGAAAAGGTCTCCTGCTTCATTTTGAACAGTGAACATGGCATCCCCATTAATCGCCATATCCGTTTTATTTTCTGTCAGTTTCATTCCGCCGGCTGAGAAGTTTCTTACTGCTTCATCAAGCTGATTCCCAAATGTCAACTGCCCGATATCGCTTCTCTTGTTTCCTTGTAAGCCTCTTGTGTAATTATGTATATCTACTTGACCCGTTGTGCTTGTCACGAGCTGCTGAGACTTGTATCCCGGTGTCATCGTGTTGGCCGCATTGGTAGCCAGATTCTTCTGCTTTTCATTTAACACGTTGAAGCTGTTTGATAATGTATTTAATCCTCTAATCATTGTCATACACCCTTCCTAGATACTCTCTCAGTTTCAGTAACGCTTTCCCATGGATTTGAGAAACTCTTGGTGTTGAGATATCGTAAATATAAGCCACTTCTTTCATGCTTAATTCCTCAAAGTAGATCAGCTGGAGAATCTGTTGTTCTCTTTCCGGTAATTTAACGATCGCTTCTTTCATATAACTAAGTTGTTCTTTTTTTATCACACTATTTTCTGTATTAGGCGCTGATTCATCCGACATGACTTCTATAAGATTGGTTTCATTCGTGGAGTCATCAAACAAAATCGAATCCAATGAAACGTCCGCTAATTGATGAACCGTCTCATACACTTTTTTCAGTTCTTCATCCGTTATTTCGAGATGTCGGCATAATTCTTTGTCTGTAGGTGTTCGAAGTAATTTCTGTTGTAAGGTACTGATCGCGTCGTAATAGTTGTTGACAGCTTTTATTTTACCGCGAGAAACTCGAGACGTTTTTCTGATCTCGTCGATGATTGCGCCTTTGATCCGCATGTAGGCGTAATTTATAAACGGAACATTTAAAGAGGCATCATATTTTTCAATGGCTTTCATCAGACCGATCACGCCGATGTTGACTAGATCTTCATGCTCGTAATCTTTATTATTTATCTTCAAACCATGCACAACTTTATGAATTAACGGCATATACTGAATCACTGTTTCGTTTCGTTGATTCTCTTCCACATTTATCCCCCCATTCTAATTCATCGTTACCGTTCCGACACTTTCAATCGCACTGTCATTAGGAATTTCATTTAGTGATAGAACAGCTAACTCTGGAAAATTAAATGATAAAAGATTTTTCATGGCCGGTCTGATTTTCGGTGCTGTAAGTAGGACGAACGGAAGTCCCTGAGCTGATAATATCGAACTCTGCTGATTGATGCTATCAAACAAGCGATTGACTTCTTGCGGCTGAAGGACTGGAATGGACCCTTGAGTTGACTTTTGAATGCTCGAGCTCACGCGTTCTTCGACATCCGGATGAATTGCCAGGACATTCAAGGTTCCTTCGTCATCAATGTGTTCTTTTACGATTGTACGCTTGAGTGCTTGTCTTACGTATTCAGTTAAGGTTTCATGATCTTTTGTTGTATTTCCGTAATCAGCAAGCGTCTCCAAGATTGTTACCAAGTCAGTAATCGGCACAAATTCTCGCAATAAGCGCTGCAGGACTTTCTGCACGTCACCAAGCTGCAGGATATCAGGAATCAACTCTTCTATTACCACGTTATAGTCCTCTTTCAATCCTTCAAGCAGCTCTTTTACTTCTTGTCGACCTAAAAGCTCATCCGCATTCGTTTTCATGATTTCTTTTACGTGCGTGACCAAGACCGTTAGTGGATCGACGACGGTATAATCATTTAATTCGGCAATCTCCTTGTTCCGGTCATTGACCCATAAGGCATCGAGACCAAAAGCCGGTTCTTTCGCATCGATTCCGTCAATCTCGTCTTCAATACCACCCGGTTCGACGACTAGGAATTTATCTGGATACAGCGTCCCCGAGGCCACCTGATTACCTTTGATTTTGATCACGTAATCATGTTGACTCATTTGAAGATTATCTCTGATACGGATCGGATTAAGTAGAATACCCATTTCATACGACAGTTGTTTTCTTATAGCTGCAATCTGATTCGTCAAATTAGATTCTTGTTCTTCACTTGCCAGAGGAATCAGACCGTAACCCAACTCAACGGCTATTCTATCAACTTGGAACTGCGACGCTGTTTCCTCGACTGGTGCACTTTCGTGTTGCATGGTCGCTTGTCTCTGGCTATCCATTTCTTCTTGACTGGTTATTTTTTGACTTTCGTTAACTAAGTAGCCGGCCACAACTAACCCGGTCGCTAGCAAGATAAAAGGAAAGAATGGAAAGCCTGGAACGAGAGCGAAAATAGATAACATGGTTGCGACTATGTACATAACTTCTGGTGTATGGAATAATTCCCCACCAATAGTGTCTCCGAAACCTTTTTCATTTGATGTACGAGTGACTAGAATACCTGAAGCAACCGAGATCAATAAGGAAGGGATTTGACTGACCAAACCATCACCAATAGTTAATTGACCAAAATGGCTTAAAGCTTCGCCGACAGAGTAATCACCTTGTAAGGAATGAATGGCAATCCCACCCACTAAGTTTATCAGGGTGATAATGATACCGGCTATGGCATCCCCTTTGACAAACTTACTGGCTCCGTCCATTGCTCCGTAAAAATTCGCTTCTTTTTCGAGGTTTGACCGACGTGTTTTCGCTGACTCTTCTGTGATCAATCCGCTATTTAAATCCGCATCAATGGCCATTTGTTTACCAGGCATCGCATCTAATGTAAAACGTGCGGAAACTTCAGCAACACGACTCGATCCGTTGGTTACAACAAGTATCTGAACGATGACGATAATAACAAATAAGACAGCTCCTACAATGTAGTTGTTTCCAGCAACAAAGCTACCGAAAGCATCGATGACTCTACCCGCATCGCCTTCACTTAAAATTAATCGAGTTGAACTGATATTTAAACCTAAACGAATCATTGTTGTCACTAACAACAATGTAGGGAAACTCAAGAATTCCAACACAGAATGCGTGAACAAGGTTAGGACAAGTATCGTTATAGCTAATGAGATGTTTAGTACTAATAGAAAATCGAGTAAAAATGTCGGCATAGGAATGATAATGATACCGATGATAGATACAACAACAAATGCGATGATGATATTTAAATAATTGCCTAAGTTCGTTGATTTACTTTTAGCAGCTGTATTATTCATTTATTCTCTCCCGTCCTTTCACTTAGATTTTATGCTTTTTACTCTGTTCGGCTTGGAAAATCAATGCCAGGATTTCTGCAATGGTTTCATACATATCCGTTGGGATTGGATCCATGGGTTCGACTATTTTATACATGGCTCTTGCCAGAGGTTTGTTTTCAATAATAGGAATAGCCTCTTCTTTTGCCATTTCTTTCATTCTTAAAGCTACCTGATCCTGACCTTTGACTAATACAACCGGTACTTGATCTTTACTTGGATCATAGCGAATCGCTATCGCAAAGTGGGTCGGGTTGGTGATCAGGACAGTTGATTCCAAAACATCTTTGATATTTCCTGCAAGCATGTTTTTGTATAGGGCTTTTCTTTGCGACTTAACTTGCGGATCGCCTTCCATTTCCTTATATTCATCTTTAATGTCTTGCATAGACATCATCAACTTTTTCTTATGGTCATAACGCTGGAAGAAATAATCTGCAATACCTAATACTGCTAAAAACAGTGCCAACCTGAAAGCTAGAGTCGAAACGAGCTTGATAACAAGCGGAAAAATAGCATACAAACCGATTCTCCCGGACTGCAGAATAATAGGGGCGGACTGCCATAAGGTATAAAGGGTAAAACCAACGACGATGAATAGTTTCATCAGATTTTTTGCTAATCCAAAAACTGCTTTTTTACCAAAGATATTTTTAAAGCCACTTACTGGGTTGATTTTACTGAAACTTGGCTTCATCGATTCTGTCGTAAAGAGAAAGCCCACCTGCACCAGATTTCCGACAACGCCTGTAAAAAAAGCAATGATCAAAAAGGGCGCGGCTAGAACTATAAACCACATAATCGCATTCATCCCTATCTGAGACAATTCACGCATGGACGACATGGGATCTTGTCCAAACCTAAGGGACTGTCTTAAAAAAACAAAGGAACGTTCCAAAACATAAGAGGCTAATGCTGTCAGACTTAACGCGAAAAAGCCAAAGGATAAGGCTGAGGACAAATCTTGACTCTTGGGTACTTGACCTTTTCTCCTTGCGTCTCTCAGTTTCTTGGGCGTGGGTTTTTCTGTTTTACCATCTTTCTCAGACATCAGACGTTCACCCCTTTCAAAGTCAGACTAGTCAGTTAATTTTGTAACCCGTATAACCATTCGTTCATGTATTTAATCATATCCGGAAAGACATCCCCTATATTTCTCATGAGCAGGGACAGAAAGAAAAACATAAAGACCAGACTAACGACAATCTTCATGGGCATCCCCAATATCAATACATTTATCTGCGGAACGGTTCGTGAGATCAATGCTAAAGTTAATTCAGACAAGATAGCGACGATAATAAGCGGAATTGCTAATTGAACTGCCGTCGCAAACATGTGACTGAATAAATGTATCATCCCTTCCATTCCGAAATGACTGAATGATAGTTGTTCAAGTGGTGCCCACTCAAATGATTTCACTAAACTTCGAATCACCTGGTGATGAATATTGGCTATGAAGAATATCATCATTGATATCCAGTAATACACTCTACCGTAGTAAGAAGCATTAACGCCTAGAGCCGGGTCGTATATTTGTCCCATTGAAAAACCGACTTGAAAATCGACAAATGCTCCAGCAATTTCAAAAGCTGTAAAAAAGAGTAACGTTATGTATCCGAGCGCCAAACCAATCAGTACTTCCTTAACAGCTATCGTCAAAAACAAAGCCATGGATATTTCGGCATCAAATGCATTGACAGTTACCATAACAGGCAAGGCTAAGCCAACGGATAGGGCTATTTTGCTGGCCGCCGGAAAAGATTTATGGGAAAAGCCGGGACTAACGGTAATAAAAACCGTCAGTCTTATTAAAATCAATAGAAATTGCTGGATATCGGCCGTCATTCAATCAAAATCCTGCGATGATCGAAAACATGCGCTCAGTAAACGAAATCAGTGAATTCAACATGAAGTTGCCTAACAGAACTAACGTTAAAAGTATGGAAAAGAGTTTCGGTACAAAACTTAGTGTCTGTTCCTGAATTTGGGTTGTAGCCTGAAAGATACTTATAACAAGTCCAACGACTAAAGCAATGATGAGAACAGGTCCTCCTACTCGTATCAATACTAAGAATGCGTCTTGTAAAACATCTAAAACATTTTGTGTTGACATCCTCTGATCCTTTCTAATAAAAACTTTCAATTAACGATTCGACGACTAAGTACCAGCCATCCACCATAACGAATAACAGCAGCTTGAACGGCAGCGATATCATGACGGGTGAGAGCATGAACATCCCCATAGACATCAAGATACTCGCTACCACAATATCGATAACTAAAAATGGAATGAATATGAGAAACCCTATCGTGAAGG
Organism: Alkalibacterium sp. 20; assembly: GCF_001885615.1. Classification (GTDB taxonomy): domain Bacteria; phylum Bacillota; class Bacilli; order Lactobacillales; family Carnobacteriaceae_A; genus Alkalibacterium. The sequence goes on along the minus strand of NZ_LSRN01000067.1, from coordinate 13,311 downwards.
CGGTACGCAGTTCACTGATTGCAAAGGCCGGAATCACATTAAATATAGATAGATCTTCCGGTTCATCTGGAAATGACTCACCACTTAATTCTACAAACAATTCCAGATCGCTTGTACGTGTCTGTTGAAGCATAAACCCTTTGATCGGTTCTTCTGCTCTTGAAAGCGCATCTTCTCTTGTAATGTCTCCGGCCAGCATCGGCTGCAGAGCCTGATCGTTGACTTCCTGATAAACAGGTCTCATAACGAATAAGGATAAAAACAAAGCCAAACCCAGCAGCACCTGATTCGGTGGACTCTGTTGTGTGCCGAGTGCATTACGCGTAAAAGATAAAACAATAATTGTTCGTGTAAAACTTGACGTCAATATCAGAAAAGACGGAACGAGTGCAATCATGAATAACAGCAGATATAAGTTAACGGCTTCAGCTGATTCACCCGTTAGAGATAAGGCATCGACTAAATTCTCTGTCATTCTTTATGTATTCCTTTCTCTACGTTGTTCTTCAAACTGTTTTGCTTTATGTAAAATCGTTTCTTTTATTTTTATCACTTGTTTTGAGTAAGGAGAAATTTTGCTTGCCATTTCCTTGGATTGTCTGCTTTGAATCAAGCGTTTTTGAATGGCTTCTTTTTCTTTCTGCGTGAACGTTTTGATCACTTCACTCTTTGTTTCCGAAATACTCATCAAAAGGTATTCCGATTCAACCTGTACAATACTCAATGAAGAAGATTTAGAAACTGGGACTCGCTCAATGACTTTGATGACTTCACTTGTACTATGAGAATACTTATTCAGTTTTTTAAGTGAAAAGTTGGCAAGTAAAACTGTTGCACCTAATGCTAGAAGCATCTGTCCGATATCAGCTAATCCCATTTTCTCCATCCTTTCAACTATTTTTGTAATAAAATATCCGTAATATAAACGTTTTCAACTATTTCAGCCTCTAGAGCCTGGTTAATTTTCGTCTTGATCTCATCTTTAATCAAGAAATGGCCCTCTGCTTCATCGTACAATGATTCTGCGCTTTGGCTGGAAACGGTATGAATAACGGCGTCTCTAACTTTTGCAATATCTGTATTAACAATCTCCGTGGCATCTTCATTTAAACTTGTGACCGTTATCTCCATTCTTACAACAGATTGACTTCTAGCTGAATCGCTGTTTAGATTGACTAAAAATTCATTCAACGGGATCGAACTTTCCGACGCTTCTGCTTCTGAAAAAAAACGAGAAATGACTGTTTCATCCTCAGGACCCGAGAATAAGAAAACCCCAACACCTACGCCGGCAAACACTAATATCAACATCAACACACTGATCAGCAGTAGTTTAGATTTTTTTGTTTTAGAACCTTTTATTTCAGAACCTTTCGTTTCATTCTTCTGAGCCATTTGTGCCTTCCTTTCTATGTTCATGAACAATTACTATATTCACTCTTCTGTTTTGCGCCCGGTTTTCTCTCGAATCATTGAGAACGACTGGACGGTGCTCACCGTAACCCCTAGCAGATAACCGAGTGGCTTTTACAGAATGTGATTCACTTAAGTACCGCAACACGGATACCGCCCGTTCGACTGACAACTCCCAGTTCGACGGAAATCGCCTTGAACTCATCGGTATATCGTCAGTATACCCTTCAACAATTAATTCATTATCAAAAAGTTCAAACAAGCCGGCTAATGATCCAATCGTTTCTCGACCGATTGGTTTCAAAGTAGCGCTCCCTGAATCAAACAGAATCGCTTCTTGAATGTCTATATAGACACCTTCCTGGTCACGAGAGAGCGTTATATCTGATTCTATACCTTTAATTTCTAAATAATTGGTAACGGTCTGATACAATTCATGAACTTCTTCTGATATGGTATCTTCCATTAAAATAGATTCCTCTACCCCTAAATCTTCTGGTTCTATATCTTCGAATTCACTTACCTCTTCAAACTCGTAATCTTCTAGAGCATTACCTTCGTTATCAAGTATTGCATCACTGCTGCTACCGATCAAGGCCATACGTAAAGATTCCGCGACTTCTCTGAAGCGTTCTTCACTCACCACCGACATTGAGAAGAGTAAAATGAAAAAGGTAAGGAGCAAAGACATTAAGTCAGAATAGGTCGTCATCCAAGGAGGAGCCCCTGTTTGTTTAGCTTTCTTTCTTTGTCTAGCCATGATACTCTCCTAACTATGAAAATTCTTCTGCAACATTTACTGCTTCATTCTTCGCCTTTGATGATACGTTCTGATCAGAGTTCGACATGAAGCTTTGTAATTTCTGTTCAATGATCCTTGGATTATCTCCTCTTTGTAAAGCAAGAATACCCTCAATAATCATTTCATTTGTTTTCAACTCGTTGGCTGTTTGCATCTCCAAATTTTTGGCAACGGGCAAAAATATCATATTAGCCAAGAAACTTCCATAAAACGTGGTAAGTAAAGCCGTAGCCATTCCTGTACCGATTAATGAGGGGTCTTGTAAATCTCCCAGCATGGCAATCAGTCCTATCAAGGTTCCAATCATCCCGAAAGCAGGTGCAAATTCTCCCCATTTCAAGAAAACTTCCTGACCGATAGAATGACGATCTTCTGTTTGAACTAATTCGATATTTAAAATTTCTTCGATGGTATTTACATCTGTCCCGTCAACAACCATTTCCAGTCCATATACCAATACCGAATTATCCAACTCCTTTATGTCTGCTTCAATCGCTAATATGCCTTCAGTCCGACTTTTCTTGGCTAGCGCAGTTAATGTCTCGAGTAAAGCTACTCGATCATCATCTGGTGTGAACATCAATTTTTTGAGTAAAGCTGGCACTTTTTTCAAGGTGTTTAATGGAAAACTGATAAGAATAGCTGAAAAAGATCCAAACAACGTAATAACCAATGAAGGTGCATCAAAATAATTTATCAATGAACTATTCTGCGACATTGCTCCGATGATCAACCCGATACCGACCACTAATCCAACAGCTGGTAATAAATTTCGCTTCACTGTTTACACTCCCGTCGATGATTGATAAATTTCTCGTTTATAGTCGATAACTTTTTCCGCTATCTCTGCAGGTGTTTCCATGACACGAATGGTCTTGTAATCAACTAAGGTAATCAATGTGTCATATTCCCGTTCCATTTTAAGAATTAATTCATTATTCAAATAAAATTCTTTTCCTGAAACCGTTCGTAATGCAATCATGGCAAACCTCTTTCTAGTCTAAAATAGGCTGAAAGCTGAGCAGGATTTTAGTTCATACTCAACTGATATCCGAAAAATTATCGTTTAAGATTGATTAATTCCTGCAGCATTTCGTCTGACGTTGTGATGCTTCGTGAATTAGCCTGATAAGCTCTCGTTGTTACAATCATTTCAGTAAATTCTGTAGCTAAATCAACGTTTGACATTTCCATGAAACCTGAACGAATCGTTCCGTAACCATTATCGGTTGGTCCACCTTCAACAGGTTCACCTGAGTTAGCTGAGGCATTATACAAGTTTTCACCGGCTTTTTCCAGGCCATCTGCATTTGCAAAATTAGCTAAAGCTACACGTCCGATAACATAAGCATTCCCGTCACTGTATGTGCCTAGGATCGTTCCAGTATTATCAATGTTGTAATCTTGTAATTGAAAGCCATTTACGGTTTGTGGAATTGATAATGGTCGTAAAGCCTGATTATCGTTGATACCCATATCTACGTTTCCGTTATCTTGTGCCGGTGGGGTGTTAGCTATTCCCATCACTCGTGAACCGTTTGAAGTGGTCAAGTTACCTTCAAAGTCGGTGTAAAAACCTCCGTCACGTGTGTATTGCATGGTGCCATCCGGGCTGCCATCTGGGCTGACGATAAAGAACGAATTGTCGCCATTTTGAATTCCAAAATCTAAAGCACGACCGGTGAATTGGAGCGAACCGCCTTGCATCATCATGTCTGTTGAACTGACAGACGTTCCAAGACCAACTTGTTGAGCATTGATTCCGCCACGGCCGTTGTTGTTTGGTCCTTGTGCATTCACATTCATCTGAGATATCATATCCTGGAAACGAACTCGTTGTGATTTAAAGCCCGTTGTATTGACGTTCGCAATATTATTAGCAATCACGTCCATTTTTGTTTGCTGGCCTTTCATACCTGTAATACCTGAATACAATGAATTTAACATTTAATTTTCCTCCTAATAGTTAACGTTTCTGAATCAATCGGTCATCAGAAAAAAGTCTCTTTTCAGTCCAACTTTTACGTTTATCTTTTCTGGTTTATTTTTATGGCACTGTCAATATTTGTTACTTCAGACATGTCTGTTGATTTCAAAGCAGTGATCACTGTTTTGTTTTTTATGCTGGCGATCAAGGCCAAATCATCATATAAAATCAATGAGTTTTCAGATCCCTTTGCTTCAAGTGTTTCTACAGCTTCTTCTAAACGCTGCATATCTGTTTCACTTAATTTGAAGCCATGCTGATCCATTCTTTTTTGAGCGTGATTAGAAAAAGTAACGGTCGCTGATTTCTTTACCGGTTCGTTCAGTGCGTCCTGCATAAATGACTGAAAGGCTCTGTCGATCGTCGGTTGTTTGGGCTCTTTTACTTTCACTTCTCGTGCTGCAGGTAGGGCACTGTTGATGTTTTGCAGCATCTTATTCGCTCACCTCGATCACGTCATTTAATTGATACGTCTTACCGTTAACTTGCAAAGTTGCATACCCATTATCAAAACGTACTTTTTCGACGGGGCCTGAAACTAACTGTGCTTCTTCCGATGCTAACGTGACTTTTTTACCAACCAGTCCTAGTGCTTGTTGCTGTTGTGACATCAAGACCGTTGTCTGCATGGATTTATTCAAATCCTCCATGGCATTCAACATACCGAACTGTACCATCTGGCCGATGTAGTCTGTCTCTGACCCACCACCGCCGCTACCTTGACCGTCAAATGATGGCATGCTCATCGCACTTGAAATGATTTGTAGGAACTGCTCCATATCAAGATCCGAATTTTGCTTGGTTTCTTCTGCAGGCTGGATCGCACTTAGTGACCCGATCATCATATTATTTGGAATATTCACTCGTTTTCTCCCTTCTGTTAGACATAGACATTTATGCCATTTTTCTTGTTCAAATTCACCTCAGACATTTGTTCATCTTTCTCTGCCGATGGTACATGCTGATTTTTTGAAAATCTCTGTTTTTGTGATTCCTGTTCAGACTGAGAAGGGTTTTCTGAGAAAGAAAAACCACTTTGCTGCTGATTAGCTGGCTGACTGGTTGTAAAATCAAAAGATTTAATCATGACTCCTTTTGATTCCAAAGGCAGTTTCAGATCCAACCATTCACCTTCCATCCATTTTCTGGTTTCGTCGGACTGGAACGTTAACTTACCGCTTAATCCTTCTTCGGTTAATGAAAGTTCAATCGTTACTTTTCCTAGTGTTTCAGGTGACAAGTGTAGTCTTGTCTGATAGGTTTTTTGACCTTCTTTATTTTCTGCCAGACTCGTTACCATGTCTTGAATAAGATTAAGGCTCTGCTCTTTTGGAACAGTGACGCTAGCCTCCGTATTACTTTTTGCTGCTACTTGACTGCTTTCCTTCGTTGATTGAGTGCTTATTTGACGAAGCATGGATACAAATTCATGATCAGTATCAGCTTGTGTCTCTTCTTTTTTTGCACTTGTCACTGAAACTAACTTGTCAGTGACTTCAGTTTCAACATCAGGTGTCTGCAACTCCCTGGATCGATTCATTTCCACTGTTTGAGACGATTTCTGTTCATCTGGTGATTTAGCCAGATTTTGACTCAATGTCTTTTGGGCTTTACCTCGTTCTTCGTCCGGCTGTTTCAGTGACTCAGTATCTTTCTTTGCTGACTGCGTGATTTGTTCGACTTCAGGCTGATTTACATATTTCTGTTCAGTTTTCTTTTCGGTATCTAATACTTCGTTTAATGAAGCAGCTATTTTTTGAAGTGATTCAGGATCGATTGGTTCGAACTTGCCCGTTTCCAGTATTTCTTTGATAGCAGGTGACAGTTCAGATTCACTCGATTTAGCGGCTTCGTTTAATTCCATCGACTCCATCATTTCACTGATCTCTTTCACTAATGTAGAGAGCGAGTTCGCGTCGAGAGTCTGAGTGAAATCGGATAAAGCCGTTAGTATTTCTGTCTGATCCTGAGATGATATTTCAGTTAAAGGCTTCGTATCGATTGAGCTATTTTTGCTATCCTGTTTCACTTGCAGCTCAATCGTATTCGCTTGGTTTTCTGTGAACAGGTTACTTTCATTATCAATTGGTTCATTATGTAAAATGAAAGTTTGTTCTTCGTCAGATAAATCATTCAAAGCAGTATCAGCATTTACCTTTTGTGAAATTGAATCACTCATGCTATTTGTTCCATTCGTTAATCTAGCGAGTGACATACCTTCAAGCGTTTGTTTCAAGTCAGTCACTTCACTGTCCAGTTTTAAAAATGGATTGATCAAACTGAAAGAAGCTAATTCCACTTCCTGATCTGTTTCTTCTTTTGGATCTGACAATTCTTCGTTAAGTCCTTCCGCTTCAAAATCCTCCGTTGTTAGAGGCTTTTCTTTTTTAGCTGTTGAGGTATAATACTTCTCAAATTCTTCTGAAAATGACTTGGCGTCAATCAGTGTCAGCTTACTTTTAGCAGATGTGACCTTTGCTGATGTGTCAACTTGGGCGATGTTCATTGTGTTTTCACCCCCTTTCAAGTAATAATGCCCTTAAAATATTGAAGGACGACCGTAACTAAGCGTAGAAATTTCATCCAGCTGAGACTGTTCTTGTTTCTTAACGGTGTCCTGGTGACGCGTACGTTCTTTTTCTTCCAATTTTTGCATCACTTTTTTATCTTTGTGAGCAACGCGTAGTTCTATACGTACCTGCTCGAGTTCTTTCTCAGCCTTTTGCACGGTCAAGCGCTGACGTATGATCTTCTCGTCGATCAAATCCCTGTATAAGTGATGTCGTTTAAGATGATCGATTGTTGAATAGAATAATTGTTCACTTTTAAGTTTTCTACTCTCACCAACAATGCGGTTCAACTTCTCATTTTCATTGCTAATTTTTTCTTCTTTTTCTTTCACCTTCAACTGAGCAACATCCTCTAAATCTTCACGCCAATCCAATACTTTTTCCATTGAAAAACGATACTCTTGCATTTAACATTCTCCTTACCTTATTGACTGGTTAGAAAATACAGCTTTCATTTCTTGAATCGTTTCTTCATAGGTGTATGAGTCCGTTGTTTTCTGTTTTAAAAACGATTTGATCGGATGATTTAAGCGGATTGCCTGATCAATTAGAGGGTTCGTTCCCTGCTGGTATGCGCCGACATCGATCAAGTCTTTGGATTCTTTATATGTAGCCAAGTTCTCTCTTAGTTTGCCTGCCCATTCATCGTGATCGTCATTGATTAAATCTTTCATCAAACGACTTAGACTGCTCTGAATATCTATAGCCGGGTAGTGATTTTCTGATGCGATTTTTCGGGACAAGATGATATGCCCATCGAGTATGCCACGAACAGCATCCGCAATCGGTTCGTTCATATCATCACCTTCAACTAGAACCGTATAAAAAGCCGTGATCGATCCTTTTTCGGTTTTTCCGCTGCGTTCAAGTAACTTCGGTAAAACGGTAAAAACAGATGGTGTATAGCCTTTAGTGGTGGGCGGTTCGCCTGTGGCTAAGCCGATTTCTCGCTGGGCCATCGCCACACGCGTGACAGAATCCATCATCAGTACCACTTTTTTCCCCTGGTCCCGGAAGTACTCTGCGATAGCTGTCGCGACGTAAGCGCCTTTCAACCGAACCAAAGGCGGTTGATCGGATGTCGCACAAACGACCACTGATTTTTTGTAGCCTTCTTCACCCAAATCGTTCTCGATGAACTCTAAAACCTCTCGGCCACGTTCACCGATCAAGCCGATAACAATAATATCCGCATCACTGTAACGGGCCATCATGCCAAGTAAGGTCGATTTACCGACACCCGACCCAGCAAAAATCCCCATCCGCTGGCCTTCACCGACTGTCAGTAAACCGTCAACGGCTTTAATTCCAGTTTGTAGGATCGTATCTATTTTAGGTCGCTTGAATGGATCCGGTGCAGCCCGGTGTACCGCAAATGTCTTCGGATTCTTAAGTACTTCATCGCTCATCGGACGGCCTAAGCCATCAAATGTTTTACCCAGCATGTCATCACTGATCTCGATTTTCAGCGCTTTCCCTGTTGGATAAACCAGACATCCCGGTCCTATGCCTTCCAAATCATCAAGTGGCATCAAGAGTACGGTTTCCTCAACGAAACCGACGACTTCACTTAACACCGATTTAGATCGTGATTTGATTGCAATCTCGCATACTTCCCCAATAAAGGCATCCAGACCATCGACTTTGATAATGAGCCCGATGACCTGACTTACTTTACCGTGTTTTAAAGTCACGGACTTCGTGTTCAGTGTTTCATGATAAAGATCAAACGGTATATTAATCATCTACATCTCACGTTCTCTTTCTTTCATTTCCTCAATCATGGCAGCGAGTTGCTTTCTTACCTGCACATCAACGATTTTATGGGTGCTCTCAATCACACAGCCGTATGGTTCGACGTTATCATCTTGTAAAGCGATAAAGCGGACACCCGGATATGTTTTCTCCAAAGCGGGTATTTGTTCTCTTAACTTTTGTCGCTTAGAAGAATGCATAGTCAAACTGACATAATCCTCTTTACGATCAAGTTGATGCAGGATAGGGTGAACCAGTTCCATAATGCCATTTGGCGTTAAATCCAGTTGTTCATGTACGATTTTTTCTGCCATATGCACGGACAGCGACAATAAACTGTCTTTCTTCTCCTCAATATAGCGTGCAATATCACGTTGGGCATCACTTATCGAGGCTTGTGCTACTTTTATTAAATGGTCACTTTCTTCTTTGCCGGCACTGAAACCCATTTCTTTTCCTTGATTGAAACCAGCGTCAAATCCGGCTTTTTCACCCTCTTCAAAGGCACACTTATACGCTTCTTCTTTGAGCTGTTCAACTTCCTGCATTGCTTCTTCAATCATTTGTTCTTTTTCAGTCAACGCTTTCTTGATCAACTGGGCACTTTTTTGTTTCGCTTGTTCGATTTCAGCAAAGGCGTCTTCGTTTTCTTCTATATAATTATCCGTATCTTCTTCTTGAACCTCATAGGCGGTATCGATCACCCAGTCATGAGTTTCCTGCGAACTGGCTTGAACCGATTTGATAAGTCTACTCGATAATGGCATCTTGATCGCCTCTCATAATATAAATTTCGCCAAGCTCGTCTAAACGTCTGATCGCTGTGACCACATGTTGCTGCGCTTCTTCTACAGCTGATAAACGTGCAGGTCCCAGATATTGTATATCTTCTTTGAGCGTATCCACTGCTCGTTCTGAGAGATTATTATAGATAAAGTCACGCAACTCGTCGGAAACACCTTTGAGTGCCAATACCAGATCGTCGTGATTGACTTCGCGCAAGACTTTCTGTACATCGCTCTTTTGCAGTGACACAATGTCTTCGAACGTAAAGAGACTGGCTTTAACCTCTTCAGCAAGGACAGGCTGTTTCAGTTCTAGTTCGCTGACGATAGCTTTTTCAGTGGTACGTCCCACTTGATTTAAGATTTCAACTAAGGTCAAGACGCCCCCGACATTTTCAGTATCGTTTTCAATATATGTAGAGAATTTGCTCTCAATAACTTGTTCTATTCTTTCAATGATCGCCGGAGATGTATTGGTAATCGTGCCAATACGTTCGGCAATATCGGCTTGTTTCTCATGCGGGAAATTGACCAGTATCTGGGCAGCTTTGTCTGGCTGCATATAGCACAAAATCAGTGCTACTGTCTGAGGCTGCTCGCCCAGCAAAAGATTGGTCAGTTGCTGGGGATCGGCCTTTCTCGCAATATTGAACGGTCGTTCACGCAGTTGGATCTGGTTCAACATATCGATCACTTCTTTGGCACGCTGTGACCCTAACGCTTTATTCAATAGGTTTTTTGCATAGTCAAAGCCGCCCTCTAAAATATATTCTCTGGCCTGCGACATCTCAATATATTCATTAATAATATTTTCACGTTCTTCCCGGCTCACGTGATCCATATTAGCAATTTCATAACTGACTTTTTGGATATAGCCATCCGGTAGTTGTTTCATGATTTGAGCTGATGTTTCTGGACCTAAAGAAATCAAAAAAATAGCGGCTTTTTTAATTCCATCTATCTCTTTTTTAGTTACGCTTGTTTCCATAGTATCTGCCAATACTGTCCACCCTTTCTAGTCTTTCAACCAAATTCTCATTAAATCTGCTACTAATTCCGGATTTTCTTTTGCTTCTTTTCTTACTTGATCTTCTTTATCACTCATCACTTTATTCTTTTGCTGCATGACTTGACTTTCTTTTTCCAAGATATCAGTTATATCTGGTTCTTTGTTCATTCTCTCCGGTGCCGTATTCACGGGTTCTTCTTCGAAGTAGTCCTCTTCTGTTTTCCCTTGTTTTACCAGAGACAAGACGAAAATGGATACAACCAACAAGAGTAATCCTATAGCCATATAAATCCAGTTAGCCTGTAGGAACTGCGTAATACTGCCCAGTAAACCGCCGGTCCCGACGCCATCAATGATAAGTTCTTCTCCATCAGCAAAAGGTAAGATACCGATAGTCACATCTCCTGAAAGCGGAACATCTGCATCATTGTCTAAACCTAACGCACGAGAAACTATTCGTGAAATGTCGGCTTCTGAGGGCACAACTCCTGATTTTGAATTCACAACAATAGAAGCGTTTATACCTTCAACAACGCCTGGTGCCTGTACGTATCTCTTTGTTTCCTGATTCAGTTCATAATTCGTTGTTCGGTCAAGTGAGGCATTATTATCCGAGTCATCATCTTCGACCACAGGCATCGCGCCTTCTTCAATCAGTCCCTGAACCATGTCACGCGCACCGTCAAAACTCTCTATCTGGCTGCGTATCAACCCTTTACGGTTTTCGTCACCCTCTTCAGTCATGGGTGCAGTGTATTCAATGGTTTCGCCTTCGACAATATCAAAGTTCATCGCCGCATTAATGACGACACGCAAATTGTTATACCCATAAACAGGCGCCAACAATGTTAAAACGCGCTGTTCTAAATCTTTCTCATACCCTTGTTTCATCGCTTGATGATTTGACGTGAAATCAGCTGCGGATAAATTGTCCCCACCGGATTGTAAAAAGCCACTGAGCAAGTTACCGCTCGTGTCAACAATCTGAACATTCCCAATCGGCAAACGTTCGACCGCACCAGTTACTAGAGACGCGATTCCCTGAATATTCTGTTGAGACAACGCACCCCTCGTTTCTATAACGATCGACGCAGATGCTTCGGCACGATATTCCGGGTTTTGGAAAATACTATCTTCGGGCAAAGATAACATCACTTTAGCTGCTTCGACCTGTTGCAGGGATGAAATGGAACGTTCAAGTTCCCCCGATAACGCCCGCTGGTACATGATCTGTCTGTCTTCATCCGTCGTCATCATGCTTGTTTCATCAAATATTTCAAAGCCTGTTGATTTTTGCGGCATCAAGCCGTTCACAGCTAAATCGATCCGGTAATTATCGACTTCTTTTTCATCGATCAAAATCGTCGTTCCATTAGCCTCTAATTGGTACGCTAAACTTTGTGACTCCAAGTCTTCAACAATTGCACCGGCATCTGCTTCATCTAAATTTGAAAAGAGTACGGTATAGGTACTCCGTTGCATAAAATAACCTATGATAAGTGTCGATATCAGTGCCATCGAGACAAATATGACCAGACGCTTTCGTTTCGTTTTATCCAGCTGGATCCAGCCATTTTGTATGGATAGTCCCATTTCTTTGACTTTATTCATCTTAAATCTCCCTTACTCCGTTCTCTCACTTATTAAAATTGCATATTTTTAATTTCGTTATATGCCTCTAACGCTCTATTTCGTAATTGAACAGCTACTTCTAAAGAGAGTTGTGCTTCTGTTGTTTTGATCATCACTGTATGTAAGTCATCCGCTGTTCCATCGACAAGTGACTGGATTGCCTGAGTGGACTCTACTTGTTTTGTATCAAGTGTGTTCATTGACTGATTCAGCAGTTCTGTAAACGAATCGGTTTCTTTTTCTGACACTCTTGCGGTAGTCGTTTGCGCAATCTGGTCGATCTGGTTCATCGCTTTTGGATATAGCTGGTTTAATGGATTGATCATTCTACTCATTCCTATTCATTTAAGATTTAACGCTGACTGCCTATTTCCATCGCACGTTTCAACATGTCTTTACTGGTATTGATAGCTGTTACATTGGCGTCATATGTACGAATGGCCGTCATCATATCCACCATCTCGTCTGCCATATCCACATTGGGATAAGCCACGTAGCCTTCTTCATTCGCATCCGGATGAGCCGGTTCAAAGACCATACGTATATTGTCCTGATCTGCTTGTACCCCAGCTATTCTTACGCCCTGACTTTTGGTTGAAACCTCACCAGTAAAGCCTGATTTTACTTGTCTTAAATTCTCTTCAAAAAGTACTTGTTGCTTTATGTAAGGTCCTTCTCCATCTTCTGTCCGGGTTGTGTTGACATTAGCTATGTTCGTTGAAATCGTATCGAGCTTGAAGCGTTCAAGATTCAAACCACTCGCGTTGATCTGCATGGAATTAAAAATTGACATGTTTAAAAACCTCCTATGTACATTTATCTTAGAACTGAACGGATCATACCGTACTGATTGTTTAACTGCGCTGACACGGCCTGAAAGTAAAGAGCATTAGCGGATAGTTCAGCCATCTCCGTATCGATCGCGACATTATTACCGTTTTCATTTATTCGATTACCTTTTTGTTCCACAGTTTGTGGTCTGACAGCATTAAAATTTGACGCCCCAAAATGATTTGGATGACGTGCCTGCATGCCCGTTCCATCTATCGCTTTTTTAAGTGTCTCTTCAAAATTTACACGTTTAGCTTTGTATCCCGTTGTATTCACATTGGAAATATTTGATGAAATCATTTCCTGTCTCATCGAAGAGGCATCGAGAGCATTTTTCAATAAGTGCATATTTGAGCCAGTTATCATTGGATTTATCCTTTCAACGTAGGTTTTTATGTATATTTATACTTACATTTTCCCGACAAGACTTATTTTAAAGGACTACGGTCAAAGTCGCAATACACCTTTTTTAGTAAATCCATTGAATTCGGAATTTTTTATCATTTCCAAACCATTAATAGTATTAC
>NZ_LSRN01000066.1 GCF_001885615.1 Alkalibacterium sp. 20 | reverse complement strand
CAATATTGGAACAAAGTTTAAAGTTACTGTTTTGACAAAGGATGAATCAATGGAGTCATCCTTTCATGAAGGAGTGTTAGTAGGTATTGACGAAAAAGATGTTTTAAAAAATAGTGTTATTGGTGCATTCAATCCGAACTTCTACATCAAGGTTGAAAAATTAAACTTTTATAAGTCCGACGTTGAAAGCATAAGTAAACGTGTTGCACTGCTTTCTAAAACTGTTGAAGAGATCAAAAAATTAATTGACACAAGTGAAAAATTTGAAGCTGAAATCAATAAACGTCTGAAAGATCGTCTAGATAAGGCTCTGAAAAAATCAAAGATGAATCTTCAAGATATTGCTAGTCATTAAATAAAAAACTGTATTGATTTCAGCTCACATGTTTCCACTTTTATTGTTGGCGCTCGCTACCAATTTATTGGATGCGAGCGCCTCCCCTTTCAAGGGGGCAATACTATACAGCCCCGTTCAAACGACAAATAAAAACATACTTAAACCTGTACAACACTTACCACTAAAGCATTCTTCTCATATATAAACTATTGAAACAGTTTTAGTTCGACTATAACCTAAAAGGAGACTAACTACTTATGATTGAAAACAAAATTGACCAATTTAATTTAGTCTTACGAGACGAATCTTATGATTTAATTTCTAAAGATGAGTGGCAACCTTTAGCTGAGCAATATATCAAAAATCTTGTCGAAAGTTTGAAACTTGAAAAATTGTTTGGAAAACTATCTGATTCAGATAGCTTTAGACCTGCTGGATACGATGTAGTTTACAATTTCAACAAGTTTCCACCACATGCAATTGGATATAGCTTGAAACAACCTCAAAAAGGCGTGCTGGTATCTACAAACGCTCATTTTTGGAATATATGGCAAGAACGTTATTTTGAAGAATATGGCAAGCGATTAGAACTGTATACTTTGTATAAAATGGTTCAACATCCAAAATTATACACAACTCATTTTTCTAGAGTCGATTTAGTTGTCGATTTCATTGATGAAGGCATTGATGTTGGAGCGTTGTATCGTTCTTTAGTTAATGGAAGAAGCGATGTTTATTATGAAGAATAAACGAAAACGAGTTGAGAGAAAAGATGATTTAGTAAAACTCAAACGAAATCAGTCGCAAATTGAAGCACAACAGAAAGAAAACAATGCATTCGCCTTCAATATTGGAAGCTATTCCAAAAATGTTGAGACTCAATTAGTAATATACGATAAAAAAGTAGAACAGGGCGGTTAATATGTCCAGAAAACCATTAAAATGGCAACAACACAGGGCAAAACAAACAAAAGACTGGGTAAGAATGGAAATGAAACTGCATGGCAATACCGCTAAAGAACTTTCTTTAAAATTGACAGGAATTCAAAACGACCGTGAGATGCATGCGCTGATTGTTCAGTCTGTTTTGTCCAAATATGCGATATACCATCCAAATAGTGGAAGACCCGCCAAGACAACTCGATTGATGAAAAATCAAATAGAAAAATTGATGGGTGGACCTATTAATGCTGTTAAATTAACAATCACGAAATCAAGGCATAATGAATTAGCTCGCTCTTTCGATTATCTATCCAAAAATAGCGGTTTGATAAGCTTTTTAGCAAAAGTTTATTGGCTCTTTGGTGAAAAAGAAATGTTGAACGCAGTACAACTTCTGGTTTATCAATCATATAGTTTTGTTGAATTCTTAGAGCGCATAAATGAGGAAGAAAATGAAGCACTTCAATACGATTTTTTCGATTTCATTTCTCGATTTAAAAAAATGCATCCGGATTATTTAAATTATAGTATTAAAGATTGGTTGAACAATGAACGAAATTTAAATGATTTCGAAAAGAAACGAGTAATTCATAATATCGAAGAGTCAAATAAAAGCAATACGATCCGAAAAAGAGACAAAAAAGCAATTAATAAGTCAATTGGTCGACATTATCGAAAAGTGAGTAAACAAAAAAAGGAGATTGATTATCATGAATAAACAAGAGAACGCGTTAAGAACAGTATATAATTTTTTAGAATGTATGATGAGTAATAATTCTCAAGTAAGCAAAAAAAATAAATTTGAAAATGGCCATTACACTGTAAAAGAGTTTAGTAATTTTATCCAAAAAGAAATAAATCATGCAAAATCAGATGATTTAATCATTAGTGGAGACTATACAAAAGAACAAATAGGTTGTTTGTATCATTTGAGTAAAATCGAAGCAATGCTTGTATTTCTGGACAAGAACTCCGATTTGTATAAGTATTATTTAATTCAAATGCACAATGAATCTATGAAAGGTATGAGTATTATTGATTAAAAACTTTTTAGGAAATCGTTTTGGATTATATCCAACAACCCGATTAATGGACGGACTAAAAATCTATTCTCTTATGATTTTTCTTTTAATTGTGGGTTATATCTTTTTTCCTTTGTATCAAGAGCATGCTGAACAACAATTTGTTGAAACATTTGGTATTCCAATACTAGATGTTGAAGTGTATCAATCATACATTTTCTATTCGATCATCATAATATTATTCATCATAATATTACGCTGGACAATTCGAAACAAATTTTCATTTTCTAACTATGTTTTACATTTCTGTATAAGACAAGCAATGAACAGAAGTCACTTTTCTTTGGATAACAAAGAAACAACTGAGTTTAATTTGACACGATACAAACCACCAAAGACGAAATTAAAATGGGACAATAAAGAACGCAAAACAGGAAAATTATTCATTCGTAACAGAAGTGACATCGAAAAAGGATTGGAAAAAATCAATTTATCTTCAGAACTTAACGGATACAACGTAGAAACCAATTATTTAACTGCTGATAACTGTTGGTACGTTTATGAACTCTACGCTCTAAAGACAGCCGAAAAGAAAACGTTTGAAACCAAAGATGCATTCGATCAATGGTCAAATGAGGCAAATCAATACGAATTGAGATTAGATGACCGAACAACACAAAAGTTAATGAACACAGTTATTGTTGGAAAAACACGTTCGGGTAAGACTTACGGTGTTATGAGTTTACTATTCCAAATGCAATTGAAACCAATCAAGTACAATCTTTTTTTTATTGACCCCAAAAACTCAGATGGAAAAACCTTGGGCTTGGGCTTTGCTAAAGAAAACACTATATATGAAACAGGAGATGGGAATTTTTCTGATGATGTATTACAGATGGTTGATAAATACTATCAGAAGATGATAGAACGGCAAAATGAACTAAACGAGTTAATAAATGGGCGTATGGCATTAGATTATACTTCCTATAATTTAGAACCTCATTTTCTATTCATTGACGAGTTACCTTCTTTAATTGAGGGTATGGAAAAGAAGAAACAAGATCAGTTGTTAAATAAGTTGGGTATTATTTCAAAGATGGGGTCAGGCTCCGGGTTTTTTATAATTTTAATTGCACAAAAACTGAACGCTAAAGTACTCCCAAAGGAAACTCAAGAAAATATGTTAAATAAAATTATCTTGGGGAATGCAGGTAATCAGACTTATATGACCGCTATCGATCGAGTAGAAGACGTACCGAAGAAAAATTATGATATCGGAGAAGGTATCTATATTGATGATAAAATGAGTAAACCAAGAATGGTCAACTTTCCTTATCTAAAGTTTGTTGATAATATCAAACGTTTAGATGATGTATTAAAAAAAGGAGTAGATAATAGTGGAGACACAAACAAATCAGATCATTAAATTCATGATTGATAACACGGTGATTGAAGATCGAGTAAGAAGAGAAATAACTGAATGTATTGAAGATCAAACACAGAAACTCTTTTATGATATGCAAGATTTGCAGAAAATCACCTCATTTTCAAAAGGCCATATTATGAATACATTTTTCTATGACAAACGATTTGAAAAAATCCGTAAAAAAGTAG
This sequence comes from Alkalibacterium sp. 20, assembly GCF_001885615.1. Classification (GTDB taxonomy): domain Bacteria; phylum Bacillota; class Bacilli; order Lactobacillales; family Carnobacteriaceae_A; genus Alkalibacterium. The sequence goes on along the minus strand of NZ_LSRN01000066.1, from coordinate 1,625 downwards.
GGAAAAAGCATGTATTTCCTGCTAAAGAAACGAATGAATTTTTACTTGAATGGATAAAGGAACAACCTACTGATTGATAATAAATTAGGAGCAACGTATAATTAGCAACATGTACGTTGTTCTTCTTATGTTACTGACAGTAAACAAAGGAGAATGGACATGATACAAGACAAGGTGTTAAAAGACGGTACAAAGAGATTTAGAGCTAAGGTATATAATGGGGGTGCTAAGGGAAATATTTATTCTAGTTGGTTTAAGCAAAAGAAAAAAGCTCAGTTAGAAGAGATCGAGCTAAAACATCAACTACAAAACGGTTTATACATTAAGGAAAGCACGAAAATACTCAATGAAGCCTTCCAGATTTACCTAGATTTAATAGCACCAGATAGAATGGGTAATGAAGCACTAAAACAACAACAAGCATATTACGATAATCATATTAAACCAAATCTAGGTTCACGTCACCTTGCTTCGATTAAATCTTATGAAATTCAAAGTTTATGGAAGCAAAAACAAGTTGAAGGAATGGCAAATTCTACAATCATTAAATACCATACTCTCTTAAACAGAGTATATAAAGCGTTTATTGACTGGGGTGAAATAAAAGAGAATCCTTTAGACGGTGTACGTAAACCACCAGCAAATTATAAAACGGCTGTCACATGGAATAAAGAGCAAGCTTCCAAATTTTTAAAAGCAGCGAAAGGACACTCTTCTTTCATGACGTTTTGGGTGTTGCTGAATACTGGTTTAAGAATTGCAGAAGCTCAAGGATTGACTTGGGATAAGTTAGATACTGTTAGCCACTCGCTTATTGTAGATCAACAATATAAGGAAAGAGAAAAAAGAATTGTCCCTTGGACAAAAACTAATCAAAGTAAACGAGAAATTTCTCTTTCACAGTCACAAATTGATTTTCTACTAGCTCATAAAGAGAAGCAATTAATAACCACTGAATATATTTGTGCTACTGAAACAGGCAATCCGCATTTAAAGGGAAATTTACGTAAGTATACCAATCGGTTTGCTCAGCAATGTAACGTTCCTATTGTCACATTACATGGAATGAGACACACGCACGGCTCGATTTTAGCTGATATGGGTGAACCTGTTAAATATATTCAAGAGCGATTAGGACATAAAGATGTTAAAACAACATTAAATTTTTACATTCATACGCAAAAATCGCATCACCAACAAACGGCAACACGATTTGATAATTTCTTTAATTCTTAAACTGAAAAAAACTCGGTTCCGTTACGGTTCCACTACGTTTTCAATAAAAAAACAACGCCTTAGAAACGTTGTCAAATCAAAGCCACTTGCCGGATTCGAACCGGCGACCTCATCCTTACCATGGATGCGCTCTACCTACTGAGCTAAAGCGGCTAATTCTAAAAAAACTCCGCAAGCAGGGCTCGAACCTGCGACATCATGATTAACAGTCATGCGCTCTACCAGCTGAGCTATTGCGGAATAGTCTGATCTGTTTTTAGATAAAAAAAAGAGCTGCACGGCAACGTCCTGCTTTCACAAAGGGAAACCCTTCACTATCCTCGGCGCTGGGAAGCTTAACGGCTGTGTTCGGAATGGGAACAGGTGGATCCTTCCCGCCATCGTCACCG
>NZ_LSRN01000065.1 GCF_001885615.1 Alkalibacterium sp. 20 | reverse complement strand
AAGAATAGAGGAAGAATTAGGAAAATCAGCAAAGATGTCTTCTTTTGAAATTTGAAGAAGTTCGTACCAAACCATTTAATTTTAGACAAAATGTTAAAAATTAATTAATACATGAAATGTTATAAAAGCGTGTATCCGGAATCCCTTTACACAGGGGTTCTTTTTCTTTAGGGTGCTTTAATACATGATTGTGTGGTATATTGAGTGTAATCATGTATCGCTTTTGTGGAAGGAGAGCCGCTTAAAATGACGTACAATGTCCAACCCCTCCGTACTCAGCAAGAAATAAACGACTTTTTATTCTGTTTACGGCGCAATCAGCACGCCGAGAGAGATGTTTTTCTGTTTTTGATCGGGATTAACAGCGGCTTACGGATGTCAGATATCGTTAAACTAAAGAAACAGGATATTTTGACATCAAAAAACCCTCGAATCGTGGAACAAAAGACGGGGAAAACACGCATACTCTATTTAGGGAGCCTTCAGGATCTCATCCAGGACTACACTAACCCCCTGGACCCGTCTGATTATCTCTTCCCCAGCAGCAAAGGCGGCCATTTAGAAGTGAATACCGTCTACCAGATGTTTCAAAAGGTCGCTAAGCTCTTAGGCAGAGACGATATTGGTACGCACACGCTGCGCAAGACGTTCGGTTACCACTATTACAAGAAGACGAAAGATGTGGCCACCCTGATGGAAATATTCGGTCATAGCAGCGAGAAAATCACCAAGCGCTATATTGGAATCAATGAAGACGAGATCAGTGAGACTTTGTATAACTTTAGACTAGGTTTTTAATCGGATTTAAACACTTTTATTATTCTCTACTTAAGAATCTTCTTCCTATTTTTAATTATTTAATTTAAAAAAAGCCTTTTCTCTATTTAAAAATACAGAGGAAAGACTTTTTTTGATATATTTTCAAAAACAAAGAAATAAATTTATTAGCGCCAAGTGCTAGTAAAAGAACCCTTAGCATTCATATTCAATGTTGCAACAGTTGAAAACGAATTAATGGATATGTCAATGGGAGCAATTCCAATCTTAACTTTTGCCTCAAAACTAACTCTGACCCAACTGTTATAAACTTTTGGGCCTTTTGCAGTAGAAGGAACTTTTACAGTCCACCAGAATGTATCGTAAGTCCCATAAACGTCTGCAGGACTGGTAGTAGACCCATTAATAACAAAAACACCAGTAGCTTTTAAGGTAAGAACTACTTTGTTTAGTCTATTTCTTATAAGCCTCGAAGTACTTACAGTCTTACGAGTCTGAGTACTATATGTACTGAACTCTAAAGGATTGTTTAGCAATGTAATCTCTTCTGTTCTTTCCTCTAGATATAAGTTCTCACTTATTTTTACTTCTCTATGTCCTCTAAAATCGTCTTCGATTTCAGTAAAAGCTTTTGCTAAGTTATCATCTAACTCTTCTATCTCTTCTGGATCTACACTCCATTCATCAGCCAATTCTTGAATTTGCTTTGTAGACAAATCTTCTATTGCTACTGGTATCTCCGGATCAGCATCATTACTTGCAAAAACATACCCTCCTGAAGATATAAAAATGGAAAAAGCTAAAAATGTTACTACAAATTTCCTTAAAAAACTCATAACATGAACAACTCCTTTTTAATTTTAATTACACGCATATATTTATATATATACGAGATATAAAGCAAGCAAGCATTGCTGTACATCATAATTATCAAGGGTTTTCAATGTTTTCTATTATAACTTCATCGTATGATTCTATTGGGCCTCCCAAATCTGCAGTAAACCATATCAATCCAAATACTAGCAAAATTTGAAAAAGTAAAGCAATTGTTGCCGTTACTTTTATCCAGAAAGGATAAATATTTCCTCTATACTTAATTAGTAAATACAGAGAAAAAAACACACCTAGAATAGGGATCAGAAAAGCTAATATACACATAAATATTATTCCTGTTAAATCATAACCATTAATTGATTCCAATTCCTCTTTCAAATGTTTTACCACATCCTTTTCTCCTTTCAATAATTCATCTAAAGAAACACCATATAGCTTACTTAATAAAATCATAGAAGTAATATCCGGGAAATTCTTCTCGTTTTCCCAGTTTGATACAGCCTGTCTACTTACCAATAAATTTTGTGCCACTTCCTCTTGTGTAAAATCGTTCTTAGTTCTAAGTACTTTAAGACGTTCACCTAGCTTTGTATCTAATTCCATATCATTGTCCTTCCTTAACCTAATTCTCTTATATAATAGAGTAAATATCTAGCAAGCAAAGCTTTTGGAAAGAAGTTTTGACATACGCAAGCCTTTCTTGTAAACATTAATCTTTAGTTAACGTATCTATCGTTTAAAAACAATCATATATCACTAATAAAAGAGTGCACACAATTAATTAGTTGTTACCTCTTCGCTTTTTTTGGTTCATGCGACGAACATCTTTGTCTTCGTATATTTGAACAAGATCTAAATAGCGTTTATATTCAGATTCCTCTAACGTTTCAACATACATATCCACCATAATATCGACTATTTCTTTTGGCTTTCTGCAAAACCCATAGTGATTAAAGAGCTGATATTATTTCGAATATTTACGGGTTCCGTTACCACAGTCGTTACTTCTGGTTCTTTTATTTTTTTTGGTTTCTTTTGATCAGACGAATCTATCTCAAAATTTCTAGTTACCATGTTTATCAAAATGAATTCTATGCTGTCTTCGACCGCCTGAGGCGGTCCAGCCAATGGATATAAGTTAGTCAGTTAATAATTTTTTTTTACTGGGGAAGCTTTCAGGGAGAAGTATGCCCAAAATCATGCAAAAGAAGTCTTTAGGGTCTCCCCAAGAAAGAAAACAGCCTTAAAACGAATCATTTAATTGAAAGTGACCAAAATTAATAGAGAAACAATTAGCCTTTTAAGAAAAAAGGTTAAAATGTAGAGCCATGAATTATTCAGGTAAATTATTATAATTATTTTTTTTTGAATATACGATTAAATATACTGATTTTCTCTGGTGAACTTTGTTCTAGTTCCAGTAATTTTTTATCGTGATTTTCCAACTTTACAATAGCAACTTCTAATTGGTCTGATAATTTTAGGTTACTTTCAATTAGTTGATTAATAAGCGACTCATATTGTTTGATTTTATTATCTTGAATCGGTTGCATGTCGTTAGATGTGTCGCTCTCAAATCGGATATCGGTACTTGATACGTCCGACACGTCATTTTCTGATAATGCTTGTTTTATTGACTTTTCAAGAGAAAAATCAGGGCGCACTTTTAACGATACTATCCGTTTCAAAACCGATACGTCGCTATTTTTATATAATCGACTGTTATTGCTATCGCGATTGAAATAAGACTTGTTTCCGCTCATTTTTTCAATCAAACTAGAGTATTTCCGCAAGGTTGTTACTGCAATCCCTAGCTTCTTCGCAGCGATTTTAGGCGATATGTATTCTATAAAATCACTATCCTTATTCATAAATAAAACCACCTTAAATGTTGTTATAACAATAGTTTAAATGAATCTAACTAACGACACTAGTATTTAATTTTTCTTGTTTGGACTTTTCACTCTTATATCTTTCAGATTGTGTTTTTATCTCTTTATTATTAACCCAATCATATAACGGAACCTGTACTTGTTTTTTTTCCTCAAAAATAAAACTAATTCTTTCAATTTTATTCCCTTTTTCAGCTTTTTCTTTTTTATAACTTAGACTTTTGAAGAATGGTCTTAACTCCTTAATACTTTTTTTAAGGATTCTTCTATCTATATCATACATGCGATAACTTTCAGGGATATCTAATAATCGTTTGAATTCTTCAATCGAGACTGTATAGAAGCCTGTACCTTTAAATTGTTTTAATTTACGGTAAATCGTCTTTGTATAAGAACTATTAATTTCTGTAAATTCCTTCAACTCAAATTTAGTAAACATTTCAAAGTCATTCAAGAGAAATTCAAATTCATTATTGATACCAATTTTTACAGTTTGTGTATCTGCATTAATATCAAACTTTGTGAAGAGTACAAAGCGTTTTATTCTTGTTTCTGTACGTTCCCCATATGTAAGACCTAGCATTTTAGTATACGTTTTATCTAGATCATTCATAAACCGTTTAACAGATGTCGGTGAATAATTGCTCAACTCTTTTAATTGTTCGAAACTAAATTCAATTTCTTGGGTGTATTTGTCTTTTAACTTTGAGCATATTGAAAAAAATAAATCTAATTCATTAGGATTGAATTTTCTAAAACTTACATCGTTCAAGCTATTCTCATATTTCACAATTTCATTCAACAAAAATACCACCTTTCTATAGGGTTCATCTCATTATAACCACCTATAGACGACATGTAAACGACATGTCGTTCTTAAACAGACAAAGTGTCGTCTATAGGCAGACAAAGTGTCGTCTGTAAACAGACAAAGTGTCGTCTATAGGCAGACAAAGTGTCGTCTGTAAACAGACAAAGTGTCGTCTGTACTATAGTTGTATCCCTTGTGGGAGTAAGCCGAAATAGACATCTAAAACTCTTTTAAAACTCTTTTAAAACTTTATTAAAACTAATATAAAGAAATAGCCTAATATGCTTTAAAAATATTCCAATATCTAAACAACAAAGAATGAAACCTTGCTCCGCAAGCTAAGAACTATCTTATACGGTCAAAAGAAGTCGCTCCGCTCCGTTAACAAGCCACCATGGCCGTATTAGAAAACTAAGACGTAGCTTTTGGTTAACCTAGCGTAAGGATACCATTTGTTTACTGCTCACTACGTTCGTGCAGGGCAAGCCCTACATACCCAAAATCAGAAAAAATAAAAAAAGGATAGCTAACCAGTTGGATATGCCCGTTTAAGCGCAAAAAAAGCATGTCTAACAAATTTCACCCCATTGGACACACATTTCCCTCAATTGATTTTAAACGTGGCTTAAAAACGATTTAAAGCACGTTTAACGACTGGCGCCCTTTAATAAAAGATCAAAAAAAAAAGTACCTAACTATTTACTAGGATTTTTTTGAGGGTGCCTGTTTTTCTTTTGATTGGGCGTATAGAGACAACGCTAATGAAAAAATTGAACCTATGCAGTAATAGCTTAAGTAACATGACGCTTGTAAAAAAAAAAAAAACGGTGACCACTGCACTTAGTATTTTTGGCATAAATCACTCGCCTAGACTATTTTTTTATACATTTAGTTTAAATCAAAAAAGCAGATCAAACACCTTTCGATTTAAAAAAATGAATCGCAAAGTTAAAATTAAACGCGCACATGTCTTTACGATTCCATCGGGTGTGTTAAAACAAAAAGTAGGTGCAGTTAGATTGATCCAGCTTCAACTGTTTTTTGTTTGTTGTGTGAAAAAGCGCTCCGTTATTTTAAAAATTCGGTGCACGCCTCTGAAAAAAAAAACGAAAAAAGCGAAGAAAAAAAGAAAGTTTAAAAACAGCCGTAAAAACAAACTGAAAGTTAGGTGTTTCTAGGAAGAGCATAAAGAGATTCTGGCGCCACTCGTTTTTTCGCACTGCTCCAAAACGTTGACGTGTCAGGCTGTGCCTGACGAATCTTAATAAAAAAAAGTGGCGC
>NZ_LSRN01000064.1 GCF_001885615.1 Alkalibacterium sp. 20 | reverse complement strand
ATTGTAAATACATGTGGGCGTTTAATTTTAACTTTGTGATTTCTTTTTTTTAAAATCGAAAAGTGTTTGATCCGATTTTTTTATTTAAACTAAATGTATAAAAAAATAGTCTAGGCGAGTGATTTATGCCAAAAATACTAAGCTCAATTGTCACCATTTTTTTAATTTTTACAAGCCTCATGTTACTTATATCTTTGATCTTTGACGGGTTTGTTTTTAATTTACTGCCGCTATTACTGCTAGGTTCAATTGTTTAATTAGCGTTGTCTCTCTACGCCCAATCAAAAGAACAACAGGCAACCTCAAAAAAATCCTAGCCAATAGTAAGGTCTTTTCTTTTTTTTGAGATTTCATTAAAGAATGCCGTTCGTTAAACGTGCCTTAAATCGTTTTTAAGCCATATTTAAATTTAATTGAGGGAAATGTGTGTCCAACGGGGTAAAATCTGTTAGACATGCTTTTTTTGCGTTTAAAAGGGTATCTCCAGCTGGCTAGCTCTCCTTTTTTTGTTTTTTGTGCTTTTGGGTATGTAGGGCTTGCCCTGCACGAACGTAGTGAGCAGTAACAAAATGGTGTCCTTACGCTAGGTTAACCAAAAGCGACGTCTTAACTTTTTAATCCGGTCCCAGGGTGGCTTGCTAACGGAGCGGAGCGACTTCTTTTTTTCTTTGATCTTTCAAACTATTTTTTGGCTTGCGGAGCAAGGTTACATTTCTTCTTTAAGATTTTATCTTTTTTTATAATTTGTTTTTATAGCTTAACCAATTTAGAATACACACGCGTTTAAGATTAACTGTTATGATTAACTGCTAAGATTAACTGCTAAGATTAACTGCTAGGGTCTGGCTATCTCTTGTGGCTGTAAGTGAAACGAGAGGGTACTAGTAACACTTTTGCAGGGTACTAGTAACACTTTTGCAGAGTACTAGTAACACTTTTGCAGAGTACTAGTAACACTTTTGCAGAGTACTAGTAACACTTTTTTTTGAATGTTTCCCTTAACAGTGGTATCTTATTAGTAACATAAAAGAAGAGGTGTTATCGTGAGTAATGATATTGTTCGATATAACAATGGTTTCAATACCGTTCCCTTAAGACAGTTCACTCCTGTAGAGATGGATATTTTCTGGTCTATTTGTTCTAAAATGAAGCGAAAAGGAACACAAGAAACTACATACGATTTTGAAGTCTTTCAAGAACTATCAAATTACAAAAGAGACAGCATAGAGAGCTTCTATACTGCTCTAAAATCATTCTCTGATAAGTTAGGTTCTTTAACTTATCAATTTGAAAATATTGATGAATTTGAACAACTTTGGTTGTTTCAAAGATTTTATATCAATAAAAAACAAGGAACTATAACTATTCAAGCTAGTGAGCGTTTTGAATTTATCTTAAATTCGATAGGTTCAAATTTTACTAGATTTGAATTAGAAAATATTACAAAATTATCTAGTGGATATACTAAAGAACTATATAGACAATTAATGTCACATAGAGATAACAAGTTTCGTAAAGGTGCTTGGTTTGTTAAAATTGATGATTTTAGACTAGCTTTATCCATTCCAAAAAGTTATCAAATGTCCAATATTGACGTGCGGATATTTAATCAAGCCGAAAAAGAGTTTACAATACCAGATGAATATGGAATTGTAATCTTTTCAAAATTTGAAGTAGAAAAAGTAAAGACTCGAAAAGGAAATAAAATTCAATCTTTTAGAATCTTTTTTGAGGAGCCTAAAATTAATCAAGTACCTTTAAATAATTGGTTAGAAAACAAATAAAAAGCTATCCATAGGAGAGTCTCCATGAGTAAAAAAACGATCAAAGAATTAGCCGAAGAAATAGGCGTCAGTAAAACAGCGATCTCAAAAAAAGTAACAGAAAAACAAAAAAAAACTTGGTTTGCGAAAATCGGAAACCAGTTTGTAATTAATGAAGAAGGTCAAAAAGCTATCAGAGCAATGTTTGAACCGGTTAAAAATAACCAGTCACAAACTCAATCGCAAACCAGTTGGCGAAATAACGCAAACCAAGTTGGCGATTTAGAATTCTATCAAAAACAACTTTTGGCAAAAGATGGCCAAATTGATATGCTTCAAAAATTGCTGAAAGACCAACAAAATCTATTGGATCAACAACAACGGCTTACCCTACAAACCAACAAACAAATCGAGCAATTACAACTAGAATTTTCTAAAAGTCCCGCAGAAAATTCAAACAAAAAAGAAGAAATCGCAAACCCAGATATGCAAAACGTTGCTAATGCTGCAAGTAAAGAAAAGACTGATATAGACACTCTACAAACCAAAAAAGGGTTCTTCAGTCGCTTATTTAGTAATGACTAACAGTCAATCGTATCGATGTTTAATTTGAAATCGTGTATTGAACGAAAGGAAAGAAAAGGAACCCCTGATTAAAGGGATTCTGGATACACGATTTTTTTGCTGTTCCTTAGCTTGGTGGCCCTTCATGGACTTATGGGAGACGAGCACGAATAGTTAGCCCAGGAAATCAGTAAAATATGAACAAACAGTATACTGAAGCATTTTAATTTATTTTAATAGAGAATGAAAGAAGGGATTTTATGAGATCATCTTTTAAAAATGTTTCCATAGGGTCTATTTCCCTAATAATTATATCCATCTTGATCCTATCCGCTATATTTTCTGTTATTGTAACACCTGTTATACCAGATTCTTATAGCTTGTTTTTTGGATTTTTTATAGACCTTTTGTTTTATTTTACTGTGCTGTTAGTTTCTATATTTCAAATTCATAAAAACAAAATTAATTTGTCTCATATAATAGGACAAAAAAAAATACAGTTGAAGAATATGCTATATTTTTTGTCGCTCTTATTACTAGGAACTATAGTGTCGGTATCTAGTATATTTTTTTTACTTCGTTTACTGCTTTTATTTCCCGGGGGAGTTGGATACTTTGAACTTATCTCCGCAGAATTGGATTATACTTCTCCAATTCTTCCTCCCTTTCTCTTAAGGTTCATACTGGGGGTCCTGGTTGGTCCTTTTGTAGAAGAGTTTTTATTTAGAGGAATTTTATTAAATAAGTGGTCAGAGCGTTTTGGAATTAAAAAAGCAATTTTACTTTCATCTTTATTGTTCATGGTTCTTCACATCAACAGCTTCTTTATTCCACAATTTATTCTAGGAATTTTATTAGCTATTATATACGTTAAGACAAAAAAACTGATTTATCCTTTTTTATTGCACAGTATAAATAATTTCATAGTTTTGCTCATAGATTATATTCCTTTGGATAATGAGCCTAGTTTGGTTGAAACCGAAACAAGCTTATTGGTTTCCTCCTTAAATATATTTAGTGTTACTTTTTTTATAAGTCTCCTTGTGCTCAGTATACTTATTATCAGATATTCAAAAAATATAAAAAATGAACTTACACCTTTTGAGTTTAATAAGGATAGAGAGAACAAAATTTTATAAATTAAATGCTCTCCTTTGTGTCCAAGTACTCAAATAAATCTTAACCGCGCTATTTAGTCTAATTATTACATTGGAAATATCTCATTTTTTTTTGGAGGTTTTGTACTACGAGTTCATCTAAACGCTTATTAAGTGCTCTATTTCCCTCCTGGTGAGGTTCTGGTTGCTTACTTAGTCCTACGCTTTTCTTAATCGTTCTTAATCGTTGATGGATTTTCGACAACAACTTATCAATCGCTTTGTTTAGCGTATTTAAGGCTTTTTCAAAGGTGTTTGGGATGTACTCTTTGCCATCAACGAGGTACGTCTTCCAGCGTTCACTCGCTCCGCTTCGTGAGTATCGACTGATCCCTACGGGTCTATTGTCGATACCAAAACCAATAAAAAACACGCCCCCTTCGCTTTTCAGCAGGGGGCGTGTTTTTTATTTTTTATCATTGAGCCAATCATGCATAGGAACGGGTTCGATTTCTTCATCGCCTAATTGACCTTCAAACCATTCATCTGCTTTATCATATTTCCCATCAATCCATTTGCCAGTTTTCTCAGGAGTAAAAGTAAAAATGTAACTTTTTACAGGGTTCCCACGGGTGTCGGCTTTCACTTTTTTAATCTTTAAATTTTTAAAGAAGGGCGGCAGTTCTTTCATAACGGGCGTTATAATGTTTTTTTCTATGTGGCTTGGTCCGTAGTAATCGGGAGTATCCAACAATTTTTTAAATTGTTCTAGAGAAAATTCAACTTTACCGATTGTTCGCCATTGTTTAAGTAAACGATAGACCGTTTTTGCATAAGTAGAGCGAATTTGAGTAAACTCTGTTAACTCATAAACAGTAAATTCACTCTCTAATTTATTAATAATATAATCAAATTTATCTGTCACCCTTACGATCAATTTCATATCGCTAAGATCATCGGTCCAAGTTGCATCAAAATCGCTAAAAAGGTTCATTAGCCGAAATCTATTGGTTGTTTTTTCGATGTAATGAATCTTAGCAACGTTGGTAATCAAACCCTCAATTGATTCCGAAAAGCGTTTGTTATGTTTTATTGAAGAACGAGCCAACCCTTTTAGCTGGTATTTATTAAATACAACTTCTTCTGTGCAATCATTTCTTAATTTAGCAATGATTACAAAGAAAAAATCCATTTCTTCTCTTGTCCATTTTCTCATCGGAATTGTATTTAAGTCATTGTGATGTTTTACAACCTCATTCGCCATATAAAAACCCCTCTAAATAATTTGTTTTTATCATACCTTATTTAGCTTATAAAAACAATATAGAGGTTTTTATAAGTGACATTTTGTTTTTATAACAGTGACATTTTGTTTTTATGAAGTGACATTTTGTTTTTATGAAGTGACATTTTGTTTTTATAACGTCCGTTATCAGGCTCAACCACGCGGTTTATAGAACCCCTAAACATCTCTTTAAACATCTCTTTAAACATGTTGTATCACTGTTAAACAATTCCTTCCGAAAAAACACCTGAATATCTCCCTTAGGTTTTTCCCTGAAATTTGCTGGTGAAACAAAAAGCCAATCAAAAAATATCGATACTTTAAATTTATTCTCTTGGTTGTCCTTCTTTACGGGTTCGACATCAGATCGGAATAAAAGAAGTCGCTCCGCTCCGTTAGCAAGCCACCATGGCCGTATTAGAAAACTAAGACGTCGCTTTTGGTTAACCTAGCGTAAGGATACCATTTGGTTACTGCTCACTACGTTCGTGCAGGGCAAGCCCTACATACCCAAAATCAGAAAAAAATAAAAAAAGGATAGCTACCCAGTTGGATATACCCGTTTAAGCGCAAAAAAAGCATGTCTAACAGATTTCACCCCATTGGACACACATTTCCCTCAATTGATTTTAAACGTGGCTTAAAAACGATTTAGAGCACGTTTAACGACTGGCTCCCTTTAATAAAATATCAAAAAAAAAAGTACCTAACTATTTACTAGGATTTTTTTGAGGTTGCCTGTTTTTCTTTTGATTGGGCGTATAGAGACAACGCTAATGAAAAAATTGAACCTATGCAGTAATAGCTTAAGTAACATGACGCGTGTAAAAATTAAAAAAATGTGACAATTGCGCTTAGTATTTTTGGTATAAATCACTCGCCTAGACTATTTTTTTATACATTTAGTTTAAATCAAAAAATCGGATCAAACACTTTTCGATTTAAAAAAACAGGAATCACAAAGTTAAAATTAAACGCGCACATGTATTTACAATTCCGTCGTGTGTTTTAAAACAAAAAGTAGTTGAAGTTAGATTGATCCAGCTTCAACTACTTTTTGTTTATTGTGTGAAAAAGCGCTTCGCAATTTTAAAAATTCGGTTCACTCATTTGAAAAGAAATCGAAGAAAAAAAGAAAATTTAAAAACAGCCGTAAAAATAAACTGAAAGTTAGGTGTTTCTAGGAAGAGCATAAAGAGATTCTGGCGCCACTCGTTTTTTCGCACTGCTCCAAAACGTTGACGTGTCAGGCTGTGCCTGACGAATCTTAATAAAAAAAAGTGGCGC
>NZ_LSRN01000063.1 GCF_001885615.1 Alkalibacterium sp. 20 | reverse complement strand
CGTTCGTCCTGAGCCAGGATCAAACTCTCAATTTTAAGTTTGAAATAGCTCGTGTTACATAATTCCGAGTTAAACATGTTAACTCGTTTGTGTTGTCTTGGTCCAATAAATTGAACCGAAGACACCTGCACATTTGATTGTTTACTTTGTTCAGTTTTCAAAGATCTATTTCGTTCAACCGCTGACGACGTAATGTGTCAACTCGTATAACACTACAGGCTTCCGTTTCGATTGTCAAGAACTTTTTAAAGTTTTTTCGAAAAAACTTAAACGTTGTAAGCGTTACCTTTAGCTATACGACAACTACTTGAGTATACCGTGTCATGGTTCAAAAGTCAACCACAAATTATTATTTCGTTGCCACAAAATATATTACTATGTTTTGTAGCAACGAGAATAATCTTAACAGGTTATTGATACATAGTCAACAACAAATTTGAAATGATTACTTGTTTTCCCAAAAGTACAAATGATAGTCTTGCAGGTCTTCTCCATTATCATATTGTTCTACAGAGCCCACTTGATTGAACTCATTATTCTTATAAAAAGCATTTAAATATCTATTGGACGCAACACAATCCAATCGAAGTCCAGATTTCTTCTCCAATCTAGCGACTTCTTTAGCTTTATCTAGTAATAAATTGCCAGTATTTTTCCCATGCTCACCCTCCGATAATGCCAGGCGATGCAAATAAAGCACATCATTTGTTGAATCTCTTCCCCAAAAGTCTTCATCCCAAGCTGTTTGTTTACTCCACAAGGCAAATGTTCCCACTAAAAAATCGGAATGATAAACCAAATAAACTTCTTTACGTTTGATTGCTTCTTGTATGTTGTGTACATCTTCACCTTTTAATAAACCTGCCCATTGTGTAGATCCTTTATCATTTAGCCATTTTGCCGTTTCAAATAACAGTGTTTTCACTTTATTTAAATCTTCTAATTGTGCTTGGACCACTTTAGCGTCCCCCATAATCACTTCTCCTCAATTCCGTTACTTAAATAAAAAAAAAGAGAAAAGAGTCAAAACTCTTTTCTCCCTATAATTACTCTTAAAGTCTATTATTTAATTCTTTCGCTAAATCTTCAAAACCTGGCTTGCCTAATAAAGCAAACATGTTTTTCTTATAAGCTTCCACTCCGGGTTGATCAAATGGATTTACACCATTCATATAACCAGAAATGGCTACAGCAACTTCAAAGAAATAAAAGAGATATCCTAATGTGTAAGCTGAAGTATCCGGGATCGTTAAAACAAAGTTCGGAACCTCGCCGTCTGTATGAGCTAGTAATGTTCCTTCAAAGGCTTTTGTATTAACAAAATCAATTTCTTTACCTTCCAAATAACCTAAACCATCTAGATCTTCTTTTTCTTTAGGAATGGTTAGAGATTTTTTCGGTTTTTCAACTTTAATAACTGTTTCAAACAAGTTTCTTCTACCCTCTTGAATATATTGTCCTAAAGAATGTAAATCAGTAGAGAAGTTTGCACTGGACGGATAAATGCCTTTTTGGTCCTTACCTTCAGATTCTCCAAATAATTGTTTCCACCACTCTGATATATACTGTAGGTTTGGCTCATAATTAACTAATAATTCAGTCACTTTGCCTTTTCTATAAAGAATATTTCTCAAAGCAGCATACTGATATGCGCTGTTTTCTGATATTTTATCGTTAGAAAAATCTTGACGTGCTTGGTTTGCACCTTCCATTAATTCATCAACATCGCCACCACCTACAGCGATAGGCAGCAGTCCAACAGCAGTTAATACAGAAAAACGTCCACCAACATCATCTGGAATAACAAATGATTCATAACCTTCAGCGTCTGCTAATGATTTCAAAGCACCTTTTTCTTTATCTGTTGTAGCAAAGATACGTGTTCTTGCTTGCTCTTCACCGTACTTTTCAATCAATAGGTTTTTGAATACTCTAAACGCTAATGCCGGTTCCGTCGTTGTACCCGATTTAGAAATGATGTTAACTGAAAAATCTTTTTCTCCAATAACTTCAATAAGATCTGTTAAATAAGTTGAACTTATGTTATTCCCTGCAAAAAATATTTGAGGGGTTTCACGTTTATCTGAATTCAAAGAATTATAGAAGTTATGATTTAAAAAGTCTAGTGCCGCTTTAGCACCTAAATATGATCCGCCGATACCGATAACCACAAGAATCTCTGAATCTGATTTAATTTTTTGGGCAGCTTTTTTAATACGACCAAATTCTTCTTTATCATAATCCTCAGGAAGATCTACCCAACCTAAGAATTCGTTACCTGGTCCAGTTTTTTCGCGTAACAATTGATGCGCAGCACTTACTTGTGATTGCATGTACTCTAATTCTTCATTTTTAATAAATTGACCCATAACTTTAGAGTCATCAAACGTGATATATGACATAAAATAATTCCTCCATTTTTTTTTAAATTATATAAGTAAAAATTGCGGTACTCCAGATATCTTCCATTCTTCAAGGGTGGACATGATGTTATCTGAATGTACCCATGACAAACCACTATCTTCTATTAAGAGCTCTTCAGGTGATATCACGTCCTCATCTTCATAAATAAATACAAATAAGGGAATCCGATTATCATTTACAATAGCATTAGTTAACTCATTTAACTCTAATTTTTCTATCTCAATGTTTACGACTTCTTTTAATCTACTAATCACACAAGCAAGTCCTGTTTTTTTAGGCTCAACCCGTATGGCTGGAAACGAATAACCATTTTCCTCTCTTTTAACTAAAAAAACATATCTACCATCTGAATCTTTAACTAAGATCGTACTAGCTACATAGTGACTATCCTTAATCAATATCATTCACACCCTTCTGTTGCTATATTTTAAGGTCACTTTATTTTCTCTTTCCTTCTAGTTCTCTTAAAGCTTGTTGTGTCCACTTAGACATCTTATCATCGATTGATTTAAATCCAACACCTGTTTTTTTACCATACCTAGAAATGTTTTTACGATTTGAAAAAGGATGATACTTGGGTTTCTGCAGACTTCGAAGTGACAAACTAATTTTTTGTGAATATTCATCTATGTCCATTATCATAACATCTATTTCATCACCTTTAGAAACAATCTCTGCAATATCTTTAATATATCCATGTTTTAATTCAGAGATATGAACAAGGCCCTGTGTTTCATCATCAATGGAAATAAACGCTCCATACGGTTGAATTCCTGTGACAGTTCCCCTTACTTTTTGGCCGATTTTGTAAGCCATGAACTCACCTCTTTGCTTTCGTTATATGAGTGAATTTATCAATAAATAGTATAGCACGAATGTAACTATTTGGGAAGTACTCTTCCAGAAAACACCTTGCTTTAATCGGTCATATGCAAGATACTGGAAGCATAAATATATCTTGAAGGAGCGATTATATGGACTTTGATAAAGTGATTAGCCGAAAAAATACTGGAAGTGTCAAATGGGACAGAGCCGAGAAAATATTCGGCCAGGCTGACGTACTACCTATGTGGGTAGCTGATATGGATTTTGATAATGCCGAACCATTAAAAGATGCCTTAAGGTCTGTCATCGATGACGAAGTACTAGGGTATACTTTCCCCCAAGATTCACTTTTTACATCCATTATTAATTGGCAAAGAGAAAATCACAATATGGAAGTAAAAAAAGAGCACATCATGCTATCACCCGGTGTATTATCTTCAATAGCTGTTACCGTTCAAGCCTTGTCGAATCCTGGAGACGGCGTATTGATTCACGACCCCGTCTATACTCCATTCTTTTCAATGGTAAATAAAAACAACCGGCATGTTTACCGTACACCCCTAAAACTTGAACACGGACAGTATACAATGGATTTCAAAAATATAGAAAAACAGTTCAAAACAGTAGAAAATATAAAGTTATTTATTATTAGTAATCCTCACAATCCAGGTGGTCGCGTATGGTCAAAAGAAGAACTTACTGAACTGGTAGAATTGTGCAAGAAATATAGCGTTATTTTAATTAGTGATGAAATCCATAGTGATCTAGTCTATAGCGATAAAATCTGCACTTCTCCAGTAACGCTTGACGAATCCTATAAAAACTGGGTAATAACACTTCATTCTGCAACAAAAACATTTAATATTGCTGGAGTCAAGGCTTCATTCATAGTGGCTTTTGATGATGAATTAAGAGCAAAAATCATTGAGGTTCAAGAAGAAACAGAACTGGATATCATTAATACGTTCGGGATGAAGGCGACAGAAGCTGCTTTTTCCAACTCAAAAGATTGGCACAAACAATTATTATTGAAATTAGAGGCGAACAGATCTATGGTCACCAATTTTTTTGATACTCAACTTCCCAATGTTTCATACATGGTTCCCGAAGCCACCTACCTCTTTTGGTTTGACTCCTCAAATCTAAATATTGAAGATGAAAAATTGAGGGAGACATTCGCTCAAGTTGGTAAAATCGGCTTAAATGACGGATTAAGTTATGGCCCTAATGGTAAATCCTATATGCGTTTAAACTTCGCAGTTCCTAATTCACTTTTGGAGGACGGCCTTAACAGAATAAAAATAGTATTTGATCACTATGCTCAGTAAGCCTTTCAATTCAAATAAAAACACGATTCTCAAAAAAATTGAGAATCGTGTTTTTATTATAGTTCGTTTTGAGCTAAGAGCAAGCAACCTGTAATCCCTGCATTGTCTTGTAATTTTGGTGCAACAATGTACTCTTCTAAATTTGGCGTGGCCACATATTCATTAAGTAGTTTAGAAAATTCAGTTCTAACCAGCGGGAACAATTGTGTTTGTTTCATTACTCCGCCGCCTAAAATGATTTTTTCGGGACTTAATATTAACGTATACGTCATTAAAGCTTGTGCTAGATAATAGGCTTCTATTTCCCAAACCTCATCATTATCTGTTAAATATTGCGCTTTTTTATTATGTCTTTTTTCAATGGCTGGTCCCGATGCAAGTCCTTCCAAACAATTCTTGTGATATGGACAGGCCCCTTCGAAAGAATCATTTTCATGCATTCTTACCAAAATATGTCCCATTTCAGGATGACCATAACCTTCTAGCGGTTCACCATTTATTACAGCTCCACCGCCGATACCGGTTCCTATAGTGAGGTACAGACATGACTCTTTTCCAATAGCAGCACCTTTTTTCAATTCTCCAAATGCGGCTGCATTCACGTCCGTCGTCCATCCCATCGGCACATCATATCTTTCTTTTAATCTTCCCAAGAAATCTACATTTTTCCATCCCGATTTCGGTGTTGACGTTACATAACCGTAAGTCGCTGATTTTTTATTAACATCAATAGGACCAAATGATCCAATACCCATAGCATCCAGTGTATAATTATCAAAAAATTCAAACACTTTTCCAAATGTTTCTTCTGGTGTAGTTGTGGGAATGGATAATCTTTCTACATGTTCAAGATTATTATCACTCACTGCTAGAACAAATTTTGTTCCTCCTGCTTCAATAGCACCTAACATGATAGACCTCCTTTCCTTAAATTATACTTATTCGCTGTCTAGTATTGAGATGCTCTCAATAACAATGTCTTTATCAGGTTTATCCATAGCATTTTTTTCAACATTTTGAATACTATCTGCTACGTCGTAACCTTCAATTAATTGGCCAAAAACGGTATGTTTCTGATCTAACCAAGGAGTTCCGCCTTTTTCTTTATATGCTTCGATAATCTCTTCTGGATATCCGGCATCTTTTAACTGGGATACCATTTGTTCAGGCAATTCTGACATTGTCACAATAAAGAATTGACTTGAGTTAGTATTTGGACCAGCATTAGCCATTGATAGAGCCCCATTTAAATTGTACAGTTCTGGGCTGAATTCATCTTCAAAATTTCCGCCGAAGAAGCTATCTCCACCCATACCACTTCCTGTAGGATCGCCACCTTGAATCATGAAATTAGGAATGACACGGTGAAAAATAACACCGTCATAATATCCTTTTTTAGCTAATCCAACGAAGTTTTCTACAGTCTTAGGCGCATGTTCTGGAAATAACTGGATGGCCAGTTCACCTTTATTCGTTTTAATCACTGCTCTTAGACCCTTATTTTGATCATTTTTTAATTGTGGAAATTCACTCATTGTTTGTTCCTCCTAATTTAGATGTGTCTTTAGTTTACCTTAGTTGAACCATATTTCCAATAAGTTTTGTATTTGTAAAACTTTTTTATAATCATTTTCTATTGTTCATGTTATTATTAAAAGAAGAAATTATTTTACGCAAAGGACGTTGTTATATGACACTATTCGAAAATTTTCCATTAGTTGCTGCATTATCAGCTATTATTTTATCTCAAGTTATTAAAATCCCCATTGCCTATTTTCTCAGACGGCCTTCAACAGTTGCTTTGGCTATTTCGACCGGCGGTATGCCTAGCTCTCACTCAGCTGGAGTAACTGCCTTAGTAACAAGTTTATTAATAGAATATGGTATAGCTTCTCCTTATGTAGCTATTGCTTTTACCTTTGGTGTAATTGTCATGTTTGATTCTATGGGGGTAAGACGTCAAAGTGGCGAACATGGTATCATTATCAATGAGTTAATTAGAGATTTTGATGATTTGAAAAAATCTTTTTCAAAATACAAACATGAAGAAGTCTTGCAAGAAGATGACGAAGAATTAAGATCACGAGGATTTTTAGGACATAAGCCTATTGAAGTGTTTTTTGGAATAATCTCAGGCATTATTATTGCACTTGTAATCAGCTTGTTTTACTAAAAAAATTTAAATCTTACAGCAAAAACTATACGGAGGGTTACGCTTGATTGGTTCAGAAGAAATATACGATATAACTATTATTGGGGGCGGCCCTGTAGGAATGTTTGCCGCTTTTTATGCTGGCATGAGGAACGCTAAAACTAAAATAATCGAATCTTTACCCGTCCTGGGTGGGCAAGTCGCACTTTTATATCCAGAAAAAACACTTTATGATGTTGGAGGATATGCGGGCGTGACGGGTAAGGAATTAATACATCAACTTAAAGCACAGATGCAACATTTCGACCAAACTATCTGTTTAGAAGAAGAAGTGCGGGATATAACAAAATTGGATGAAAATCTTTTCTCACTAAAAACATCTAAAGGCATACACTATTCAAAGACCATCATTGTTGCCACTGGTCAAGGTTCTTTTCAACCTCGAAAATTGGTGCTAGATAATGCTGCGCCATATGAAAACACTAACTTGCATTATATAGTAAAACAAATAGATCAGTATAAAGGCAAAACTGTTGTGATCTGCGGCGGCGGCGATACTGCAGTCGATTGGGCACTTACGTTAGAATCAGTTGCTAAAAAAGTATACTTAGTGCATCGACGCGACCGTTTCAGAGCTCACGAAGGGTCTGTCGAAATACTAAAAGCTTCAAGTGTTGAAGTAATCACCCCTTACGTGCCTCATGAATTGATTGGCAAAGACGATCAACTCCATTCAGTCGTTTTCAAAGAGACGCGTGGAGATGGCCTTCTAAAAATTGATTTGGATTATTTTATTGTTAATTATGGCTTTGTGTCATCGCTTGGTCCAATCAAACAATGGAATTTAAATATTGACCGCACGGATATTATGGTCAACAGTAAGATGGAAACATCTATCAGTGGCATATATGCTGCCGGTGACAGTATTACATTTGATGGCAAACTAGACTTAATTGCTACAGGCTTCGGAGAAGCACCAATCGCTGTAAATCATGCTATCCATTCCATTCATCCAAAAGAACATGCTCAACCTATTCAGAGCACTAAATTATCATTCGAAGAATAAGAAGGAGGAAGAATAATGGTTCAATCAGGTTCAAAATTACACGAAGTAGCTTTAAAAAAATTAAAAAGTCGCGGTGTTAAACTAGAAGAAATCGCTGAATTAGTTTACGATTTGCAAAAACCTTATCTCTCGGAAATTACAATGGACATATGTTTAGAAAATGTTCAAGCTGTTTTGCGAAAAAGAGAAGTCCAAAACGCTGTACTCACAGGTATTGAATTAGACGTATTAACTGAACAAAAAAAATTATCAAGTCCTTTACAAGAGATTATCGAAGAAGATGAAAGTCTTTACGGTATTGATGAAATACTAGCTTTATCTATTGTTAATGTCTATGGTTCCATCGGATTTACAAATTACGGTTTCTTAGATAAAACAAAACCTAAGTTGATCAAACGTTTAGACGATCATACACAGTCCAATCAAACACATACATTTTTAGACGATATCGTGGGTGCCATTGCGGCCGCAGCAGCAAGCCGTTTGGCACATGGTAATCCAGAAATGTCTAAAATAATGAAATAAAGTTGCTTTTCGTAATGTTAGTGTTTTTATACTAACATTACTTTTTTTATGGTAATTTCCACCTAACATTAAATTTCCATCTCCACCCATACTACATTTCAATTACGTGATGTTGAGAAATGTAGTATTATTTAATAAAAAGCGTTCAAACAAAAAGTAGAGACTCTTTGTT
>NZ_LSRN01000062.1 GCF_001885615.1 Alkalibacterium sp. 20 | reverse complement strand
GGGAATAATGATATAATTAAATCGTCAATACATTTTGAAATTCAGAGGAGTGAGAACAAGTTGGCTGATCATTTTTTAGAAAACTATATATTGAGTTTATTTAATAATAATACCTCAGTAACAATTAAACAACTGAGTCTCATTGCAAGTGGAAAACGAACCCCCTCTGTATTATTCAATGTTGAAAAAAATAAATTGTATGCTTTGTTTGCTCTTTTTCCAGAACTCTCAATAAAAGATTGGGAAAGAATCATTCATATACTTGTGACTCAACAGTCGTTAAAGATTGCCGATGATCATTTAAGAATAACGCCAACGGGCATTAAAGAAAAAGAAGCTTTCAAGAAAGAATTTCCTTTTATCAATAATTTAGACCAGTTACGCTATGCAACTACGAAACAACTCTTTTGGAATCGTTTCATTTTTATCACTCAAATATTTTCTGAATACAGTTATCAAAACAAAGACTACGTGCCATATTTATCCACTATAGAAAATCAGTCGAGTATAAAAAAATGGTTGGTTGGATATGGAAAAGCAATGGATGAATTGACTTTAATATGGATTGAAGAGTTGAATGCTTTACTTCAATCGTTCTCGACTGATCACTCAAATTTTATTGCAGGTCACTTTGTTGGACATAATCTTAATGGAAGCACAAGCCGTCAAATCCAAAACACTTACGACCTATCGACAGAACACTATAAAGTTTTAATTGATCAGCTAAGTTATAAAATAGGTCAACGAGACGAAAACTCATTTCCTTTACTTTCTTCGTTATGGAAACATACTTACAAAGACAGTGATGAAGGCTTGAGTCATAGTGCCTGGATTTCAAAAATTTTGCTTGAAAAAGGAATAAATTTAGACGAAGTAGCTAAGAGACGAAAACTAAAAAACAATACAATCAAAGAGCACATACTTGAATGTGTTTTAATAAAAAATTGGCCACATTATAAACATTATATTGCAGTTACGCACTATACAGAGTTGCATTCTTTATTCGAATCAAAACAGGTCTCGACATATGCTGAAGCGAAGACAATTATAGAGGATTTAGATTTTTTCTCATATCGCTTAATTGAAATTGAAAGGATCAGACAGAATGATTGAAAATCCAGAAAAACAGATGTATGAAATGTTAAATAAGCGATTTGGTCATTCTACGTTCAGGCCGGGTCAGAAAGAAGCCATTGAAGCTGCACTGAAGGGTAAACATTCGCTGGTCATGTTACCGACAGGAAGTGGGAAATCTTTATGTTATCAACTTCCGTCATATTTCATGTCGGGTGCGACTCTAATAGTCTCACCTTTACTATCGTTGATGCAAGACCAAGTGGAAACGATGAAAAGAAATGGAGAGAAGTCTGTTGTTGCATTGAATAGTTTTATGTCTCAGAAAGAAAAAAAATTGATTATAAATAACTTAGAGTCCTTCAAGTTCATATTTATGTCTCCTGAAATGTTACAGCATGAGAGAGTATTAAATCGTGTGAAAAAAATTGAATTATCATTGCTTGTAGTGGACGAGGCTCACTGCATTTCGCAATGGGGCATGGACTTCCGACCCGATTATCTTAAACTAGGTGAGATCAGAAAGAAATTAGATGAACCGCTCACCATGGCTCTAACTGCTACGGCTATTGAAAAAGTTAGAAACGAAATTATTGAAAATTTAAATCTTCAATCTAATGTTAAAGAAATTATTTACTCGGTGAATCGTCCTTCCATACAATTACGAGTGGAGTTATGCAATGGGAATAAAGAGGTCAAACTGATCCAGGCTATTAATGAGTTCAAGAGTGCCGGGATCGTTTATTTTTCAAGCAAAAAAATGGCCGACGCTATGGCAGAAAAAATTCGACAGACAACCATTTTTTCTGCCGAAAGCTATCATAGTGACATAGAAACAGAAGACAAGAAGAAAATCCAGGCACAATTTCTTGACAACAATCTAGATATTATTTGTGCTACGAGTGCGTTTGGTATGGGAATCGATAAACCGGACATAAGATTTGTGATCCACTATCATATGCCTGCTAATCCAGAGATGTATCTTCAGGAAATTGGTCGAGCAAGTAGAGATAAAAATGGAGGAGTAGCCTTATTACTATACGAAAGTGGTGATGAGTTTCTACAAATGAGATTACAACAAGATACTTTTCCCAGTAACGATGAGTTATCATTAGCATATGCCCATCCCAAATCCTTAGAGTTACTAAAGGATGATAGTAAAAGTAGACTTGCAGATTATTTTATAAAACAAAACATCGATATAGAGAACGCACATCACCTTATAGAAGAGCGCATTTTTTATAAGAAAAAGCAGTTGAGTGTCATGGTTGAGTATGCACTGACGGCGGAGTGTAAAAGAGAAGCATTGCTTAATTACTTTAACGAAGAATTGGAGAACGATTCCAGGCAATGCTGTTCAAGTTGTCAGCCTCATTTATCTTTTCCTTATGAAATAAACAAAGACTTCAATCATAGAAATAATAATAGTGAACGAACTTGGGAAATGGTCATGAAAAAGTTGTTTAATTTTAATGAGCAACCTAAAAATTAGCTTTATCTATGATATAATGAATACCAAATCGTATAAGAGGAGTTAAACTATGGGCAAAAAAGATCGCAAATCCATGGAAGAGCTTTGGTCAAAACGTTTTGACGAAGAAGCTGAACATTCAGAAGATGAACCTTTATCAAGAAAAGCTAAACGTGAAAGAGAGAAAAGTGTTTCTCCTATTTTAACTGTGACTTTGATATTTATGGCATTACTTATTATTTTGCCAACTTCTGCCTATTTATGGTGGTCAAGCAGAGAGGGCTTATCAGAAGAGCAGTCAGGTCCATCGATTGAGCAAGTAATGGATAATAATGACGATGAAGAAGTTGAAGAACAATTAGAAGAAGACGAAGAACTTAATGATTCTGAGGATGACGAGTTGAATTTAGTAGATTCTGATGCAGAAGATGCCTCTGTTAATGGTGAAGAGACCAATGAAAATTCTGATGAGTCATTATCTGATGCAGAAGAAGATGATATTGAAGACACGGTGTCTGATGAGACGGTGAGTGAAAGTTCGCCAGAAACAAATCCAGACGATAGTGCTCAGAACCGGGAAGCTGAATCCAGCAATCAGTCAAATGATGAAGAAAATATTGAAGAATCAACGCCGGCTGCTGAAGTAGAGTCCACACCGGAAAATATTCCAGCTGAGAACGCTAACTTTTATACTGCTAAATCAGGAGACAACATGTACCGTATTGCGCTGAATCATGGAATGACAACAAACGAGTTGATGCAGTTGAATAATATTCAAAATGAAACGGTGCACATCGGACAAGAGTTAAAAGTTGAATAATTTTATAAACGAAAGTGTGGAGAGAATGGAAAATAAAACATTAACCATTGCAATAGACGGACCTGCATCGTCGGGGAAAAGTACAGTGGCTAAGAGAATCGCTTCTGAATTGAGCCTGATTTATGTAGATACAGGTGCAATGTACCGGGCGTTAACTTTTGAGGCTTTACAAAATAATATTAATATAAAAGATGAGCAAGCCTTGGTGAAATTATTAGCAGAAACAGAAATAACTTTTGAACCTAACGAAAAAGGTCAGACGGTATTTTCTAATGGTGCTGATGTGACGTATGAGATCAGAGAAAATAATGTCACTAATACGGTATCTGTTGTTGCTGCTCATCCAAGAGTGCGTCAATTGATGGTAGAACGTCAGCAAGCTATGGCAATGAATAATGGTATTGTTATGGATGGTCGGGATATTGGAACGGTTGTATTACCCAATGCGGATCTAAAGATCTTTTTAGTTGCCAGTGTAAAAGAAAGAGCAGAAAGAAGACACAAGGAAAATGAAGAAAAAGGCATGTTTTCTGATTTGGAACAATTAAAAAAAGATATAGCAGAAAGAGATTATAAGGACACTACTCGAGAATCATCCCCCTTGAAACAAGCAGAGGATGCTATGAGAATAGACACGACCAAAATGTCTATTGATGAAGTTGTCAATAAGATAAAAAGTTTAATAAAATAATTGTAAAATGATTGATTTACGTAAGATAACATGTTTTAGTGGAAATTATATTACATATTATGTACAATTGGACATGTAGGAATTATTCGTTTGGGAGGCAAATAATATGACAGAAGAAAACAAAGACAAATTAGATAATATAGAGACAACTGAAGAAGAAGCAGTCGAAAAAGCGAATGAGCAAGTTGAAGTAAATACCGCTAAAGACACTTCTCCTGAAGATGTTATGGTAGAAAACGAAGAAGCACAGGTGCAACCTGCTGTTGAATCAACGAATGATACATCTGAATCAATGTCAGATGTTATGAGAGATGTCGTTGATATTGCTCTTGGCGATTTGGTCAAAGGGGAAGTTTTAACTATTGACAACGAAAAACAAGTTATTGTTGGGCTTGGCGGTGGACAAGAAGGCGTTATTCCTCCAAGAGAATTATCATCAGAGCGTTTTGATCATCCTACCGATATCGTATCTGTAGGCGACATCATAGATGTTGTTGTTTTAAGAGATATCCAAGATAAAGAACAAGGAAGCTTTGTTTTATCTAAAAAACGCGTAGATCAGCGTAAAGTATGGGAAGAATTGCAAGCCAAGTTTGACAATGATGAAACAATTGAAGCACCCGTCTCACATGTCGTTAAAGGTGGACTGACCGTTGATTTAGGTGTGAGAGGATTTGTTCCTGCATCACAAATCGACACGCATTTTGTTAGTGACTTAAACCAGTTCGAAGGCAACACCTATACATTTAAAATTATTGAAATAGATCCTAAAGAACGTCAACTCATCTTATCTCGTAAAGTATTACTTGAAAAAGAACATGCAGCAGAGAGAGAAGAAGCGTTAGCAAGTTTAGTAGAAGGCTCAGTTGTAGAAGGTGAAGTCGTTCGTTTAACTAACTTTGGTGCGTTTGTAAATGTAGGCGGCGTTGATGGACTTGTTCATATTTCTGAGATTGCTCATGAACGTATCAACTCTCCAAAAGACAAACTATCTAAAGGGGATAAAGTAAACGTTAAAGTTCTTAAAGTAGATAAAGAACAGAAACGCGTGTCTCTATCGATCAAAGAAACTTTAGCTGGACCATGGGATAACATTGAAGAAGAATTGCCAGCAGGTAGTGTTACAAAAGGTATAGTGAAACGTGTAACAGACTTTGGCGCATTTGTTGAAGTTAAACCCGGTGTTGAAGGACTTGTTCATATTTCTGAAATGGCTCATAAGCATGTCGAAACACCTCATGAAGTTGTAGCTAAAGATGAAGAAATCGATGTTAAAGTTCTTAGTGTTAGTCCTCAAGAAGAACGTATTTCATTAAGTATCAAAGCTTTAGAAGATGATCCAAATGAATCATCTGACAGTGAACAGCCAAAAAAAGCAAAAAAACAAAAGCCTCAAGGTAAAACTGATATCAAGCAACCCTCATTACGTGAAGATGATGGAGATGGATCATTTACATTAGGTGATCAAATTGGTGATCAACTTTCAGGATTCATGGACAACGACGAAGAGTAATTAATTTAACGGTATATTATACCGCACCCAACTGTAAGTAGGTGTCTTGCCTATTTCAGTTGGGTGTCCTGTTTTTACTAAGTAGATTACAAAATAGAGAATGAAGGTGTTTTAGTGGTAAAACCAACTGTAGCAATTGTAGGTAGACCTAATGTAGGTAAATCAACAATTTTCAACCGTGTCGTAGGTGAACGCATCTCAATCGTTGAAGATACATCAGGCGTAACAAGAGACAGAATTTATGCAGATGCCGAATGGCTTGGACGAGAATTTGCTCTTATTGACACGGGCGGTATTACGATGGAAGATGAGCCGCTTAGTGTGCAAATTAGGCAGCAAGCTCAGATCGCCATAGAAGAAGCAGACGTCATAATCATGATGACAAGTGTTAAAGAAGGTGTCACTTATGAAGATGAACAAGTCGCGCCTATTTTATTCAAGTCAGGAAAACCAGTGATATTGGCTGTTAATAAAACAGATAATCCGGAAATCAGAAATGAGATTTATGAATTTTATTCATTGGGATTAGGAGAGCCATATCCAATTTCAGGTGCACATGGATTAGGTCTAGGGGATGTCTTAGATGAAGTTATCAAGCATCTGCCTGATAATGTTGAAAGTGATTACGATGAAGAAACAATCAAGTTTAGTGTGATTGGCCGACCAAACGTAGGGAAATCAAGTTTAGTAAACGCAATCATTGGTGAAGAACGTGTTATCGTATCCAATATTGCCGGTACAACACGTGAAGCTGTCGATACCCGTTTTCATACTAAAGATGGCAGAGATTTTGTCGTCATAGATACTGCCGGCATGCGTAAAAGAGGCAAAATATACGAAAGTACAGAAAAATATAGCGTATTAAGAGCCCTTAGAGCCATTGAACGATCAGATGTAGTCTTATGTGTTATTAATGCTGAAGAGGGCATAAGAGAACAGGATAAGCACGTTTTTGGTTATGCACACGATGCGGGTAAAGGAATCATTATCGTTGTGAACAAGTGGGATACGGTCGAAAAAGAAACAAATACGATGAAAGAGTTCGAACTTGATGTTAGAGATGAATTCCAATATCTAAAATATGCACCGATCGTGTTTGTATCCGCCATCACTAAAAAGCGTTTGCATTTATTGCCTGAACGCATCGCAGATGTCTTTATGAATCGAAATCTTCGGATTCAATCGTCTACTCTAAATGATGTTGTCATGGATGCTGTAGCAACAAACCCTACACCAACCGACAAAGGTCGCAGACTTAAAATTTATTATACCACTCAAGTGGCTGTTTCACCTCCGACTTTCGTCATTTTTGTGAATGATCCTGAACTTCTTCACTTTTCTTATGCACGTTTTTTAGAGAACAGATTTAGGGATACATTTAATTTTGAAGGAACACCTATTCGGATTATTCCTCGCAGAAGAAAATAAGCGAAATCGAACCTGTTTATTATATAACTATATTTTTGAAGAAAAATTTCAGTCATTTCAAAGATAATTTTTATAAAAGCATTGCAGTGTCAACGATTCTGTGGTATCTTTTTAAATGAAATGTCATAACAGACTATTTCACCAAAACATATTCTTTGAATTGAGAATGTAGTAAGATCGCAAGTTAATTCACTAAAATTAGCATGCATCAAACTTCTCTTGAGGAGGTGAAAGAACACGATGGCAAATAAAGCAGAATTAATCGAAAAAGTAGCAACTTCAGCTGACCTTACTAAAAAGGATGCAACAGCTGCTGTAGAAGCAGTTTTTGAATCAATTAAAGATACATTAGCTGACGGCGAAAAAGTGCAAATTATTGGCTTTGGTAACTTTGAAGTACGTGACCGCGCTGCACGTAAAGGACGTAATCCTCAAACAGGGGAAGAAATCCAAATCCCTGCAACTAAAGTTCCAGCATTTAAAGCTGGTAAAGCTTTAAAAGATGCAGTAAAACAGTAACACTTCATACTTTTTAATTGTCGAGATCATTTGATCTCGACTTTTTTTTGCCATAAAATGCACCTTTTCAGATAATCATGCAACTAAAAAGGGTGAATTGATTGACAATCAGATAAGATGTACGTAGTCTTAACTAAGAAATAAAAGTAAAAGTCTTGAAAGGATGAGTAATGTATTATGTCCTCCAATCGCAAAGAGGAAATACGGAAAAATGCTAAAGAAAAAAATGTTAGGTTCCTGAGGTTAATGTTCACTGATATAGATGGTGTCATTAAAAATGTTGAGGTGCCTATAAGCCAGTTAGATAAAGTCATGGATAATGAAATGGCATTTGACGGGTCTTCGATTGATGGATTTGTAGAAATAGATCAAAGTGATATGAAACTGCATCCTGATTTAGATACCTGGCTTGTTTTCCCTTGGGAGATCAATTCAAGCGATGGTCTTATAGCGCGATTTATATGTGATGTCTATATGCCAAGTGGAGAACCATTTGAAGGAGATCCTAGAAGTAACTTGAAGCGTGTTTTGAAAGAGATGAAGGACCTAGGTTTTACAGAATTCAATTTAGGACCTGAACCAGAATTTTTCCTATTCAAACTGGATGAAAATGGCAATCCGAGCAAGCATTTAAACGATGATGGAGGATATTTTGATCTAGCTCCAACCGATTTAGCTGAAAACTGCCGAAGAGACATTGTTTTAGAACTAGAATCATTAGGCTTTGAAATTGAAGCGAGTCATCATGAAGCGGCTCCCGGTCAACATGAAATAGACTGGAAATATGCAGATGCAGTAGAAGCCTGTGACAATATCCAGACATTTAAGCTGATTGTCAAAACAGTTGCGAGAAAGCATGATTTACATGCAACCTTTATGCCTAAACCTATTGAAAACATTAGTGGATCGGGTATGCATTTTAACATGTCTCTATTCAAGCAAGGGCAAAATGCCTTTTTCGATGCGAGCAATGAAGATGGCTTAAGTAATACGGCGTATCAATTTATTGCAGGGTTATTAGATCACGCTCAAGCCTATACAGCTATTTGTAATCCTATCATCAACTCTTATAAACGATTAACGCCTGGTTTTGAG
Organism: Alkalibacterium sp. 20; assembly: GCF_001885615.1. Taxonomy (GTDB): domain Bacteria; phylum Bacillota; class Bacilli; order Lactobacillales; family Carnobacteriaceae_A; genus Alkalibacterium. The sequence goes on along the minus strand of NZ_LSRN01000062.1, from coordinate 509 downwards.
GCGCCTGTCTATATTGCATGGTCTGGAACGAACAGAACCCCATTAATTCGAGTGCCGGCTTCCAGAGGACAATCTACGCGTGTGGAGCTTAGAAGTGTTGATCCTGCTGCTAATCCTTATCTAGCTTTAGCGGTATTATTAAAAGCTGGATTAAGAGGGATTGCTGAAGCCAAAAGTGCTCCTAATCCGGTGAATAAGAATATTTATAATATGAGCCAATTTGAACGGGATGAAAACCTGATTCAGTCATTGCCAAAAGATTTAATGGAAGCTTTAGAAGCCTTAAAAGAGGACGAGTTAATTAAAGATGCTATTGGTCAGCACATATTCGAACGATTTGTTGCTGCGAAAGAAAGTGACTGGAGAGCCTACTCGACATCAGTATCACAATACGAGATGGATCGTTACTTCAAATTATACTAAGCAAATGATTACCAATTCTAAAAAAACTCCCTTTAAACGGTTAAATTAAACTTGTTTAAAGGGAGTTTTTAGGATGTTAACGGCAT
>NZ_LSRN01000061.1 GCF_001885615.1 Alkalibacterium sp. 20 | reverse complement strand
TTACAACAACGAACGAGGACAATGGAAACTAAAAAAATTGACTCCGGTATCATACCGAAGCCAGCTTCTTTTACAACCCGCAGCATAGGGTGTTTTTTATACTCTCCTTGACATAGGGTCCGGTTTACAGTCAAGTGTAGAGAACAGTGGGGTTTTTAATTTAATGGATACTTATTTTCTTGTTGAGATCAACTCAACCAGTTCAACATGCCCATGATCAAAACAACGAGTATAGCAAGGGGAGCGATATATTTGGTGACGAAGATGAAAGACGGACCCCATGAGGTATCTTTGGTGTCGGTATGTTCGAGGATTTCGTCATTTTTCCACGTCCACGTCACGAAGATAACGGCTAATAGGGCACTAAGTGGCAACAGCACGTTCCCAGTAAAGCCATCAATAAAGTCCAGGAAGCTGTAACCAAACACTGTGATTTCCATCGCTCCCTGACTGAGTGAAGATACGACACCGAGTAGGGTAATGGCGATGCCAGTTAAGACGGTTACGACTTTCCGTGATTTGTTGAATCGGCGCATAAAGTAAGCGACGGAAACTTCAAGCAGCGAAATGGCTGAAGACAGGGCCGCCAAGGTGAAGAGGACAAAGAAGACGAGTCCGACAAAGACACCAATGCCGCCGAGAGCCTCAAAGATAGTGGGTAACACGATAAAGATCAAGCCGGCGCCTTCAGCCGGATCTAATCCGAAAGCGAAGAGTGCCGGGAAAATAACCAGACCTGAAATGATAGCGAAGGCCGTATCCAGGGCAATGACGATCGCTGCCGAAGAGGGCAGTCGTTCATCTGGATTTAAATAACTGCTGTACGTGAGCATGATCCCCATGCCCAAGCTTAGAGTGAAGAATGCCTGCCCCATCGCGGTGACGTACACATTCGGATCAGCAAATGCCTCCCAATCGGGTCTAAACATAAAGTTAAGGGCTTCAGTTGTGCCGCCTAAGGTCATACTGTAAATCGCTAAAGCGATGATGAGGAAACTTAGGATCGGCATCATCAATTTACTTGTCAATTCGATCCCTTTCTGTACGCCAATAAAGACGATACCAACGGCAAGTAACATAAACAACGATTGCCAGAAAACAGGAGAAAAGGTATCACCGATAAAATTTGTGAAGAAGGCTGAAGAATCACCGGTGACGCCACCCGAAATATATTCCCAGGTGTAACGCATTGACCAGCCACCGATGACCCCATAGAACGATAAAATCAGGAAAGCAGCGAGTACACCGAAGCCACCGGCGATAAACCAAGCTGTTTTAGGGGCGATTTTCTTGAACGATTCGACCGCATCAGCCTGCGCGCGACGTCCGATTGAAAATTCGACCATCATGACTGGGAAACCAAGTAACAAGACACTGATAAGATAAATGATTAAAAAGGCAGACCCGCCACCTGAGCCCATGGCATAGGAGAAACGCCAGATGTTTCCCAGCCCGACCGCGGAGCCCATGGTTGCTAAAATAAATCCCCAGTGAGATCCCCATTGTTCTCTTGTATCTTTCATAATAGTACCACTCCTTTTCTGTTAGTCATTTTCTCAAACAGTTAAGAACGCAACTGTTGAGAATCGTAACACGAATAGCTGAACCTTCTGATCCAAGACTTTTAAAAGGTTGTTACCGATATGATATGAGAGTGTGCAAGGTAGAATGTTTTATTTGACCCTATTGTAGAGCTAAAAGCATTCGATCACAAGTGATTTTCACAATATAAAAGATACAAACTAGTGTCTGTATATCTAGCTTGTGAAAAGGATGAATGCTGTTACCGTACGTTTGTAAATATTTTAAATCATACAATAAAAAGTTGAAACGTGCTAGCAAAACGATTTATCCAAACATTTTCTTTTTTTAACCGGGAATTGGCCTATATTGGGTCAGGTAGTAAGGTGGTCAAGATAAAATCTTTAGTTGTATAAATAAAATTTATAGCTCTATACATATTAAGTATTTGCTAATTAGGAAATATCAGGTAAACTTAAGTTAAGCGCTTACAAACTTAGGAGAGTGGAAAGAATGCCAACAGTTGCAGTTGCAGGTGGTTCTAGAAAAGAAATTTTGGAACTGGCAAGGCTGAGTCAAATAGAATTCAAAGATCGCGTTAAATTTAAGGTTTTTGATGTCGAACCCAATATCGATCATGAAAAGACGTGGGAATACATACAGTGTGAATCAGAAGAAGACATGGTGCATCAAACGGTAAAAAGTGTCGTGAACAAGGAAGCAGATATTTTGCTAAAAGGAGGCGTGCAGACACATGTCTTATTAAAAGAAATGCTGAAAAAAGAACATGACTTGAAAACACAGGACTTGCTTTCACATGTTGCTTTAGTCAATCTGCCGGCTATGGACCGACAAATTTTACTCACAGATGCCGGTATGAATATCATGCCGACAGAAGATGAGCTTGAACAAATCATCAACAATGTCATAGAGGTAGGGAAGGCTATTGGGCTTGAGCATCCAAAGGTAGCATTAATCAGCTCAGCAGAAAATTATAACCCAAAAATGCCTTCATCGGTTCTGGCTAAAGCATTAACAGAACGATTCAAGGATTGTTCTGAAGCGATGGTATACGGTCCGCTTTCACTCGATTTATCATTATCTAAAACAGCGGTAGAACATAAAAAGTTCGATGGACCTATTCGAGGCGATGCAGATATTCTGGTGGTCACAAATATCGATGTGGGGAATGTCTTGTATAAATCCTTCCTACTCTTTGGAGAAGCAATCATGGGAGGAACGATCGTCGGCACGAAAGTACCAATCGTCTTAACGTCCCGCAGTGATGATGTAGAGAGTAAACTGTATGCGTTGAAATTTGCGTTGATGCAAGTGACTGACAAAAAAACTGTTGGAGGGTATCTATGAGAAAGTTGATATTGGTGATCAATCCGGGTTCGACATCGACGAAGGTCTCTCTATACGACGAAAAGGACTCAGTTGCGACTGAAACGATCCGTCACAAGATGGAAGAACTCGCTCAATATGACGGGATTATCGATCAGAAAGCTTTTCGTAAGCAAGTTATTCTAAACTTCATGAAAAAGGGAGGTTATGGACCGGAAGATCTAAAAGCGGTGGTGGGTCGAGGAGGTCTCTTGAAACCTATTCCAGGCGGAACTTACTTGGTCGATGAGGCGATGCTGAAAGATTTAAGAGAAGAGAAATACAGCACCCATGCATCAAACCTTGGAGCTGTCTTGGCCAATGAAATTGCCGAAACAGCGGGTGTGAACGCGTATATCGTTGATCCAGTGGTTGTGGATGAGATGGATGCCATCGCTCGCGTGTCCGGTTTGAAAGGAATCGAACGCCGCAGTGTGGCGCATGCCTTGAACCAGAAAGCCGTAGCTAGAAAGGTCCTGCAGCAAAAGAACAAGGAATATACGGACAGTAATGTCGTCGTTGCGCATCTAGGAGGTGGGTCAAGTATCGGGGCACATCACAGAGGCAGGATGATCGATGTGGTCAACGGCTTGGACGGTGAAGGACCATTTACGCCGGAACGCACAGGCGGTTTGCCCCTATATGACTTTGCCAGAATGATTTTGGAAAAAGAGATGACACTGGACCAGATCAAAAAAATACTGGCCGGTAATGGCGGCATCAATTCATACCTCAACGAAATCGATTTAAGGAATGTGATCGAAAAAATCGATAAGGGCGACCGGGAAGCTGCGGACTATCTTGAAGCCATGACGTATCAGATTGCGAAGGCCATTGGCGAAATGGCCACGGTCTTGAAAGGCGACGTCGACGTGATCATCCTGACAGGAGGTGCCAGTTATAGTGCATTTGTTGTGGAACATATCAAAGAACGCGTGTCCTGGATTGCTCCGGTGGTAGTCATGCCGGGGGAAATGGAAATGGACGCCCTGCACGAAGGCGTCATGCGCGTCTTAAATAATGAAGAGGAACCGAAACGATACAGCGAGACAAATAGTGGATAAGTGAGGGGAAAGCGATGGCGATAGAAACAGACCTTCTAATACTAGGTGGCGGAACAGGCGGCTATGTCGCAGCTATACAGGCAGCAAAGCAGGGCATGGACGTGGTACTGATTGAACAGGACAAGCTTGGTGGAACGTGTCTGCACTGGGGCTGTATTCCAACAAAAGCGCTGCTTAGAAGTGCGGAAGTGATGGACACCTTGAAGAACGCAAAAGAATACGGCGTAGACATCAGTGGCTCAGTCCAAGTCGATTTTGAAAAAGTGAACGAACGAAAACAAGCCATAGTTGATCAGCTGTATCAGGGTGTACAGGGGCTGGTGAAGAAAAATAGGATCAAAGTAGTGTATGGCAAGGGTGCCGTGTTAGGTCCGTCGATCTTTTCACCGGTCTCTGGCGCCGTAGCCGTGACGTTTGACGACGAAGACAAAGAAGAAGAAATCTATGTGTCCAAAAAACTGATCATTGCTACAGGATCAAGTCCGGCCACCTTGCCGCATCTGCCATTGGATGAAGAAACTATTTTATCATCTTTTGGGATGCTTCAACTTGAAGAACTGCCGGAATCCATCGCCATCATTGGCGGCGGCGTGATTGGTGTCGAGTGGGCGTCACTTCTTCACAGTTTGGGTGTCAAAGTCACGATCTTTGAAGCACTTGATCGACTGATCGTCAACGAAAGCAGGACGGTTTCTAAAGCATTGCTCAAACAGTTCAAAAGACGCGGCATTCAGGTGGAACTCAGCCAGCTCGTTGAAGGCGTGGAAAAAACAGACGGCCAGGTGAACCTTTCTGTGAAAGGAAAAGACACGCCTTTATCATTTGAAAAAGTAATGGTCGCGATCGGGAGAATACCGAATGTGGATGGGATCGGTCTTCAGAACACATCGATTAAATATGATGCCAAAGGGATCCAAGTGAACGATCATTACCAGACGACAGAGAGCCACATTTATGCGATCGGGGACTGCATCGATACCCTGCAGCTCGCTCATGTGGCGATGAAAGAGGGAGAACTGGCCGTTGAACACATCGTTCACGAAACCAGTGACCCGATAAATTATCTGAATGTGCCACGCTGCACCTATACGATACCTGAAATAGCCAGTGTGGGTTACACAAAAGAAACGCTACCGGAAGGTAAAAAAGTCAAAATGGGAACGTTCAACTTCAATGCCAACGGCAAAGCCTTGATTCATGGCTTTGCTGACGGGTTTGTTGAAGTGATGAGAGATGAAGAAACCGATGATTTGATCGGCGTGTCCATCATTGGTCCGCATGCGACGGATCTGATTTCAGAAATGAGCACAGCGATTTATTTGAATGCGACCCCGCTTGAAATCGGTGAAGCGATCCATCCGCATCCGACCTTGACGGAAGCCATTCAAGAAGCGGCGCTGGATGTCTACAAATTAGCGATCCATAAATAAGAAAGCGAGTGTGAAGAGACTATGAAAAAACTGGCAGAATCTGGTTTGACAAAAGAAGAAATCATCAAAGCGTACAGATACGTTTTACTAGGACGTCGCCTGGATGAACGGCTATGGCAGCTGACCCGTATCGGCAAGACATCGTTCAACATCTCAGGACAGGGACATGAAGTGGGACAAGTGGCGATGGCGATGGCTTTTGACCACGATAAAGATTATTTCCTGCCTTATTATCGGGACATGACACCGTGCTTGGTCTGGGGAATGACACCGAAAGATATTTTGCTCGGTTCACTCGGTAAAGAGGACGACCCGTCTTCCCATGGCCGTCAGATGCCGAACCACTATGGCTCCAAAGAACATAATATCGTGACGCATTCGTCAACAGTCAGCACGCAGTTCCCACTGGCAACCGGTGTCGCTTACGGTGCTCAGCTTGGGAAGAAAGACTACGTTACCCTGACGACAACAGGTGAAGGGGCAGCCAACCAGGGTGAAGTGCAGGAAGCCATGAACTTTGCCGGCGTAAAAAAATTGCCGCTCATTTTTGTATTTGAAAACAATGGCTACGCGATTTCCGTTGGACGAGAAGAACAGTATGCCAGTGAAAAACTATCCGACCGCGGACCGGCTTTTGGCTTTACGGGCATACAGGTAGACGGCCATGACTTTGTAGAATCTTATCTGGCCTTCAAGCAAGTTGTAGCGGACGCACGAAACGGTAAAGGACCCGCCTTGATCGAATTGATGGTGACACGCTTGACCGCACATTCGGCGGATGATGATCACTCTGTGTACCGTTCCAAAGAGGATATTGAAAACTTGAAAAACAACGACGGGTTGCTCTTGTTTGAAAAACAACTCATTGATGAAGGATACCTGACCCGTGAACAGATGAAAGCAATGGATAAAGATCTTAAAGAGGAAATCAACCAGGCGACGGACGAAGCAGAAGCCATGCCTGATCCAACACCAGATACCATACTTGAGCAAGTCTATGCAGATAAATAAAGGAAGAAAGGATGCGTTAAGCCCATGGCAATGATGACATACTTAGAAGCCATTCATAAAGGAATCGAAGAAGAAATGGCTCGAGATGAAAAAGTGGTGATTTTTGGAGAAGACGTTGGAGGCATGAAAGGCGGCGTCTTTGGTGTAACCAAAGGATTAGCTGAGAAATTTGGCGATGAGCGCTGCTTCAATACTCCGCTGACAGAAGGTCTTATCGGAGGACTTGCAGTGGGGCTCGGCACAGTTGGGTACAGAGCAATCGGGGAATTCCAGTTTGCCGATTATATCCTGCCGGCCGTGAACCAGCTGATTTCAGAAGCGAGTCGCATGCGTTACCGGACGAAAGGGGACTGGACAGCACCGATTACTTTCCGTGCACCTTACGGCGGTGGGGTCCGTGGCGGACTTTATCACTCTCAGTCAACCGAAAAAGTGTTGTTCGGTCAGCCGGGGCTCAGAATCGTGACCCCTTCTTCACCACGTGATGCAAAAGCGTTGATCAAAGCAGCCATCCGCTGTGACGACCCAGTGCTGTTCTATGAACATAAACGCCTGTACCGTTTGCTCAAAGAAGACGTGCCGGAAGACGATCACGTCGTACCGATCGATAAAGCCAATGTGGTCAGAGAAGGCGATGACATCACGGTTATCGGATACGGTATGGTCTTGAATCATGCCCTCAAAGCCGCTGAAATATTGAGCAAAGAAGGCTATGAAGCGGAAGTAGTGGACGTTCGTTCCATTTATCCTTTAGACAAAGAGACCCTGGTCAAAGCAGCGAAGAAAACAGGCAAAGTGCTGCTGGTAACTGAAGATAATTTAGAAGGCAGCGTCATGAGTGAAATTTCAGCCATAATTGCCGAGGAAGCATTGTTTGACTTGGATGCACCGATCAAACGACTGGCTGGTCCGGATTCACCAAGCATGCCATATGCGCTGCCATTGGAACGTGAATTTTTGGTAACTGAAGACAAAGTACTGAATGCCATGCGTGAACTCGCAGAGTTTTAAGGAGGAAGAGTGAATGAGTATAAAGATAATCAAGATGCCTCACTTGGGTGAAAGCGTCACGGAAGCCTCGATTGCTTTGTGGTTAGTTTCTGAAGGCGACAAAATAGACAAATACGATCCCGTTGCCGAAGCCGTTTCGGATAAAGTGACGACTGAGATCCCGTCAAATTACTCGGGCATTGTCAAAGAATTTTTGATTGACTTAGATACCGATGTGGAAATTGGGACGCCGATGTTATCCATTGAAACAGATGACGCAGAGGAAGCTGGCGAGTCAGAACAACCTTTCGGTGCAGAAAGTCCTTCCGCCATTGAGAAAAAAGAAGAGATGACCGATCATATCAACAAAGAAATAGATGAAGCAGCCGAAAAAAAGCCAATCGAAAGAGACACAAAAGCGTCTATTCAGCAAAGTGTTTCTGCAGAGTCGGAACCAATGGCAGACAAAAAGGCGCGCTACTCTCCAGCAGTCGTCCGTATCGCTCAGGAAAGAGACATCGACCTGAAGCAGGTTGAAGGGTCAGGGAAACACGGACGTATTACGCGCAAGGATGTCTTGAACTTTGATGTGAAGAGTCAGACCGCAGCGAATGGAGACTTACACAAAGGCTCTTTACAGGTTCAAAAAGAGATGATCGAAAGAGAGATGAGTAAAAAAACTGAAACACCTTCCGAACAGGCTGCATCATATACAACGGTCGGCGATGAAGTAGTTCCGGCTGACCGTATCCGCAAAGCCATCGCTAGGAAAATGGTGCAAAGCACATCAGAAATCCCCCATGCATGGTTGATGGTGGAGGCAGATGTTTCCAATATCGTTAAATTAAGAAACAAAACGAAAGATCGATTCAAAGAACTAGAAGGGATCACACTGTCTTACTTCCCATTCTTCGTTAAAGCCGTTGTGCAGGCGCTCAAGAAACACCCGATCATCAATGCGTCATGGGACAATGGCAACATTGTCTTCCATAAGGACATCAATATCTCAGTCGCTGTCGCCACCGAGGAACATTTATTTGTGCCGGTGATTCAGCATACCGATCATTATTCACTCAGTGGCTTGTCGAGAGAAATCGATCGTTTGGCCAGCTTAGCCCGGGATGGCAAATTAGGTAATCAGGATACTCAAGGCGGCACAATGACCTTGAACAATACCGGCAGTTTCGGTTCTGTCCAGTCCATGGGCATCATCAATCACCCGCAGGCAGCGATTTTACAGGTCGAAAGCATCACGAAACGTTTTGTCCCGACAGAAGATGGCGGGTTCAAAGCAGCCGATATGATCAACTTGTGCTTATCGATCGATCACCGCATGATCGATGGCCTCCAAGCCGGTCGTTTCTTGAATGATGTCAAAGAAAATCTGCAGAAATTTTCAGATGAGTCAGATTTATATTGAAAAAACAGTTTCACTCAACTAAATGAGCAAAACTGTCAGAAGCAGTCAATTCTTTTTGATTTCACCAATTAGGTCATTGATCGCTTTGGTTGGGGCCTTTCCTTTATTCAAGGCAACACCAATGGGATAGTAATCGTTTTTATCCTGCAGGGGGATCCACTTCAAACCCTCCAGGGCACCGATTGCTTTGTATTCGATCGGCAACAAACAGATGGAATCCAGCGTCTGCAAACTATAAAGCAGCACCTGCAGATCGTCGTGATACATGACGATGTTCGGTTCAAAACCCAGATGACGACTTCGGTCCAGAAGCATCTGACCGAGCATGAAGTTTTCGTTCAAAGTTGAGAACCGCTGCTCTTTCAGATTTTCAAACTTTAATACGTCTTTTTCAGATAAGGGGTTATTTTCCGGGACAACGACGTGTACATTATAACCTTTGGTCGACGTGTTGAGTGCCTCGATCGAAATAGCGTTCGACTGTGTGTTGGGAAAGGAAACCAAGCCAATATCCAGTTCATCGTTGGCGAGCATTTCCTGGATTTTGCGGGACCCGTTTTGAGTGATAATCAAATCCACGTTCTGATGGGTCGCGATAAAATTGGAAATCTGCTGCATATACTGGATGGCAAACAAAATAGTGAGTCCTAAGCGTATCATTTCTTTCGAATCCGTTCTCATGTGCTGGATTTCGCTGACCAGCGTATCAAAGTCAGTGACGATCTTCTCCCCTCGTGTATACAGAAGTTTGCCTGACTGGGTGAGATTGAACGATTTGTCGTTTGGATCGAAGAGTTTGGTATTGAGTTCCGCTTCTAATTTTTTAATGGTGAACGAAAGTGTCGGCTGGGTAAGGAATAAATTCCGAGCCGCTTGCGATAAGTTTTTAGTGTTGGCAATTTCTATAAAGTATTTCAATTGTTTGATATCCAAGTCGATCCTCCTTCAACTAATATGCTAATTGGTTCATTATACAACAGAAATAATGAAAACGGTTAATATAGTTTGGAAATTAAATGACTTCTTATAGTGCAATCGAATCCAGAAACGATGGCAATAAAAAATCTGAACATAGGGAAAGGACGTTATAGGAATGGAAATATTCAAAAGCTTGGAAGAACATGATTACGAACAAATGATCTTTATGCAGGATAAAGAGACAGGCTTGAAAGCTATCACATGTATTCATGATACGACTTTGGGACCCGGTTTAGGCGGCACACGTTACTGGACATATGAAAATGAAGAAGATGCGATCGAAGATGTGCTCAGACTTGCGTGCGGCATGACATATAAAAACGCGGCAAGCGGCTTACCCATTGGGGGAGCAAAAACAGTTATCCTGAAAGATCCTGAAAACCAAGTGAGTAAAGAAGCGATGTTCAGAGCGTTTGGGCGGTTTGTGGAAGGGTTGAATGGCCGTTACATAACTGCCGCAGACGTCGGTACCACCGAAGTGGAAATGGATTATATCTACCAGGAAACGAACTATGTCGCAGGTACGGGACTTAAACCGGGTACTTCTGGCAATCCTTCACCATCCACGGCTCACGGTGTTTATGTCGGGATGAAAGCCGCTGCGAAAAAAGCCTTCGGGTCGGATTCATTGCAAGGGAAATCCATCCTCGTAGAAGGTGTCGGAAAAGTGGGTTACTTGTTAGCTGAAGCTGCACTCAAAGAGGGTGCGAAAGTTTATGCGACTGATATTTTTGACAGACCAAAAGAACGTGCCAGAGAGCTCGGCTGTGAAATCGTTGAAGCGGACAAAATGTTCGACATTAAAATAGACATCTATGCGCCCTGTGCACTGGGTGCTTCTATCAATGATGAGAGCCTGAAAAAAATAGAAAAAGCCGGCATCAAAGTCGTTGCCGGTGCAGCGAACAATCAGTTGGCTGAAACGCGTCATGGTGATAAGTTAGACGAAATGGGTATCGTTTACGCACCTGATTATATCCTGAATGCAGGCGGCGTTATCCAAGTCGCTGATGAATTCAACGGCGGCTACAACTCCAAGCGCGCACGCATGTCTGTCAATCGCATCTATGATCAGATCGAAAAAGTATTCGAAATCGCCGAGCGGGACGGTATTCCAACCTATAAAGCGGCCGATATTTTAGCTGAAGAACGTATTGCGGCAGTCAGAAACACGAAGAGTATCTTTGCAAGAGACAGTAAATCGATTTTAAACCGTTAAAATTGTGAAATAAAAGAAGCTGGGACATTTGTCCTAGCTCCTTTTATTTGAGAAAGTCATTAAAAGTTTAGCTAATCACTCGTAGACTATTATATTTGACCATCTTTAAATTGCTTCTGGAAACCATGCGTTAATAAGGGTATCGAAGCAAGTTCTAGGATGACTATACTTAGTATCAGTATTGAAGAAGAAGAAGGTGATATAAAGAATGAAACAAATACGATTGGAGATAAAAACAATGCTATTTTAATAATTGAAGTCACACGAGAAAAGTGGAACGACCCTCTTGTAATTTTTCCGACAATATATGAAAAAGAGAACAGAGGATATAAAAAATTATAAAATAGACAGAATAAGACAAATAATGATGTTATAAAAGAAACAGAATTAGCTATAGCGAGAGAAGTTAAATTGAAATCTATAATACTCAAAGCAAACAGAAAAACATTCAACAATAAATATATTAT
>NZ_LSRN01000060.1 GCF_001885615.1 Alkalibacterium sp. 20 | reverse complement strand
TTACAACAACGAACGAGGACAATGGAAACTAAAAAAATTGACTCCGGTATCATACCGAAGCCAGCTTCTTTTACAACCCGCAGCATAGGGTGTTTTTTATACTCTCCTTGACATAGGGTCCGGTTTAGACAGAGGTAGGTATAATTCTGCTACTAAGGAATTTATACCTACTGAAGAAGATATTAACGATGATTTTTATGATTACATCGATACCATTTCTCTGATTGTAGACAATAAGTTTTACTATTCCGTTAAAATATTAGAAACGGATTACTACAAAGAATTCAATTAATTCAACTTTCAATATCAACTCCCCATCGAGATCATTGCAGTCTCATAAAAAACCAGTATGGAATTTATTTTCCATGCTGGTTTTTTTGCTTATTCAGTTAAACGAATCGTTGACACTTAGTTAAAAACTTTCAGGCGCCTGTTCCCCGAAGGTGTCAAATTCCTTCTTTCAGCATTTCCGCACGGATCTTTTCAATTCTCATATCCAACTCTGAACCGTTAAACTTAGGAAGATGCACCTCACTGACAATCTTACCATCGATCATGAACAAGACACGCTCGCTTTGTGCCGCCACCATGGCATCGTGGGTAACAAACATTATGGTGATCCCTTCCCGATTAAGTTCCGAAAAGATCTCCATGATTTCCTGCGAAGTTTTTGAGTTGAGCGCCCCGGTCGGTTCATCCCCAAAAATGATTTTCGGATTGTTGATCAGCGCACGGCAGATACCCGCACGTTGAAGCTGCCCTCCGGAAACCTGGGTAATGTCGCGCTCGTCCAATTCGGAAATACCCACTTTCTCCATCAGTTTTTTGGCTTTAGTCGATACTTGTGCTCCCTTCTTTCGGTTGTCACGCATTGAAGGGAGCACAATGTTATCTAAGATATTCAGGTTCTTTAACATGGTTGGCTGCTGAAAAACAAACCCCATCCTGGTTCTCCTGATATCGGCCAGCTCTTTTTCGCTTAAGGTTGAAATATCCTGATCTTCAAATGTAACTTTTCCGGATTCAAAATTGTCCATCCCACTGAGCGCAAAAATCAGAGTAGTCTTCCCAGACCCTGAAGGACCCATAACAGCGACGAACTCTCCCTCATTGATTTCTACCGAGACTTCATCAAGAACAGTAGTTTTTTCACTGCCCACACCGAAGGATTTGACTAGAGCTTCAGCTATTATAATTTTATTCATCAGACTACTCCTTTATATTTTCAGAGATTTTGATCTGCGCAATATCTGCTGTTCCGGCTACTGTGGCAATCATTACAAAACTTAACATCAGCAGCGGGCTGAGCAAATAAGATAAAACTGGATTGATTGTAAAGGAAAAGGAAGAAGCTCCAACATAAGCAATCGCCTGTCCGGCCAGTAATTGCCCTAGGCTATTTGCCAGCAGAGTGCCGGTGACCACTCCTACGAGCAGTACAAATACTGCGCGTGACGCAAACTGCATCCTGATATCGCGGGTTGTATATCCAAAAGCCTTCATCACCGCGATAGCGTAGCGTTCTTTGGCGACCAACATTTTCATGAACAGCAGCGTTACCAATACACCTATGAATAAAGCGATAGCAGCTGCAGCATAGGCCGCTGTGCCAACAGAACTAATAGTAGAGCCATAAGTCTGTAGTACATATTCATCAATGGCTGAAACCTTGGCAAAACCAAAGTTGCCTTGGTATTCTCGTGCTTTGCTTTCGACCATGAAAGCATCTGCAAGTTCTATATTGATGATGCTCCACATCGTTTCCGCCGTATCGTCTGCAAAAGCAGCTTTAGCCGTTTTTCCGCCGTTTGTTACATCGGAATAAATGCCACTGATCGTGAAGTCCTTTTCTGAACCGTTTATAAGCAAAGTAACGGAATCACCTGTAACCTTTTCCAACTCCCTTGCATTGATCTCCGACAGGGAAATCTCATCTTCGACAACAGGTGCACTACCTTCAGTATATTCCAGGGGAAACTCTAAGTGGTCGCCGAGTTCTATTATGATCCTTTCTGTAGAGCCGTCTTCTATGATCACATCATATGTTTTAGTGGTCAGCAGGGCATAACTGGCAATGTCACCGTCTGTCTCTATCTTGTCTGCTACTTCAGCAGTCTTTTCAGCAATATTGTCGGTCTGCTGGATATCGATACGCATATCACTCCTGCCGATGCCCATATAGGTAACAAAATTTTCTGAAGAAATTGTATTGTAGAGGTTTTGCGGAACAATCATGATAAAGGCCGAAATGATCAGCACTACGAGCATGGTAGCATAAAGAGCTTTTCTGGCAAGGACATCCTTGACCCCGAGAAACATATTGGGATTAAAGAGCTTGTTTTCGCTGAGTAGTAACCGCTTTGAAGTAGTGTGTCTTTCCCGGGCCATACCAAAACGGATTGCTTCTGCAGCGGATATTTTTCTGAACCGCTTCAAAACTCGGTTAACGTAGATCATGATTGTCAAAGCTATAATAAATACGCCTAACGCTCCAAATAGTGGGGCAAGTGAAGCATTGTCGCTTTCTCCCATGAAAAGCCTGATGTTGACCAGCAACAGATCTTTAAACAGAAAAGAAAGCGCGTAACCGATTGCAGAACCGATCAAGGCAATAGCCGCATATTTTGCCAGATAAATCCTCTTGATATCAGATAAGCGCAAGCCGATAGCCTTCATCACGCCAATCTCGCGATAATCTTCTTCGATTTTTGCTAGCAGGGTAAACCTGATGGATACAAAAGCAATCAATACAACCATAATACTAACCAGCAGGATGACTGCGATCATCATTCCGTCAGAAATTGAATTGATCAATCTAAAAAGAGGGTAGGTTATCGTCGGCCCATTTGCTTCGAGGCCTGCGGCGTTATATTCAGATCCAAACGCCCCGAGGTCTGATAAATCATGGAGCCTGAATTCAATTAGGTATTCAATGCTACCAGAGCTCCTCAGCTCCTCGAAATCATTGTCACTAACTAGGAATCTCTTTGATGAAGAGAGAGTAGAATTCATTTGCGAATCACGGAGAAAACCGGCTACAGTGAACTCTTTTTCGCTAATCAAAGCCCTATCGCCAACCCCAACCACCCCCTCTCTCATGTAGTTGATCGGTACATAAAGCTCTCCATCTTCAGCAGTTATAATCTCATCGTCAAGGTTTAAAAGATAATCAAATTTTTCACTCTGCCTGGAGACACCATTATCCTGAAGGCTTTGGGCGAGCGAGCTATCATCTAAAATAATTCGAGATCCTTCAAGATTAAGGAATTCCAGTACTTGAGACTTTTCAACAAATTCGCTTTCCTCGGCAAAAATATTCAGGCGCTCCATATCCAGTTCTCCGGCATGCATCTGCATAAAGTGTGGTGTTTCAGCCTTGGTCATCATGGAGTCAATCGCACCTGTCAGATTAATGACCAGGATCATAGCCAGCGATACCAGCATAGCAGCGGCTGCGACAAAAAATACAGTAGTCAGGGTCACCGCTTTACTTTTTTTGAAGTCATTTTTGATCAGCTTGTAGTACATAAGTCACCTCTCTATTTAATCATCTTAGCTGTATTGCGATTTAAGTAATTACCTAAATCGTAATACAACTCCCATATGGTTATTGCTCTCAAAGATAAAATATATGGTTCAGAAAAACTTTAATTAGTGCAAAATCACTTAGGGTTAAAAAACGATGACACTATTACAGATTTTAAAAAGCGGTTACATCATCAATCGTAAAGAAGAGTATAGTTTGCTGCATGTATGATTGTGGATTTCCAAAGAATAATTCCTGCATATAGCCTTAAGCAATCTATGTACTATTTACATCCACGTCGCTTATGTCTGTGTTTGGGTATGTATGGTCTGCCGAGCAATCACTTTAACCCTGACTTACATATAAGCACTCAAACAGACATCGATATAGGTTATTACTAGACATAATTAAAAAGATACTAGGGAAAATGTTAGTTAACCGTCGTAAGTCTGCTTTAGATAAATTACATCCATTTATTGATTATATTATAGCACCTACTTTATTTTAAGCACACCGAAATGTACGACGTATCAAAACAAAATGTAACTATTCAACTCGCCGAATTTTCTTTTCGATTTTCTTAACTATAATCTCTTTTAGTTAAAGCTTGAATCAAAAAAACTGAAAATATAACTGTCATTACAATTCATCCTTTATTATTATCCGTAAGCGATGAATAGTTGAGTGCCTACACATAAAAAACGGACACCTCTATACTGAGAGATGTCCGAAAAATAGTATGAATGTCTAGCGACATTCCATCTGCACCTTTGGATTCCATGGCAAATAAGCCTCCAAAGGCGTATTTTGTCGATTTGGCAGGTGAGTTAATAGGTAATCGAGATACTTTCGCGGATGTAATCCGTTGGGTTTGGCTGTTTCGACGAGACTTGAAATAGTCGCGACGGCATGTGCACCGTTAGAGGATTTAGAGAAGAGCCAGTTCTTTCTTCCCATGACAAGTGACTTGATTCCACGCTCAGCTAAATTATTGGAAAGCACTAGACAACCCTAGCTGAGAACGTTCATCATTCGCTCTTTTTGATTCAGCGCATAGTTGACCGCTGTCCCGAGCTTTCCATGCGCAGTCAATGAGGCGCACGATTCAAAGAATTTCTCGAGCTTCGGCTTTAATAGTTCCAGACGCTGTTCATAACGATCAGTAGCGGATAAGTCTTTTAAGGACTTATCCAGTGCAAACAACGCGTTACACAAGGTCAAACTCTTATGAGCCACACTCTTACTGGAATAATTCTTTGGACGTGCGTCATAGAGCTTTCGTCTAATCTGCGCGAGACAAGCGATCATCGTCATACCTGGAAGATTGTTGTACCCTGAGAATCCATCACTACGTAAATAGCCGGTATAATTCTCCAAAAATTCTCTGGGAACAGATCCGCTGCGTGATGGACCAAACTTAAAGATATGTATGGCGTGCTCGCTATATTTGCCCGTACTAAACAACCACATGTAGGACTTTTGTCGGTCCTTGTCATTCAGCACTTTGAAGGTTGTTTCGTCGGCATGAAGAACCTTCTGGTTCAGGATTTCTTGTCGCATTTCAGCCACGAGCTCTTCGAAATATTACTGGGACATTTTAATGTGCCAGTTCGTAATGGTGTGGCGGGGTATCGGATAATTGAGCAGATCCCAGTAAGCCTCTTGTCGGTAGGCTGGTACTTTTTGCTCGAACTTCTGATACATCGTTTCCGCTATAAGTGCCGCAGATGCAGCTGTATTATTTAGTGGTAATCTAGGGATCTCAGATTTTGAAAAAGGTGTGCGCGTCCCGCTTTTCTCGCAGTTCGCACACGCATACGTCTTCTGAAAATGTCTGTGATTTTCAACTTTTGCCGGAATAAATTTCACTTCCTGGCGAATCAGCTGCGTAGACACTTCTTTCATTGCTTCTTTACATATAGGGCAAGTGCAGGATTCAATTTCATTTATATGATCGACCGTCGGAAGAGACGCTAACTGCTGGTCTTTAAACCCTTTGCGTTTTTTGCGACGGACAACCAAAGCGACAATGAATTCATCTTCGTCGCTTTGGTCACCAGTCTGCTCTGGTTCGCTAAAAAGGCAATCATTGAACAAGTTTCCCTGGTTGGGATCATTTTTCAAGGTTTCTTTTTTGGACCGTAAAGTTTTTGAGTTAGAAATTCAATCTGTTCTTTCTGTAAAGAAAGCTCATCATATTTTTGAGCGATCGTCGTTCTCAGTTTTCCATTTTCTTCTATAATTTTTTCTAGCTTTTCAATAATCACTTCAAACTGTTTTTGCTCTTTATAGACATGAACACTACTCCTCACATAAATGGTAGTTAAATTCTACTATAATTAAAAAAAGAAAACGAGAGAGTCATTGAAATTTTCATCAATTCCTCTCTCGTTTCTTAGGCTATACTCCCTTTAACCGTAGTTTTAATGGAGACTTTCTGGTTGATAGATAATCCTTCCAGAATCCAACGTAACTGTTGTGTCGTCAACTTTTGAACCTCGTTCTGGTTACGAGGCCAATTCAATTTACCATTCTCTAATCGTTTATATAAGAGAAGGAAGCCGTCGCCTTCCCAATAAAGAGCTTTGAACCGATCTTTACTTCCACCACAGAATAGAAAGAGAGCGTTGTTATAAACATCCATATCAAATTCTTCAGTGATTGTTGCGGCTAATCCATCGATTTGGCGACGCATATCCGTTTTCCCACACACAATAAAAATATTCTCTACTTGAGTAAAGTCAACGAGCTTCATTGATAGCCATCTCCATAAGGAGAATTTTCAACGTCGATGGTTTGATCCCCTCATATATAAGCAGCTCTGTCTGACTGTTTTTTAAATGTGCCACTAATTTCTGTGGCAGGGGCTTCCCAACGGTTCGACGATTATTTTGATCGTCCTGCAACTTCACAGGTACGATAGTTTGTTTATTCTTTTCCAAATTAAAAACCTCCTGCGTATTTAAGATGTCTCAATTTTAACAGGAGACCGGCAGGACTCACAGGTACCTAGCTATTCATCGCTTACCATTTTTTTGAAGGGAAAATATAAAAAATTGAGTGTCCTACTTTCGGTTAATTACCGAAAGCAAGACACTCAATTCGCTGCATAATAATGTTGTTATCTCTAACTCCAAATTTTGGGGGAGGGACACAACATCAACGAATATGAAACTTCATAAGTTAATAGGTGATTTTTTTGTTCAATTTTATAACGTTTTATTATTTTCAAAATGTTTGAGAGTTCATTTCTTTTTATTAGTGTGGTCTACTTTTATCAAATTCAAAAAACTTTAGAGTTAATTAATCTGCATCTTCTTCGGTTTCTTCGTCAACTGGATTTACAGCTTCTTCTTTAGTGTCTTACTCTACTTCTTGTAATTCAAAATCAGAAGGAATCAAAACTGTATCAATCGCGTGTACAACGCCGTTTGTTGCTTCAATATCGGTTGTACTTATTGCGGATTCATTCACCATGGGATCTCCCGATAAGTCAAATGTTAATTCTTCTCCATTAACTGTTTCTGCGGTCATTCCATCTGTTAAATCAGCAGCTAAAACTTTTCCAGAAACAACATGATACGTAAGAATATCACCTAAATCAGGTTGTGCAAGTAATTCTTCAGCTGTAATATCTAATTCACCTAACAGATTTTCAAATGCAGCGTCAGTCGGTGCAAATACTGTAAAAGGACCTTCGCCTTGAAGAGTTTCAACAAGTTCTGCTTCTTGAAGAGCAGATACTAAAATGCTGAAATCAGGATTACCTTGTGCAATACCGACAATATCTTCTTCAGCGGTTTCTTCCATAGTTGTATCCTCATCCATTGGATCCTCTTCCATAGTTGTATCCTCATCCATTGGATCCTCTTCCATATTATCGTCTGTTGCACATCCTGCAAACAATCCAACGGCTGCGAGCGAAATTACACCTAATTGTAACTTCTTCAATAATTCTTTACTCATAATAAATCCACCCTCTCTTATAGTATAAAAGAACTCTTAAACAATAGAGAATGAGCTCATTCTCTAACTACAAATTACTTTTACGAAGAATAACTAATTTTTATTTTGTCTAATAGTTTGTGGTTCAAGATCTCTTAGACCTTTAAGATCAAAGATACTGAATCCTACTTTAGAAAAAATAGGTAACAGTATAAAAGCTGTAACATCTATTGATTGTGATACTATTCCTAGACCAGAAGGACCAAGTAACCACGCTGTTGGGTAACCAATCCAGAAAAGGGTTAAATATAATGCTACGTTTCTATAATGGTGATAGAGTTTTTCATCACTTTTTTTCGCAATATTCTTCAGCGGTACCCAAACAATATAAAAAATGATTAGTAAAGCGACTGTTCCAATAGAATACCATGCATAGTTTAAAGGGCTTTCTGAAAGACTTGCTATAAGACCGGTCAGAATCATGATTACGTCCAAAAATACAAGAGATAAAATAATAGAAATATTCTTTTTGGTATAATACATCGCTGTAAACGCTAACGCTACAAGCAATAACGGTGTCGTAAACACCCAATCTAAATATCTTGCAAAGTATACTGTCCTTTCAGAAACTTCTAAAAACCCTTGCCCTGCGGCAATTGAAAAATAAGCTATTGCTGACCATACGGGAATGAAAATTGCAATCATATACTCATATTTCGGTACCCCTTTAGGTTCTCTACTTTGAATGTAAAAATAGAGAGCCCCAATAAGCATGACTGCAACATAAAACCAATGACCTTGTGAAATAAAATTATCCATAATGAACCGCCTCTCCTCGAATTAAGCAGTATCTTCCTATCATCTAATCATTATAAAAAGATATAACAATCAATTCCATCCGATTTGATTGCCGCTGATATCGCTTTCCTCCTTTCAGCGCAAGTATAATATATATCAAAAAAATTAACAAAAGTAAGCTCCTGAGAAATTTAAATGTAAATTTCAAGTATAAAATTACAAAAATGAAAGAATAATGTTATTTATGAAAAGACAGCACAGAATATTCGCTAAAACTGCTACTGTGGGTATGCTAGGAGTGGTGATTTCTACTAATATAGCTCCTTTAATAGCTAATGCACAGGAAAATCCTCGATTTTCGCACAGTAGATCAGAAAAGTCGTAAGCGGTGAATAGTTGAGTGCCTACACATAAAAAACAGACACCTCTATACTGAGAGATGTCCGAAATATAGTATGAATGTCTAGCGACATTCCATCTGCACCTTTGGATTCCATGGTAAATAAGCCTCCAAAGATGTATTTTGTCGATTTGGCAGGTGAGTTAATAGGTAATCGAGATACTTTCGCGAATGTAATCCGTTGGATTTGGCTGTTTCGACGAGACTTGAAATAGTCGCGACGGCATGTGCACCGTTAGAGGATTTAGAGAAGAGCCAGTTCTTTCTTCCCATGACAAGTGACTTGATTCCACGCTCAGCTAAATTATTGGAAAGCACTAGACAACCATCGCTGAGAACATTCATCATTCGCTCTTTTTAATTCAGCGCATAGTTGACCGCTGTCCCGAGATTTCCATGCGCAGTCAATGAGGCGCACCATTCAAAGAATTTCTCGAGCTTCGGCTTTAATAGTTCCAGACGCTGTTCATAACGATCAGTAACGGATAAGTCTTTTAAGGACTTATCCAGCGCAAACAAAGCGTTACACAAGGTCACACTCTTACTGGAATAATTCTTTGGACGTGCGTCATAGAGCTTTCGTCTAATCTGCGCGAGACAAGCGATCATCGTCATACCTGGAAGATTGTTGTACCCTGAGAATCCATCACTATGTAAATAGCCGGTATAATTCTCTAAAAATTCTCTGGGAACAGATCCGCTGCGTGACGGACCAAACTTAAAGATATGTATGGCGTGCTCGCTATATTTGCACGTACTAAACAACCACATGTAGGACTTTTGTCGGTCCTTGTCATTCAGCACTTTGAAGGTTGTTTCGTTGGCATGAAGAACCTTCTGGTTCAGGATTTCTTGTCGCATTTCAGCCACGAGCTCTTCGAAATATTACTGGGACATTTTAATGTGCCAGTTCGTAATGGTTTGGCGGGGTATCGGATAATTGAGCAGATCCCAGTAAGCCTCTTGTCGATAGGCTGGTACTTTTTGCTCGAACTTCTGATACATCGTTTCCGGACTCCATGCACTCTATTGCAATTTGAATACGTTCTTCTAGATTAGTTTTTCTTGAAGTTTTCATACGGCTTCCTCCACTTTTTTTTTGAAGTTCTTGCCGTTATTATACAACTTTATCCACTCTCGTAGTTGACGAGTTGCTCTAATTCTGAATTTTATACAGATATTTGACAAGCTGCCTTCTCCTGACTGATACGCCTCTACAGCCTTAGTTTTGAGTTCTTGACTATAGCTTCGATTATATCCAGTGTTAAGTAGTCCAAGAGATCCTTCCTGCATTTAAAGATGAACCCAGGACTTAAATGATGTGTAATCTACTCCTGCCATTTTAGATGCTACTGATGCAGATATTTCCCCCGTCAAGTATCTCTGTATGAGAAGTATCTCTTCTTCTGCAGTCCCTTTTGTTTTATGTGACATGATAAATGCCCCCTTTATGATTAACAGTGTTTTTGTTATTCACTGTCCTTCATAAAGAGAGCATATCAAACAACGTAAACACGCCATTTTCAGGGGGTTCTATATTATTAACTAGTTAAGCAGTACGATTGTCTCAACATGTGTCGATATAACAATGCATACAACTGTAAAAATAGAAGTGGTATCAGCCATGATAATAATAACTTGTTATGTAGTTGAACCATAAAGTTAATATAATGACTTGACTCTAAACTCTTTCTTTACTCAAATTGTAATTGAAAATATTCTGGAACGATCTGGGGAACTTTTCGGTCTAATATATGTAAAACAAGTTTGGAAACAAGGACACCCGGTCCTAATGCCTGCCCTACGCTGATCGTTGGTATGGTACGGTCTTCAACCCAGGTTGCTATTTTTTCTTCTGTTACGTATTCAGGAAGTTTTTGAGCATATTTGGACGGTGGAAATGCTTGACCTTGTAATTCATCAATTGTTTTATCCTCCGATATACCTACATATTCTTCAAGCTTTAATCCCACTGGAGAAAAAGTCATCACGGAAGTGCCGAAACCAAGAGCTACCGCAGTCGTCACGAACAAGTCTTTCTGACGAGCGGCACGATGGAGAGCAACAGATTCAGGAAATGCAAAGTAATCGATAGCATCAATTACATAATCCGCTCCATCCACAAAAGATGGTGCATTCTTTTCATTGACCCCTTCATGATAACAGCTGATTTCGATCTCGGGATTGATGGTAAGTAAATGATTTTTTAATGCTTCTGCTTTTCTCTGTCCAACTGTAAGATGTGTTGACGCACATTGTCGATTGATATTAGAAACGTCAAAAACATCCGGATCTGCCAAAATTAATTTGCCAACACCCATACGAGCAAGCAATTCAGCAGAAAAGCCACCAATACAACCGCAGCCCGCTATAGCAATCGTTGTCTCATGAAGTTTCTGAACTTCTTCTTCTGTCATAATTCCTAAATTTCGAATAAATTGATCCTTAATCATTATTTTATTCCCTCCAGTAAATTTTCTTCACTTTCCACAAAATACTCGTATAAGGTAGGTCGTTTCATCTTTAATGCTGCAAGACATTCTGATAGATTCATCACACATGGAATCGTTTTTGACCCAAGATAAACATTCGGTTCGCCTATGACTTCAAATGGAAATTTAAAGATTCGTTGCATATATCGGTATACTCTCTCATCGATGCAACAAACCCAGTGTGTAAGACCGTTATTTAATGAATAACTTAAAACTGTTCTCATTAGACCTAATCCCACATCATGTTTCGGCATCTTGGTAAATGCACTAATTTCTGCATATTTATTTTTTTCGAGTCCTGCTAATTTTATTTTTTCAACATCAAAAATATTGAAATGTTTCATAGTTGGAAGATCATCCAATGACATAAAAATGAGTCTAGTAACTCCAACAACTTCCTTTAAATTAGCATTTTGAACAACAAAATAAGTCGAATAATCTTTGTAAAGATCATTCTCATTTTGTTTAAAAAAACCAACTTCTTTATAACGCTGATGATGCAATGCGATTGCTTCCTTACTTAGAGCACCCTCTGCTTTCCTAAAAAAATATTCTTCTTTGACTTCCAATTTAACACACTCCCTCAAAAAACTTTTGTCACTCTTTTATTGAACGTGAATTAACAATGAATTAAAAGGATTTCCGACATTTTTTCTTGGTTTATAGTTATTTAACCAAAAAAATGTTAAACTTTTATAGGCTAGTTATTTTAAAAATAAAAAAATATAGGATGATAAAC
>NZ_LSRN01000059.1 GCF_001885615.1 Alkalibacterium sp. 20 | reverse complement strand
ATTCAAACCCAATAGTTATCTGTAGTTTACCAATATCAGAGGGAGTATTTCAATTTTTAAACAACAAAAAACTGGGTCCTAAAAGTAGGGTGCTTTATTAAGCGTCTACTTTATAGGATCCAGTTTACTAACTCTAGGGGCTCTTTTAACTTTTGAAGTAATCGGTTAAATTAGATGATGCCTATAATCATGGCAATGGCGCCGAAAGCAATGGCCGTCCAGTTCAATCCTTTTTCGGGTGTAGCCAAGCCTATTAGACCTAATACGATCGCAATGATGCCCAGCGGGAGTTGCCACAAGAAAAATCCGATGAGTGCTAATGCCATCGCAGTCCAGCCAATTAGTTTACCAACTTTGCTTGATTCTATCATATCTTTCTCCTCTTTTTGCTGTTTTTTAAAGTATACCTTACATGGTAATATCAGACAATTTATTCATTTATTTATTTTCAGACACATAGTGACGGATAGGATAATCTTCAAGAGGCAGAGGGGTTGTTTTATTTAAAATAAGTTGCGCCAGGCATTTACCGACAATGGGGCCAGCCGTCAAACCGGTCGAACCCAGACCACTCGCTGCAAAGACGTTCGGTAATTCGGGTACCTCACCCATGAATGGTGAGAAATCGGAGGTATAAGCACGCGTCCCCGACCGGTAAGAGACGATGGAAGATGTACTGAAATAATGAGAAAAGTTCTCTGCCGCTTCTTTTATCATAGACGTTAAAGCGGATTTTTCAATCGTCAGATCAAAGCCCATATCGTTTTCATGGGTTGCACCGATGATGACTTTTCCATCTTCAAACGGGGTGATATCTTTCTCACCTTCCGGCATCACGACCGGCCAGTTTTCAGTGTCATATCCATCAAACGTCACTTCAACCAGCTGGCCTTTTTGAGGACGAATATCTACGCTGTAGCCCAGTGGTTCAAGTAAGTCCGGTAACCAGGCAGCCACCGCTAAAATAACCGCATCCACCGATTCAGTTTTATCGTCAGAAACGATAGAATAAACAGCATTTTGGCGTTCGATTTTCACGCGTTCACGTTTGAGTGTTGCTCCATTTTTGATTGCTTTTTCGAGCAGAGTTTCCACTAACTTCTCACCATCAACTCGTGCGCCACCAGAGGCATAAAGTGCTGATTTGTTTTTTGTGTATATTGGAATCATTTCTTTGATTTTATTTGGCGGTAAAATAGCCAGTTTGCCGATTTCAGGTGCCTGTTCCCGTCTTTTTTCTCCAATAGCCAGTAGTTCTTCCAGTTGTGCATCCTTCTGTTTAAACAGTAATGTGCCCACTCGTTTGTAGACATGAGGGGGAATGGGTTCGCCGTTCATTACCTCAGATAAAAAATCTGGGTAGAAAGCCGCGCCTTCTTTCACCATAGCGTACCACTTCTTATTACGCCGTTTAGAAAGCCATGGACTGATGATTCCCGCAGCGGCAGATGTTCCCTGTCCGATACCTTCATCATAAATAGTAAGGTCGATATCTGCTTCTTTACTGAGCAAGTAAGCGGCGGATGCCCCAACCACTCCAGCTCCTATAATGGCTACTTTCTTTTGTTTCATTTCTTTGCACCTCTTTTAGTCTGTTACTCCTTATTTTAACACGGATTTGTGGTGAGCTGTTAAGTTAATTATTGACAGGGCTACACCTTTTATTTAAGGTTAATGTAACAATGATATGGAGGGAGTGATTATAGTGGAAATAGTGATAGGAAGTTTTCTGAGTTTAATTATTATAGCCAGAACTTTTGGCCTTTACAATGTCACGAAAGCTGAGTACGGTTCTTTGTCGGTGATATTATTAATTAGTTCCAAAATAGCAGACCATCTGGGCGAAAAAATGCCGAACAAAGAAAAGGTCGATAGAATACTTTTGTTTTCCGGTAGTTTGGATATACTATTTGTCTTGTCATATTTTATGTTCTTATCTGAGATTTCGCTGGTCTATATTTTGGTGCTGTATGGTTTCATGGCATTAAACAAATTTATAGCTGCCAAATTTATCAATCATCAGCTTAAGGCGAATACATAAGTATCAACTATCAACAAATACGTGAGAGGATTGAAAACGATGGAGATTTTTACGGTTTTTGTCATTGTTGTGTCACTTATCATGTTAACGGTAGAAGTCACGGGAATAAAAAAAGCGATCCAGGAAGATTATGATTCGAAATTTATTACACTATATCGCGGATGGAATGTTGCGGCTCTTTTAAACGAAAGAGACGTGCGCGATGGCAGAGTGAAGAAGTTGCTGCTCATTCACAATAGTGTGAACCTACTTCTGCTATTTGTTGTTGATTATTTGTATTTTTCCGAAATATGGTTTAGCGATTATTCATTTACGTTTACCTTCAGTGTGCTGCTAATTAGTTATCTGACACGATTACTGATCGACTGGCGTATCAAGGAAGTGATAAAAGAACAAATGGGTTGAAGATAAAAGTGTAGTGGGTCTCTATAATGAATATATATGACTATTGGGATGATTGTTTTGATAACAGTAAATGTACGATTGACGGATCGCTATATTGTTAAAGAGATAAACTGAATCGCTTTAACAGAAAGTTTACATAGGAACTTATGACATGACAGAAAAGGAATGATATATGTTGGGAAACACAATTATAGTCATCAGTGTTATATATATAAGCTTAAAATTCTTGGCTATCTATAAAGCCTACCAGCAAGAGTATGCACATGTTCTAATCACCATGCACCGAGGCTTGAAAATTACCGAATTATTAAAAAAATATAAAATTAAAGATGATAGAGCGAAATGGGCCATTGTTGTAAGCAGTAGTGTCGATATAATCGCCTTAGCTGCTTACTTGATGTATATCCAGGCATCGGACTTGAGTATTTTTTACTACATCATCGTCTTTTATTTAAATAATGTGGTTTTAGATCGCTATTTGAAAAAAATAATGACGGATTCACCTGAATTTGAAAATAATCATTGACGAATGATTTTGGAACGTGTACTATGAGAATTACATTAGAGATAAACGAAGGAGAGGTTCGCATGTATACACAATCTGTTAATTCATTACAATTGAATAATGCTTGGCACAGCTGGCGCAGATCGTTGTATAAATGTTAGAATCTTTTTCTTTCATGGATACAACGTTTAGATCATTCTAAATTTTGTATCTATGCTGGCTTATTTTTGATGCTTTATTTGATCTTATGCCACTTAGATGACAACACCATCTGTGTGGCTTTTTGCTATTTTTAAAGGCAATTTCCACGACTAGAGTTTTTCTATACTCGTGGAGATTGCCTTTTTGTTTTCCTCTTTTTAAATCCCGTGCTTTGGAGGCTCGAAGTAAGGGACGAATTAGACGATTGATTTTACATAAAAGGAGTGGATGCTTATGAAATCCGACTGGGAATGGTTAAATAAAAAACGATAAAAAATAAAACTAAAATTTGAGAGGAATGTTTACAGATGAAAAGAAAAGGATTGTTTTTAACATTAGGAGTTATTGCTTTATTATTGATCGGGGTATTCACTTTTTCCGTAGTTAATTCAGGGAACGATGAGTCACAGGAAGGTACTGAAACACCAGAAGAACAGGAGAGTTTTGTTGTAGGTATTTTACAAACAGCTAGTCACCCGGCATTGGATGCCATTACTGAGGGTGCCATTGAAGGACTGGCAGAAAACGGATATGTTGATGGAGAAAACACAGAGATCGTTTTTCAAAATGGTCAAGGCGATCAGAACTTGATGAATACCATGGCCCAGTCATTAGTTGAAGATGGTGCAGATCTCCTTATCGGTATCGGAACACCGGCCAGTCAAGCATTTGCCAATGCAACAGCTGACATTCCCATCATTATGGGAGCGGTCAGTGATCCCGTTGGAGCTGGGCTTGTAGCATCCGAAGAGGCGCCAGGTAAAAATATCACTGGTGTAAAAGATCAGGCCCCTGTTGAAGCACAGCTGGCCATGATGCTTGAAATGCTACCTGAAGCAATGGAAATAGGCGTACTTTACAGTTCAGGGGAAGACAATTCTCGAGCAGAAGGCGAACGGGCCGAAAAAGCGATAGAAGAATTAGGATTGAATCCAGTCATTTACACCGTATCCAGCACCAATGAAATTCAACAGACCGTCGCAACAATGTCTCAAGAAGTGGACGTGATTTACTTGCCGACGGATAACACGATTGCCAGTGCTTTCGATACCGTTGTAAGCGAAGCAAACCGTTATGACATCCCGCTTATTCCGACAGTGGACTCCATGATTGCACAGGGCGGACTCGCAACAGTCGGTATCAACCAGACTGATACGGGATTTGAGACAGGTCGAATGGCTGCAGAAGTGTTGCAAGGAAAAAATCCCAGTGAGTTTAATGTTTTTGTTTTAAGCGAAGGAGATAAACTGGTTAATCAGCAGCAGGCAGATTTATTAGGTATAGAAATATCGCAAACCGTTTTAGACGAAGCCATTATGATAGAAACAAACGAATAAGAAGGGAAATCAGAACATGCTTATATCCGCAATCGCACAAGGATTTTTATGGGCCATTTTAGGCATCGGTATTTTCACTACCTATCGTATTTTGAAATTTCCGGATTTAACTGTGGAAGGCTCGTTCCCGCTTGGATCAGCGGTGGCGGTCACCGCCATCGTTTCGGGAATCAATCCGGTACTAGCAACGATACTGGCCATTATAGCCGGTATGGGAGCCGGACTCGTGACCAGTTTACTTTATACAAAAGGAAAGGTCCCGGTTATCCTGTCCGGGATACTGGTGATGTCAGGCCTTCATTCAGTTATGTTATTTGTGATGCAGCGGCCTAATTTAAGTCTGCTGAATCAACCCAGAATTTACGATGCGTTCAATGCTCTCCCTAATTATTTTGATGTGGTTATTGTCGGTATCGGCGTTTTAATTCTTGTGATAAGCAGCATCCTTTTCTTCTTCTATACGAGTGTAGGACAAGCGTACATTGCGACTGGAGATAATGAGTCGATGGCTCGCTCTCTCGGTATTCAGACAGACAACATGAAAATACTCGGACTGGTTCTTTCAAATGGCATCTTTGCTTTGTCTGGAGCGTTGGTTGCGCAAAGTAACGGCTATGCTGATGTAAATGGCGGGACAGGTGTTATCGTTATTGGTCTGGCTTCACTTATTATTGCTGAAGTCATGTTCAAGGAAGTAACTCTTGGAGAGAGGTTGCTGACGATTGTTATCGGAAGTGTCTTGTATCAACTCCTGATTTTAGGCGTGATTCGACTGGGCTTTGATACGACGTACATCCGAATCTTCAGTTCGACGATCCTGGCCGTATTCTTAATGACACCGCAGCTCCGAAAAGGTCTTAAATTAGATATGTTTAGTGGAAAAGAGGAAAGTGTATGAAAGCATTACTCCAGTTAGAAAAGGTAACGAAAATCATTCAAAATGAATCGGATACCAATAACACCATCTTGGATCAGGTGGATTTAACGATTCATAAAGGAGATTTCATCACGGTACTCGGAGGTAATGGGGCTGGGAAATCGACTTTGTTCAATAGCATCACTGGCTCTGCTTCAGTCACCAGTGGGCAGATAAAACTCAACGGGAAAAACATGACGAATTGGCAGGAAGAAAAAAGAGCCGGATTCATTGGACGTGTGTTTCAGGATCCGAAAATGGGCACGGCACCTCGGATGACAGTAGCGGAGAATCTGTTGCTGGCTTTGAAACGGGGTCAAAAGCGTTACCTGCTCCCGAGAAAACTGAAGGAGAACAAGGAATACTTCGAAAAGTTATGTGGTTCAGTAGGCAACGGGCTGGAGAACCACCTTGACACACCGACAGGTCATCTATCCGGTGGTCAGAGGCAATCGCTTAGCTTACTCATGACGACACTGACGCAGCCTGAATTATTGCTTCTAGATGAACACACTGCTGCTCTGGATCCGAAAACCTCTAAACGGTTGATGACGTTAACGAATCAGATGATAGAAGAGAAACAATTGACCTGCATGATGATCACTCATCGCATGGAGGATGCTTTGACCTATGGGAACCGGTTAATTCTGATGGAAAACGGAAAAATCAAACTAGATCTGAATCAGGAAGAAAAAGCCAAGCTGACATTGGAAGATTTATTCGTTCTGTTTGAAAAAAGAGACATGTCAGCGGCAGTTTGAGGAGAAAACTGCAACAGTGATAGGAGTGAAGAAATTTTTCTGAAAGTTCGGCAAGCTCAGGCGAAAATCCTAGTGAGTGATGCCAAGTAGGGCGAAGTTCGGCAAGCTCAGGCGAAAATCCTAGTGAGTGATGCCAAGTAGGGCGAAGTTCGGCAAGCTCAGGCGAAAATCCTAGTGAGTGATGCCAAGTAGGGCGAAGTTCGGCAAGCTCAGGCGGAAAAACCAGTGAGTGATGCTAAGTAGGGCGAAGTTCGGCAAGCTCAGGCGAAAACCTCAGTGAGTGATGCCAAGTAGGGTGAAGTTCGGCAAGCTCAGGCGAAAACCTCAGTGAGTGATGCCAAGTAGGGTGAAGTTCGGCAAGCTCAGGCGAAAAACCCAGCGAGTGATGCCAAGTAGAGCGAAGTTCAACAAATGCAACATCAAAACCCACAAAAACTGCTAATAAGGACTGAGTCTGGGACAAAAGTCTCTATAAAAAAGCACGCTTCCTTTTAGCAGGCGATTTACCTGTCAAAGTGTGAAGCGTGCTTCTTTCTATATTTAAATATTATTAATTAGTGATTGGAATGTTATAGAAGCATTACTTTTGTCCCAGCCTCTTCATTTTAAAATCTTTTAAAAATATTTTGGATTAAAAAAGTCATTATTTTGCTAATTGGTTAATATAATTAGTGAGGTGATCAGATGGACGTGATAAAGGAAAGAGAAAAGTCAAAATTGCTTATTGGTTTGAATTATTTAGATAAGCGAATAAAACTGGGTGATCCTGATAAACGATATCTACTTAACTTAGAGAAAGGGTTTATTGGAGAGGAACTGTTTGACTCTGTCGTCAAACAGTATCTGAAGGGGGAAGCTCTTGTTCTGAATGATCTTTTAATAGAAAGTAAGGGAACAACGTTTCAGATTGATTCGCTAGTAGTGACTTCTGACACGGTTTATCTATATGAAATCAAGAATTATAAAGGGGATTTCCAAATGAATTCTGGACAGCTCTATTATATAAGTGGACAGGAAATAACTAACCCCTTAATTCAACTTAACCGAACAAGAGAGTTGCTTCGTCAACTGCTGAAAGAGTGGGGGAGTCGTCTTAAAATTGAAGCCAATGTTGTTTTTATTAATGACTCTTTTACACTGTATAACGCGAAGATAGAAGATCCTTTCATTTTCCCGACTCAATTGAAAGAGCATTTCAAAGAATTAAGTAGTAGAAGTAAAGTTATTAAAAAAGATCATCACTATCTTGCAAGTAAGCTAGTCAGTGTTCATAAAGATGATTTGCCTTATCAGAAACAATTACCTTTCTACAAACTTGATGATTTAATAAAAGGTATTTCATGCTGTTATTGCGGTTCAGTTGATTTGATTGTTACGCAGCGCTCTTGCTACTGTAAGTTCTGCTACAAGCAAATGTCAATTGAAGACCTGGTAACTGAAAGCGTTAAAGAATTGAAGTTTCTGTTTCCTGACCAGAAAGTAACAACCACTTTGGTTGATGAATGGTGTGGAAATTCGGTAAACTATAGAAAAATACGGAAAATTCTTCAGAATGATTTTATGGTTTCAGGTACAACTAGCGGGACGTACTACGAGTAAATCGTTTTTTCTTTAAATATATTTGGAAACAGCTAAAAAAACAGGCCGTTCAGTCTTTTAAGACTGAACGGCCTGTTTCCTCATACTCTAAAAATTATTCTCCGAGTTCAAATGCAGGTCTCAAGTGGCCGTTTTCAGCCAAGCCATCCAGGAAATCGTACACTTCTTGACTGGCCATAGCATCCACTAAAGCTTGAATGGCATCAGAATCTTGGTTGTCTTCGCGTGCGACAAGTGTTTGAGCAAACATGTTTTCTTCATCAGCTTGTAAAATGACCGCATCTTCAGGGGTTAAATCGACTGCAGCGATATATGTCGGATAATTGAAGACCAGTTCCACGCCGTCTTCGTATGCCGCTGTCAGGTTCAATAAGTCGATGTTTGTAAAGGTGAGATTATATGGGTTTTCACTCACATCATCAACGGAAGCTTCAGTTTTATTGACTTCCGGGTCCAGTGTGATCAGTTCGTGTTCTTCAAGGGTGACGAGAGCGCGTGCTTCATTGGTCGGGTCACTGGGCACAGCCACTTCAGCGCCATCTTCAATGTCTTCGACAGAATCGTAAACAGGTGAATAGAAACCGACGACCGCGTTATAGATCGGTTGAAGGGCAACTAAATTACCGTCGCGTTCCTGGTTGAACACTTCCATGAACGGTTCGTGTTGAGCAAAGTTGGCGTCCACTTCTTCATTAAGCAACGCTTCATTATACTGGATGTTATCAGACACTTCGACGAGTTCAATTTCATAACCGTCTTCGATCACGTCTCCGGCAATTTCAAGGACATCTGTCATTGGAGGAAGGTGGGACGCGACTTTAATTGTTACCGTTTCTTCCGTCGTTTCCTCAGTCACTTCATTTGAAGCCCCGTCGGTTGATTCATCAGCTGTGCCACACGCTGCTAAGAGTAATGCTGTACTGCCTAGTAATAATCCTTTTTTAAACATAATAATGATCTCCTTTTTTAACTATAATTTTTATTAGCGTTTATCTAACTTTTTAGCCAGTTTGAGTCCCAGCCATTGGAAAATCTCGACTAATATAATAATCAAGACGATGGCCGTGTACATGATGTCTGTTTCATAGCGCTGATAACCATAGCGGATGGCGAAATCACCGATGCCTCCACCGCCGACAACACCCATGATCGTGGAATAGGAAACAAAACTGATCGTGGCCGTTGCGAAGCCAATGACCAGACTGCTCCTTGCTTCAACGTACAGGAACTTCCACACCAATTGCCAGGTGGTTGCACCCATGGACTGCGCCGTCTCGAGGATCCCTCTAGGAATTTCGTTGAGAGATTGTTCCACGAAACGGGCATACAAGGCAATGGCTATAACGACCATCGGAAACGAAGCCGCAATGGGGTCTCCGGTCGCACGGCCGTAAACTTGCCTGATAAATGGCTGCATAGCCACGACTAAGAGTAAGAATGGAAATGAGCGAATAATATTGACAAATGCATTGATGATTCGGTTAAGCGGACGATTTTCTGTAGGCTGGCCTTCGCTTGTTAAATACAGCAAGGTGCCTACAGGAATACCTGCAAGAATAGCTGCCAACATCGCGAAAAAAAGCATAATGCCTGTTTCGCCTAAACTTTCAAGCATGCGAGGCATAAATTCAATGACGCGGTCAATATATAAGCGCAATGCTTCAGTCATCGGTCAACACCTCGATTGCCCGTTCGTGGTAAGGTTTGACGTTTGCCTGTTCAGTTGAACGCTTGACGGTGATAACCTTTCTGATTTCTCCCTGTTCCATAATGGCGGCTCGTTCACATAATTCTTTGATGACAGGCAATTCATGCGTGACAACCACGATCGTCATCTTAAATTCTCGGTGCACTTTTTTTAATACCTCAACGATTTCTTCGGTCGTGTTCTGATCAAGAGCAGACGTCGGTTCGTCGCACAGTAAGATGTCTGGTCGCGTTATCAGCGCCCGAGCAATACCTACGCGTTGTTTTTGCCCACCACTCAACTGTGAAGGGTAACTATCTTTCTTATCTTCCAGTCCGACAAAACGCAAGACCTCATCAGTGGTCAAAGCAGCAGGATAGTCATGTAACTCTAAAGGCAGGTGAACATTTTCCCCAACGGTTTTATTGTTAAGCAAATTAAACTGCTGAAAAATCATACCGATTTGTTTTTGTGCCTGTCGTAATTTTTTTTTGGAAAGGTTTGAAACGTCTATGCCATTCACACTGACTGAACCGTTTGTTGGTTTTTCCAAAGCATTGATCAATCTCAGTAACGTTGACTTTCCGGCGCCGCTCTCACCAACGACTCCAAAAGTTTCGCCTTTATGAATGGAAAGCGTGATATCTGACAGTGCAATAAGTGGTTTGTCTTTTTCATCGAACATTTTGTCAACTTGATTAAATTCAATCATGGGTGTTCTCCTTTCTCACAGTTTTTACCGGTAAAGTGTGAGACGTATAAGTAACATAATTTATTATAGAAAGCTTTACAGGAAAGCGCAAAGAGAAAGCGGTTACGTAAGTGCCGCTAATTTTATACCAAAAAGAACACTCCTTTATTTTCCTGTTTTAACATTGATACTAAAGGGTTTTATGTAAGGGGAGGGAGGTTTTTTGTTGAGAAACAAACACAATATTGTTTTTTTAGCTTGTGCGATGACAGTGGAAAGCAAAAAAACCACTAACTGCTTGACAGTTAGTGGTAAAAAAGGAGTGGTCAACCAACGCTTGGAGGAGCGTTGGTTACCAAAAATAAGTTGGTTTTTGTGGGTATGATTAAAGTATATAAGATAAATTCGAATTATTTGTGAGTGGAATATGAATAAGTGTAGTTATTTTAAGATAAGATTAGAGAAGGGTCAATAGAATATAAAAAAACCACCTTTTCCTCTAGAAAAGGTGGTTTGGGGATAAGACTTAACGTCTATTATATGTCATTTGAGAAAAACCATTCAATCCGGGGAGAATGAATAATGGTCCCAAATATACTTTTCTTTTCAGTGATAAAACAAACGTCTCGGGGGATTCCTTTGTTTTATCATTTTGGGGAGAAAAGAAACGTGTACTTATTTTCCACACCATTATTGTATCAAAAATAACACTCATAATCCTTAGAATCGTCTAAGGATTCCCCGTATAAAAATTATAATTTACTCACTTAGTGACTCAACAATGGCTTTGTTAAAAGCAGGCATGTCATCTGGAGTACGACTTGAGATAAGTCCGGATTTATCTATAACCACTTCTTTATCAATAAAGTTAGCTCCGGCATTTTTCAGATCGATGGCCACTTGACTGACAGAGGTGATATCTTTGCCTTTCACGACTTCTGCATTGATCAATAGTTGAGGCGCGTGACAAATCGAAAAAATAGGTTTCTTGTCTGCAAAAGCGCGTACGAAGTCCAAGAACCGTTCATCTTTACGCAATTTGTCAGGTGAATAACCACCAGGTATCAGCAAAGCATCATAATCTTCCGGAGACACGTCAGCGATACTTTTATCGATTGTGACAGAGGCCGTTCCTTTTTTACCTTCTACCATTTCGCCTGCTTCAAATCCTATCGTTTCAACGGTATGACCCGCTTTTTCCAATTCTTCTTTAGGTGAAGTAAACTCCACATCTTCAAATAAATGTGTTAATACTGCTGCAATTTTCTTACTCATTATTAAAATTCCTCCTTTAATCAATCTTCCTTCAGTGTACCTGCCGTTGCTTTTCTGGACAAGTAATACGATTGCTCAACTTATAAAAAAACGAATTTTATGATTACAGATTTTTAATGCTGCATTTTATATGTTAGCCACCCAGGCTAACATATAAAAAACGCCATGTGCATTTCATGTTATATTAAAGTTACCGCTAATGTGTTTTGCAACAGATTAGCACACAAGAGGGGGTGCGGATGTTTTCTTGGACTTTCTTAAGCGATTAGACCTAATTTCTTTCTGTATTAATGCGGACTGATTCCTCCAATGAACCCCTACCCGAAAACTAGACACTCAAAAAAAGTGTTTTAGTTTTCGGGTAGGGGTTAAGGGTTCTCGATACACGGTTTTATAGAATTTCATGTATTCGACAAAAATACTTCGATTTTTGATTTGTCAGATTTTAAATCGCATTATTTCAATAGGAATAAACTAAGTCTTCATTTATTCTCTATATAACAAAATTACTTCACTTTCCCATAACAACACTTCTGTATTTATGAACCACAGCGACTCGTAAAATCGAAGTATCCAATGTTTATCTGACTTTTCAGTTTATTATTAAAGGCATATTTACGAATATTTTACTCTATGTAAAC
>NZ_LSRN01000058.1 GCF_001885615.1 Alkalibacterium sp. 20 | reverse complement strand
ATTCAAACCCAATAGTTATCTGTAGTTTACCAATATCAGAGGGAGTATTTCAATTTTTAAACAACAAAAAACTGGGTCCTAAAAGTAGGGTGCTTTATTAAGCGTCTACTTTATAGGATCCAGTTTACTATTCTAATAGGGTTCTTTTTTTATACCCTTACCATATAAATGATTTCGTGCTATAACGAATGAAATCATTTATATGTTTATGAGAGGAAAGGCCATTTCAATAAAGTTTAATGTACAAGCATTAAGAACTCAGCAAGAAATAAACGACTTTTCATTCTGTTTGAAACGCTAAAAAGACGTGATACCCTCTAGGAAAATGCGTCAATAAAAAGCTGACTTCGGTATTGTACCGAAGCCAGCTTTTTAGATGTTTTTGTCCTCAAAATAAATCTATACGCTCGGACGGAAGCGCTCGTTTTTGTATCTCCCGCAAGACTTATGTGTATAGTGGAAACTGTTTGGTTAATTCTCGAACGGATTTTTTAATTTCAGTCAATTTCTCTTCGTCATCTTTAGCATTCAGTGTACCTATGATCAATTCGGCAACTTTTCTGCATTCCTCTTCTTTAAATCCTCGAGTAGTGATTGCCGGTGTCCCGATACGAATGCCGCTTGTTTTGAATGGGCTTAACGTTTCAAAAGGTATGGTATTTTTGTTTACTGTAATACCTACCTTGTCCAGTAGGGCTTCTGCTTGTTTTCCGTTCAGCCCAAAATCACTCACTTCCATCAATAATAAGTGATTATCTGTCCCACCACTAATCAAGCGTCCATCTGATTGTCCAAGCACTTCAGCCATCGCTTTGGCATTGGCAATGATTTCTTTTGCATACCCTTTAAATCCAGGTTGTAAGGCTTCTTTGAATGCAACTGCTTTTGCAGCAATGACATGCTCAAGTGGTCCCCCTTGTGTTCCTGGGAATATGGCACTGTTCAATCGCTTCCCGTATTCTGCTTTCGCTAAAATCAAACCACCTCTTGGACCACGTAACGTCTTATGCGTGGTACTGGTGACGACGTCTGCGTAAGGAATTGGAGAGGGATGTTCACCTGCAGCAATCAATCCGGCAATATGTGCCATATCGACCATTAAAATAGCCCCAACTTCATCAGCGATTTCACGGAACTTTGCAAAATCAATCGATCTTGGATAAGCACTGTATCCGGTAATAATCATTTTAGGTTTATGCTCTAAAGCAAGCTTTCTGACTTGGTCGAAATCGATTGTTTCCGTTTCTTTGTCTACTTTATAGGGTACGACGTTATATAGTTTCCCACTGAAATTTACGGGAGAGCCGTGCGTCAGGTGTCCGCCATGGCTCAGGTCCATGCCCATATATGTATCACCGGGTTCTAGGAAGGTCTGAAACACAGCCGTATTTGCCTGAGAACCGGAATGCGGCTGAACGTTTGCATACTCAGCACCGAACAGTTCTTTAGCACGGTCAATTGCCAGGTTCTCCACGACATCGACGAACTCACAGCCACCATAGTAACGCTTGCCTGGATAGCCTTCCGCATATTTATTCGTCAAGACGCTTCCCTGTGCATCCATAACTGCTTGAGAAACAAAGTTTTCCGACGCAATCAGTTCGATATTCTCTTCCTGACGTTTCTTCTCTAACGCGATAGCTTCAAATACTTCTTGATCATACATGGTTTCTGTCAATGTCCGTCCACTCCTTCATATTTGACTATTCAATTGAAGTATAGCATAGCTGGGTGAAAAAAATGACTAACTTCTTTCATTTATTTGAGATCGTTTGTATTATCTTAATGATAAGTTAGTTGCTTATGGACTTTTTTGTAGATTTCAAACTCTCCCTAGTTCAAAGAGCCTACACAAGTATCATCTGTACTATGATTATATATTTCAGATTATTTTGAAAACTGTTAGTTATTACTGTTATAGTAATATAAGGGATATGCTTTCGCATCTATTACAAACACATATTTATGAGGAGGATTCTATGTCAGTCACAATTCTGAGAGAAAGTGCTTTTTTCAGAGGTTCTACACGTTTACATATTTATTTAAATGGTGAAAAAGTTGATACCATAACATCAGGAGAAAAAAAAGAAATTGACGTCCCTGGCAATGGAGCCTTATTGAAGGTTTCTCAGTTTGGTGGTAAAAGCAATACTCTAAAAGTTTATAAAGGTGATCAGATTCGTCTAGGAGTCACACCGTGGGCTCCTTGGTTTTTAATGATTTTTTTAGTCCTTTTACCCGCTACAATAACCTATTTCGACAGAATCGATTCCGGGATCATTCTCATTCTTGCATTAATCATTTACTTTGGTGTTTATTCATTTTTTAAATCTTTTTCTCTAATAAAGGTTCCCTCAAGTATAAAAGAATGATAGCTATAATTAAAATAATACAATTCTTTGATAATCATTCATCTACTCATAACTCCTGTTTTTAATGTTATCCAATAAATCAAACACCAACAATATTCTATCGACTCATCTGAAAAGCCACCCGCACTTAATAAAAGTGCGGGTGGCTTTTTACAACTCAACTATTTATCCGGTTTGACTTAATAAAAGGTGAATCGTCTTTTAACAACTGAAATCGATGTAACTGTCTGAGTTATTAAAACATGGGTGTTCTTTTAGTAACTCTAGACTTTTCTCAGTTTGAGTTATTACAACTTAACGCTTTTTCTATTAAGTCACACTTTGACTCTTTACGAGTTAATAAAAGACTCCTCCCTTTTATTAACTTAACTTCACCTTTTCATCGACTTAGTAAATATTCAAACGAATTCTTATCAATAAACAACAACTCTATTTAGATAATGAAAAAATCACCAAATTGGTGATTTCAATAAATTATATTAAAGATTATTTCACTTAAATCTCTGCTCAAATTCAGCTTTAACTTGCTTAAGAATCGAATCGTCAGTAATC
This sequence comes from Alkalibacterium sp. 20, assembly GCF_001885615.1. GTDB lineage: Bacteria > Bacillota > Bacilli > Lactobacillales > Carnobacteriaceae_A > Alkalibacterium. Next base: position 9,814 of record NZ_LSRN01000058.1, on the reverse strand, counting down.
AAATTAATGGCAGTCAAAGTCAGTCCTGAAATCGTCTTTTCCATTGCTCTATACGCTTCTTCAGTCAGGGTGCATTCTCTGAATTCCGTTGTGTGACCCGACACTGCTTTTCCGTTGGTGATTTCAAAATACGGATTGATCGCCGGGACGACCTGGCTGACATTCCCCATGTCCATCGATCCCATCGACTCGCGTGGTTCTGTAACCATTGCTATACCTAAAGAGTGCATATTCTCATTATATAGAGTAGACAGTGTTTCATTGGTGATGAGGTTTTTGTAACTAGCCTCGTAATGACCCCATTCCATTTCACAGTCGGCCGCTAAGGCACCTGCTTCAGCACAGCGGATCACTTTCTCTCTCAACTCATTCAAATACGGCATATCCATTGCGCGAACATAGAATTCAGCTCGCGTGTAATCAGGTATGATATTGGCCGCCTCACCACCTTCTTTGATCACACCGTGAACACGTGCAGTCGGACGAAGCTGTTGTCTCAGGGTACTGACACCGTTAAAGAAATTGATACAGGCATCCAAGGCATTCTTCCCTTCAAAGGGTGTAGCTGCCGCATGAGCCGTCATGCCGTAAAAACGAAATTCGATTGCTTCCATCGCCATCGATTTCCCGCTCGCATGATTCTTGTCAGACGGATGAGTACAAAAAGCCACATCGACATCGTCAAATGTATCAGCATCTGCCATGGTGACTTTATCCCCATTCGTTTCTTCAGCCGGTGTGCCTAGAACGATAACGGTCCCGCCAACTTCATCCACCAGTTTGGACAAAACGATCCCTGCTCCCGTATCAGTTGCCCCGAGGATATTATGTCCGCACCCGTGACCGATTCCTGGTAATGCATCGTATTCCGATAAGTACGCCAGTGTCGGCCCAGCTTTTTCACCTTTATAAACAGCTTTAAAAGCGGTGCTTATACCTAAGTATGGGTATTCCACTTCAAATCCGTGTTTTTTCAATAATTCTACATGCGCTTTTGAAGATTTCAACTCTTCGTGTCCCAATTCCGGATGATCATAAATGTACTCACTTAGTTCCTGCAGTTCTGGACGCAACTGCTTAACGATTCCGTTTACTTCTTCTTTCCATTTTAGAACCATATCGATCATCCTTTTCTATCATTCATTTCAAATAAATATACGCCATTTGTGTACTAATTTCAAATTACTTTACGTAAACAAAAGATATATTGATTCACTTTTATCATATATGTATAATTAAATTAAGATAAGTATACACCACAACATTCTAATTTATTTATAATCAAAACAAACAGGAGTGTCTAACATGGATGATTCTCTACATAATGTTTCATTGATTAAAATAGCCGCATTTTCTGTATTTGCATTTATCCTTAGTCTTTTAGCTCTCTTTATTATAGAGCCCTTCTTTCCCAATAATTCTCAGAATTTTTTAAAATTTCTATCAGAATTAGGAATCGTGCTAGCAGTATCTTTATTCACAGTCAGACATCTGGACAGAAAAAAAATTTCTCTCAAATCAATTTTCGGAGAGACATCTGTAAGTAAAAAGATGCTATTATTCTCATCATTATTAACTATTGGCAAACTCATTCTATACTTCTCATTTGCCGGTTTAGTCTTACGGATTTTTATCACTCGACCAGAAATTTCATCGTTTGCCCTCTCATTCATGGTTGATGCAAGCCCTACTGAATCTAGCACGTGGCTGATCATCAGTGCTGTCATTTTGGCACCTATTACAGAAGAATTTATTTTCAGAGGACTCATTCTAAATAAATGGGCTGAGAAAAGCAGTAATACCCGGGCACTTATAATCAGTTCCTTATTATTCGGAGTCCTGCACTTCGGTTCGTTCATTATCCCTCAGTTTATTGGCGGACTGCTCTACGGCATTGTTTATATAAAAACCAAAAAGCTGATTTATCCGATACTTATGCATGTAATAAATAATCTGATCGCAGTCAGTCTATTACTTTTTCCAACGACTGAATCTAACGACGTTTTCTCTGTGCCTCAACTTATTGAGGAAATGACTCCGGTACTAAATATATCAAGTTTGGTATTCGTTATAGCTTTACCTATCTTTATATTCATCGTTTATAAATACAGTCGGAACTTAAATGATGAAGTTGCACCTTTTGCATTCAATACCCGAAATTAATAACATATACTACATAAATAACCCTCATATGCAGATCAGTCTCTGCTTAAGAGGGCCATTTATACTATTTATTTATCTGATTATTTACTGTCTGATTTACCCGCAATGACATCGATCTCCACTAAGGCGCCGGCTGGTAGTGCCGCAATCTCATAGGCAATGCGCGCAGGATAAGGTTCTTTGAAGAATTCTGAGTAGACCCCATTCATCTCCTGGAAGTTTCCAATGTCACTTAGCAGAACCGTTGCTTTCAGTACATCTGACAGGTCCAGTCCTTCTTCAACCAAGATATATTCAAGGTTCTTGAGAGATTGTCTGGTCTGTTCTTTCGTAGTTGTTGCAGTGATTTTTCCAGCTTCCGCATCAATAGGCAGCTGCCCGGAAACATATACCGTGTCACCAAAGGTAACGGCTTGAGAGTATGGTCCGATTGCTGCTGGGGCTTTTTCTGATTTCACTATCTGTTTTTCTGATTTAGTCATATGATCTGCTCCTTTAGATTTAGTTATATTAAATTATACACGCGTTAAGTTGGCCACCGTATAGTCATTAAGCCTGAATATATGCGTGACTGCCGGTAGAGGTTTTCTCAACGATAATATGTGACGGAATCCGAGATTTCAGTTCATCCACGTGCGAGATGATGCCCACCAGTCGGCCGCGTTCATGCAGGTCCAGTAAGGTTTCAATTGCCATGTCCAACGAATCCGAGTCGAGCGTTCCAAACCCTTCATCAACAAAAAGCGTATCGACGCTCACGCCGCCGTTTTGGCTTTGTATGACATCACTGAGTCCCAAAGCTAAGGCCAACGAGGCTTTGAAGGTTTCGCCACCGGACAACGTGTTGACGCCGCGTGTTTTGCCGGTGTAATGATCAAAGACATCGATGTCCAGCCCTTGAGGACCAGCTCCTTTGGCTTTCTCGATTTTCCGGTGTAATTCATAGCGGTTATTCGTCATAGTTGAAATGCGCATGTTGGCCGCTTCCAGAATTTCTTCAAAGTAAATGCCTAAAACAAAACGTTCAAAAGAAATGTAGTCCGTCTCTTTTGCACCACTTGCCAAACGAGACAGTTCTCCGTAAAGCTGATAGTCCGCTTCGATGTGCTCGCTCTGTGCTTGGTACTGCTTGATGGTGTCGCGTGCACCCTGATTTTGGCTGGTCAAACGGACGCAATCATCCCGTTTCTGTTCCCACTCAGGTAGAGATTCTTCGATTTCAGATAATGCTCTATCATGCTCTGCTTTTGTCGACACATCGTCTGCTTTTGCGAGAAAGTCGGTGACTTCTTTGACACGGTCTTGGTGAATGGCTCTCACTTCACCATACGTCTGGATAGCTTCACTCATTTCTGAAACGAGTTTGTCTTCTAATACGTATGTGGCAAAGGTTTCTCCAAGTTCACTCGCTTCCAGTTTTTCTTTTAGCGTTTGTGCCAACTTTTCTTCTTTTCCACTGAGTTCACTGACTCGTTTTCCCGTCAAGTTCAACTCTGTTTCGTTAGAAGACAGGGTGTTTTCAAGAGTATTATGTTTTTCCCGCATGGCCTTCTCTGTTTTTTCGGTCTCTTTTATGGCTTTTTCTTTTGTCTGTACGAGATTTGTCACTTGCTCTTTTGACTCGAAGGTCAATGTTTCTTTCAGCTTATCCGTTTCCTCACTGATTTCTTTTCGTCGTGCTTGAATGGCTTCGATTTTAGAACCGTTTTTAGATAAAACTTCGGAAACGTCACGTTCTTGTGTCTGTAAATCGCTAAACTTCTTAGTGTAAGAAGTTTCCTGTTTCACGATTTTTTCTTTCTTCTCGGTTTCTGCTTGTAATGTATCCACGTTTTCTTTCATTTCATTCACTTTTTGTGTCACTGTTTCTTTCTCAGTTGATGTCTCTTCCGATAAGACGTCTAGTGCTTCACACCGCTCAGACACTTGCTCGTAAAGGTTTTCAGACTGGCTCACCAGACGGTTGTACTCCGATTCGACCGCTTCTTTTATCTTTTCTAAAGCATCCACCTGTTCTTTTGTGACTTCTTCTGCTTGTGCGTGCGCTTTCTGAGGATGCTCGATCGATCCGCAGACTGGACACGGTTCGCCTGTTTCCAGTTCACCAGCTAGGACGACAGATAACTGACCGAAGTAAGTGGATTTAGCCAGCTGCCATTCACTTCTAGCTTGGTTAAGGTCGCGTTCTGATTCCTGGAATGCTTTCTTCAGTTCGATCCCTTTTTCCCGCCACTGACAAACTTCTGTGAGTGCTTTTAATCGGTGGTTTAATTCAGACAGTTCTTCTTTGTCGGCACTAAATACTTTATAGTCTTCAGTCAATTGTTCTCTTGTCTGACTAATTTGCTTTAACATTTCTTTTAATTCTTTTATTTTTGCCGTTAATTCAGCTTGTTTTCCGGACAAGCGTTCGTTTTCCGATTCGATTTCTTTTTCCTGTTTAGTCAAGTCAGCGAGACGCGTTTCCTGCTCTTTGATTGTTTCAAATCGTTTCAATTCTTCGTTATAACCCTGAATTTCTTTCCTTGCATCATCTAGCTTTTCATATTCTTTTAAAATAGCCTGATAGCTTTCATCCAGCTCGTTGAGTTCTTCCTGTAAGGTTTGCTGCTTTTCTGTCAAACGGATAACGGCCTGCTGATTTTCTTCTTTTTCAGTTCGTGTTTCAAATACGTTGGCTTGAGCCTGAACCAGTATTTGCGCTTTTTGGTGTTGGTCCAGCTGCTCTTTATACTGAGACACCTTTTCTGCCTTCGCGTCCAGCTCCTGTTTCTCTTTTGCCAGCGTTTCTTTTTTATTTAACATTTCAATCATCTTGGTGTGTCTGATTTTCTCAGCCTGTAAACGAGACAGTTCAGTTTTTGCTTTACCTAAGGCTTCTGTTTCCGCGTGAATAAGCAGTTCCAGTTCACTCAATACCGCCTGCACGTCGAACTGTTCGATCGCTTTTTCCAGCGGTTCATTTTCATCCCTGTTGATGCGTTTGAAGGCTTCCTGCAGAGCCAGTACGTAGCCTTTACGTTCATCGGCCAATACTTTTGCCTTCACTTTCAGTTCGTCCTGAAAGCGTTCGTAAATACCTGTCTGAAAGATATTTCGGAATATCTTTTCTTTTTCACCACTGTTGGATTCCAGCATTTTTTTGAAAGCCCCTTGCGGCAGCATCACGATTTGACGGAACTGGTCATATGTTAAACCAATCAGTGTTTCAATTTCCTGATTCGCTTCTGCAATTTTCGTGGTCACGCTTTTCCCATTATGGAATTCGACATTCGATTTGATTTGTCTGGGTTTAGCTCGTCTGCCGGGGCCCATCTGTTCAGGTTCCCTACGGACAGTATAGATCGTTTTGCCTAATTGAAATTCCAATTCAACATAGCACAAGTCACTATCGGTCGCGTGGTCTGATTTAAACGAGTCTTTCCCGCGCGCATCACCACTGGCCGAATCGAACAGGGCATAAGCGATGGCATCAAAAATCGTTGTTTTACCGGCTCCGGTTGGTCCGCTCACCAAAAAGAGAGAAGACTGGGTGAACTCAGTGAAATCTATTTCCACTTTATTTTTATACGGCCCGAAGGCATTCATAACTAATTTTAACGGACGCATCTACTTCTCTCCTTTCAATGCCTGATTCCATGTTTGCTGGATGGCGTCTTTCTGATTCTCATCCAGGGGGTTCGCCTTGTATTCAGCATAAAAATCACCGAACAGCTCGAACAAATTGCGTTTTTCAATGGCTTCCTGCTTGGTTGCCTGACTGGATTCACGACTTTCTTTCTGACTGGTATATTCCAACCCCATCGCGTAAGGGTAACGGCGGCGCAGCTGGTTCATAGCATCCATCACATAGTTTCTGTCTTCCAGTTCAAAGAAAATGTAATCCTCTGATTCGTTTTGCATCAATTTTTCGAACGTGCCTTTTAGTACCTGCATATCTCGTTCCGGTTTGATCTCGATCATTTCAATGTCACATTTTTCTTTATCAATATCTATAAGGACATGCTGTTTTTTATGACGGGTTTCCGATTTTGAATATTTCAGCGGTGACCCGCTGTACCTGACACGGTCTGTCTTGACCTTCTGTGCCTTGTGCAAATGCCCGAGTGCCACGTAATCAAACGCATCGAATAGATTGACATCCACGTATTCAGCGGTCCCGATACTCAACGGGCGTTCAGAATCAGATGCTTCGACCGATTCTTTCACGCCGTTCACGATATACCCATGGGCAATCAGGATGTTGACTTCATCTGGATTCATGGTCGCTTTGATCGATTCGATCTGCGCACCCGTCGCATCCTGTAGGTCTTTGATCTCTTCATTTTCAAGAATCTGTCTAATCGTGACGTGATCGGCAAATGGCAGCAAATAGAAGTTCACGCCATCGATTGTCACTTTCCTCACTTCTTTCTTAACGGTTCCTTCAATAAATAAACGACTTCCGGCAAGCAGTTCGGCCCCGTATTCCAGCCGTTCGTTACTGTCGTGGTTCCCGGCAATTGCCATGACCGGAATTCCTGCTTCCTGAATGAGTCGGTTGAAAATAGCGGTAGCCAGGACTACGGCTTCTTTAGGAGGAATAGAACGGTCATATAAATCCCCCGCCATGATCAAGACGTCCACATCCAGTTCTTTCACTTTTTCAACCAACGCATGTAACACCACTGCCTGATCTTCAATCATTGAAAACTCATTGACAATCTTTCCGATATGCCAGTCTGCCGTATGTAAGATCCTCATGTTTTTCCTCCCGTATTTTCTTAGTAGGTCCAGTATATCAAAATAGTCTCCTGATGTAATGGGGGTAGAAAACAATCGCTGTGCGATTGTTACATTTTTGATATTGCGTTACTTTCATTTGCTTTCTACTCCTGTGAAGGGCAAGCTTTTTCGTATCATTCATCTATCTTTCGGTGAAATTGACTCAAGTTAGCGGAAAGTCTACTCTGATTGATAATATTCATGCTAATTCTACTTTCGTATACTAAAAAAACGCATATCGAAATATGCGTTTAATCAGTATAAAAATGGCCAGGAAGGGAGTCGAACCCTCACGGGCGTTGCGCCCACCAGATTCTGAGTCTGACGTGTCTACCATTCCACCACCTAGCCGGAACATTCATAAGTATAGCACATTTAGAATGTCTTGTTAATACATATATAAAATAACCCGCTCTATATATAAAAGAGTCCCCCATAGGGAAACTACTTATTCAACATCAAAGAAAACTTCATTTCCAAAGCCTTCATACCATTTAATAAGAAATTCTCCATCTATTGGTGCAATGGCTGATTGTCTTCCCGATGCGCTCCCGCCATAATATAAGTCAATATACCCGAACTCATCGATGGTTGTGTAATACCCGTCCGGTGACTCTACACCACTTGCAGACACGCTTGATATGATAGGTAATGGGTAATGGGTTATAAGCAATATCCTCATAGCCTTCGACTAATGTGTTGCTTCAACATCAAAAATCAGCCATTGATACCCTTCCGGTGCTTCTTCGCTGTTTGGATTTTCCTCAAGTAACATTTCGTACGCATCGTCTCCTAAAATCATGTTGCTCAGTGTGACTTCTAGCACACCGTCTTCAGTTTCAAAGTCTTCGTCATCATAATCGATTTGAGCCGTCTCACCCATAGGAACCGGATTACTGCTTTTACCCAGGCTCGTTGTCGGCTCTTCTTCAACTTCTTCCTCTGTTTCTTCTTCCGTGTTTTCAGTAACCAGATCGTCAGCTGCATCGTCAACGGAACCCTCTTCTTCACAGGCAGCAAGTAATCCCATGGTTGTTGCTGTTATTAATAATAATTTATGCCATTTCACCATTATTTTCCCTCCTTTAGTTTTTCCAAAATAGAGCCACCAAAACAGTTCATCAATGCTTTTACAGATAGCGAGGTGATTAACGCTTTTGATAACGCTTCGATTAACTTGTAAGTAAATGCATCCCGCGTCTGTTATTTATATAATGCCATTTTAACTTTTTAGTTTGTCAAAGATTACGAAGTTGTTACAGCATCGGCATTTATGGTCGTTCTCAAAGTATCGTAGACCCTATAAAAGAAAACCACAATAACCCAAATTACACCAAAGGTTATTGTGATTTTCTTCTTTATTATTTGAATGTCATAACGGTCGATGGCATTTATTCATAGACCCTTGCGTGAATACGAATGTAGTCACTGGTTACTATATCATTTTATTCTTTGGATTTTTGATTTGCGTCTTTAACATACCATGCCTTTGTACTGATTTGTAAAATCAAGCTAGACATGTTTCTTGTATGGAAACTGTTTTCAGTGATTGCTCAGATACTTAATTTATTAATTTTAAACTTGAGATTAATGAATTCATTGGGTTTTAAATCGTGAATAGTCAGTTTCCCAGTTTTAAATAATTCTCCGGATCCTTCGTATTCTTCGCCTATATAATCAGCAGTCATCTCTTCACTAATCCTGTCGTTAGGACGTTTCTCTTCCAGCAAGTTAACTTCTGTATCAAATTCATACAGATTACTATTATACTTCAAACCTACTGAATCAATTACATCATTCGACATATTTTTAACTCTCCATATTATTCCATCTTCGAATTGGGATTTCATCAAGGCGCTGGTCGAAACTGATTTATTTAAGATAGAAAAAGCTGTGAGTTCGTCAGACATGAATCCTCGACTATTAGGTTTATGAAAATATTGTCCAAAAAGATTAGTTTGAAATTGATCACTGGTAGAATAAATTTCATTTTTATCATCAAACAATAAAAATCTAAAGTTGAATTCATGCTTGCCAATCAGTAATGAGTCCGGAGTATATATCTTAGCTCCCGATCTCCTTCCAGGTCTATACAACAAATCTTTTTTTCCCATATAGTCCATCGTGGTCAGCAAGTGTATTTTCAAATCATTTTCTTTCATTATTTCATAACTTTGAATCCCTTTATTAAATACAGCTAATTTAGAATCAATGTCATAAACATAACGTTGTGTTGGATATATCGGATAACATAATTCTTTCCATCCCATATCTAAAGTGTTTTGATAATCTACAACGTTACTTGTTTTAACATCTCCAAAACTGCCTTCTCTAAAGTGCATAGTTGTTGTGAAATTTGGAATATACAATGAGACGCGATGATTATTTGCTTGGTTATCTACAGACACATCAAGATCAAAATAACGGCTGTTTGTATTGATTTTAATTACCATATTGATCTTCATTGCAACCATTTTGTTGCTTCGTTCCGTGTCATCTGTATTTTTATTGACCTCCATAACTTTAGAAATTTTCATTTCTGCTTCAAAATCGTTTATTTTCTCAATCTTGATTTCAGACTCGAAATTTCTACTGTCAATTACATTATCTTTTCGGGGAGGAGAATAATCATAACTGTCTCCTGCATTTCCTTCATCCAAAATATTAAGAACATTTTGGATTTTGGTTTTTGACGATTTATTATAATAACTTACTGTCCCGTCAATGTTAGCTATAATTTTTATAGTATTATTTTCGATTGAATTCTCTGAAGTATTTATATCAGTTGAAGCGGCGTTTGCACTCGATGCTTTTCCTTCTTCAATATAATACGTGCGATAACCTACTCCTTTAACTTCCGCAAAAAACTTAATTTTTTTCCTTGTCA
>NZ_LSRN01000057.1 GCF_001885615.1 Alkalibacterium sp. 20 | reverse complement strand
TCTTTCCGTATTGCTCATATAGACGAACCCAAGTCTGGATAATGGATGACGAAGACATCCCGTGCTTTTTGGCTAAGCTTGTAAAAGTAGGATCGTCAGAGAGGTATTCATTAACCAGTTTAAGTTTAAGTTTGAATGAGTAAGTGTAATATTTCATCGATTTTCCCTCCAAATAGTAAGATTTTCACTCTAACTTTTGGGGTCCAGACCATTCAATCTCACGAAGGGCACGCAATCTGCTATTCCGTTCCCTTTACACTAAAAAAACCGCCTTACCATTAAGTCTAAACGACTGTAATGGTAAGGCGGTTTATATATATTTAATTAATTTACCCCAGCAGGAATTGGTGCAGGATAAATTAGGTGATCGTTCAGCAAACGGGAATCGGGTAAGAGATCTTCTTTTTGTTTTTTTCCGGAATTCCAGAACAATACAAGTAGTCCAACTGACACAATAGAGGAAATTACGTGTGTCACTAATCCTAGTTCAAGACCTAAACCGATTGGCTGACTGACAATATACACAACGACAGCGTACAGCATGAAAATCGCTGGAACGAATGTGACCAAATAATTTTTCTCTTTAAGGTACAGGTAACGTGTTGATACGAGTAGAGAAATAACCGCTGTAACCTGGTTTGCCCAGTTAAAGTAACGCCATAGCAGATTGAAATCTACTTGTGTCAATACGAAGGAAATCGCATAAAGCGGTAAGGTGACCATTAGAATTTTTTTCACCGTATCTTGTTTAATATTTAAATACTCTGCCAGAATCGTACGTAAACTTCTAAACGCTGACAAGCCTGAAGATAAAGGTAAAACGATAACACCGATGATAGCAATAGTTCCCATGATATTACCTAACAGTAAGACAGAAACCTGATTCACAACAGCAGATGGTGTTCCTGCCGCGATCATCTGACTCAATGTCTGACCGTCAAACAGTGCCATGGATGCCGCTGCCCAAATCATCGCAATGACCCCTTCTGCAATCATCATACCGTAGAAAACAAAACGTCCTTCTCTTTCGTTCGTACTCGTGCGTGAAACCATGGGTGACTGTGTTGCATGGAACCCTGAGATTGCACCACATGATATGGTAAAGAAAATAATTGGGAAAATAGGTGTCCCATCCGGATGTATATTGGTTAATGAACTAGCATTCAGGTTGGGTAACGTATGTCCACCCGTCATCAAGCTTATACCGATAGCGACCGTGCTGATGATCAAAATAGCACCGAAGATAGGGTAGATTTTACCTAAAGCTTTATCTATAGGTAAAACAGTTGAAATGATAAAGTAAATGAATATTAATGCCGTAATCATACCTACCGTCATCCAGCTCGGCGTAAAGTATAAAATCAAATTAGCCGGTGACGTTACAAATACTGTTCCGACTAGCAACAATAGTAACATTGCGAAGATATTTACCACATGTTTCAAGGGTTTTCCTAAATATTTACTCGCCAGTTCAGGTAAATGAGCCCCGCCATTTCTCAGAGAAATCATTCCAATCATGTAATCATGAACGGCCCCGGCAAAGATGGCTCCGATGATGATCCATAGATAAGCGATCGGACCATACAAGGCTCCCATTATGGGTCCGAATATGGGTCCTGTTCCTGCGATGTTCAATAGTTGAATAATCGCATTCTTCCACTTGGGCATCGGTACGAAGTCATACCCATCTCGAAGTGTTTCTGCCGGCGTCGGCCGATCCGGTTCAATCGAAAAATTCTTTTCTATATATCGACCATAAGTGAAATAGCCGAGAATCAACAGTAAGATACCACCAATTAATGTCATCATTATTATGTTCCTCCATTTTTTGTAAGCGTTATAGTTACTCACAGTGTATAGAAAAACATAGAAAAAAAGTGCATTTCGAGGTGAAATGCACTTTTTCAGTGATGACTTGCATAAATAATCAGATGAAAAACATTATAAACCGAATCGTTCACGAAAGCTGTTGATGTATGACCGACTTACTGGAACAGTTAAAGAATTATTAAGCGTGAGCTTAAACGTATGATTGAACCATGGTTCTACTTCCGTTATAGCCTTTAAGTTGACCAAGTAGGATCGATGAATCCGCATAAAGGAATAAGGTTCCAGCTTTTCCTGCCACGACTGGAGTGTTTCACGCGTTTCCAATTTATTATCTTTCGTATAAACAACTGTTTTACCTTGTATTGCTTCTATCAATAGCAGCTCATGTCTTGAGAACATGTATATGCGGTCTTCCGTCTGTACCGGTATTTTTTCTATCGAAGCATGTTCCACAACTTTTTCTTTCTCAGGAGGCTTTGATGTTTCCTCGATAGAATCAAATGCGCGATTTAACGCCTGGAGGACTCGTTTTTCTTCAAAAGGCTTCAAAATGTAGTCTCTGGCATTCTTCTCAAATGCTTCCACAGCATAATGATCATAAGCAGTTGCAAAAATAATCACGGGTGGATTTTCCATTTTCTTGATCTGTTCAGCCAGGGTCATTCCGCTTTCGTCGGTTAGATGAATGTCTATAAAAATGATCTCCACCTGATTCGAGAGCAGCGCTTTGAATGCTTCTTCAATTGATTCAGCTTCAAAAACAGCCTTCACTTTTTCATGCTTCTTTATCAGATGACTTAACTCTGCTCGTGCAAGGTATTCGTCTTCGACTATCAATACATTCATCGCTTAGTCTCTCCTTTTTGGTATATGACTGACGACGCTTGTCCCTTCATCACTTGTTTGAAAATTGAGCTCGGCAACCTCTCCAAACAGGCTGACCAATCGTCTATTCAGGTTTTCAATAGCAGAGCCTGTTCCTTCTGACGATTGAATCTCTTTTTTTCCTAAATCTTTCAGAATATCTGGATCGACCCCAATACCATTGTCTTTGACTTCAACACGTAAATAATCAGCTTCTTCAGTTATGCTGATAACGACTTCATTATCTTCTTTTTTTCCAACAAACGCATGTTTGATAGCATTTTCAACGAGGATCTGTATCATAAAAGGAGGAATAGCATAATCGAGCAAGTCTTCATCTATATTTTTTGTCACACGGTAACGATTAGGAAAGCGCGCTTGTTCCAAACTCAAGTAAGCATCCACTTGCTGAAGCTCTTTTCCTGTCGTTATTAAATTCTGACGAACGCCTTGTAAATTTGATCGAAAAAAAGCACTCAATTGATAGAGAAGATCCCGGGCTTTTTCACTATCAATGCGGATCAGTGCAGAGATCGTGTTTAAGGCATTGAAAAAGAAATGCGGATTTACCTGAGCCTGCAGTGACTTGATTTCCGCGTCCTGCATCAGTCGTTTCTGCATTTCTAATTCCCCAAATTCTAGCTGACTCGAGAAGATTTTTCCCAGTCCTTCTGCCAACTGCCTCTCTACATAGGTCAATTGATTTTTGTCAGTAAAATAAAATTTCAGTGTCCCACGCACTTCATTTCGGACTTTTAAAGGGATGACGAGCGCCGCTTCCAGAGGGCACCCTTCAACATGACAGCCAATCTCTTCTCGGGACCTTGCTTCTTTTAGTAATCCCGTAGCAATGACCTCTTTTGACAGATCGGTCACAATGGAGTGAGGCGGTTTATGGTGATCGCTCGCAGCTCCGACATGGGCCATGATCGTGTCTTTGTCCGTAATGCTGACTGCCGATACTTTCATCGTTTCGTGAATAATGCGCGCTGCTTTAGAGGAAGAATCTTCATTCAAACCTGAACGGAAATAAGGCAAAGTTGCTTCAGCCAGTTCCAGCACCGCATGCGTCTGTACCGCACGTGTTTCTTGTTCGAGCTTATTAAAAGAGCGAATGATCGATAAAAAGAGCGCCATACCAATACTATTTGTCATGATCATCGGCAGAGCAATGAGCTGGACCAGCTGGTAAGCTTCCTGCGTATTTGTACTTAAAATAAGGATGCTTACCATTTGAACGAGCTCTGTCAGCGTACCAATGAATATACCATCCACGGGCCTAGGAAACATTCCTTTTCCGATAAATCGATCTCCAAACAATCCGGAGAATATACCAATCAATGTTGAAGAAATCAAATAGATATGAGGACCACTCCCCCCTTGAAGATAACGAATGATTCCTGATATGATACCCACGGCGATTCCCACTGGAGAACCACCGATCAACCCGGAAATACCGATTGTTAAAACACGCGTATTTGCCAGAGAAGAGTTGGCATCGAGGGGTGTAAATAATTGATTGATGATCTGTTGGTTTTCTCCTATTTCAACACCCGTATAATTTGATATGAAAGCAAACAGACTGAATATGACTATAAGCTGCACTTTACTGCTCCATCGTTCTCTCTTCATCAGTACCCTTTTGAAATAAGGAATATTTAAGAGCAAATAGGCTAAAACAATGATTAACCCCACACTTTCAAGCATCAGTATGAATAAAGTAGCCATGTAATCCTCCTTCTTTCAGAACAAATAATACCTTTATACTAACACAATCAAAATAAAAAAAGTGAAGACGAATTGAGTAAACGTTAATAACAAAAAAATAAACTTATCACTATTGAGATTGATCAATAGCAATAAGCTTATTTATAAAAGGATTAACCGTGATCAAATCAGTAATTTCTGACCCGTCAGTATTACTTTTAGTAATGAAACTCTTTTTGGCACACCTTACCAGGCATAGGCTTCCGGAGCATGACCGCCCGGGCCAGGGAAAATTTTGTCCAGTTCCTGCATAACATCCTCTGTGAGGTTGATTTCAAGAGCTTTGAGTGCCTGTTCCAATTGGTCCATTGTTCTCGGACCGATAATAGGCGCTGTCACAGCCGGATTAGCTAACAGCCACGCCAAAGCAACGTTTGGTTCAGATTCACCAAGTTCTTTACATAGCTTGGAATAGTCCTCTAACTGATGGCGTTCCTGATCAGAAAGCTCAGCTGCCCGCTTTTCACTTCTGGAACCAGGATCTGGATCAAGAATCTTCCCACTCAGCAAGCCTCCGCCTAATGGACTCCAGGGAATTACCCCGATACCCAACTCTTTGGCAGCTGGAAGTACTTCCAATTCTGGAAGTCGGCATAATAAATTATATTTGTGCTGTTCAGATACCAGTCCAAGAAAATTCCGTTTCTCTGCAGCAGCTTGAGCAAGAACAAGGTGGAAACCTGCAAAATTGCTTGATCCAATATAGTACGTCTTACCTTGATCCACTAACGATTCAAACACACCCCATATTTCTTCCCACGGTGCATGGCGTTCAATATGATGCATTTGATACAGCTCAACATGGTCAGTCTGCAGACGTTTTAGGGAGCCTTCCAAATGTCGGCGGATTTTGTAAGCAGAAAGTCCGCGTTCCTGATTTGGTCCATCGGTTTCATCTTCCATACCACCATAAACTTTAGTCGCCAAAACGACTTTTTCTCGCCGGCCGCCTCCCTGTGCAAACCAGCGACCAATGATTTCTTCTGTTTGTCCTCTTTGACCCTTACCACCGTAAACATTTGCCGTATCAAAGAAGTTGATCCCAACATCCAGTGCTCTGTCCATTATAGCAAAGGCATCTTTTTCACTCGTATAAGGACCGAAATTCATTGTTCCTAAACATAGTTTACTGACTTTCAATCCGGTTCGTCCCAAACTAGTGTATTCCATACAATCTTTTCCTCCTCTTAATATCTAACTACCTTCAAAAGCTTGATCCACAATTTTTTCTAAGCTCTTTAATCGTATCACTATTAAATTTTTAACTCAACAATGTTGTATCCGTTATCATTTTTTTTATTGATAGGTGATACGATATTGGACATACTAGCAGGACATACGCCGTCAAAAAAATAAGCTTATCCAGTTATAGTCCACTACCGGAATCAATTAATAGTCTATTAAACGGTTATATAACAAGATCCCTTAAAAATATGAATATCTATTTGAATGTCTTTAAATAATGATATGACCTATAGCAGAAAAAGCAAAACGGTGTATACTAAGATAGTAAACTATTCAAAACAAATAAGAGAGGAATTTTTATGCAAAAAATAATAAAAACTTACTTAAAAAGCCTTGAAAAAATCATCGATGCCAAGTCTATTTATGAAATGAGTAAAGAAGATATATTCGACATGAACAGCTTCCATGCCAGTGAGGTATACATGCTGACAGAAGAAGATGATCGTTTCTTGAATATCCGTGCTAGCCATTTCGTTGTGGAATCAGGGTATTCAGAAAATCATGCAGGTAAATGCTTTTTAATCTCCGCTAATCACAAAGGGATTAGATTGTTCTCACTACTTTTAGACAGCAGTCAAGATAGTTCTCACTAACTTTTACACAACCCTTGCATAAATGAGCAAGGGTTTTTCATGAGAAAAACCGCAAAATTATCGGTAGTAATATCCCTACTAAAGCGGTGGCACCTCAGTTTGTCTATTTAATATTAGAATTCTGTTCTTCATAAATTTCATTTACTTTTTTTATAAATATAGTTGAAATAAAATTTCAATATTATTGAATTCCATTATGATCCTCTGACTCAAACAATCTATCTTTCCTTTCAGCGGTTGAATAGAATTAGTGATTTTAAGACCTGTTTCTCTTTAGTCTTATCACTCACTGAAGCAATGAATCCCACATCATTATTCGTCAAATACTGATCTGTAAAACACCAGATGAGATTATTGATCAAGGTGTACACACTTATTTCAGCATCTAGCTGAAGCTTCTCAGCTGTTTTGATTGTTTTCAAACTGTTGTTCTAACGTTTTAGATATTCAATGATTTCTTCCTGACGTTGTTTCTGTTCTTCTTTCAGCGCATCACTAAGTAGCTCGTTCTCTGATTTCAGTCCTTCATAATCTGATAGGTGAACTATCTTTTCCATGACTTCTAATCCCCTTTCAGCTAACTCATCAATGATATCTGTGAGACTTGCTATCTTCTTTTCTTTTAGTTGGAGTTGCTTTTTCAACTCTTGAATTTCTCTCATAGTCATTTGATTTGGTGTTTTCAATTCTCCAATGAATGTTTTATGTTCTTTTCTCTTTCTTCTTCAGTTAGGGCTGCTACCAGGTATAAAGCAGTGCTACCTAAATTCGATAACGTTGACAAATTTGGAAGTTCATTTGCCATTTTCATCATGCGGTTAGCTTCTCGATCATTAATTCCAACTTCTTCTAACCACTGGCTAAATTCTCCATGAGCTATTTCTCTTTCTTTTTCATATTTTACTCGTCTTACTATCTCCCATATCGATTACCCGATGATTTATTTGTGATAGTTGATTTCAAAATTCAATTTGCTTCAGTTTGTTTGATAAAGCTATTTCATTCATCCAACTTCTCCTCTCTTAATACATCTAAACTAATGCCTAAAGCATCCGCTGATTTACAAGCAATGCTGAAGTTAATATCTTTCTTTTTCCCGTTAACGATTTTATAAATCACCAGTGTGACTATTCCTACTTTCACTACTATTTGTCTATTTGTTAATTTATTTTCTTTGATTAACATAATTATTTTTTTAAACATCACCCTCTTACAATATATATAATGTTGTTAAATAAAAACTATCTGTTGTGGCGTTCGTTATGACTTGATATAATAATGATAATATATATATGTTTATAAATTCACTAATGAAAGTGAGGTAAAACGAATGCACCAACTATATAAACTGGGTGAAGACGATAAACCCGCTGGTAAGTACGAGGAAGTAGGCCCACGTGGTGGTAAAATCAAAGATGGTAACCACGCTACGATTGATCAGGGAGATAGACTTCCACCTACAAAACACAAAATAAATAAATGGAAAAAGAGATAATTCCTTTTATTATTTTTATACAGAAAGCGAGGTGGATGAGACTTTGTTAAATTATTTATTTGATAAACGGCAACTTAATCGAAGTTCCTGAATTTAAAGAGATAAAATATAGTTTCAATGGTAAATACACTATTACCAAAGATAATCTAGAATGTTTAGGATTAGGATCAAACATTACTTATCACTTCTTCGGCAAAAAAGATTATGTACTTAATAGTTCTGAAATTCGTTACTTAGAATTTTTTTAAGTGCTTTGAGTAACTCTGCTATGGCTACAACCATGGCGAATTTTTGATTATCTACTACTAATTCTATTATGAGTTTTTCACAAAGATTAAAAAAGTAAGAGAAGCTAGAAAAATGACTTCACTTGAACTAGCTAACAGAAGCTACGGTACAGAGATACGAATCTAGGAATATCCAAAAGCCTAAAGAACGATACTATTGAAGCGTTGGTCGAAGCTTTAAATGCACCCCCTTTATATTTAAAGGGTTGGGAAGATAAAATCAACATCACACTGGTTAAAGAATTAGTAGATATTCCTATATTAGGGAAAATCAATTGCGGAGATCCAATCACTGCTATAGAAAATGTACTTGATTATCGAACGGTACCGAAAAAAATTTACCAATAGAAGAGCTGTTTTTCTTTGAGGCTATTGGTGACAGCATGGAGCCTAAAATACCAGACGGGTCATTTTTTCTAGGCAGAACATGAGAAGATGTAGAAACGGAGAAATCGCTTCTTCATCAGTTAATAACTGATGAAGAAACAACATTAAAGAAAGTTTACTAACAAGGTAACACTAAATTTTTCAACCATTGAATGAAAACTATACCCGTATGTAGTTAATGAAGATAACCCAGCACGTATTGTGGGCAAAGCGTTAAAGATAGAAATAGAATTATAATAATGGAGGGATAAAAGTAGGTTTATTTAATTTGTTTAAAAAGAAAATGACATCAAAGAAGATTAAAGCAAGTGCTCTTACACAAAAAGAAATTGAGAAAATAATGAAAAACGAAAAATATTCCGGGGAACCGTTCGAAGGATTAACGAATAAAGAAATAAAATCTCAAGAGAGAACATTGCAGAACCCTGTCTTTGAAATAACTAACCATAAAGTATCAGGGTTTATGGTTAGTCCAAAAAAAAAAACTTGTGCTGTGATGTATAACGATGCAAAAGTAGGAACGGTTAAAAAAGAATATATTCCACATGATATGTTAAATGGTGAAGTGAATGGATACATAAGCGGTGGGAAAAGGAAATATCTAGATCTTAACGACGAGGGAGGTCTCAAATTTTATACCAAAAAAAGCTATTATGTTTTGTATTTGCAATAAGGCGGCTTGGCCATGTGACTACTGCCATATAAATGTACCATCACTGACAAGTTTTTTACCACCCTATGACACAAAATTTACCACTGATTGACAACCTATGTACCACTAACCAACTTCTGTATAATAAAAGAGCACGTTTTTGGGATGATTATCCCACAGCGTGACATTATTATATGGAGGTTTTTTTATGTTTCAATATCGGAAAGTGTTGGAGTTGAAAGCCGACGGCTTTTCACTTCGCAGTATCTGTGCAGCGACCGGACACTCGCGACAAAAAATAACGGAAGTGATACAGATTGCGGAACGAGAGAAGATATCATGTCCTTTATCTGAAGAAATAACAGATAAATGGCTTGAAGACTGTTTGTTTCCGGAGAAGTCAATGGAGGGATCAGGTTATCGACCGATCGATTTTGAATATGTTCATAAAGAACTGGCGAAGAAAAATGTGACGTTGACATTACTGCACTATGAGTATGAGGCACAATGTCGATCTGAAAAAGCTATTCCCTATTCTTATCGTAGTTTTATACGTCACTATCGAAACTTCGCTCAAAAGCACAAGGCAACGATGCGTATTCAACGGAAACCTGGGGAAATCCTTGAAGTCGACTGGACGGGTTCTACTGGGGTTCTTAACGATAGAGATACAGGTGAAAAAGTGAAAGTTTATGTATTCGTGGCGACTCTTCCTAATAGCCAATACTCTTACGTGGAAGGATTTCTATCTATGAATCTATCCTCTTGGATAAGCGCTCATCGTCACGCATATGAGTATATTGAAGGCGTGACCGAAATTCTCGTTCCCGATAATTTAAAGACTGGTGTTCAAAAAAATACTCGAAATGAATTGATTTTGAATCCCACGTATAAAGATATGGCCAGCCATTACGGAACCATTGTTATTCCTGCTCGAGTAAAAGCACCAAAGGATAAGGCTAGCGTTGAAGGATCCGTACGGACCATTTCGACATGGATCATTGCATCTTTAAGACATACCACCTGCTTTTCACTTGATGAATGGAATCAGGTCGCTCGAGAAAAGCTAGAAGAATTTAACCACCGTAACTTTACGAAACGTGAAGGCTCCAGATGGTCAGCGTTTTTAGAAGAGGAGAAAGCCTACCTTTCACCTCTTCCATTAACACCTTATCAAATGTCCGAATGGCTAATTGTTAAAGTCCAGCCCGACTATCACGTTTCTGTTAGAAGTCAATTTTACTCTGTTCCATATGAATATATCAGCCAACAGGTGGACGTGAAAGTCACTGATCATTTGATTAAAGTTTTCTATAACCACATGAGAATCGCTTCTCATTCTCGATTATATGGGAAATATGGGCAACAGTCTACCAACCCAGATCATATGCCCGACAACCACAAGCTTTATATGAATCAAACACCAGAGAATGCCTTAGCTTGGGCAAAAGAAATCGGTCGAGCCACATTAAATGTAGTAGAACTCTTACTGGAGAACTCAGTTGCAGAAAAACAGGCAATTAATTCGATCTTTTCTCTCAAAAAAATCCTTCGTAAATATACAAAATATGAGTTAGAGAAAGCAAGTCAGATGGTACTAGATGTTACAAAAAGACCGACGGTCTCGTTAATTAAAACAACGTTACAGACAAATCAAAAACACTTGGAAGAAAATCAAATAAAGCAAGCCATAGACAAAGTAAACCAAAACCATGGATTTACACGTGGAGCAGCTTATTATGGAGGACAATCAAATGATGAATGAAGAAACAATTAGTAAGTTAATAGAAATGAAAATGGGCGGCATGGCTGAAGCATATAAAGATCAGTTTTTAAGTAAACAATACCAGAAGATGGACTTTGATGAGCGGTTTACGTTAATGATTGATAGAGAACATGCTCGTCGTAAAAGCAATAAACTTCAGCGATTGATAGCTCAAGCAGCTTTAGAATTCCCTTCTGCTTCTATTGAAGAGATTCAATATTTTGAGGATCGTCGGTTACCTAAACAAGAGATTCATCGCTTAGCAAGTGGAATCTACTTAGAAAATAAGAACAACATTATTCTTATGGGTGCGACTGGAGCCGGCAAGACATATTTAGCTTGTGCCTTGGGGATAGCTGCGTGTCGTCAATTTTACACTGTTCAGTATGTACGTCTACCTGAATTACTTGATGAATTTAAAATAGCGAAAAATCAGCCGGATGATAGTTATAAAAAATTAATGCGAAAGTACGCGAAGAAAGAACTGCTTATCATTGACGAATGGCTTTTACACGATTTGACGGAAGAAGAGCTTTATTTAACAATGGAATTGATTGAAAAACGTGATAAGAAATCGTGCACCATATTTTGTACTCAATTCAACACGTCAGGTTGGCATTCCAAATTAGGCAGTGGACCAATAGGCGAAGCCGTCATTGACCGAATCGTTCATAATTCCTATACGATTACAATTGATGGAGAAGCTTCCATGCGTGAACGCTTGGGTCTTTCTAACAACTTTTAATTTTTCTATAATAAATCAAAATAATTATATAGTAATCCATCGGATTACATAAACAACCCCATAGCCATCTTTAATTAGCATGGTTGTGGGGTTGTTTTATATGTGGTACATTCTCTGGCAACCAGTGGTACACTTACTGGCAATTACTGGTAAAAAACTTGGCGCCCCTGGTAAAATCTAGTGGCAGTAGTCAGCCATGTGTATTGAAAAATTAGACAATGGTAAGTATAAATATGTTGATTGCTATGAAAATCCCTTAACTCATAATCAACGTTAAAGTATCTATCACTAATAGTAAGAATAACAAACGTGCCGAGAAAGATATGTTTTTAAAAAGCGTGTCCGTGAATCCACTTATAAGGTAAAAAAGCACCTTTTAAATACAGACATAGAATCGTTTGGTAAAATCAAATAAAGTAATTTAACTGCTACAACAATCAATCATTTTCTCTTTAAAAGAATTTGAAAAAAATTCAGTCTATAAAACGGTCAAATCTAAAAAGAAACTAATTACACAGATTATTTCTTTCGGTATTGAGTACGGTTTCATTTCTGATGTAACCTTGTCACAGAAAATAAAGATTCAACGTTTAAATGTATCAGAAGTTAGATTATATAAAATACGGGCTGCTACCGATTTGAGATTTAGCGAAACGATTACCATTGACTACTAGGATAAGAGAATACATGTTAATCATAGCTACGACAGAAATAATAAGATTTATACTTTACCTAAAAACAATAAAAAGCGCATCATCAATATTAATGATGACACACTGTGTTTGATTCATGAGCAAATTCAATATGATCAACTGAAGATGATGAACCTGAATTTAGATAAAAAGAACACGTTGTTGTTTAGAACAAAATTCGATAACACTTATTCTCTTATAATAATGGATAAGAAACTGAAACGCATTAACCTAACCTCAGACAAAAATCTAACTACACACATATTCAGACGTAAATTCATACATTGATGGTAGAAAATGGTGTTAATGCAAAACTTATTACTTAGCATGTCTGTCATACAGATACTAAACGATTTAAAAAGTATACACTCACTTAACAGAGAATTGGGATAAGAAATTAAAAGAGGCTATCTCAAATGTCGAAATTGTTTATCTCTGACCCTTAGGGTAACAAAGTAAACACACAACACTTAAGAAAGCCTGTCAAATCAATGGTCCCTACTGGTTTTAAACTATGCCTTTTAACTAGCATCAACAACTAGTATAAAGTGCATAACCACAGGGTAAATCAGCATTTTGTCATTAATCAGAATCAATCAATATCAATATAAAGAACATTAATATTTACACTGGTTCTACATCACTGGGCTAGGGATTCAATTGAGGTTATTCTTTATGGATAACCTCTTTTGTTTTGTCTTCCTTCCATATTCTCGAATAATTTATTTTTAACCACTGTTTGATTCCTTCTTTTTCAAAACTCCATTTCCCACCATTTAGTTATTTAATCAATATTTGAGATTATCATTTCAGTTAACTTGTGTGTTTTTGGGTTCCTCCCAATCACTTCTATATACCCGAGTTCTTCTAAATGATCATAATATTGTTTCGCTTTATGATTCGATAAGTTTCGTATCTTTCTAACATCCATTGCCTTAACTGGTTCGTTAAGTATGTCAAAAAGATGATTCTGAGCT
>NZ_LSRN01000056.1 GCF_001885615.1 Alkalibacterium sp. 20 | reverse complement strand
CTCTAATGATAAATATAGATGAGTCAATTAAACTCATCGAAAAAATTCTATTTGTCAGCACAATTAACCAGACAGACATTGATCAATCATCTTAAAATGATTAAATAGTGTCTGTCTGGTTATTATTCTCTCCAAAACGTCTTGCAGTCTTTCTTATCTTCAATGTTGAATGCCACCAAGTCTCTGATCAATTCTTTATTGATCGGTTGAGACTTTTTGATCTTAAATATTTCTTTGAGAAAGTCATAGTTATTTTCTTTGATTTCTTTTTTAAACTGTCTCAATTCCACTTTTTTAGGGGCTACCGAGATGTGATTCTTTGAGACGCTGAATCCGATGATAAACGTGTCGTGATCTGTATACATCGGTTGGTTCCAGGCAATGCGTTTATCAAGATCTGGAAATTCACTATCTATAAAGTTAAACAGGTCACTTAACTTTTGTCTATGCGTCTCATCATCTAGTGAGTGCAAATAGTTCTCAAAGGTTTTCATTTTAAGCCACTCCTTATTTTTTTGTTACCTATATTATAACAAAATTGCTGAAGCGAAACTAAGCATAAGCGGAATGGTTACGATGGCCAGGAAACTGGCTAGGATAATGATTCGGGCACCATACTCGTAGTCTCCGCCGTAAAGTTGTGAGAACAACGCGGTATTGATGGCTGTTGGTGTCGCATTTGCGATGGACAGCACCAGGAGTACTGACGGGTTTGTAATCGGCAGCAGCCATAGTAGGAAGATGCCAATCGTTGGTGCTATAATTAAACGGATAGAAACTGTCCAATAGTTGGACCTCACTAGGAAAATATCTTTGATTTTACTGCGTGCCAGGTATCCGCCAAGTAGAATCATACCAAGTGGTGAACTCAATCCAGCGATCGAGTCTAAACTGTTATAAAGAACGGTTGGGAGTGGTAGGCGCGAAATATATAAGCCAAAACCGACAAACGAGCCAAGACTTGCTGGGTTTGTTAAAATAGAGCGTAGGGTGATGATTTCTTTTCCTTCTGATAACATCCACTTTCCGTAGGTAAATTGAAAAATAGCAGAAGTAACGATATACATAGAAAGGTAGAAGATACCTTCATAACCGAGTAGGGTCAGAACGATCGGGATACCCATATAAGCCGTGTTGGAAAAGACAATGGCGTAGCGATCGATTTTGGTGCGGTTTCTGAGTAAGGTATGGGCCAAAATGATACGAGAAAGTATGATCGAGAGTGCCCCGATAAATGATGTAAACAATATGTAGAGTTGACTTGAATCATAATCCTGCTGAAATGACATCATAAGGACAATAGGTATGATGAATTTCGTGACAATGTTAGCGAGTTGCTGCGTGCCTTCCATATTTAAGAACTTCAACTTGACTAAAACGTAACCAAACATCATGATAAAAAACATTTCAAGAAGCTGGTTGAAAACGACTGAAGAAATATGCATATTAAACGCCTTCTATCTGTACTATTTATAGTAAGAGAAATAAATCTCTCATCGATTACTATACCCTTTCACCTCTAATTTTGCAAAAGGAGCGAAAAAATGAATCTATCCTATATCCACCATGTCGCCATTATTGCGAGTGATTATGAAAAATCAAGACATTTTTATACAGAGTTACTTGAGTTTCCAATCATTAATGAGGTTTACAGAAAAGAAAGAGAGTCGTACAAGTGCGATTTTAAAGTGGGGGAGAGTCAGATTGAGTTGTTCTCTTTTCCATCTCCGCCGAAACGGCCGAATCAGCCTGAAGCAGCTGGTCTGAGACACTTGTGCTTTGGTGTGACGGACATCGAACAGACAGTCAGTGACCTAAAGAAGAAAGGCATACGATGTGAAGAAATTAGAAGTGATCCCTATACAGGGAAGAGCTACACATTTTTTAAAGATCCAGATGGGTTGCCGCTAGAGGTCTATGAAAGATAATTGAAGGCAAAAAAAAAGCACCCTTGTTTCCGCAAGGGTACCTGCATAGAAAGGAGATGATTTATGAAAAAGAAAACTAGTAGTACTGCTACTAACTTTGTTTCTACTTAGATGATAACGCATACATATAGTTAAGTCAACAACTAATTTGAGGCTTTTCTAAATTTACTATAACCGCTTACTTTACGCTTCTGTCAAGGTTTGAACATTCAATCAGGCTTGACGCCTCGTTAAAAGTAAGGCAAAATACAGTATAGATAGGATGGGAGGAATAATAAATGAGCAAGAAAATGATTCACACGTGTATACGTGTAAAAGACTTGGAAAAATCACTTATTTTTTACAAAGAAGTATTAGGTATGCAGGAAATCAGACGCCGGGATTATCCAGAAAATAAATTCACGCTGGTCTATCTAGCTTTACCCGGTGATGACATGGAATTGGAATTAACATATAACTATGAACAGTCAGAATCGTATGATTTAGGAAATGGATATGGTCACATTGCCATCGGCGTACATGGTTTAGTAGATACACATGAAGAGCTGAGTCAGTCAGGTTATGATGTGACAAATCTTAAAGGTTTGTCAGATGGTGCGACCTCTTACTTTTTCATTAAAGATCCAGATGGATACAAGATTGAAATCGTTCAACTTTAGAGAAGAGACACCGAGTAATTGCTCGGTGGTACATATTAAAAGGGGATAAACAACTAATGGGGGATTTGAACTTTAATACAGGCACGTTTCATTATGGCTCGAGAAGAGAACTTGTTTATGGTAAAAACGGTATGGTCGCCACGTCTCATCCCATAGCCGCACAAGTGGGGCGAGATATATTGAAAGCCGGCGGGAACGCTATTGATGCGGCCGTTGCTACAGCAGCGACATTAACAGTGGTCGAACCGGGATCAAACGGAATAGGGGGAGACAGTTTCAGCATCATTTGGAAAGATAATGAAATGCTTGGATTGAATGCGAGTGGTCCATCGCCCAAGGGATTGGAACCGGCGGCTTATCTAGATAAGACGAAACCTTTTCCGACTTATGGCTTAAAAGCCGTGACGGTGCCAGGTGTCCCCGCCGGTTGGGCAGAATTAATAACAAAACACGGTAACTTATCATTAGCAGAAGTCTTGGAACCCGCAGCTAAGATTGCTGAAGAAGGTGTCGCGATTTCCGATACAGTCCATCATGCCTTCAAAAGGTCATTTAACCGGTTCAATCAAGAAAAAGAACAGTTTCCGGAATTGAATTCCTGGTTTGATGTTTTTGCACCGAAAGGACGCGTACCTAACGTCACAGAAGTGTGGTCTTCCAAAGGTCATGCCAGAACTTTGCGTCTCATTGGCGAGACAAATGCAAAAGCTTTTTATAAAGGAGAGATAGCCGAAGCCATCGCTTCTTTTTCAAAAGAGTTCAATGGTTATTTGGATAATGAAGATCTGGCAAGTTATAAGCCGGAATGGGTCACGCCTGTTAAAGTGAACTACAAAGGTTATGATGTTTGGGAAATGCCGCCGAATGGACAAGGTGTTGTCGCGTTGATGGCTTTGAATATATTGAATAATATAGAATTGAACGGGAAAGATGATCCCGAGACGATACACAAGCAGATCGAAGCCATTAAATTAGCCTTTTCTGACGGTCAATTGACCATTGCTGATTCGAATCATATGAAAATGAATATCTCCGATCTTTTATCTGAGACCTACGCTAAAGAGCGGGCAAAGTTAATAACTGATGAAGCCATCAGTGCACAGCCCGGGTTACAGGACAACTCGGGAACAGTTTATTTGGCAACGGCAGACAACGAAGGGAATATGGTTTCTTATATTCAAAGTAATTATATGGGGTTTGGTTCCGGAGCAGTCGTTCCGGGGTATGGGCTCAGTTTGAATAATCGTGCTCTTGGTTTCAATTTGCAGGAAGGACACGTGAATGCGTTAGCACCAGGCAAGCGACCGTTCAATACGATTATCCCGGGGTTCTTGACAAAAAATAATAAAGCTGTTGGGCCGTTTGGCGTGATGGGCGGGCACATGCAGCCTCAGGGACATTTGCAAGTGTTGCAATCCATGATCGATTTTCGGATGAATCCCCAAGACGCCTTGGATGCGCCAAGGTGGCAATGGGTTAAAGATAAGAAAGTCATCGTAGAACCAACGATGCCCTTAGCGCTTATCAATGAATTGAAGCGTAAAGGACATGCGGTTGAAGTGGAATTAGAAAAAGGCCATTTTGGCAGAGGTCAAATCATTTTAAAAACATCAGAGAATACATATGTAGGTGCGACAGAACCACGTACAGATGGATCAGTTTCGGTATGGTAACGCTATTTAGTTATTCTTTGAAAAGTTGGAGGAAAATGCATGGCGATTTTAGCATTTGATATTGGAGGTTCAGCCGTTAAATACGGCATATGGAACGAAGAGCAGTTGATCGAGCAAGATAAATTCAAAACACCCAAAAATTGGGAAAAAATGAAGGAACAATTAATAGCTGTTAAAGAGAGAGTAGAGCAGAATTTCAACTTGGAAGGTGTTGCCTTTTCAGCTCCGGGTGCAGTGAACCAGGAAGCAAGGCAGATAGAAGGTGTAAGTGCAATTAAGTATCTGCACTTTTTTCCTATTTATGATGAACTCGAAGAGGCTTTCGATTTGCCGGTAACGTTTGAAAATGATGCGAATAGTGCCGGACTAGCCGAAGTATGGAAAGGTTCAGCAAAAGATAATGATACGGTTCTTTTTGTCGTCATAGGATCTGGTATAGGTGGAGCGGTTATCTTCAATAAACAAGTGCATCACGGAACGCACCTGTCTGGTGGAGAATTTGGGTTTATGTTACTTAATGAAACGCAGAGCTTTAGCGAATTAGGTACGGCCGTTGGAATGGCTATGCGCTATGCTGATCGAAAAGGGTTATCTTATGGTGAGATTGACGGAAAACGCGTTTTTGAGTTAGCCAAAGAAGGGGATCCAGTAGCCAAGGAAGAAGTTGATACATTCTATTCATACCTGACAATGGGTCTGTATAACGTTGCTCATGCGTTTGATCCCGAAAAAATCATTATCGGTGGTGGGGTATCTAATCTGGATGGTCTCCTTGATCGGCTTAATGTTGAATATAAACAATTACTAAAGCGCATTAATTCTAATACATTCCTTCCGGAGTTAGATTTGTGCACATTTAGAAATGATGCAAATTTAATCGGTGCTGTATTTAATTATTTACAAAAAACCAATGATCCGTTAACAAGCGAAATAAACTAAAACTATTAGTAATAAACTTATTATACGAGGAGGATTCAGATGAAAATAATGAATGATGATACTTTTTTATTTATTGGAGACAGCATTACTGATGCAGGTCGTGATAGACTTGATCCGACTGATCTCGGACAGGGTTTTCCGTTATTGATTTCTGCTTATCTTCAAACGCTATTTCCAGAAAAAAGATTAACCATTTTAAACAGAGGCATTAGTGGAAATAAACTGAGTGATGTTGAAAACAGATGGGAAGAAGATTGTTTAGATTTGAATCCAGATATCGTGACCTTGCTCATAGGTATCAATGATACGTCGAGAAATCAGGAGAGTAACCACATAGCGACTGAAGCAGAACTAGAAGAATTTGAATCCGAATACCGTTTTTTACTTAAGTCGCTTATCCAGCGTACGGATGCACGTGTGATACTAATGGAACCTTTTGTTCTTCCTTATCCGAAAGATCGCGTGAATTGGCGAAAAGATTTGGATCAACGCATCCAAATTGTCAGAAAAATGGCGAAAGAATATCAAACGGAATTGATCCCACTAGATGGATTGCTCAATGCGCAGGGAATAAAGAATGGATTTAGTTATTATACAGGTAAAGATGGTGTCCATCCAACCTTAGCAGGGCACGGTTTGATAGCTAAGGCCTGGATTGATTACATTGTAGAAAAAAAGATGTTGTAAAGCAGTGAGTTATATGTTAGTATAATGTTTATGCGATGAGTCGAATGTTTCCACTTTTTGTGGAAACTTCATGCACGATACAGATGTTAAATCATCACAACGGGAAGTTGGTATTGGAGATCGAACGCTGTGAACGCGAGATCTCGCTTACAATGTAGGTTGCGTTAGTGCGGACAGGCCAAACTGTCCGCACTTTTTTTTATGCACTTAAATATTTCTGGCTATTATAGTGACCCACAAAAGTTGGACTTTTTTGGTTCTATCATTAATCGTGTTGGTAAGTTCTATCGAACTCGCTGATTCGATTAATGATAGAACCTTTTTTGTGTATTCGAAATGAGCGATAACTTAGTGGTGATGATTTTTTTCAATGTTCATAATGATTAAGGCAAATTTATTTAAAATGATGGAAAAAGAGTTCTATTTGTTCTCAATAATCTTAGTGATAGCCCTTTTATTCTTCGGGATTTTAGTTATACTGATGGTGAGAATGAAATAAGGAGAAGATAAATGTGTTCGATATCGCTAAATTAACACAAGGCAAAGAGCTATCAGAGTTAGATCAGCAATTACTTACTTACATTTTGGATCATATGGATTGCGTACTTCAAAAAGGTGTGCGTCAAATCGCCAAAGATAATTACACATCTCCGGCAAGTGTCATTCGTTTATCAAAAAAATTGGGCTATACCGGTTTTATTGATCTGTATTACCATTTAGTACCATTAATCAATGCCGGGAAAGATACCGATAAAACAACAGAAACGGATTTTTTTGATCTTGAGCGATCGTTAGTCTTGCAACATAATTCAACAGAAGACATGGATGCATTTATTGAAAACGTTCTGTGTTTAGATGGGAAGTTCATTTTCATCTATGCAGCAGGTTTTTCTGCAATCACAGCAGAATATTTATATAAAAAATTATTGCTATTGGGAAAACAAGTAATTATTGCAACCTCACTTGATTCAGTAGGTGTTTTGGAAAATAATCTAAAAAACATCGGCGCCTTTGTGGCAATTTCCAAATCGGGCGAAACGCAAGGTGTGCTGGACAAGATGCATACTGCTAAAAAAGCGGGAGTATACACTGTTTCCTTTACAAAAGAAACGTCTAATCGTTTAAGTGAATACAGTGATTTGAACTTCAAAATTACCGATAAACATAAACTGGACGATCGTAATTTACTCCCAAACACCTTTTTTCCTTTTACTTTATTATTGATCGAGTATCTACTCAGTGGCTATTTAAAAGGAATTAATGAAGTAAGAGATTATTCAGAGCTGGAATGATTTTAAAGGCATCACCTAAGTAGTTATAGTCATGTGTGTTATTAATTGATAGAGAACATAGTGTCTATTAGTTGTCAAACCGCGTTATCTTGATAAATAATTCATTTTTTTGAAACGTGTTTCGTTCTGGCGAAACACGTTTTTTCTTATTATGAAAGCCTTTTATTCCAGACAGCTTAACGCTACACTTGAATTAACTTAAAAATATTGGAGGGAAAGAAAATGAAAGAAAGAATAATGGATACGATGCAAAATTTTTCCAAAGCAATGTTTATACCTGTTTTAATTTTACCGATTGCGGGGATTTTAATCGCGATAGGAAATTTATTTACCAACGCACGTTTACTGGAAGTTGTTCCTTTTTTAGATAATCCAGTTACAACTGGTTTTGGAACAATTCTGTCAGGCTCGCTTGTTTCAATCTTAGTTAATTTAGGCTTAGTCTTTTCTGTCGGGTTGGCTGTCGGGCTAGCCAACAAGAAAAAATCAGAAGCTGGGTTTATTGCTTTACTCGGATACCTAGTCTTTATCAATGCGATGAATGGCTTTATGGGTATTCAAGGGATGTTAATCGAAGGAGATCTTCAGGGCACCGGACAAACAATGGTGCTCGGTGTACAGATACTGGATATGGGAGTGTTTCTTGGGATTTTCTTAGGAATCGTCACAGCGCTTGTACATAATCGCTTTGCTGATAAAGAATTCAACAACGCCTTCCAAATTTATGGTGGCTCCCGATTTGTATTTATCGTGTTGATTCCGGTTGTCGTTTTGTTAGCCATCTTGTTTACAAGTATTTGGCCATTTTTCCAATCGGGTATTAGCAGTTTAGGGATTTTGATCAACCAGAGTGGCAACTTTGGACTGTTCTTATACGGTGCACTGGAAAGGTTGCTTATCCCAACTGGATTACATCACTTAGTGTATACGCCATTCTTATACACTGAATTAGGTGGCATTGCTGAAGTGGGTGGCGAAATTTTTGAAGGAGCGCGTAACATCTACTTTGCAGAAATTGCCAATGCTGATGGCGGCTTATTAGCCCCAAGTGTTATTTGGGACGCTCGCGGAATTTCTAAAATGTTTGGACTGATCGGTGCGTGTTTAGCTATGTATCACAGAGCTAAACCAGAAAACAAAGCAAAAGCACGTGCGATTTTAATTCCAGCTGCAGTGACTTCTTTCATTGCCGGAGTAACCGAGCCTATCGAATTTGCCTTTATGTTCGTGGCTCCTTTACTGTTCGTCGTCCATGCAGGTCTGAGTGGGCTAAGTATGGTTGTCTTGAATCTGTTTAATGTTCGTGCCATTGGTCCTAATGGATTCATAGACTTCTTGTTATATAATGTTCCTCTAGGAACAGAACGTACAGGTTGGCCAATGTATATTGCAGTAGGACTCGTGTTCTTTGCAATCTACTATTTCTTATTCCGTTTCTTGATTTCCATGTTTAATTATAAAACGATTGGACGAGAAGATGAGGGTGGAGAAACACGTTTGTACTCGAAAAAAGATTATCAAGAAAAACAAGCTCAAGGTGGCGAACCCGCAAGTGATTTAGGACTGGCGCAAACCATAATTACTGCGCTTGGCGGGGACGAAAACATTCAGACAGTAAATAACTGCTACTCTCGCTTACGTTTAACTTTGCTAGATCCGGATAAAGTAAATGAAGGACTCTTAACAGGGGAGACAGGTGCCAGTGGAGTTATGAAAAGAGGTCAGAATGTTCAAGTGGTGTATGGCTTGCAAGTAAATAAAATTCGCAAAGCAGTCGATACTGTATTGAATCGTGAACCTGTAGAAAAATAAATAAAATAAAAAAAGTGAGGATGTAATATTTATGAAAAAGTTTTCTGTAGTCATCGCCGGTGGAGGCAGCACATTTACGCCGGGAATTGTCATGATGATGCTGGACAATATGGACCGTTTTCCGATGCGTGAATTAGTTTTGTATGATAACGATAAAGAACGTCAAGCGGAATTAGGCGAAGCCTTAGAAATTTTGCTGAAAGAACAAGCACCAAACTTGAGATTTTCTTATACGACTGATCCAAAAGAAGCGTTCAGCGACAAAGATTTCTGCATGGCCCATATTCGTGTCGGGAAATACGATATGCGAGAAAAAGATGAGAAGATTCCTTTACGCCATGGTGTCATTGGACAAGAAACGTGTGGACCCGGTGGGATTGCTTATGGTATGCGCAGCATTACTGGGATGATGGAAATCATAGATCATATGGAAACTTATTCGCCGGATTGCTGGATGTTAAACTATTCCAATCCAGCTGCCATTGTGGCAGAAGCGTGTCGTGTCTTACGTCCCGATTCTAAAGTGTTGAATATTTGTGATATGCCTGTGGGAACTTTGCGCAGAATGTCTCAAATCATTGAAAAAAATCCTGAAGATTTAGAAGTGCGTTACTTTGGGTTGAATCATTTTGGCTGGTGGACAAGTGTCAAAGACAAAGAAGGACATGAATATATCGATCAGATTCGTGAATACGTTGCTGAAAATGGGTACTTGACAAAAGTCGAAGTGGATAAGCAGCATATGGATCAGAGCTGGCAAGAAACACACAAGAAAGCAAGAGACATATTAGCAGTCAATCCGCATTTTTTGCCGAATACGTACTTGAAATATTACCTGTATCCTGACTATGAAGTGGCCCATTCCGACCCGGATTATACGCGTGCCAATGAAGTCATGGATGGACGTGAAAAAGAAGTCTTCACGGCTGCTCGCAATATTGTCAAAAAAGGAACTGCTGTAGAGGGCGGCTTCCACATTGATAGTCATGCATCCTTTATCGTTGATTTGGCACGTGCTATTGCCTTCAACACCCATGAACGGATGTTGATGATCGTTGAAAATAACGGTGCGATCGCGAACTTTCCAGATGACGCTATGGTGGAAGTACCGTGTATCGTCGGAAACGACGGTCCGGAACCGCTAACTCAAGGGGAAATCCCTGCATTTGAAAAAGCCTTGATGTTCCAGCAGGTGACAGTAGAAAAACTTGTTGTCGAAGCATATATTGAAGGTAGTTACCTGAAATTATGGCAGGCGCTGACATTATCGAAAACTATTCCGAGTGCAAAAGTTGCTAAAGACATTTTGGATGATTTAATTGAAGCCAATAAAAAGTACTGGCCAGAATTACATTAATTTTTTCTGATGGATAGTGGTAAGTCAGTTAAATAAAATAAGTAAAGGGCCGGATATTTTCCGGCCCTTTACTCATGGAAAAATCAGGGGGGATAATCGAATCAGGCAAAATGAGATTGAATTTAGTAGAAAATGTGGTGCCCCAAGTGGTAGCGGATATCACTTGAACTTGGTTTATAATGGTGTAGAATACGGAATGCTGTAATCAATAGGAGAGAAACTTAATGTATAGCAGCACGCTTAATATGATATTGATATAGGAAAAGTAGCTAAGGTCTGGAATAATTGATCTGTTATCAGAAACTGTTTGACTTCTCAACCTACAATGCACGTGGAGACGAACTTAAAGGCGTAACCTAAAGTTCGGAAAAAATATTTTTCGTCGTTTCGAATAAAAACGCTTGCATTATCTGTATAGTATGATATTGTTATTCTGTAATCGGTTACACATTCTAGGTTTCATTTTTTTGGGAATCCTAAACAGTAGTAATCGATATAAGATGATGACTGGATTCGAGGTAGGTGAAAGTAATGGTAACAATCAAAGATGTAGCGAAGCATGCGGGAGTATCAGTTGCAACTGTTTCTCGTGCATTAAATAAAAATGGGTATGTGAGCGAGAAAGCTCGGGAAAAAGTAGAATCCTCCATTAATGAATTAAATTATTATCCCAATGAAGTGGCGCGCTCTTTGTTTCAAAAAACGTCCAAAATGATTGGACTGTTGTTGCCTGATATTTCTAACCCCTACTTCCCATTACTTATGAAAGGAATCGAAGAAAGTGCCCGTGAGAATGGATACAGCGTGATTCTGGGTAATGTCGAAGAAGGCAGTAAAGCTGGGGATAATTACATGAGATTATTTGCACAACAAAATGTCGCGGGCGTCTTGTCAGCTGTCGAAGGCACACTTAGTCATCATCATCCCATGCCTATTGTTATGCTGGACCGGGTACTAGAGGGAGATGACTATGCAGTCTATACCAATGACGTTAAAGGGGGTATTCTAGCCGCTCAAGCTATTATTGATCGGAAACCTGGCAAAGTATTGATTATTGCAGGACCTAAATCAGTTCCTGGAGCAATTGATCGCTTACTTGGTATCTTGTCCGTATTGAATCCGACTGACGTTGAATATGAAATTTTTGAAACAGGATCGTATACGATTAAAGAAGCAGAAACGACTGCCAAAGAAATTTTTGATTTATATGGCAAGATGAATAGCATCATCGCGAGTAACGATTTGTTTGCTTTAGCAGTAATGAAAGAAGCACAGCAGAGAGGCTATCAGATCCCACGAGACATTCAAGTGATCGGGTATGACAATATTCCCTTTAGTCAATTAGTGTATCCGGGATTAACAACGATATCTCAGCCGGCCTTTCAAGCAGGTTATCAAGCTGCGGATTTGTTGGTTCGCCAAATCAGGAAAGATACAATCAGTAACAAACGAATAAAGTTGGATCCTGAACTCGTCGTTCGAGATTCTTTAAGAGAAAGTGAGGAGTAATGAATGGTAAAAATCACAGTAGCAGGTAGTATTTCAACGGATTTCGTCATTGAAACAGACAAACGGCCACAAGTTGGTGAAACAGTTGAAGGAAAAAACTTTTCCACTGCATTTGGGGGTAAGGGAGCCAACCAGGCGGTAGCTGCGGCGCGTTTAGGTGCTGATGTTTTTATGATAGGGACAGTAGGGAACGATACGTTCGCAGAAGAACTTCAAAGGAACTTGAAAGCAAATAAAATTTTTTTAAACAATGTGGAACGGGTTACACAATTGCCTTCTGGTTCGGCAGTTATCACGATTCAAGATGGGGATAATGCCATTATTTATA
This sequence comes from Alkalibacterium sp. 20, assembly GCF_001885615.1. Classification (GTDB taxonomy): domain Bacteria; phylum Bacillota; class Bacilli; order Lactobacillales; family Carnobacteriaceae_A; genus Alkalibacterium. Next base: position 100,545 of record NZ_LSRN01000056.1, on the reverse strand, counting down.
TCCCGGGAGCAAATAACGCATTAACACCCGAACGCATTGCTATGGCGCGAGAAGACTTGAAAACGAGCGACCTGGTTGTTGTCCAAAATGAAGTTCCGGTGGATGCGATTGAAGAATTGGTTCGTGTCTGCACGGAACTAGAGGTTCCGGTATTATACAATCCCGCACCTGCAAGAAGAATGAGTGCTGAAGCTATTGAAAAGGTACGTTTCATCACTCCAAATGAAACAGAATTTTCTGTATTATTTCCAGGTGAAAAGATGGAAGATGTATTGGAACGGTATCCTAATAAATTATTGGTGACAGCGGGATCTGAAGGCGTCTATTATCATGACGGCACAAAAGTTAAACTGGTTCCAGCAAATAAAGTGGTGCCTGTCGATACTACAGGTGCTGGAGATACGTTCAATGGGGCATTTGCAGTCGCTTGGTCAAATGGATTATCTATAGAAGATAGTATTCGCTTTGGCAATTTAGCGGCCTCGTTATCCATTCAGAAGATGGGTGCCCAAACGGGTATTCCAACGCTAGATGAAATGAAAGGAAGCGAGAAGTATGAAAAAGAATGGCATCTTAAATAGTGAAATCAGCAAGGTGCTTGCCGATTTAGGACATACCGATCAAATAATGATTGGCGATTGTGGTTTACCTATTCCTGAGAATGTTAAAAAAATCGATCTGGCACTTGAAATTGGAGAACCCAAATTCATTCATGTTTTGGCAGTCTTATTAAAAGAAATGCAAGTCGAGAAATACATGCTGGCGCAAGAAATTAAAGAGAAAAATCCAGAACAATTAAAAGCCATCAGCCAATTTACGGGTGAGATCGCAATGGATTGGCTTTCTCATGAAGAGTTGAAAATACAATCACAAAGAGTAAAAGCAATTATCAGGACAGGTGAAGCTACGCCGTATTCAAATATCATTTTACAATCTGGCGTCATTTTTTAGGAGGTGTATGCAGTGAAAATTCAAATGAAAGACATCGTAAAAAGTTTTGGAAGCAACAAAGTACTTTTAGGTGTCAATATAGATATTAAATCCGGTGAAGTACACGCCTTGATGGGCGAAAACGGCGCTGGGAAATCTACTTTAATGAACATCTTAACCGGGTTACACAAATACGATTCAGGAACAGTTATCATCAATGGGGAAGAACGAACCTTTGAGAATCCAAAACGCGCCGAAGAAGAAGGCATCAGTTTTATTCACCAGGAAATGATTACATGGCCTGATTTAACGGTATTGGAAAACCTGTTTATGGGACGAGAAAAGAAAACCAGCTGGGGTTGGATCAAGACAAAAGAAATGCGTGAAATCGCTCGTGAATTGTTCAAGGAATTAGGCGTGAATATTGAGCTAGACCGTGGAATGCGTACGTTATCCGTAGGACAGCAACAACTAGTTGAGATCGCTAAATCATTGATGTCTAATGCGGAAGTTATCATCATGGATGAACCGACAGCGGCTTTGACGGACCGTGAGATTAAAGTCTTGTTTACTACAATCGAAAAATTAGCGGCAAAGAATGTAGCAATCATTTACATTTCACATCGAATGGAAGAAATTTTTGCAATCAGTGATCGCATCACTGTTATGCGAGACGGGATCAGTGTAGATACAAAACCAACCAACGAGACAGATAAGGATGAAGTGGTCAGGAAAATGGTAGGACGGGATTTGGAAGATTACTATCCAAATATTGAAACTGAGAACGGTAATGTATTATTCGAAGTAAAAGACTTGAGCGACGGCAAAGTTTATGAAAACATCAATTTTCATGTTCACCAAGGTGAAATTCTAGGGTTTTCTGGATTGATGGGTGCCGGACGAACAGAAATCATGCGCGGTATTTTTGGTATTGATAAATTAACTTCTGGACAATTATTTTTAGATGATGAAAAGATAGACGTTAAGTCACCGTCAGATGCTATTCGACAAGGCATTGGTTTCTTAACGGAAAACCGTAAAGAAGAAGGATTGATTTTGGATGATTCATTGATAGGGAACATTTCTTTACCATCGATTGAAGAATTTAGTCGCAGCGGCTGGATCAACACGAAAGAAGAAAAAGATTTTGCGGAACTATTAATAAAACGGCTTACGGTAAAAACGGTAAGCGGGGATGTCCCAGTGAAGACACTTTCTGGAGGTAATCAGCAAAAAGTCGTCCTGGCTAAATGGATCGGGGCAGGTTCCCGTGTCCTTATTCTTGATGAACCAACTCGAGGAGTCGACGTGGGTGCTAAACGTGAAATCTACATGTTAATGAAAGAATTAGCTGAGCGGGGTGTGGGTATTATCATGGTATCAAGTGATTTACCTGAAATCATCGGGATCAGTGATCGTGTGATAGTTATCCACGAAGGACATATAGCTGGTGAAATGGATAAGGCGGATTTATCCGAAGAAAAAATTATGACGTTAGCGACAGGAGGATACAAATGAATACAGAAGCAGGTAGCATAGAAAAGAAAAAAGAAAAACGCAGTGAGATGATACGGAAGCTAGGTCCATTTTTCGCCTTGATAGTATTGATGGTTTTTGTAACTATTATGAATCCTAATTTTATTCAAATGGGAAATATCTTGAATTTGTTACGACAAGTATCCATTAATGGATTGATTGCATTTGGAATGACGTTTGTCATTATTACAGGCGGAATTGATCTGTCAGTCGGATCCACCTTAGCATTAAGTGGTGCACTAGGTGCCGGTATGATTGCTGGTGGCTGGAGCCCAGTTGTAGCAACACTTGCTGCTTTAGTTATCGGAGCTCTCTTGGGTGCTGTAAATGGGACGCTGATTGCGAAAGGAAATACAGCTCCTTTTATTGCAACCTTAGCGACGATGACCATTTATCGGGGTTTAACGTTAGTGTATACAAACGGAAATCCGATAACCGGAATTGGTGACAGTTTCTTTTTCCAATTTATCGGCAAAGGTTATCTCTTCGGTATTCCTTTTCCAGTCATATTGATGGCAATTGCATTTGGAATATTATATGTTGTTTTACACAAGATGACATTCGGTCGAAAAACTTTTGCGATAGGAGGTAATGAAAATGCGGCTTATATAGCGGGGATAAAAAGTGATTGGATCAAAATTGCTGTTTACTCGATTTCTGGTTTGATGGCTTCCTTAGCTGGTTTAATTTTAACTTCACGTTTAAATTCAGCTCAACCAACTGCTGGTACGACTTACGAATTAGACGCTATCGCAGCTGTCGTTTTAGGTGGAACTAGTCTTTCTGGTGGACGTGGTCGATTATTTGGGACGCTTATTGGTGCTCTCATCATTGGGACCTTGAACAACGGTTTGAATTTAATCGGTGTTTCCAGTTTTTATCAACAAGTGGTTAAAGGGATCGTTATCATTATCGCAGTCTTACTAGACCGTAAGAATGATTAATAAAAATAATAATTAAAATTAATTAATAAAATTTATAAAAAATTTTAGGAGGAAATAAAAATGAAAAAATTAGTCGCTTTGTTTGGTGCATCTGCATTACTTTTAGGAGCTTGTGGTACAACAGGATTAGAAGGCAACGACACGGGAGATAACGGTGAGGAAGGCGTAGAAAGCGTGGCACGTGACGAAATGACTGTTGGATTATCGCTCTCCACTTTAAACAATCCTTTCTTTGTTTCACTACAAGAAGGTGTCGAAACTGCTGCTGAAGCAGAAGGGACGGATGTTCGTACTGTAGATGCGCAAGATGATACAGCTAAGCAATTGAACGACGTCAATGACTTGATTCAACAAGGTGTGGATGTTTTACTTATCAATCCAGTCGATTCTGCAGCGATCGAACCGGCAATTGAATCAGCAAATAATGCAGGGATACCTGTTATCACCATTGACCGTTCAAGTGAAGGTGGAGAAGTGATCACGTTAGTCGCTTCTAACAACGTAGAAGGCGGAGAAATGGCTGCACAACGTATTATCGATCTAGTTGGTGAAGGGGCAATAACCGTTCAACTGGAAGGCGTACCTGGGGCTTCTGCTACACGTGAACGTGGAGAAGGGTTCATGAACGTTGCAGAAGATGGATTGGACGTTGTGGATAGTCAAACCGCTAACTTCAACCGTTCAGAAGGTTTGACAGTTATGGAAAATATGTTGCAAAGTAACTCTGATGTTGAAGCAGTATTTGCACAAAATGATGAAATGGCATTAGGAGCAATCGAAGCAATCGAAGCTGCTGGATTAGCAGAAGATGTTATAGTCATTGGTTTTGACGGAAATGACGATGCTTTAGCAGCAGTGGAGGAAGGACGCCTGGATGCAACCATTGCACAACAACCAGACGAAATGGGCCGTATCGCAATGGAAACAGCCTATGAATATTTTGAAGGTGGAGAGATTGAAGAATACATTGCATCACCTTTAGAATTAATTATAAATGAATAAGTTATAACAGAATAGTTAGGTTATTAAAAGGAACTCGTTGAAAAATACGAGTTCTTTTTTCGCTTATATTTAATAAAAATATGAATGAATCATGCCAAGTACAGAAAAAGATAAATAAAGAAATGAAGCAAGTCATATTTAATGACTTGCTTCATTTCTTTTGCTATTCTATAAATAATTAGTGTAGTGAAAGGTGTAGAAACAATGAAACCTAAGATGCCTCCTAAACCTCAAAAACCTCAAATCGAGACAAAAGAACATGATGTGAATCCTGCTAAAGATTCAGATGTAATTGTAAAAGTCGGGGGAGTTCGTTTATATTTCCAAAATTATTATACGATCATTTCTCTAACTAACGATATAATTACTGGCGTACTGTATTTATCAGGCAGCCTGGTTCAAACGTTCACGGAGCTTGAACTAGTGGGAAGCTATTTGTATATCTTTGCTAGTTTTTTCTTGCTTATGAGACCGATATTAAAAATCACTCATAATGTCTTTTTCTATAAGGAAAAAGATTACAGAAAACAAGTATTAGGTGAATATGATGAGAATGGAGAATCAAGTAAAAAAGATAAACCGACAAAAGAAGTCGAAGTGAAAAAAAATAATGAAGAAAATGAGGACGAATCAGAAGAAATAGACAGTGGGTACAGCGACTATTACTAAGAGAGCAATAAAAAAAACGAGTAGATGTTTAATCTACTCGTTTTTCTTAGGCAGAGTCTTCTACAGCTAGTTGACGATGGATTTCAGCAAGTTCAATTTCACGAATTTTTCTTGGCAAGAAGCATCTGATCTCTTCTTCGTTATATCCAATCTGTAAGCGTCTGTCATCTAAAATGATTGGACGACGAATCAAACTCGGTTGTGCAGTGAATAATTCCAATAATGCATTCATAGATAGGTCTTCAATATCAACAGATAAAGTTTGATACGCTTGTGAGCGGTAAGAAATCAATTCACTCGTACCTTCTTCTGTTAAACTAAGTATCTGTTTGATTTCCTGTTTAGTTAAAGGTTCATGAAAAATATTTTTTTCGTTAAAGGGCAAGTCCTGTTCTTCTAACCATGCTTTAGCTTTTCGGCAAGATGTACAACTTGGAGATACGTATAATGTAATCATAAGTTATGACTCCTTTCAAAAGTCTCATTGACAGTATCTGTACACAATTGAGATAATTAGAATAGTGTGAACGATTTGTTACAATTCCTATTTTAAATAGATTTAGGAAAAAAAGCAATAGAGTTCGACACTTTTTCGTCACATTTACACCGATTTAAAATAAGTAACCTTTTCGTCACGCTTTTGTCACATTTGTATTAAAGTACCGCTCGTCTCTATTTGTGTAATTTTAGCATTATTTAAATAAAGAGTGTACAATGAAAATATATCAATAATTTGGAGGGTTTTATAGTGAAAAAAATCAAATTGGGTCATTCAGATTTAAATGTTTCTGAAATCGCTTTAGGGTGTATGCGTATGGATAAGTTAAACCTAGAAGATGCATCTAAAGTAATCGAAACTGCTCATAATGAAGGTATAAATTTTTATGATCATGCGGATATATACGGTAAAGGAGAATCTGAGAAACGTTTTTCAGAAGCTTTAAAGAAAACCTCGATAAAAAGAGAAGACATATTATTGCAGTCAAAAGCTGGCATCCGCTCTGGATTTTATGATTTTTCTAAAGAACATATCATTGATTCAGTAGAAAAAATACTCGATCGATTGGATACAGAATACTTAGATGTTTTTCTGCTTCATCGTCCAGATGCTTTAGTAGAACCAGAAGAAATAGCAGAAGCTTTTGACAAATTACACTCATCAGGTAAAGTCAAACATTTTGGTGTAAGCAATCATAGTCCGCTTCAAGTTGAACTGTTGAAAAAATATATCAAACAAGATTTAATAGCCAATCAACTTCAATTGGGTGTGATGCATACAGGTATGATTGATGCTGGTGTGCACGTAAACACTAAAAACGAAAATTCAATTGATCATGACCGTGCTATATTGGATTATAGCCGTGTTCATAATATGACTGTTCAACCATGGTCGCCTGTTCACAGTGAAAAAGGCGTCTTTTTGAACAATCCCGAGTATCAGGAAGTTAATGACAAACTGACAGAAGTTGGCGAACGATATGGTCTGGATAATGAAGCCATGTCCATTGCCTGGTTACTTCGTCATCCGGCTGAAATGCAAGTCATTTTAGGAACGATGACGCCAGAAAGAATAAAAAATTATTCCAAAGCATCAGGAGTATCTATAACACGCGAAGAATGGTACAGCATATATCGTGCTGCCGGAAATACAGTACCTTAATACGTTTTAATTCTGTTGTTCTAAAAATCTGACATCAGTAGAAATGAATGATATAATATAATTGTGAAATAACGAGAGGAGTTTTAATATGTTGGAAGATATCAAAAAAGCTCTGTTGATTGGAGTCGGATCTACTGCCATAGCTTTTGACAAAGCCGTTGAACAAGTAGACAAATTAGTCAGTCGTGGAAAGTTGACCGTATCTGAGGGAAAAAAATTAACTGAAGAATTGATACAAAAGAAAAATAGCACACTGACGTCGCAAGATAAAGAAACACTCGAGGCAGTGCTGCTGGAAATGAACGTGGCTCAAAGACAAGATATAGATGATCTGGAAGAAAAAGTAAAAGAACTGGAAAAGAAATTAGATAATAAATCTACTGATGCATAAGGTTAGTGGTGTTGATCATATCCTTGGTCAGCACCACTTTTTATCTTTTAGAAGGGAGGCAAGTCAATGAAAAGCAACAGGGAACGTTTAACAGAAATTGCCAGTGTTCTGGCGTCTTATGGTTTTGGTCATATTTACCGAACACGTGTAAGGACGAAGCATAAGGAACAAGATGCAACAAACTTGCGCTTAGCTTTTGAAGAACTTGGACCAAGTTTCATTAAAATTGGCCAAATCATATCCACACGACAAGATTTATTGCCTCCGAGTTACATAAGAGAAATGTCCAAGTTGAGAGACGATGCACCTCCTTTTGATTATTCCGAAATAGAGAGAATATTTGAAGAGGACTTCAAGGAGCCGCTTTCAGATGTGTTTGAATGGGTCAATGAAACGCCGATAGCCAGTGCATCTGTTGCACAAGTCCACAAAGCCAAGATGCTATCTGGAGAAGAAGTCGTCATTAAGGTTCAACGACCAGAAATTGAAGAAAATCTACTTCGTGATATTCAATTGTTTTCGCGTATTGTTTCTATGGCTCCGGAGGCAGTTAAGGAAATGCTGGTAGACGTCGAAGCGGCCGTTAAAGAGATCGAAGAAACGACAAAAAGAGAACTGGACTTTAGAAATGAAGGACAGGCACTCATTAAATTTAAACGATTGAATACTGAAATTGATGCTGTAGCGGTTCCAACACCCTATTTAGCGTATACGTCCAAGCGTGTTCTTGTTGAAGATTATGTAGAGGGGATCAGAGGTTTAAATCTTCAGGAAATAAGAAAAGAAGGCTATGTGAAAAAAGATATAGCCGAGAAACTGGTTTACTCTTTTTTAACTCAAGTATTTAAAGATGGCTATTTTCATGGAGATCCACATCCTGGGAATATTATTTTACGGAACAAACAAATTGTTTTCATCGATTTTGGGATAATCGGAGAGCTGTCTGAAACGGTAAAAAATGATTTGATCAAAATGATGCGAGCCATTGTTTTTGAAGATATTGACCAGTTAATGAATTTATTACTCCAGATGGCTATTACTAAAGAGAAAATCGACCGGTTTGCCTTTTCGGAAGATCTGCATGATTTTTATCAGTCTTATGTCTCTAAAGGTTTTGGTCAAATAAACTTAAGCACCTTCTTTTCAGATGTCCTGCATGTCACACGTAAATACAAAATGGTCATGCCCAATGATTTTATTTTACTGGCAAAATCATTAACCATAATTGAAGGTGTCGTAAGCGAGTTGTATCCGGATATAAATATCATGGAAATTGCATCGAATTATATCAAAGCAAGTGACGATATAAAAGTACTCGATTCATTCTCTGCTGAAAAATTAAAACTGAGCGCTTATCAATTGGCAACAGATTCGATTAAGTTACCTTCTTCAATCAAACGTGCTTTAGACACAGTTAACAACGGGCGATTAATGTTGCACATTGATATCGTTCACTTTGAATCAAAGTGGCGTGAAGTAAACAAAATGGTAAACCGGTTAGTATTTGCTGTCATTATTGCGGCTCTTGTTTTAGCGTCAGCCATAATATTTGTGATGGCAGAAGCCACTGGCGTCTCGCTATTTGCTATTATTATATTTATTGGAGCAGGAATAATGGGATTGTGGCTACTGATATCGATTATCAAATCAGGGACGTTATGACGAAGGCAATCAGACGATGCGTTTAAATATTTTAAAAAAAAACAACCGAGAGGTAGAGGAGTACGGATAGCATGACTATCAAGAATAAAACGATAAAAATGGTCTTGGCTACATTTATTTCAATACTTATTGCTCAGGCCCTTAATCTTGAGTATCCTCTAGCGGCGGGTATCATAGCGATTTTAAGCGTTCTTGATACCAAACAGGAATCTGTTTCCACTGCGTTTGCACGCTTAGGTTCCACAATCTTAGCATTTCTTGTCGCTTCTATTGTTTTTTATATTCTAGGTTATTCAGTCGTATCTTTCAGTTTATATTTACTGTTTTATGTGCCGATTGCCTATCGCTATAATCTTCAATCAGGTATTGCGCCTTGTTCAGTTCTTGTGACACATTTTATCGTTGCTGAAAGCATCGCCTTTTATTGGCAGATGAATGGATTATTAATAATGGCCATCGGGGTAATTGTGGCCGTGGGGTTTAATTTATGGATGCCCTCTTACGAGAAAGATCTTAATCAGAAAATTGATTTAATCGAAGAGGAATTACGAGAGTTTCTAAAATTGTTTCATTCTTACTTGCTTAAAAATACAGACCAGACTTCTCTTGAAATGAAAGCAAGTAGATTAACAAAGCTGTTGAATGAAACAGAAAAAACTGCTCTTATGGATTATGAAAACCATTTAACTAATAAAAATGATTATTACATTCGGTACACTCAAATGAGGAAACGGCAGTTAGATTTATCAAATGTAATGATTAAAAATATTGCCGCTGTAAAACTTGAAACCGAACAAAACAAAGTGCTGGCTCATTTATTCAATGAAATTGCTGATCAGCTACATGAAAAAAATACTGGCTTGATATTGCTTGAACATATTTCTACCCTGTATCGTTATTTTAGACAATCCGAATTACCGAAAACAAGAGATGAATTTGAAAGTCGAGCGACACTGTTTCAAATTTTAAGAGATATTGAACGTTTCATTGAAATCAAAAGAGATTTCTTTGTTTCTCCATCTAGATAAAAAAAGGCTATAAACAGAGGTTAATTGACAACACTAGTCAATGTCTCTTGTTTATAGCCTTTTTAATCGTTTATTCGTCACGCATGGATACAGGCTTATCGAGTATTTCTTTGTAAATAACCGCCTGTTTCAAACTTTTTCTGTTGAATAAAGTGGTCACCACTTTTTTATCTGCAGCCCGATATGGATCTTCTATCGTCACTACATCTTTGATTATTGATTTGTTTTTTTCACGTATCGTGTCTCTTACCCTTGGTGTACGCGTATATCTGTCTTCACGAACGGGACGATTATTTGTTTTTGCAGGTTTCTGTTCGTTGCGTTTCGTTGTCTCAACCTCGTGCATCGGAGCATCCATCTTACTTGGATCTGTTCGATTCGCTTGGGTATTGACTCTTTTAGTAGCTTTAGTCAAGAAAGAGGCAACTGACGTAACGATAGCGAAAAAGATGAATAATTGAATGAGCCATACAAATACGAAAGGCATATTTATCACTCTTCTTCTTTATTTGACTGACCAGATATAGACGTTCTCATTTCTGTATCAGCATTTACATTCTTCATTTTGTAGTAATCCATGACGCCCATGTTTCCGCTTCGTAGAGCTTCTGACATGGCAAGTGGAACTTCCGCTTCCGCTTCAACTACTCTCGCACGCATTTTCTGAGTCTCAGCACGCATTTCCTGTTCTTGAGCAATCGCCATCGAGCGACGCTCTTCAGCTTTAGCTTGGGCAATGTTTTTGTCTGCTTCTGCTTGTTCTGTTTGGAGTTTTGCGCCAATATTTCTGCCGACGTCAACGTCCGCAATATCGATGGATAGAATTTCAAAGGCTGTACCTGAATCTAAGCCTTTACCTAATACCGTCTTAGAAATCATATCTGGATTTTCCAGAACATCGGAATGTTTATCAGCGGAACCAACGGTTGTAACGACACCTTCACCAACACGAGCGATGATTGTATCTTCACCTGCACCACCAACTAAACGTTCGATATTTGCTCTGACGGTAACTTTTGCTTTTGCGATGATTTCGATACCGTCTTTAGCAACTGCTGCAATATCTGGAGTCACAATGACCTTTGGAGTAACCGACATTTGAACAGCTTCAAATACATTACGTCCGGCCAGATCGATCGCTGCAGCTTTTATAAAGCCTAATTCGATATCAGCACGGTGGGATGCAATGAGTGCATCAATAACAAGATTGACATTTCCTCCAGCTAAATAATGTGCTTCTAAATCATTTACAGATAGATCAAGTCCAGCTTTAGTGGCTTTGATTAGCGGACGAATGATCGAATGGGGAGTGACTTGACGCAAACGCATACCGATCAAGGTACCGATACTGACTTTTACGCCTGAGAAGTAGGCTGTGACCCATAATCCCACAGGCACAAATCGAAGGAAAACACTTATCAATACTAAAATTATTGCTGCGGTTATAATAACACCTATATATCCATTACTAATTAAATCCATAGTCATTTCTCCTGTCTATTTTTTTCTTACTGTTATTTTTGTTCCTCTGACGTTAGTTACGATCACTGATGCTCCTTTTGAAATGTGACCATCTGTGCTCAATACGTCATATAAAGTTGGATCATCACCAAAAGTCACTTTACCAGATGGGCGCAGAGCAGTAACTGCTATACCGTCAGCATCAACAGCTATTTTATCTTTTTCAACTGTTTCATCACTTGTCGAGCTTGGTAAATTAGTCTGCAAAACGAGTTTATTGACATTCGATAAAGAGTAGCCATTCTTGACGAGATAAATAATTACACCTGCCGTAATGACGACAGATAAACTTAAATCTCTGACCGTTTGTCCCAAATCTCCGATTGTTAAATATAAACCTGATATCAGCAAGATAACTCCGATGATTCCTGCTATACCAAATTCTGGTACAAATATTTCGAAGACAATGAGCAATAAACCGGCAGTAAATAAAACGATTGGCAACCATGTCTCGATCCCTATAAAATGAAAATAGGCAGCCATACTGATCAATGCTAAACCGGCACCACTTTTGAAAAAGGGTGTGAGAATAGCAAAAACAATACCGATAAACCCTAAACCTAGCAGTAATCCTTCCATATAAATGAATCCTCCTTTCTACGTTTTCGCTAACAATCTTACATTGTCATCATACCATTTTAAGAAAGGGTTGTCATCGGTCTGAGGTCGGATTAAAGAATCATTATAAAAGAGTGATTGAAGACTATTCACAAGAAAGAAAGTTTGGTATAGTAGGTTCAATAAGTTACAATAATATTATAAAAGTTTTACTGAAATATTATGTGAGTGAGATTTGAAAGCGATATTTTTACTAAGGGGGATATTTATGAGTGAAGGGAAAGAAATATTAGAATACGGTAATAATGTTATGGGATCTTTTTATCTTTTTAACGAAGGCACACAATACGATAGTTACCGCACTATGGGCTGTAACGAAGTTGAAAATGGCTACGCGTTCTCTGTCTGGGCACCTCATGCGCAAGCTGTCTATTTAGTCGGGGATTTTAACGAGTGGGCTGAATTAGATGAGATGCATAAAGTTGGAGAGACGGGTATCTTTACTTTAAAAGATATGAGACCTGTACAAGGTGAGCGTTACAAGTACAAAATTATCCAGAAAGACGGAACCGTTGCTTATAAAATCGATCCGTATGCCTATCAATTCGAGGTCAGACCCAATGATGCATCGGTCGTGCGGGATTTACCAGACAAATCTTGGAAAGACGGCTTGTGGATGGCGAATCGTAAGAGGTTTGAAATTTATAATAGGCCTCTTAATATATATGAAGTACATCTAAGCTCTTGGAAACATCATGAAGACGGTTCCTGGTATACGATATCAGAATTGAAAGATGAGCTGATTCCATATGTAAAAGAGATGGGCTACACACATATTGAATTTATGCCTTTAATTGAACACCCACTCGATGCGAGTTGGGGATATCAAGCAACAGGATTCTTTGGACTATCTTCTAAATTTGGAACAATTGAAGAATTTCAGGAATTAGTAGAAATGGCTCATCTGGAAAACATCGGAGTCATCATGGACTGGGTCCCGGGACACTTTAACCGTAATGCTTACGGTCTTGCTTATTATGATGGTACGCCACAATTTGAATACAGCGATCCCAATCAAGCGAATAATAACCGTTGGGGAACGTTAAACTTTGATTTAGGAAAAAATCAGGTCCGTAGTTATCTGATATCCAACGCTCTATTTTGGATAGAACAGTTTCACTTAGATGGACTAAGAGTGGATGCTGTCAGTAATATGCTTTACTTAGATTATGATATTGGAGACTGGACACCGAATGATGAAGGAACAAATGTTAATAAAGCCGGTGTGGAATTTATTCAGTTAATGAATAAAAAGATTTTTGAAAGACATCCCGATGTTTTAATGATGGCTGAAGAAAGCACAGCTTGGCCAAAAGTGACACATCCGGTGCACGAAGGTGGATTGGGCTTCAATTACAAATGGAATATGGGATGGATGAACGATACACTTCGTTTCTTTGAAATGGATCCATTGTATAGAAAAGACCACTTCAATTTGATCACATTTTCGTTTATGTATACGTTCAATGAGAATTATGTCTTGCCTTTTTCTCATGATGAAGTTGTCCATGGTAAAAAATCGATGATGCACAAAATGTTTGGCGATCGTTATAATCAATTCGCTGGACTGAGAACCGTTGATTCATACCGAATGATGCACCCAGGAAAAAAATTGCAATTTATGGGAGCGGAATTCGGACAATTTCTAGAGTGGCGGTTTGACGAGGGGCTAGAATGGAGCGATTTAAATGACTCAATGAATGCCAAACATTTAGAGTTTACGAAGCAATTAAATGCTTTTTATAAAGAAAATCGGGCATTATGGGAAGTTGATCATCGTCCTGAAGGCATTGAAATTTTACAAGCTGATAATGTAGAAGAAACGCTCTTGTATTTTATCCGAAACGGAAATAAACCAAGAGATTTCCTGGTAGTGTTATGTAATTTTGTTCCGGTTGAAAGACAGAATGTAAAAGTTGGTGTCCCTTATAAAGGTCAGTACGATGTGGTTTGGAATACAGAATGGCAATCATTAGGAGGCACGTGGACAGATTCTCAAGGTGTTTTTAAAACAAATGAAGAATCAGCACACGGGAAAGATTATTCACTTGAACTGATCTTACCTGCACTAAGCGTTGTAGTACTTAAACCAAAACGCGTGTATGGCGTACCAAAAAACGAGTAAAAACTCAGCAATGAGAATTTAAAAAAACCAGTTATAAGGAGGGAAGGAAGGTCAATAGACACTTCCGAGGTAGAATGAAAACTGAAACAGTCGCAATGATTTTAGCTGGTGGGCAGGGGTCAAGATTAGGAAAGCTGACAAAGCAAATAGCTAAACCAGCTGTACCTTTTGGTGGTAATTACCGAATTATAGATTTTGCTTTATCGAATTGTGCCAATTCTGGATTTAATACTATAGGTGTAGTTACTCAATACCAACCTCTTATATTAAATAATCATGTGGGAGACGGATCGAGCTGGGGATTAGACAGAAATAACGGAAAAGCAACTATTTTACAACCTTACTCTAGTATGGAAGGTGAAAAGTTCTTTAAAGGGACTGCTCATGCTGTGTATCAAAATATTGATTTTATAGATGATAAGAATCCTGATTATGTAGTCATTCTTTCAGGGGACCATATTTATAAAATGGATTATCAAAAAATGTTAGATTATCATAAAAAGCAGAAAGCTACACTCACTGTAGGTGTTATGCCGGTACCATGGGAAGATGCTTCAAGATTTGGCGTGATGAACACAGATAAAACAGATCGAATAATTGAATTCCAGGAAAAACCGGAAAATCCTAAATCTAATCTGGCTTCAATGGGCATCTACATTTTTGATTGGCCTACGTTGAAAAAATATTTAGTGGATAATCAGGCGAAAAACAGACAGCTAACCGATTTTGGACATAATGTTATTCCTACTTACCTAAGAAACAATGAATCTATCTATGCCTATTCCTTTGAGGGGTATTGGAAAGATGTAGGGACCATTGAAAGTCTCTGGAGTGCCAATATGGAGTTCTTGGATCCTGCTCATGAACTTAACATTAGAGATAGAAATTGGCGTGTTTTCTCTAAAAATCCAAATACAACACCACAGTTTTTAACATCTTCTGCAAAAGTGACGAATTCAATGATTACAGACGGGTGTTACATTGCTGGTGAAATCAATCATTCAATTTTATCTCATAACGTTAAGGTAGGGAAAAATTCAGTGATTAAAGATTCATTCATCATGCCAAATGTCGTTATAGGAGAGAATGTAACCATTGAAAAAGCAATTATCGGAGAAAGTGCACATATTCATGATGGTGTCGAAATAATCGGAACCGAAGACAGTATTGAAGTTGTCGGTTATGATGAAGAAGTAGGAGGCTACTCAGATGAGAACTAAAGTTGCGTCTATTCTAAATTTAGTGGAAAATGATGAAAAACTTAAACCGTTAACAAACAGAAGACCATTGGCGGCATTGCCGTTTGGTTGCAGATATCGTTTGATCGACTTTCCGTTTTCAAGCTTATCCAGTATAGAAGCTGTCTCGGCGGCCTTGTTTATTTCGGGCTCGGGCCATTCTTTATACGATCATATCAGATCGGGAGCCACATGGGGTCTTGAATCTTCCGTTGGAGGAGGCGTCTTTACTCATTCGCATATCGAACTCAAGTCACGACTAGATGATTCTGAGACATATACTGAAAATTATTATGATGACCATAACAAATATGTCTCTCGTGTACATCCAGAGTATGTGGTCTTGATGGGTTCCAGTATGCTCTCGAATATTCGTTTAGATTCTTTGATTCAATTTCATAAAGATAAAGAAAGTGACGTTTCAGTCATTTATAAGAAACTGAAAAGAAATGAATTGATCGATGATTCGATTTACTATTCCTTAGCAATGAGTGAAAACAATAATGATCGCGTAGAAGGTTACCATCCTTTAACAGAAATAAAAAATGGGGACGAATCACTATTCTTAAATATGGAAATGATGATTCTAAGTAAAAACACCTTCTTAGATTATTTATTCAAGGCAAAACAAAAAAAATTAGATATCACAGTAAACAACTTTATTGATTTGACTGTAGAGGCAAATAATCCGATATATGGCTACGAATATACAGGTTATCTAAAAGTGATTGAAGATATTCCTAGTTATTACGAGGCTAATATGGATATGTTAAACGAAGATAACTTTAATGCGTTGTTCTATCGAGCAAATCCAGTACTTACGAAACCTAAAAATTCAGCACCAACGTACTTTGGCGACACCGCTGTCATTAAAAATGCTCAATTTGCTAATGATTGTGAAGTTTATGGGACAGTAAAAAATTCGTTGATTTTCCGTAAAGTTTTCGTTTCCAAAGAGGCACAGATTGAAGATTCTATTATTATGCAAGATTCCTATATTGAAGAAGGCGCGTATTTGAAATATGTCATCTTAGATAAACACGTCTATGTCAAAAAAGGAGCTAAGCTGGAAGGAACACGTGAGAACCCAATCGTCGTAGCTAAGAACAGCGTGATTTATTCAGATGGGAATATAGAGGAAGGGTGAATAAAAAAATGAAATTATTATTTGCCGCTTCTGAGTGTGCACCTTTTTTTAAAACAGGCGGCCTCGGCGATGTGATGGGATCTTTACCGAAAGAACTAGCTGCGAATGGTCACGATGTTCGTGTCGTATTACCCTATTTCATCCAAAAAATGGATAAGAAAACGCAAGAACAGTTGGAACATGTGACCGATTTCACTGTAGGCGTAGGTTGGCGCCAACAGTATTGTGGTATTAAAAAATTAGTGAAAGAATCCGTGACTTACTATTTCATTGATAATCTGTTTTACTTTGATCGTCCCAATCTCTACGATTATGGTGACGACGGTGAACGTTTTGCTTTCTTCCAGCAGGCTGTCATAGAAATGCTGGAAAAAATCGATTTTATCCCTGAGGTATTGCATGTCAATGACTGGCAGACCGCTATGATCCCAGTCCTGCTTAAAGATAAGTATGCCTGGATCAATCCTTTGAGAGATATCAAAACAGTTATAACGATCCATAATATACTCTTTCAAGGAGTATATGATCAGTACGTCTTATCTGATTTATTTAATATAGGATATGCTGCCTTTCATAAAGAAGGACTGAAATATGGAGACAAGGTCTGCTGGCTAAAAGGGGCTCTATATTATTCCGACTTAGTGACCACCGTTAGTCCGACATATGCTGAAGAAATTCAAACAGCTGAATTTGGTTATGGTTTGGATAGTGATTTGAGAAGAATCAATTATAAGCTTGTAGGTATATTGAACGGTATTGATTATGATACTTATAATCCTGAAAAAGATAAATCTATACCCTATCAATTCTCGACAGAGGATTTAAGTGGAAAATTGAAGAATAAAAAGGCGTTGCAGACAAGAGTGGGGTTACCTGAAGATAAGGATATAGCTTTGATTGGTGTGGTTACAAGATTAGATGAACAAAAAGGTGTTCAGCTTATTGTAGATGCTATGGAAGAGTTGCTTAACTTTAGGAATGCACAATTTGTCTTACTTGGAACGGGTAAATCATATTTTGAAGATTCCTTTAGGCATTTATCTGGAAAGTATCCAGATAAGTGTCAAGCAATTATCGATTTTGATAACGAACTGGCTCAATGGATATACGCAGGTGTGGACTTTTTCCTGATGCCTTCAGAGTTTGAACCATGTGGCTTGTCACAGCTCAATTCATTGCGTTATGGCACAGTGCCTATCGTACATGAAGTTGGTGGCTTAAGCGACACGATTAAGCCTTATAATGAATTTACAGAAGAGGGTAATGGGTTTAGTTTTCACGACTTTAATGCGAGAACCATGCTCGACACCATCGACCATGCCTTGAAAGTTTACTACGACAAACCCGATAGTTTTGAACTATTACAAATTCGCGGGATGACTGAAAACAACAGTTGGGAAAAATCAGCTGAAAAGTATATCGAACAATATAAACACTTGGTTTATTAATAATTGAACTCGAATGATTAGCTTCGTGCCGATCATTCGGGTTCTTTTGTGGGAAAAGTAACAAAACTGTCAATTAATACGTGATTAACACTTATAACAAAAGTGTTGAATAAATAGATTGTTAATTAGACGGTCCACTAAATAATTAGAAAATGCGTCATGCAGCGTATCTTTTCTTATCTTTACCATTAAGGTATACTTATTAGCAACACATGGAGGAATGCATATGATATTAACAGTTGAAGAGTTTATAAAAGATTTTAAAGTACAATTTCAAGGTTTGTACGCTTATTCTTATGAAGAGGGCTCAACCGAACAACAATATAATGCACTCGGTTTGTACGTGAAAAATTATTTGTCTGAAAATTGGAAAGAAACACGTGAAAAATATGTAAAAAACAGTGTGAAGCAAGTCTACTATTTTTCAATGGAATTTCTTCCAGGACGACAATTAAAAAACAATGCTTATAATTTAGGATTGCTTGATACAATCAAAGAAGGATTAAGTGAAATGGGCTTGTCATTTGAAGAATTAGAAAAA
This sequence comes from Alkalibacterium sp. 20, assembly GCF_001885615.1. GTDB lineage: Bacteria > Bacillota > Bacilli > Lactobacillales > Carnobacteriaceae_A > Alkalibacterium. Next base: position 82,085 of record NZ_LSRN01000056.1, on the reverse strand, counting down.
GCTGAAGCTGATCCAGCATTAGGAAACGGGGGATTGGGACGTTTAGGATCCTGTTTTATGGATTCACTCGCTTCTTTAGGCATTCCCGGTAACGGGAACGGTATTCGCTATCAGTATGGCTTGTTCAGACAAAAATTTGTCGATGGCTATCAAGTCGAATTGCCTGAAAATTGGCTGCGGTACAGAAATGTCTGGGAAACTCGTAATGTCAAATCGACCTGTATGATCAGATTCGGTGGAAATGTTTGGTTGGAAGAGAACCACTTAGGTCATATGGAAACGAAGTATGAAAATACGCTGAATGTTTTAGCAGTGCCATATGATACACCTATGGTCGGTTATAGAAATGATACTGTAAACAATCTTAGATTGTGGTCTGCGGAGATCCCAGTTGAAGAAGAAGATAATTACCATACACTGGCAGCAACTGAACCGATCAAAGAAATTACGCAGGTTTTATACCCTGATGATTCAAACTACGAAGGCCGCTTACTCAGACTAAAGCAAGAATACTTTATGGTTTCGGCTGGCGTGCAGTCTATTTTACGTCATTTCAGTAAGTATAATGTGCCTAGAAAAAATATACCTGATAAAGTAGCGATACACATCAATGATACGCACCCGGCTTTAGTCATTCCAGAGATGATGCGAATATTACTGGACGAAGAACATTTATCCTGGGAACAGGCATGGGAAATTACATTCAAGACATGTAGTTACACCAACCACACGATTTTGCGTGAGGCTTTAGAAAAATGGCCAATAGATATGATGAGAGACTTGTTGCCGCGTATTTATATGATTATCGAAGAAATCAATCGACGTTTTGTTGAAACAACATTGCCTCTTTACGGTGAACGCATAACATGGCAAACAGCAATTCTTCAAAATGGGGTAGTCAACATGGCCCACCTTGCAGTCATCGGAAGCCACAGTGTCAATGGTGTAGCTAAATTACACACAGAAATTTTGATGAATGATGTATTGAAAGATTTCTTTGAACTTTATCCTGAACGTTTCAACAATAAAACCAATGGGATTACGCAAAGACGCTGGGTCCATCTTTCCAACCCAGGATTAACTCAACTTATTGATGAAAAAATTGGTGAAGAATGGAAGACAAATCCTTCAGAGTTAAAAGTGTTCAAAAGTTTTGAAAAAAACAAAAAAACAATCAAGAAATTAGCTGAAATAAAACTTGAAAATAAACAGCGATTGGCGGATTATATTGAAGAAGTAAAAGGGATAAAAGTCGATCCTAATGCCTTATTCGATGTCCAAATCAAACGATTGCATGCTTATAAACGTCAACATTTAAATATGCTGCATATTCTCCATCGTTATTTAGAGATCAAACAGAATCCAACAATGGACTTTGTGCCTCGGGTATTTATTTTTGGAGCCAAAGCGGCACCTAGTTATGTATACGCGAAACAAATCATTAAAGTAATCAACTCATTAGCCGACTTGGTCAACAATGATCCTGATGTAGGAGATAAATTGAAAATAGTTTTCTTTGAAAATTATGGCGTTTCACTAGCCGAAAAAATAATTCCTGCTGCGGATATCAGTGAACAAATCTCACTTGCCAGCATGGAAGCATCAGGGACAAGTAATATGAAATTAATGGCTAACGGAGCACTCACTTTAGCCACACTAGATGGGGCCAACATCGAAATCAGAGATTTTGTTGGTGAAGAAAACATGTTTGTTTTTGGTTTATCCAGTGATGAAGTATATGAACTGAAAGCAGCTCAAAATTATAGTGCAAGAGAGATTTATGATTCCAATGATAGAGTTCGTCGTTGTTTGGATGCCTTAATAGATGGGACGATTCCCGGACTACATGATGAAGGTAATGCTATTTTTGAATCTCTTGTTCATTTCAATGATGAGTATTTCGTCTTGAAAGATTTTGACTCCTATGTTCAAGCGCAGGAGAAAATTGATGAACTTTATAAAGACGAGAAAGAGTGGACAAAAAAATCACTCTTGAACATTGCCTCATCCGCGCCATTTTCAGCAGATTATACAATTAAACGGTACGCGGACGACATTTGGAAAGTGAAACAATATATCAAACAAAATAAAGGGGTTCAACCGCTAGATGAACCTCTCGCATAGTAGGTTCTAATACGATGAATTAGGTGCTGCAGTAGCCTCAAAAAGATCAGAGTAGATTTCTTCTACTCTGATCTTTTTATGTCCATTATTTTAAGCATTATGAGGATGATGTAATACTATACGGATTTACTGCTCTTGCAAACTGTTAGGATTAGTTACGAGGGAGGTAATCCAGTAATGACTCTGATTTTTTGTTTTCTAAGTATGTGATTATTTTTTTCTGGTATTCGTTCCCCATGTTGAAAGGCTTTGAATGTTCAGTATGTTTCTTTTAGATAAAAGATCAGCATAAGAAAAAGGACGGAACTTTTGTCCCGTCCTTCTCGTATATATGAAGTTTTGATTATCCTAATATCGCAAAGTAGCCTATAACGACAAGACCGACTATAATGCGATACCAGCCGAACACGCTGAAATCATTTTTTCTGATGTAGTTCATCAAGAATTTAATCGCAAAGATTGAAACGATGAATGAGAAGAGACAGCCCACAAGTAAAATGATCAATTCTTCCGGTGTAAAACTGAAGCCGAAGCCAAGTAATTTAATCAGGCTGGCTCCAAACATAACAGGAATAGACAGGAAGAACGAATATTCCGCAGCAATCGGTCTGGCTGCCCCAATTAAAATGGCTCCAACAATGGTTGCCCCAGAGCGTGATGTTCCCGGTATGAGTGCCAGCACTTGGAAAAAACCGATCATTAACGCGACTTTATAGGTTAACTGTTCCCAGGTCTCGATTTTTGGCACTTTACCTTCATTTCGTTTTTCAATAATTATAAAGGCAATGCCGTAAAAAATCAGTGCGACAGCGACTGTCTGCCAATTGTAAAAGACATCGTTAATGACATCTTCAAACAACAAGCCGAAGAAAGCAGCGGGAATCACACCGACGACGACTTTTAGCCAGATGTGCCATGTTTCTTTTTTCTGGTTATCATTCTTGTCCCGATCAAATGGGTTTAACTTTCTGAAAAAGATAATGACGACCGCAAGTATTGAAGCCAGCTGAATAACAACTAGAAACATCTCTTTAAAAGCATCGCTGGTATTCAAAACTAAAAACTCATCGACAAGAATCATGTGACCAGTACTACTAATAGGTAACCACTCTGTAATGCCTTGTACAATTCCTAAAATAATTGATTTGATAATTTCTATAAACACATGGATAACTCCTTTTGTAAAATTTACTAGCTTCCTTATAATATCGAACTTAAGGTAAAAATGCTAGAAATTATGGATGATTTAATATAAAATTCTTTTTGGTTCATGATTCTCCTTAAGTATGCTATTATTAACACTAACAAAGCAAATAGATATAAGCAATATAAAACCTAAATACAAAGAAAGTAGGGGAAAAAATGGGAATGTTTGATTTTCTAAAGGGAAAAGGTAAAGAATCGAAAGATCCAAATGCAACGTTGACGAGTCCAGTAAATGGCAAGGTGATTCCAATTGAGGAAGTAGAGGATCCAGTCTTTTCTCAAAAAATGATGGGAGACGGTTTTGGTATTATTCCAAGTGATGGCGATGTTTATTCTCCAGGATCAGGTAAAGTTGTTAGTGTCTTTCCTACACAACATGCTGTTGGTTTAGAACTTGACAACGGTATCGAAGTTCTTGTGCACATAGGGATAGATACGGTAGAACTCGAGGGTGTTCCTTTTGATACCTTAGTTAAAGAAGGCGACAGAGTTACACCTGAAACGAAAGTATCTACTGTTGATCTTGAAGGCTTGAATAAAGCTGGCAAGAAAGACACTGTCATTGTGGTCTTTACGAATATGGATCAAGTTAATGACTATACATTAAACACAACAGGTGAAACAACCAGAGGTACTGAGATCGGTACCGTTTCTTCAAAATAAAACAGCATTCAAAAAAGCGTCCTTAGATTTTATATCCAAGGACGCTTTTTTTAATTTGTGGGCCGATCATACGAGAGGATATCGCCCAATGCAGAATAATCCATACCGGATAAGCGAGCCATGGGATCTAATTTATCAGCCAGAATGTAATCTTTTTCTGAATCAAACACCTCTTTATCAAAGTGAAAGTCAGTCACTTTCAAGAGGAAATGATCCGTAACAATCTCGCCGGATTCATTTTTTATGGGAATATATTGGTATAAAACTGTCTCAAATCGTATCAAGGCTTCTTTAATGCCGGGGACTTTAACTGTATTGCTGTCGACTAAATGTAGGTGCGTTCGTTCCAGTTCGCTTTTATCTGGAGACAGAGGTGCAGACGTTACATTCATTTCTTCGGTAAGTGGCCGGCTGACGATATGAACAACTGCTTCTTTTTGATTTAATATATTGTTAGCTGTGTCTTTTGATTTTTCATCTGTTCTCAAGATGGAGACCGAGAGTAAAGGCACTTGGTTTGAAGCCACACTAAAGAAACTGAAGGGAGCTAGATTAATAATGTCACCTGATTCATTAAGTGACGTTATCCATGCTATCGGCCGTGGAATCACGCTACCTGTTAAAAATTTGTATTGTTGCTTCAATGATATGTCACCTGTTTTATAATGATGCATAATTGACTCCTTCAATGGTATGACGAAACTTTAATCAAACCTGTTTTTTAAGATTCAAATTGGACACAAATAACTTCAGGGGCGTATACGTCTTTTTGTATGAGTGTGAGTGTCCCGTTCTCTTTATTTCTTTCAAATAATGTTAAATTGTCAGAATCTTGATGACCAACAACGATAAAAGCCTCAGAAGGATCAAGATTAAAATCACGAGGTGTCTGTCCTTCAGTTGACGTGTAATTAACTAAGGATAAGGTTCCGTCGTCAGCTACTTTGTATGTGACAATAGAGTCGTGTCCACGATTTGATGCATAGAGAAACTTACCATCAGAAGATACGCGAATCGCAGCGCCACCATTAAATGTTTCATGATCCTGTGGTATAGATGAGATGGTTTGAATAGGACTCAATGTTCCAGTCTGACTGTTATAGTTGAAAACCAAAACATCACTGCTTAATTCCCCGAACACATAAGCAAAACGATTGTTGGGATGGAACACAACATGTCTGGGACCTGTTCCTGGAGTAAAAGAGATGATATCACTAACAGTTAACTTGTTTCCCTCATCAAGCGTGTACATCACCACTTCATCGGTACCTAAATCACAGGCAATTAGAAACTGTCCATCGGGCGTAAGATCGAAATAATGTGCATGAGGGGACTTTTGATTTTCATGGACAGATTTCCCTGAATGTATATTTTTATCTAGTAACGACAATTGACCTTCTGGTGATGTCTGGTATACACATACTTCACCTTTATGGTAGTTGGCAGTATATACTAGATTTTTAGTCCGATCATATGCGATATAACAAGGCGGTGCGCCTTCTTCGAACAAGCTAGCTACTTCAGTATATAAACCGTCTGTACTTTTCTTGAAAGATTTAATGCCCCCTTTTCCATCAGGCGATTTTGCAATTGAAAAAAGCAAACTGTAATCTTCATTCCCGGCAAGATAAGTAGGGCTCTCTATATGCACTTCTTCTTTTAAGTGTTTTAATTTTTTTTCTGATTTATCTAATTCTATGCTATATATACCCTTACTTTCTCTTTTAGTATACGTACCTAGCAAGATCTTTTGATTCACTTTTTATTCCTCCTTAAATCGATTCAATTCACTTAAATAGTATAACAGAATTAAGAAGCAGGATACAAAAGAGACTGCTCTATTTTGGGTTGGTTTATATCTGTTCCTTTTAGTCCAGGTTATATGCTAAAATATAACTAATTAGCAGGAAGTAGGAGTGGGTGAAAGACGTGGAAATTAAAGAGAAAGAGAAAAAGAAAAACACTGAACAATGGTATAAGACTTGGTTCTGGAAGCAGATAATAGATAATAAATTTGTGACGGTTCTTCTGATCATCTTTCTTTTAGCAGTAAATATTTATATGATTACCAGTATTTCTTTTATATTTGAGCCAATTGCAATTGCGTTTAGCATTATTGGACCACCAATCGTTTTTGCCGTTATCTTTTATCATCTCCTTAGGCCAGTGGTTGACTGGTTAGAAAAGAAACGTTTTTCTGGAAATTCGGCTATTGCGTTCGTTTTTAGTGTTGTTATTCTTCTCATAATAGGAGGAATGAATTATCTTGTTCCGATTATTCAACAGCAGGTTGCTTCGCTTTTTGAAAGCTGGCCGTCTTATTGGTCTAATTTTATTGGTCAGATAGAATCTCTTTTTAATACTCAAGCCTTATCAGGATTTATGAATGAAAATGGCGAAACCCCCTTTATTGAAACAGTCACGAATCAAATGTCAGCTGTTTTAAATGCAACTGTTGGCGGGATTGGCAGTGTAATCGGGATAATTACTCGTCTATTTATAACGCTGTTTACCACGCCGTTTGTTCTATATTACCTACTTAAAGACGGGAAAGATTTACCACATAGAGCTTTAAAATTCATACCTACTAAAGCGAGACCAACGGTTATTAAGCTTTTAACAGATATCAACAGACAAGTAAGCTATTATGTTAGGGGACAACTGATTGTAGCTATATTTGTAGGGTTTATGTTCTATATTGGATTTTCGCTGATAGGATTAGATTTTGCTTTGACATTAGGCATATTTGCAGGCTTATTAAATTTAATCCCTTATCTGGGCTCTATTATAGCTACCATACCTGCGCTGATTATAGCTGTAGTCGATTCACCGTTTATGTTGTTTAAAGTCCTTATTGTTTTTGGAATCGAACAGTTGCTGGAGGGCCGCGTGATCTCTCCTCAGGTTTTGGGCAGTTCATTGAAGATCCATCCTGTCAATATTATTTTTCTATTGCTTATTGCAGGTCGTTTATTTGGATTGATAGGTGTTGTTTTTGGGATACCAGGTTATGCCATCATTAAAATAGCCGTTTCAATGCTTTTTGAATGGTATAAAAAGTATTCAGGTCTTTATGAGAGCGAAGATGAAACAGCTGAAATTTCAAAGGAAATAATTGAAACATCTAAATAAGCTGACGTTTTAATTCTTGGGAACGGGGATTAAAACGTATTTTTTTAGAGAAAATCGCTTGCGTTATGACAAGCTGTCACATATAATAGTTTAATGTGACAATTTGTCATTTTATATTTGCAGAAGGAGGCTATGATATGCCGACACAAACATTTTTTAATTTACCCGAAGACAAGAAGAAACGATTAATAGCTGGAGCAATGAAAGAGTTCTCGGCCAAGTCTTTAAATGAAGCATCTATTTCAAATATCGTAAAAAATGCTAAAATATCTCGAGGAAGTTTTTATCAATATTTTGAAGATAAAAAAGACTTATATTTCTTTTTGATTGGGAAATTCCGCTATAATTATCGCAATTTGATGTTTAAAAGTTTTACGGAAAAAGATGGTGATTTCTATGAAGGATATAAACTATTCAGTGAGAAATATATAAAATACATCATGGAATCTGAAAAATTCGGCTTCTTTGAGAATATGTATCTACACATGAATTATCAGATAAATCAAGAAGCCCGCGTGGATTTTAAGCAGACAAGATCTCATAAACTACCAGACGGTAAACGCATAGTTGATGTTGTAAAAAGAGGTAATCTTAAAGTGACGTCTGAAGCAGAACTTATTGATGTTTTAAGATATATTTTAAGCATGCTGAATGACACGGTCATGGAAGGTTTCTGGGAAGAATTATCTGTCAGTGAGACCCAGGTCTTATTTTCAAAACGATTGGAATGGATCACTTATGGCATTGCCATTTCCGATAAGAAAGAGGAGAGCGAATGATTAGATTAGCGAAATGGATGAACCCGTGGCGAATATTATTAAGTTTGATATTTTTAGCCATACAAGTTGTGGGAATGTTAGCCCTGCCAACATTCACGGCTAATATTATTGATTACGGTGTTGCAGAAGGCGATATAAATTACATCATACGTACAGGCTTTATTATGCTAGCCTTCACGTTGATCACGATTGTTGCTGCATTAATAAATGTCTATTACGCGGCAAAAGAATCACAAGGTTTAGGTGATAAGATCCGTAGAAAAATTTATACAATGGTATCTTATTTTACCAACGAGGAAATCGACAAATTTGGAACATCTACATTGATTACGCGAACTACGAATGACGTCATGCAAATTCAGTTTGTAATGATGATGGTCTTGCGTATGATGATGCTGGCTCCTTTTCTTGTTATTGGGGCAGGTGTTATGGCTTTTATAAGAGAACCTCAATTAGCCTTTGTTTTCTTGGTCTCTATGCCAATTTTAGGTCTCCTATTATTATTTATTTTGAAATCTACGGGCCCTATCTTTAAATCCATGCAATTGAAGACAGACAGGCTCAATAAGGTGTTTCGAGAAGGGTTAACAGGGATTCGTGTGATCCGAGCATTCAATAAAGATGAGTATGAGAAAGAACGCTTTGATGAAGCCAACTGGGACTTTGCTGCAACGTCAATTAAAGCATACACCCGCTTGGCATTTATGATGCCTTCAATGATTTTAGCAGTAAGTGTAACGAATATTATGATTGTCTGGTTTGGGTCTCAATTGATCAGTACAGGGGATATGCAAGTGGGTAATTTAGTCGCTTTTATGACTTACGCCATGCAAATTCTTATTGGCGTCTTTATGGTTTCTATGGTCCTCTTTTTCCTGCCGAGAGGACAGATTGCTGCTGCACGTATCATAGAAGTATTGGATACACCTAATATTATTAAAGACCCTGATCATCCGACCAAATTAAATAAAGAACAAGATGCTTCATTACACTTCAATCATGTTAATTATCGATATACAGGAGCTGAAAAACTGGCTCTAAAAGATATTGATTTCACTCTGAAAAAAGGTGAACGATTAGCTATAATCGGAGGAACCGGTTCTGGAAAAACAACGTTAGCCAATTTGATCCCACGTCTTTATGATGTAGAAAGTGGATCGGTAGAAGTTAACGGTATTGACATTAAAAATGTCAAACAAGGAGAATTGCGTCAACTTATTGGTTTTGCTCCTCAAAAAGCGGTCTTGTTTTCCGGAACCATTCGAGATAATTTGAAATACGGTAAGCCGGATGCTAGTGATGAAGAAATATGGCATGCTTTGAATATAGCTCAAGGCAAGGACTTTGTATCGGGTTTATCAGAAGGTTTAGACTCCCGCGTTGAACAAGGAGGAGGAAACTTCTCTGGCGGTCAAAGACAGCGATTAAGTATTGCGAGAGCACTGGTAACAGATGCTGATATTTTAGTGTTTGATGATTCTTTCTCAGCTCTTGATTTCAAGACAGATGCTATGCTGAGAGAAGCATTGGCACCAGAAACAAAAGAGGTAGCCGTTGTGATCATTGCTCAACGAATCAGTACAGTTGTGGATGCTGATGAAATCATCGTTCTGGATAAAGGCATTATAGCCGGTAAGGGTACACATGAAGAATTAAAAGCAACGAACAAGGTTTACCAGGAAATAATGGAGTCTCAGTTGAAAGGAGAGGACATTTAATGAAAGATAGCGAAAAAAATGCGGCTCACTTAAAAGCTGAAAAAGCAAAAGATTTCTGGGGAACGACTCACAGACTTGTCCGGTACATGTCCACTCGTTCTTGGGCTTTAGCGGGCACCTTGCTGATGGTTATTGCTTCAACAGTAATGGCTACGATAGCACCATACATTTTAGGGCGAGCGACAACTGAAATTTATCAGGGCATTCAAGAAGGAACAGCATTGAGAGAAGCTGGAACGGTAGCGGAAACTCTCCCTATTGATTTCGACTTTATTCGAAACATCTTATATATCGTTGCTGTTGTGTACATCATTGAAGCGGTGTTCCGATATTTCCAGCAATTCATTACCGCCCGCATCGCTCAAAAAACAGTTTATGATATGCGAAAAGATTTGAAGGAAAAAATGTCGACATTACCTATCCGTTATTATGATACCCATTCTAACGGGGATATTATGTCACGCGCAGTTAACGATATGGATCAGATTGCGAACACGCTGCAGCAATCATTGACACAATTCATTTTAAGTGTGGTCCAGTTTGTCACTGTCCTGGTTATCATGTTCGCTATCGATATTCGACTGTCCCTGGTAACAATCGTAACCGTTCCTATAAGTTTCTTACTCATTGCTTATGTTGCACCAAAGTCTCAGAAACAATTCGGACTACAGCAAAAAGAATTGGGTATACTCAATGATCAGGTAGAAGAAACGTATTCAGGACATACAATAGTTAAAACGAACAATCGAGAAGAAGCTGAAATAGAAAAATTTATGGTACAGAGTGCTAAATTAAATGATGCCTCATGGAAAGCGCAATTTCTGACAGGCATAATGATGCCGTTAGTTAGCTTCTCACGAGATTTGGGATACTTTGGGGTTGCTATTGTCGGTGGGATAGGTGTAGCTAACGGGACTGTGTCTTTAGGTAACGTGCAGGCCTTCATTCAATACGTTAACCAATTCTCACAACCCGTCAGACAGATTGCAAACTTAGCCAACACCATTCAAGTAACCATCGCTTCATGTGAGCGAGTCTTTGAAGTGCTTGATGAGGAGCCGATGGAAGAAACACATTCCGGTCTGGAACCCAAAAAACGTTCGCCACACAAGGTTGAATTTGAACATGTTCAGTTTGGTTATGACAATGACGAATTACTGATGACAAACTTCAATTTAACCGTTAAAGAAGGTGAGATGATTGCTGTGGTAGGACCAACTGGAGCAGGGAAATCGACGCTGATCAATTTACTTGAGCGGTTTTATGATGTTAAAGGTGGAAGTATTCGTTATGAAGGTATCGATACAAGAGATATTGAGCGAAATGACTTGAGAAGAAAATTCTCAATGGTTCTGCAGGATACATGGTTGTTTAATGGAACGATTTGGGAAAACCTTAAATATGGTAGTCACGATGAAGAGCCGAGTGAAGATACAATACTCGAAGCCTCAATAGCTGCTCACGTTGATGAATTTGTCAGACGTTTACCGGACGGTTATGATACGATATTAAATGAGGAAGGGACAAACATTTCTCAAGGACAAAGGCAACTCATAACGATTGCCAGAGCATTCCTTGCCGATCCCGAAATTTTAATATTAGATGAAGCAACGTCTTCTGTAGATACGCGTACTGAAATTTTGATCCAACGCGCAATGGTTAAACTGCTAGAAAACAGAACGAGTTTTGTGGTAGCTCACCGTTTGTCTACAATCAGAGATGCAGACAAAATTATCGTTATGGATCACGGTGATGTTCTGGAAACAGGCGATCATGATGGATTAATGGAACAAGACGGCTTTTATGCCGACTTATATAACGCACAATTCCAAACGCCAGATGCACAATTAAAAGCCGTATAAAGAAAAAGCTGTCTCATGAGGAGACAGCTTTTTTTAGTATAGGGAATTATAATCTCAAGACTTAATAGGTATTGTAATTCCAATATTAGTTGTGTTTCGTTTAATTGAAAACGTTACTGTGAGCAGGTTCGACACATAGGGATGGAAAGTGTTGTAGTAATTACCGAATAAGCACAGGTTCGGTAGTTAGGAGCGGCTAAACTTATTGAAACGACCGAAGTTGTGGCAGGTTCGACACATAGGGATGGAAAGTGTTGTAGTAATTACCGAATAAGCACAGGTTCGGTAGTTAGGAGCGACTAAATTTATTGAAACGACCGAAGTTGAACCAGGTTCGACACTTAGGAAGGGTGACAACAGCTGAACTGACCGAATGTGTCATTAACAATAAAAAGCACCCGGAGAATCAGTTTTCATACTGATTCTCCGGGTGCTTTTTATTGTTATTTTCCTGGATGTGAAGCAATCATGTGCAGAGTACCCTCAAATGTCCAGGTTTTAACAGATGCTGGAAGAATAAAATGATCACCTTTAGTGCAATTGTAAATAGTGTTTTCGATTATCAACTGTCCTTGACCGCCTAGTACGCTCACTAATGTATAAGGAGCTTCTTTATGGAAGGTGGCTTTACCTTCTATATTCCATTCTTTTACAGTAAAGAATGAATTTGTAACCAAAATAGTTTCTGTAGAGTCTTCCTTTTTTATGGTTTGCAATTCTAGTTCTGGGTCGATATGTGGCACAGTTGTGACGGCAATAGAATCTTCGATATGCAATTCTCTTTTTTCTCCGTTATCTTGAACACGGTCGTAGTCATAAACACGGTATGTTGTGTCACTCGATTGCTGTGTTTCTAGAATCATTATGCCACCACAAATAGCGTGAATAGTCCCGCTAGGAACATAAAAGAAATCTCCGGGTTTCACTACTTTTTTTCGTAACAGCTTATCCCATTGTCCCGTTTCAATAAGTTCTTCTAACTCTTTTTTTGATTGAGCGTGATGGCCATAAACAATCTCAGCGCCTTCTTCAGCATCAATAATATACCAGCATTCTGTTTTACCTAATTCACCTTCGTGTGCCATGCCGTAGTTATCATCAGGATGAACTTGAACCGATAGATCTGTCTGTGCATCTAATATTTTTGTCAGGAGCGGAAAAACAGCTCCTTCAGCATAGTCAAATAACTCTTTATGTTCATCCCATAAATCTTTTAGGGTTTTCCCTTTATAAGGTCCGTTGATTACAGTACTTGGTCCGTTATTGTGAGCACTAATAGCCCACAATTCTCCTGTTTTCTCACTTGGAATAGGATAATTAAAAAATTCATTTAATTTCTTTCCACCCCATAATTTTTCTTTAAATTCACCGTTAAAAAATATAGGCTCTGACATACATACATGCTCCTATCACTTTTTTTTCTTTAGTTTAGCATATAAAGGGAAAACATGCAGAAAAAATAGAGCAGTATCTATTGTAGACTTGTACTTTTTACTAGCATCACTTATAATTTATAAGGATTGGAGTCTATTTAAATAGACGAAAAAGAGATGACTGAAGTATACTAAAGAAAGTGGGCAATTATTCATGGCGCAATTGTATTTTCGTTTTGGAGCAATGAACAGTGGAAAATCGATTGAAATTTTGAAAGTGGCACATAATTACGAAGAACAGGAAAAGCCTGTAGTCTTGTTTACGAGTGCTTTGGATACTCGAGATGAATCAGGCTATATTTCGAGTCGAATTGGATTGAAACGGAAAGCCATACCCGTTGAAGACGAGACGGATATCTTTTCAATTGTAAAAGAGATGGAAAAACCTGTTGCGTGCGTGTTGATCGACGAAGCGCAATTTTTAAAAAGAACACATGTCAATCAATTAGCCCAAATAGTAGATGAACTGTCTATTCCTGTTATGGCTTTTGGCTTGAAAAATGATTTTAGAAATCAGTTGTTTGAAGGGTCTGAGCAATTACTACTTTTAGCTGACAAGATAGAAGAAATGAAAACCATTTGCTGGTTCTGTCATAAAAAAGCAATTATGAATTTACGTGTACATGACGGGGAACCAATATACACGGGAGAGCAGATCGCCATAGGTGGGAATGAGTCCTATTACCCGGTATGTAGAAAACACTACAGTAACCCTTTGATAAAACACGACCTAGAAAGAGGTAATAATTAATGAGTAGTATGATGGATCGATTAGTAGAGGTAGAAATACGTTACGATGAACTGAATGAGTTGCTTAGTGATCCGGAAGTGATCAACGATACGGATCGCCTTATGAAATTGAGTAAAGAGGAAGCCGACTTAAGAGAGACAGTCGCAAAATATAGAAAATACAAAGATCTTTTGACAGAATTGGAAGATACCGAAGAAATGCTAAATGATTCTCTGGACAAAGAAATGGAAGAATTAGCCAAAGAAGAACGTAATGCTCTTAGAGAAGAAAAAGAAACGCTAGAAGAAGAACTGAAATTCATGCTGCTACCAAAAGATGAAAATGATGAACGCAATATTATTATGGAAATACGGGGAGCCGCCGGTGGAGATGAAGCGCAGCTCTTTGCCAGTGATTTATTTGAAATGTATCAGAAATATGCAGACAATCAAGGCTGGAAAACAGAAGTGCTGAGTACCAGTTTCGGAAATGCCGGTGGATTCAAGGAAATCACGGTGATGATAATAGGCACGAATGTGTATTCTAAATTAAAATATGAGAACGGTGCGCACCGAGTGCAACGAATACCTCAGACAGAATCACAAGGACGCATTCATACTTCAACAGCAACCGTCGTTGTTATGCCGGAAGCTGAAGATCTCGAAATAGATATCGCTGGAAATGATATTCGAGTCGATATTTATCATGCCAGTGGTGCGGGCGGACAGCACGTAAACAAAGTATCTTCAGCTGTGCGGTTAACGCATGAACCCACAGGGATCGTTGTAGCGATGCAAGACGAGCGCTCTCAAATTAAAAATAGAGAGAAGGCTATGAAAATTTTACGCTCTCGTGTTTATGATAAAATTACTGGGGAAGCACAGGCTGAAGTGGATGCTGAAAGAAAATCTGCCGTAGGGACAGGAGACCGTTCTGAACGTATCCGTACGTACAATTACCCTCAGAGTCGTGTTACTGATCACCGTATCAATTTGACCATTCAAAAACTTGATCAAATTCTGGCTGGAAAATTAGATGAAATCATTGAACCTTTACTCATGTGGGAACAATCCCGAAAAATGGAGCAGTTAAAGAATGACTATTAAATTTATTCGAGAAGCAACAACCTATGCAGAAGTCCTCTCCAGGGCTTCTTCTTTTTTAAAACAGAAGCATAAGGAGCCACAGATAGCCGAGTGGCTGATGAAAGAACGGTTTAATCTAACCTTGACCAATCTAGTTATGCATCAAAAGCAAGAGATGAATGAAACCGATAAAGAGATTTTCATTAATGACGTGACAGAAGCCAGTCAGGGCAAACCACCCCAGCATATTGTGGGACACGAGTGGTTTTATGACCGTCAATTCAAGATCACAGAGGCAACCCTGATTCCTCGTCCTGAAACGGAGGAATGGTTCGACCGGTACATCAAGCACTTGCCAGAACGACCATTACGTGTCATCGACTTAGGAACTGGATCCGGTGTTTTAGCAATCAGTCATAAGCTTGAGAGGCCTCAAGACGAAGTTGTTGGGGTAGACATAAGTCAAGCGGCACTCACTGTAGCCAGTTCTAATGCTCGGACTTTAGGTGCGGAAGTGACTTTTATCGAGAGTGATATGCTAGCGAAGGTCACTGGGACATTCGACTTGATCCTGTCTAATCCGCCATACATTAGTCAATCCGAACGAAATGAAATGGATGAATCAGTTATTGATTTTGAACCTCATCTTGCCTTGTTTGCAGAAGAAGAGGGATTGTATTTTTACAAAAAAATTGCAGTGGAATCTTCAGGAAGATTAAATCCAGAGGGAGAAATGATTTTAGAATTTGGCTATAAACAGGCAGCTGCAATAAAAACTATTTTCGGAAATCACTTTCCAGATGCAGCCATCAAGATAGAAAAAGATTTCAATAATAACGACCGGACAATACATCTGAAATGGGATACAAAAATAATGAAAGAAGGAGTCGTTAATGCAGACAGTCTTTCTTAATTCTAAGGAAATAGATCAAGCAGTGGCTTTTTTGAAAAGTGGCCAAGTGGTGGCTTTTCCAACTGAAACCGTATATGGATTAGGGGCAGATGCGACAAACGAAGAAGCGGTCAAAAAGATATTCGAAGCAAAAGGTCGCCCGAATGACAATCCATTAATCATTCACATCTCGAATATAGACCAGTTAGAACGCTATGTTGAGTCGGTCCCGGAAGTTGCCAGGACAGTGATAAATCATTTTTGGCCCGGTCCGTGCACATTAATTTTAAGGAAAAAAGGGTCTATTGCACCCTCGGTAACTGGGGGGCTGGATACCGTTGGTGTAAGAATGCCGGATCATCCGGTAGCGCTTGAACTGATTGAGAAGGCAGGTGTTCCCTTAGCAGCACCCAGTGCGAATTCGTCTGGAAAACCGAGCCCAACGACAGCTCTGCATGTTACGAGAGATTTAAATGGTAAAATTCAGGCAATAGTCGACGGTGGGGCGACGGGTGTAGGCCTTGAATCCACAGTGCTAGATCTCACCAATCCTGAAAGACCGACGATATTAAGGCCAGGTGGCGTTACTTTCGAGGAACTGGAACACGTTTTAGGGGAAGTTTGGACGGATGATCATTTAACAGATGCATCGATTGCACCTAAATCACCCGGAATGAAATATAAACATTATTCTCCTGAGAAGCCTGTATGGGTCTTACCTGCTTCGCTGGAGCAGACAATAAAAGTAATGGATCAACTGGAAAAATCTGGAAAAAAAATCGGATTCTTGGTTAGTGATGAATGGTTTGAACAGTTAAGTAACGATAGTAGAATGGGACAAACACTGGGCGAGAAAAAAACTCCCCAACAGGCAGCTGCTCGATTATTTTCATCTTTAAGAGCATTGGATGATGAAGATATTTCACTGATATTAGTTGAACCTTACTTGAAAGTAGGAATAGGGACGGCATATATGAATCGCTTGGAAAAAGCGGCGAGTCGAATCTTATGAACATCAAGATAAAGATGGATTCTTCTGGAAACTTGCGATTACTTTATGTACAATAATATAAGAAGTGAAAAAGAATACTGAAGGAGACGGATTATGGGAAAATTTCAAGTTATAGATCATCCACTTATACAACATAAATTAACAATTATCAGAGATAAAAATACTGGAACAAAGTATTTTAGAGAAGTTGTTAATGAAATTGCACGCTTACTAGCATATGAAGTATCTAGAGAAATGCCTTTACAGGATATTGAAATCGAAACACCTTTAGTAAAAACCGTTCAAAAACAGTTGGCAGGTAAAAAAGTAGTGATCGTACCTATTTTAAGAGCTGGTTTAGGAATGGTTGATGGGATGTTAGATCTTATTCCAGCAGCTAAAGTTGGTCATGTGGGAATGTACCGTGATCATGATACCATGCAACCAGTCGAATATTTTGTCAAATTGCCTTCTGAATTATCAGAACGTGAAGTTTTGGTTGTAGATCCAATGCTTGCAACAGGTGGGTCAGCCGTTGCTGCTATAGATGCATTGAAAAAACGCGGCGCTACCAACATCAAATTTGTTTGTTTAGTTGCAGCACCTGAAGGCGTAAAAGTATTGCAGGATGCTCACCCAGATGTTGATATCTATACTGCTTCATTAGACGAAAAATTAAACGAAAAAGGCTACATTTTACCTGGATTAGGCGATGCTGGCGATCGTTTGTTTGGAACATTATAAGAGAGATAAAATAAAAAAGCTCCGATAAGAAAAATTTCTTATCGGAGCTTTTTTATTAGGCTTTTTAAAAAAACCTGTAATATGAATGTAATATGCATAATAAATGAAATATTTCGAAGTTTGTGCTAGTATAATTACGAAAGGATGAACCGTATGCCACTTGTCATGCTACAATCAATAGTTAATCTTGTCTCGCATATGTTTTTTATACTTGTTGCTTTTTGGGCAATGCAGGCGTTGAAAACAGATAGGTTAATAAGAAAATATCATATCCCACAAGCACGCACCCTATATGTACTGATTTCAATTGCACTCGGTTATACAGCAAGTAGTTTTTTCATAGATTTTATTCTTTCAATTCAGAACTTATTTTATTTGATTTGATATATTTCATGTCGGTGACAAGTCAATTGGTATTGTTATAAAGATGTCATCAAGGAAGGGATTACATAGTGTTCTCCTAAGTTAAGCTTTCTGATATACTGTGTCGGGTGTGTTTCAAATATAATGATCGTTATTTTTAACTACATCAGGAATTTAGTATGAATACAAGACATAAGTTGATGATTACTGGAAAAGGAATTATGGAGGAGATAGAATGGAGAAAATTATAGTAGGCGGAGGAACTCAGCTGAAAGGTTCTGTTGATATAGATGGAGCAAAAAACGCTGCACTTCCTATACTAGCTGCCACCGTTTTAGCAAGTAAGGGAACGAATGTCATAGACAACGTGCCCCTTTTATCGGATATTTACACTATGAATGAAGTATTGACTCATTTAAACGTTGAGATTGAATTTGATGAAAAAAATCAAGTGATCAGAACAAATGCAGAAGTTAAATTGAACAATGAAACACATTTTGATTTTATGAGCAAAATGCGAGCTTCTATCGTGGTCATGGGGCCTCTGCTTGCTCGAACTGGGTATGCTAAAGTTGCTTTACCCGGCGGATGTGCTATCGGGTCTAGACCCATAGATTTACACTTGAAAGGCTTCGAAGCGATGGGTGTCAAAGTGAAATTTGGTAACGGTTATATCGAAGCTTCTGTAGACAAACTTAAGGCAGCTCATATTTATTTAGATTTTCCAAGTGTTGGAGCGACTCAAAACCTTATGATGGCAGCCACATTAGCTGAAGGAACCAGTGTCATTGAGAACGTTGCAAGAGAACCTGAAATCGTTGATTTGGCAAACTTCTTAAATAAAATGGGTGCTAAAATAATTGGAGCCGGGACAGAGACCATACGTATAGAGGGTGTGGAAGCTTTAGAAGGAACAAATTATTCCATCATTCCTGATCGTATTGAAAGTGGGACCTTTATGGTTGCTGCTGCAATTACACAAGGAGAGATTTTAATAAAAAATGCTATAAGTAAACATAACAAACCGCTCATTTCTAAACTAGGTGAAATGGGTGTTACATTTATTGAGACCAGCGAAGGATTAAAAGTTACTGGTCCTGTAAAATTAAAACCAACGAATGTTAAAACCATGCCTTATCCAGGTTTCCCTACTGACCTTCAGGCACCGATGACCATAGCACAGCTTGTTGCTGAGGGAACAAGTATTATGCGTGAAACAGTATTTGAAAATAGATACATGCACATGGAAGAATTACGTAAGATGAATGCATCTTTTCAAATCGATGGGCAAAGTATTATTATTCAAGGCGGGGGAGTGCTTCAAGGTGCTGAAGTTGCTTCAACAGACTTGCGTGCAGCAGCTTCACTAATATTAGCTGGTTTAGTTTCCCAAGGTCATACACAAGTTACTCAATTAAATCATTTAGATAGAGGATATTCTAATTTTCATCTTAAAATGAAAAAATTAGGTGCCGATATTGAACGAGTAAACGAAGAGTCAATAAAAACCCAAGAATCAAGTACCGTATCTGTTTAAATTAAAACCTTTATAGAGAGAGAACAGAATGAACAGGATAAAGCAGGCCATCATTCTTGATCCTCTCTTTTTTCGTATGCTCTTCAGTATTACTTAATAAATAATTAAGAATATCAATTTAGTGTTGCTCTTTTTTATTATGTTAAGTATCATAGAATAAGTGAGAACATTTTTAGACTTATGCATCTCGAAATAGTGAAAGTAGAATGAAGAGTTGAAAGGAGAAACACGATGGCTAGAGATATTGGCATCGACTTAGGTACAGCGAATGTACTTGTACATGTAAAAGGGAAAGGTATTGTCTTAAACGAGCCTTCTGTCGTAGCATTAGATACTAAAACAAATGAAGTCTTAGCAGTAGGGGTAGACGCCTACATGATGGTGGGCCGTACACCTGGTAATATAAAAGCCATTCGTCCCTTGCAAGGAGGCGTTATTGCCGATTTTGATATAACTGAAGCAATGTTAACTTACTTTATTAATAAATTAAACGTAAAAGGCTTTTTATCTAAACCTAACATTCTTATTTGTTGCCCTACGAATATCACTGCAATTGAACAGAAAGCGATCATTGAAGTGGCAGAAAAAAGTGGCGGTAAAAATATTTATTTAGAAGAAGAACCTAAAGTAGCTGCTATTGGTGCAGGTATGGATATATTTCAACCAAGTGGTAATATGGTTATCGATATCGGTGGAGGCACCAGCGATATTGCTGTTTTATCTATGGGTGGGATTGTCACCAGCCGCTCGATCAAAATAGCGGGCGATACACTGGATAACGACATCACGCAATATGTTAAGAAAAAACATAAGTTGCTCATAGGAGAACGTACGGCAGAAACAATCAAGAAAGAAATCGGCGTCATGTTTGATCATGGGAGAAATGATGAAATGGACGTAAGAGGACGAGATATGGTTTCCGGTCTGCCTCGCACCGTTACTATTACTTCACTGGAAGTACTGGAAGCAACGCGGGAATCTATGGATATGGTTGTTGTTCAAGCTAAAGCAGTCTTAGAACAAACACCGCCTGAATTATCAGCAGATATCATTGATCGCGGTGTCATTCTTACAGGTGGCGGAGCAATGCTTGACGGTATTGAACTACTCTTTGCCGAAGAGTTGAAGGTGCCTGTATTCAAAGCGGAAAATCCGCTCGACTCTGTCGCTCTTGGCACAGGTATTTTGCTTGAAAATTTAAAAAACCGAAGATAATACGTTGATCTGATGATCCTGGAAAATTGACTGAGGTGCTCACTAATGACATGGCAAACGGTAATTAAAGATATAATCTTTTATATATTAAAAGTCCTGATTGCGATTCTGTTAATTGCTGCGGCTTTTATAGTAGGAACAATGATTGGATACAGTGTCGTTGGTGGGGCCGGAGAGCCAATGGATGTATTTAATCCGGAAATCTGGCAGCATATTTTAGACTATATTTTCTAATAAATGAGGTGTCAAAGCATTAAGGTAATAGGGATTCTCTCTATCGCTTTAGTGTTTTTTCGTTTTTGATAAAACTTTATTCATGAGTTATTATTTCTTTTCATAATATTATTGGTAGAGGAGAGATGTTAATCTTTCCTACTATGTGATGAAAAGAGGAATAGCATGAATACAGTATCGCTGATAGGGAGAATGGTCAAAGAAGTTGAGTTAAGAGATATAGGTGAGAGTCGATTTGTTACCAACAACGTTCTAGCGGTAAAGAAGACGTTCAAAAAAGAAGGTATGACGGATGCTGATTTTATACCGTTTGTTGCCTGGGGTAAGAAAGCTGAACTCATTGAAAAATATTGCAGCAAGGGAGATTTGATCGCGTTAAATGGTAAGATGCAATCGCGTTCGTATCAAAACAACGAAGACGAAACAAAGTATGTTGTAGAAATGCTCGTGGATGATATAGAATTTATCCAGAAAAAACCAAAAGAATAGGCTATTTTAGAGTGTGAAAAAATAAAAACGCAGCACATTATTTTTGTTTGTTAACGAACAAGGATAAAGTGCTGTCTTTTTGCGTTTAGTTTTCAACTTAAAAAGGTCTGTTTATTGTTTGGTTGCAAAGTTGACACAATTAGTCTGTTTTCATGTTTTAGTGCATTGATTTACACAGAAAATTCAACTATGGCGTGTATAATGAAAATGAATGAATCTAGGGAGAAGGTTAAACATGCATATTTTAATGATCGAAGATAATGAATCCGTGTGTGAAATGATAGAAATGTTCTTTTTGAAAGAAGAGTGGGAGGCAACCTTTGTTCACAATGGCAAAGAGGGGCTGGATACGTATAAAGAGTCCCCAGATAAGTTTGATCTCATTATATTGGATATCATGCTTCCTGGGATGGACGGCATGACGATTTGTAAAGAAATAAGAAAACAGTCTTTATCGACCCCCATCATAATGTTGACTGCTAAAGATTCAGAAAGTGATGAAGTGATTGGTTTGGAAATAGGTGCAGATGACTATGTAACCAAACCCTTCAGTCCACTCACTTTAGTTGCGCGTATAAAATCATTGTTTAGAAGAGCCAGCAGTAAAGACGCGGCTAATGCAGATGAATTGACGTTTGACATTGAAACAGAACATTTGAAAATGGACCGAACGACACGAGAGGTCGTCTTGTATGATCAACCTCTCAATAATTTAACACCGAAAGAATTTGACTTGCTCTTTACTTTAGCAAATAGTCCCAGACGTGTTTTTTCAAGAGAGCAACTGCTTCAATTAGTTTGGGATTATGAGTATTTTGGTGATGAACGAACCGTGGATGCGCACATAAAAAAATTACGTCAAAAAGTATTTTTAAATGGGCCGCAAGTTATAAAGACGGTATGGGGAGTAGGGTACAAGTTCGATGATACCGAAAAAATTGACTAAAATGAAGTTGCCGTATTTCTTTCAACAGTTTTTGGGTTTTTTAGCGGTTATCATTATCTTAATGACGGTAACCATCTTTTCGCTAGTACATTTTGGTCGAAGAACGGCCTTGAATGCAACCGAAAACAGATTGTTTAGTTATGCTGAATCTGTAGTGAATGAGGATTTGAACCCGGCGCAACTAGATACGATCAACCGCGTTTTAACGGCGCAGGAAGTTTCCTTTTTTGTTTTTGATGAAGAAGGAGATATAATCTATCCGGAGTTACCATTGAATCTGCGGGCAAACATTGTTCCTGATCAAATTAAACAACTGCAATCGGGCGAACGCATATCTTTAACAACAAATCGTGAAGATTTATTAGGAAATCCCAGAGAGACCACACTCGTCTATCTTCCTTATTTTCAGAAAAACAACAAGGAGTATGCCGGGTTTGTTACGTTAAGTGCACCGATCAGCCATGTCAATCAACAAATGGAAGATTTAAAAGGCAATTTATTTAATGCCTTCCTTATCTCGACGATTGTTGCTATATTGTTGAGCTTAGTCTTTGCTCACTATCAAGTTAAGCGTGTGAATCGATTACGAAAAGCTGCCCATAAAGTAGCAGAAGGTGAGTATACGATTCAACTTGAGCATAAAGAACGAGATGAAATAGATTACTTGACCAGGGATTTCAACCGAATGGTGATGGCTTTAAAAGAATCTCAAGACGAGGTCATAAAACAAGAAGAGCGAGGAAAAAGTTTTATGCAAGATGCAGCGCATGAAATGAGAACACCTTTAACTACTATAAACGGTTTGCTGGAAGGGCTAGAACACGATGTCATTCCTGAAACACAAAAATTACGAAGTATAAAACTGATGAGAAAAGAAACAAGACGACTGATACGACTTGTCAATGAGAATATGGATTATGAAAACATTCGCTCTAATCGAATCGTATTAACGAAACATGCGATACCTTTATCAGAGATCGTTGATGAAATAAGTGAACAAATGAAAGAGATAATCAAAGAGTCTTCGAACGAGTTAATTGTTCATGATCTCGATAATGTCACGGTATATGCAGATTATGACCGACTAAAACAAATTTTAGTTAACTTGATTAAAAACGCCATGCAATTTACTCAAAGTGGCGAAATTGACATATCAAGTCGAAATACTATAGAAGGTACAGAAATCACCATTAGCGATACAGGAATCGGGGTGACAGAAACTCAATTGGAAAATATCTGGGAGCGTTACTACAAGGCAGATGCCTCTCGAACCAAGACTAGATTCGGTGAATCTGGTCTTGGACTGGCTATTGTACAACAGTTAGTAGAACTCCATGGAGCGGAGATTACGGTTAAGAGTGAAATTGGCAAGGGTACGACTTTTAAGATGATGTTCCCAAAAAAACCAAAAAATTAAAAGGTTCTTTAAAGTATTTAGGTTTAATACTTTAAAGAATCTTTTATGAGAACTTTTTAATTGCTTAATACGTTTGATTTGCCTTATACTAAAGTTTCGCTTAGAATATGCGAGAAGAATAAATTGATTTAAAATTAATCATAAAATAAAAAAATAAAAAAAAATGGAAAAAGGAGGGCTATTTATGTTTAAGATCAAAAACATTTTCAATAAAAGAAATGTTTTGTTTGGATTGGTAACAGTTATGTTTTGGCTCAAAACATATATGGCCTATTGGATAGAATTTGATTTAGGAGTGAATGGTGTTATTCAGCAGTTCTTATTGTTTATTAATCCACTAGCTGCCACGCTGATACTTTTTTCCGCTTCACTTTACTTTAAAAAATCAAAATCGTCCAGTATAGCTTTGATTGGAATTTTGTTTGTGACTACGTTACTTCTCTATTCCAACATCTTGTATAATAGAGAATTTTCGGATTTCCTTACAACGAATATCATGGTTGGTTCCAACAATGTATCCGCGGGCTTAATAGCCTCAACGTTTGCTATGATGCGACCATGGGATTTACTCTACTGGTTTGATTTTATCCTACTAGTGGTTATTTCTATACGTAAGCGTGAAACGATAGCTAAACACTATTTCAAACCAGCTAGAAAACGCGATATTTTTGCAGTTACCGCTTTAGGATTGGCATTATTCGTCGGAAATCTGACGTTAGCAGAAATAGATCGACCTCAACTGCTGACACGAACGTTTGACAGAAATTATATCGTAAAATATTTAGGGCTAAACTTCTTTACAGGTTATGATATTGTTCAAACGGTTCAAAATAATCAGATTCGAGCGAGTGCTGATGAAACGCAGCTAAATGAAATCATTGATTTTGTGAGAGAGAATTACAGAGAACCGAATGAAGAATACTTCGGTGTAGCAAAAGACCGTAACGTAATAGTCATAGCGATGGAAAGTGTCCAGCAGTTTTTGATCGATTATGAATTAGAAGATGAGAATGGCGAAAAACATGAAGTAATGCCATTCGTTAATAGCCTGTTTAACAGTCAGGACTCACATAGCTTCAATAACTTTTTCCATCAGACTGGCCAAGGGAAATCCTCTGACGCAGAAGTCCTGGGAGAATCATCTTTGTACGGAATGTCTGAAGGCAGTGTTTTTCAAACACTCGGATCGACAAATACTTTTCATTCTGCGCCCGCAATATTGGAACAAAAAGCTGGATACTCTTCAGCAGCCTTCCACGGAAATGTCGGATCGTTTTGGAATAGAACAGATACGTACCGAAACTTTGGCTATGATTACTTTTTCGATGCTGAGTTTTACGATTTGTCAGGAGAACGCTCACTCGAATATGGATTAAAAGATAAACTGTTCTTCAAAGATTCGGTTGAGTATATTGAACAGTTACCTCAACCTTTTTATTCGAAATTTGTAACGGTCACTCATCATTTTCCGTATCCTCTAGATGAACAGAATCAAGGTTTTCCAGAGGCACAAACTGCCGATGATACGATTAATCAGTTCTTTGCTACTGCTAATTATGCGGATCAAGCCATGGAAGAGTTTTTTGATTACTTGAAAGCCAGTGGGTTGTATGAAAATTCTATTTTTGTTTTATACGGTGATCATTACGGCATATCAAATATGCGAAATCCTCACCTTGCCGAATTAGTGGGCAAAGATAGGGAAGATTGGAACGAGTATGATGATACTCAAATGCAACGCGTCCCATTGATCGTTCACGCACCAGGAATTGGTAATGGTCAAGTTCATGATACGTACAGTGGTCAAGTTGATATGTTACCCACACTCATGCACTTACTTGGGGTTGAAACAGATGAATTCTTGTTCATGGGACAAGATTTGTTATCTGGGAATCATAATAGTACGGTACCTTTAAGAAATGGACGAGTATTGACTTCCGACTATACATTTATTGGTCAATCGATTTATGATCAAGATGGAAATGAACTGACAGACGAATTGTCTGAAGCTGAACGTGCTGAATTACACGTGATTAGAGATGATGCTCGAGAAGAGTTGACGCATTCGGACAATATTGTGATGATGGACTTGTTACGTTTCTATTCGCCTCCTTCAATGGAAGATTTTAAACCGAATGAGTATATTTTTTCTAACCAATTGGACGTTTTAGAAAGCGATGCTTTAAAAGAAGACAGTCTTCTTAAACAAAGAGACGGACTATCTAGTGAAGGGCTCTATGAATCAGACGCCCCAGAATTAATGAACGAAATGAGTTACAGTGAGTTTATTCAAAAGATAGACCCCGATAAAACATTGGACTTTGAACAATTAGAATAAGTGCCAAAAAGTGGACGTTAAGCTATTTAGCGTCCACTTTTTAAGTTGTAGACAGACTATATTCGTTAAAATATTATGTTATACTGTGAGAGAAAAGAAAACAGAAGATCAGCTAAAAAGGAGTGCGTTATGAAAGTATTGAGAATAAAAGAATTAGCAACCGATCGTATTAAAAAGGGGTACCCAATACTAGAAGAATTAGATTTTTTTGATAAAGAAGAGCTAGTCGAAGGTGACTTTGTGAGGCTAGTGGACAACCATTATAAATTTGTGGCACTTGGATATATTGGTAGCGAAAAGAAAACAGCTGGCTGGGTTTTATCCCTAGATGATTCGGATAAAATAGACTACGCCTTTTTTGACAGACTATTTAGAATGGCACGAGAAAGAAGATCAGCTTTTTATGCTGATAAAAAAACGACGGCTTTTCGTATGTTTAATGGTGATGGCGACGGTATCGGTGGCTTGACTATTGATTATTACGATGGCTATTATATCTTTTCTTGGTATAGTGAAGGTATCTACCAACACAAGGATATGATACTAAAAGCCTTTAAAGTAGCTATTCCTGATTTCAAAGGAATTTATGAGAAATGCCATTATCCAAATGCACCGCATAAAAGTAAATTTGTCGAAGGTAATAAAGCTGAAGAGCCTATAGTTATTTTAGAAAACGGTGTTCGATATAATATCTATTTAGATGAAGGCTGGATGACCGGTTTGTTCCTCGATCAGCGAAATGTCAGAAACAAAATTATGGAAGAATGGGGCTTAGGTAGAAAAGTCCTGAATACGTTTAGTTATACGGGAGCGTTTTCTGTCGCGGCTGCCATGGGTGGAGCGGTTAAAACTGTCAATGTTGATGTGGCTAACAGAAGTAAAGAACGAACAAAAGAGCAGTTTGAAGTAAATGGTTTAGACAGTGAGCAGCATGAAATCCGAAAAATGGATGTGTTCGATTATTTAGATTATGCACAGAAACATCAGCTGCAATTTGACTTGATCGTTTTGGATCCGCCAACGTTTGCACGTACAAAGAAAAGAACATTCAGTGTTGAAAAGAATTACACGGAATTAGTGGCAGAAGCGATTCAAGTGCTAGCACCTGGTGGTTTGATCATTACTTCTACGAATGCAAGGACAGTATCAAGAGATGATTTCTTTGATAGTGTTAACCTAGCCTTTGAAGAATTAGATGTGGATGCTTACCTCGTTGAGGAGTATAGCCTGCCTGAAGATTTTGCTGTAAACAACGAAAATCCAAATTCTAATTACTTGAAAGTCTTTGTGCTTCAAAGAACAAAAGAATAACAAACGGGAGGCAGGGAAACCTGTCTTTTTTTGTACATATGACTAAAGATTGAAGATTTTGAAAATGGAGGAAAAAAAGGGAGACGGATCCACTTAATATGATAAAATAGATAGAAAGTTACTGGAAAGGACGAAAAGAAATGTCAGCTTATATTTCTGTGAAAAATGAAGTGAAGCGTTATCAAGCCGGTGAAACAGTTGTCGTAGCTAATGATGGTATAACGTTTGACATAGAGAAAAACGAATTTGCTGTTATTGTCGGGCCCAGTGGGGCTGGGAAAACAACAGTTTTAAATATTTTAGGTGGAATGGATTCTGCTGATGAAGGCGAAGTGATCGTTGACGGGACGGATATAGTTGGATTTAAAGATAAGCAATTGACGGAATATCGACGAAATGATGTTGGTTTTATCTTTCAAAATTATAATTTGATCCCCAATTTGACGGCTAAAGAAAATGTAGAGTTGGCAGCAGAAATTTCTCCCAATGCGCTAGATGCAACGGAAATACTGATCAGCGTTGGTTTGGAAGACCGAATGGATAATTTCCCTGCCCAGTTGTCTGGTGGCGAACAACAGCGCGTTGCCATTGCGCGCGCATTAGCAAAGCAGCCAAAATTATTGCTCTGTGATGAACCCACCGGTGCGCTGGATTATGAAACCGGGAAAAAAGTACTCGATTTATTGAATCGTTCCAAAGAAGAATACGGAGCAACAGTCGTTGTTATCACACATAACCGTGCCATTGCACCAATGGCAAATCGTGTGATCGATATCAACAATGCTAAAGTCAGAAAAGTCACGTTGAATGCTCATCCACAACCGGTAGAATCGATTGAATGGTAAAACGGATGCGAAATGAGGGAGTGTAATGACCAAGAGAGCATTATGGAAAGATACGTTCAGAGAAATAGGTCGAAGCAAGACCCGGTTTTTATCTATCTTTGCCATTATTTTAATAGGAGTCGCTTTTTTTGCTGGCTTAAGTGCTACCGGACCGGTAATGATTCATACGGCCGATTCTTATTATGATGAGCAAAATTTAAGCGATATACATGTGTTTTCAACGATGGGATTAGTAGATGAAGACAAAGAAATCTTGAATTCGATAGATAATGCCGATGTGAACTATTTTTATAGTCAGGATGTCATTTTTGACGAGTCAGGATTAACATCAAAAGTTATCGGCTGGGACAAAGAGCAGCATTCGATCAATGACTTTAAAATTGTTGAAGGCCGTTTACCTGAAGACACTAACGAAATTGCTATCGATCACACGAATAGTTACGTTGACGAGTATGCAATAGGCGATACCATTCAGATAAATGAAGAAACATCTGAAAATCGTGAGGCCGCACTTAAAGAGCATACATTTGAAGTCGTTGGTTTTTTGAATAGTCCCTTATATATCGAACGGATAAATAGAGGGAACACAACTATAGGTAGTGGCAATTTAGACGGCTTTTCGGTGGTGTCAGCAGATGTTTATGACATGGAGATCTATACCGATGCCTACATCTTATTTCATCAGTCAAGTGAATATGTAGCTTACTCGACAGAATACCAGGACTTTATCGATAGGAAAAAGGCCGATGTAGAAGAGCTTTTGTCAGAAAGACCGAATGAAAGGTACGAAGCACTCTACGAAGAAATCGAAAGTGAAATCGAAGACGGCTATGAAGAAGTAGAAGAAGCTGGACAAGAGCTTGAAGAAGGCAGAGTGGAATTGGAAGACGCTCGAAATGAGATCGATGAAGGTTTCGCCGACTATGCAGCTGGAATGGACGAACTGGAACGCGAAGAAATAAATGCACGTGCTGAGATCGAGAACGAACGGACACAACTCAATCAAGCATTGAATGAAATACAAGAAAACAAAATTCAGCTTGAAGCCGCGCAAATGCAGGACTCGCCAGCTTACGAAGAGTTATTGACCCAGGAAGAACAAGTCCTAGCCGGATTAGTAGAGCTCGAAAATGCTGAAAGTCAACTCAATGCTGAACTGGCAGCTTCAAGAGAAGAATTGGAAGCTGCACGGGTTGAATTAGAGGAGGTAGAAGCTGAGTATCAAGATGGATCAGCTGAATTTGAAGCAGAAGCTGCGGATGCTGAAGCAGAAATTGAGGAAGCTTTAGTTGATTTAGAAGAAGCCGAAACAGAATTAGCTGATTTAGCCGAGCCGGAGTATTTCGTCAATGACCGGACTTCTCTTGCAGGCTACGGAGAGTTTGACGAAAATGCAGAGAGAATCAGTGCTATTGCTAAAATATTCCCGGTTTTCTTTTTCTTATTAGCAGCGCTTATATCATTGACAACGATGACACGGATGGTCGATGAAGGAAGAAACCAAATCGGCACACTGAAGGCTATGGGATATGGTGATATGGCCATTGCAACCAAATACTTTGTTTATGCATTTATTGCCACCTCATTTGGGAGTATATTAGGTTTGTTTTTAGGGTATTGGCTCTTTCCTAATGTGATTTTAGACGCGTATAGTTCGCTCTACAATTTACCTTCCGCCCAAACACAATTTTACTGGAATTACGCAGTCATCTCTCTGGCCGCTGCACTCTTGGCGACCGGATTATCTACATTAGTTTCCGTTCGCTTATCTTTACGCAGCAATGCGGCGACGTTGCTACGGCCAAAAGCGCCTAAAAAAGGGAAACGGATTTTCTTGGAATACATGCCGTTTATTTGGAAAAGATTTTCGTTTACTCAAAAAGTAGCATCCCGAAACTTATTTAGATATAAACGTCGAATGTTGATGACATTATTTGGGGTGGCTGGAGGAACGGCGTTGCTCCTGACTGGCTATGGTTTGTCCGATTCGATTGCTGATATTGCAGACGTTCAATTTGGAGAGATCAATTTATACCAGGCAGTCGTAGCTGAAAATGCTGAAGCAACAGCTGCTGATCGTGAGTCACTTGTTGCTAAACTTGAAAACGTAAACGGTTTTGAGAAGCAGCTTCTATCTTTTCAGGAGAATGTCAAAGCCAATAAAGATGGAGAGACGCGTGATTTCATACTCCTTGTCCCAAGTGATGCAGATTTGTTTAAAGACTTTGTTGTACTCAGAGACTTGGAGGATCAATCAAAAACATACGAATTGCAAGATGAGGGTGTGGTTATTACCGACAAGTTAGCCGAGTTGCTCGATGTCGCTGTAGGGGACACAATAGAGTTGGAATGGGACGATTCAGTAACAATAGAAGTTGAAATCAATGCTGTTTCTGAACAATATGTCCAGCATTATATATACATGTCACCAGACTATTATGATCAAGTGATTGCTGAAGAAATCGAATATAATACACGCCTGCTTAAATATGACGAACAAATAAGTGATAATGAGCTCGGTGAACAATTGATTGAAGAAGAGGCTGTACTGGGCGTAACGTTTGTGACAGCTATCAAAGACGCGTTCCAAGATTCGATGGACAGCCTGGATGTGGTGACGGTGGTCCTTATTATCTCGGCGGCTTCGCTTGCCTTTGTTGTCTTGTATAACCTCACGAATATCAACGTATCAGAACGTATCAGAGAATTGTCGACAATCAAAGTCTTGGGCTTCTTCGACAAAGAAGTGACCATGTATGTTTATCGTGAAAACTTTGTTTTGACCATTATGGGTATTCTTGTCGGTTTTGTATTAGGTGTTTTCATGCATCGCTTTGTATTACAAACCGCTGAACTTGATATTATGCGTTTCCTCAGCCAAATTACATGGACGAGTTATCTGTATTCATTCCTGCTGATGTTTTTCTTCAGTAGTTTGGTAATGGTCGTGATGCATTTCAAATTAAAACACATCAATATGGTCGAAGCATTGAAAATTCCGGATTGATGGAAAAAACCGATTAAGAATCAGTGTGGAACGATCAAAAAAGTAATAGGAGGAAAGATATATGGAGGGGTTTAAAGAAGCACGATCCCTGGAGGAACTCAGAAAGCATGTGGATCAGAATGATTTAGCTTTTTTGTTTTTATATGGTCAAAATTGTTCGGTTTGTCACAGCGTCTTGCCTCAAATCAAACCAATAGTAGAAGGGTTCCCGGAAATCAAAACGTTACAGGCGGATGTTGAAAAATTTCCGGAAATTTCTGGAGAATATATTGTGTTTACGGTGCCTGTTGTCCTACTATTCGTTGATGGACGAGAAGTCATGCGTTTTGCTCGATTCATCGAAAAAAATAAATTATACGAACAATTGGAAAAAATAACAAGTGCTTTAACTGAGTAAACGATAAAAGCTCCCCAGAAAAACGCAAGACCCTGAAGCTAAGATCGATCGTCTTATCCATCAGCATCGTTCGGTTTACTGGGGGGCTTTTTTTGATTTCAGCTTGTCATTTTTCGTCTTTAAATACCCAAGACATCTCCCATTCCTTTGCGGCCCAGTCGATCAACTCGTTGACGTCTCGGGTAAGGGAAAGAAAGGAGAAATCATTTTCTGATAAAAGCGTTTGAGAGATGGCCTGTATTTCATAGGTCAGGGCTTTCGAGCTATCACCTAAGTTGATTTCTTCCGTTGTGCCATTTGAATAGGTAACTGTAGCCTTTGAAGCTCTTGGATAATCGGAGACAGTGATATAAGCGTTTTCGCATACAATAACACCTTGAATCGGCATATTTGCTATAAAACTTAAGGCAGCTGTCCCAATTTCACCTTGTTTGTTCCTGAAATGAAAAGAGCTGCTTTCATCGACACCTGTTTCGTTTAATAAGACAGTCGTTTGTTTTACCTCGGGCTGACTTGAAAGAAAGTACCGGATAAAGGATAAGGCATAAACACCGATATCGAGCAATGCGCCGCCGCCAAGATCAGGATCATAGAAGCGGTTTGTCGGGTCAGATACCTGCTTATTTCCGAATAAAGTATGAATCATCTTTAGTTTTCCGTATTTATTTCCCTGTATGTTGGTCTTTAATTCTTTGTAAAGAGGCATGTGATAAATGGTCATCGCTTCAGCACAAAGTAAATTTTTGCTTTGTGCGACATTTAATACCGTGTTTAGCTGTGTACGGTTAAGAGTGATTGGTTTCTCGCATAAGACATGTTTGCCGGCTTTGAGCAACATCAACATGTCAGCATAATGAGAACTGTTTGGAGTGGCAATATAAACAATATCTATCTCTGGATCGTAAGCTAATTCTTCATAACTCCCGTAGGCTTTTTTTATATCGTGTTTTTTTGAGAACTCAAAGGCTTTTTGAAGAGTACGAGAAGCCACTCCCAATAGATTAGCATTGTCTGACTCGAACTGTGATGCAAATTGATGAGCGATATCACCGAGACCAATAATGCCCCAATTTATTATTTTCAAGTTGATCCTTCTTTCTTTAGTGGTTCTTTCTGTAAACTAAGTATAACGCTATTCAAAAAAACAAGTGTATACTTTTTGCGAGTATCTGTTTAGATTAATTTTAATATGTTAAAATGGTAATGAACGGCATACGAAAATAAAATTAAAAGTTAACATAACCGCATGCTAAGTGATGCACGTTTGTATCCTTAGTATAAATGATTCAAAAACAAAAGAGGAGGATAAATTCTGGGTTATAATAAAAAGAAAAAAGCTCTTCCTCTCGCAAAAATACTAGCGATTCTTTTTCTTGCGTTTATTGTATCCATAGCATTGATCAGTCAATCGATAGAGAATGAAACAATGGTGCAAAAGAGCAGAACAAGAGAAGAATTTATAGCTGATGTGGCAAGCTATGCTGCTCCTCTCAAGGAATCTCATGGGATAAAGCCCAGTGTAGCTATCGCGCAGGCGATTCTAGAATCCAACTGGGGGAAAAGCAGCTTATCACAGCAAGAACATAACTATTTTGGTATCAAAGGACAGTCTGACAGTGGAAAATATGCGACCATGGAATATGACGAAGAATGGATAGAAATTCAAACTTCATTTAGAAGTTACCCGTCTCTTGAAGCGTCAGTACAAGATTATGCTGAGTTGATTGCTAATGGGGTGTCGTGGAATCCTGAACTTTACCAAAGTGTACAGGAAGCTGCTACGTATAAGGAGGCAGCGTACGCGCTTTATTCTGCGGGTTATGCAACCGACCCAACTTACCCTGAAAAACTTATTGAAATAATAGAGTTGTATGAACTAGACCAGTACGATAAGTAAACCAAAGATAAAGAGGGATGGATATGGAAAAGAAAAAATACCCGTCAGTAAAATCAAATTTGTACAATGGATATGTCGAAGTGCCTGAAGTAATTAGAAAAGCCAGTGGTATATTGATAAATGGGAAACGGTTTAAATCATTTATGTTCACCACTGATATTGCATTGATCATGAATAATGATGCTGATGCCATCATGGCAGTTTATCCATTCACACCTCATCCAGCCATCATACAAGCCATTACCTCTGTTTCAACGATACCGATCATGGCCGGTATAGCAGGTGGCACGACACAAGGGACACGTTCAGCCAATATGGCTTTATTCGCAGAAGCACACGGATGTAAAGCAGTTGTTGTCAATGCCCCTACCCCGATAGATACAATTGAACAAATAAACGAAGTGATCGATATTCCCATTATTTTAACAGTGGTATCAGAATATACCACTATTGAGAAACGCATAAAAGCTGGTGTAGATATCATCAATGTATCAGGTGCAGGGAGAACGAGTGAAATCGTGAGAGAACTGAGAGAAAAGTATCCCGATTTACCCATCATCGCAACCGGTGGCCCAACGGATGAAAGTATATTGGAAACAATCAAAGCTGGCGCCAATGCAATAACATATACACCACCATCAAATGGTGAATTGTTCAGCAGAAAAATGATAAATTATAGAGCCTTAGAGAAGGATCGTTATGAAGATGATTAAGTAGAGATAAAGGAGTCGATTACGTGAAAAAAATGAGAAATCAACCAAAAGGATCAAACAAGAAAGTGATGGGAATTGTTTTTGGTATTGTCCTGCTTGTGCTGTTAAGTACGGGTGGTTATATTTATTACAGAAATTGGAAAGCTGAACAATTAGCCATTGAGCGACGTGAAGAGGTTGAAAGCCTGGTAGATGACTATTTAAAAGCAAAGGCTTCGACACATTTTGAAGACTATGCAGAAACGCTTTCAGAACAATCGGTAACAGCAGAAGGATATACAAAACAAGAGTTGGCTGAAAGATATGAAACGATTTTTCAAGCTATCGGAGTGGATGAAGTAGAAATTATAGATCACGAAATCATCTATGATGAAGAAACGGATGTCTATTCATTCACTTATAGTTTAGGCATGACTACGGTCCTGGGCGAAATTGAAACATTAAACTATCAGTCAGCCATTTATGAAACAGAAGACTTTAAAGCAATTCATTGGGATCATTCCCTTTTTTTCCCTAATATGGTTGAAGGTGATACAGTGAAATTATCTTACACTGAGCCTAACCGGGGATCTATATATGACCGGAACGGGAATATGCTTGCCGGTGAAGGCGATGCGTATGAAGCTGGTTTGTATCCTGCCGTCTTAGGAGAAGCGGAAGAACGAGAAAACCGATTAGCAACTGTAAGCGACACATTCGACATATCAGTAGAAGCGCTTGAACAACTCCTTAGCCAAAATTGGGTCACACAAGAGAGCTTCGTTCCTTTTACAATTGTGGATGCAAATGAGACACCAGAAGTTTCAGGTGTCTTGTATCAGCAAACGACTGACCGGCTCTATCCTTTAGGAGAAGCCGCGGCACACTTGATTGGTTACGTCGGGGATGTTTCTGCTGAAGACATCGAAAACAATCCGTTATTACAATCAGAACAAGTAGTAGGTAAGAGTGGTTTGGAATACAGATTTGATAAAGAGCTACGTGGAGAAATGGGCGGACAAATAGCGCTTGCTGATAGCGAAGGTGAGACCAGAGAAGTTGTGATAGAAAGAGAGAGAAAAAATGGCGAGTCACTGCGTTTAACTATAAATAGTGATATTCAAGCAGAATTATATGCATCATTTGAATCGGAACCGGGTGCTGCTTCTCTCATGGATCCCAAAAGTGGTGAACTTCTCGCTTTGACGAGTTCGCCTTCTTATGATCCCCAGCTTTTTGCTCGCGGGATTTCTCAGGCAGATTATGACGCCTACATTGAAGATGAAAATCAGCCGTTCTTGAATCGCTTTACTTCTCGGTACGCACCAGGTTCGACATTTAAGATCCTGACCTCACTTATTTTGCTCGATTCAGGGGTCACGACACCTGAGAAAAGCAACACCATCGAAGGCTTAAACTGGTCGTCGGATAGGGAAGGCTTTGGAGATAGACAAATCACAAGAGTAAATGATACGGTCACGGAAGTTGATTTGACCGATGCTCTGGTTTATTCAGATAATATCTATTTTGCCATGGAAGCTCTGGAACTCGGGCTAAATGATTTTGTCGAAAACATACTGAAGTTTCCGTTTAGTGAAGATTTTGAATTGCCATTAACCATGGAACCCGCTCAACTGGCAAACAATAATGAAATCAGTGAGATTACCTTATTAGCTGACACTGCATACGGGCAAGGCGAAATATTGATGAATACCATCCATCAACAAACTTTTTACACACCTGTTCTAAACGGAGGAGAATTTGTCTATCCTCAATTAATCCTTCAAGAGGAAGAAGCTATGACTGAAGCAATAATATCAAGCGAGAGCTCAACTCTGGTGAGAGATATACTGGTTGAAACGGTGACGAGCCCAAATGGAACGTCCTATCCGTTAAACGACCTGGAGTATTCGGTCGGTGCTAAAACAGGAACGGCTGAAATTGCTGGTGAAGATGAGAATGAAACAAACGGATTTTTATATGTATTCGATGAACAAGATGAATCTTATTCATTCGTAGGTTTTTTAGAAGGACAAAAAAGTGGTGATGTGATCGACCAGTTTTATCCTTTCTTTACGACTGTTAAGACCCTTATTGATTGAGGCTATAAAATGAATTGAAATAATCATTGTAAGATAAAGCGTTATATGATATATTGACTGTGTTTTTATATGATTTGAAATTTTGAAGGAGATAATCTATGAACAGCGACCCTTGGAGTATACAGCCCTTTATTGGGCAAATAGTAGTTATTATCAGCTTAATTGTGTTACACGGATTTTTTTCAGCCGCTGAGATGGCCATGGTGTCCATCAATCCAAACAAAATGATGGAAGAATCCTTAGATGGAAGCAAGAAAGCAAAACGGATTTTATGGATTTTAGACAATGCAGACGAGTTTCTTACGACCATTCAAGTAGGGATGTCGTTATCCGCTTTGTTTACAAGTGGTCTGACTGCATTTTTGATCACACGTCTAGTCGAATCGTCGGCTAATCCGATTCTTTCTTCACAAGCATTTGTATTGATCGTCAGTGCGATTGTGCTCACCTACTTGCTTTTATCCTTTGGTGAAAAGATTCCTAAGGCAATAGCAAAACAAAACCCGGATGAAATAGCCATGAAGCTATCAGGTCTGGTTTTGGGACTTAGATATCTTTCGTTACCCCTTATTTGGTTACTTGATGTCACGGTTAAAGGCTTGAAATACATCTTACCGATGGATTTCAAGGTGACAGACGAAGCCATTACACGAGACGAATTTCGTTCGTTTATTGAACATAGCCATCAGCATGAGGTTATTGATATAGATGAATTTTCAATGTTGAAAGGGGTATTATCCCTTGATAATAAAATTGCTCGCGAAGTGATGGTTCCACGGACGGATGCATTTATGTTAGATTATGATGATCCAAACGAAGAAAACATTGAGGCTATGCTGGAAACGCCTCATTCACGTGTCCCGCTATATTTTGAAGATAAAGACAATATTCTAGGAATCGTTCACGTTAAAAATTTATTGCAGGCATCAAAACATAAACCATTGTACTCGATCGATTTAAAAGAAATCAGTAACCGACCTTTGTTTGTTCCTGAAACTATTTTTATAGATGATTTGATTTTTCAGATGAAACGAACACAAAATCAAATGGCAATCCTGAACGATGAATATGGGGGTGTCGTCGGTATTGTTACATTGGAAGACTTATTGGAAGAAATTGTGGGAGAGATCGACGATGAATATGATGAATCAAACAGTTTGATTGAACGAATTGAAGATTCAGTTTATAGTGTAGATGGATCCACACCATTAGATAAGTTTAATGATTACTTTGATACTATGATCGATTCGGAAGATGTGGATACGATCGCCGGTTACTTTATCACCGAATTTGGAAGTATACCCTTTGAATCAGAGAATGCGTTCATTCGCGTTGGTGATTTAAGTTTAGTCGTCAGCAAAATGGATGGCTCTCGTATTTCTTCTCTTATTGTAAAAAAGATTGAAGAAGGAAATAATGAAGAATTAATCGAAAACGAAAAAGAGTAAGCAGTTTGTTGACCTGTACTCTTAATGACAAAGGCTGGGACAGGGTATTGTCTCGGCCATTGTTTTATATTAGATAGACTTAATTAGTTTAGGAGAGATAAAGTGGAATTAAATTTAGGAATGCTGATAACGATATTTATGATCAACGTTGTATACGTTACGCTAAATACGCTTCGAATGATGTTGACGATGAAAGGGTATCAAGTAGCAGCACCATTCATAGCCATGGTTGAAGTAGCTGTTTGGGTCGTCGGACTAGGACTGGTACTGGATAACTTGGATAACGTTTTAAACATCGTTGTTTATTCATTAGGTTTTGGTGCAGGTATTTATGCGGGCATGAAAATAGAAGATAAACTGGCTTTAGGCCATATACTGGTAACAGCCATTGTACCTGGAAATGGCTGGGAGATGGCAGAAGAAATCAGAGGCGAAGGCTACGGTGTAACGATTACTCAGGCGTATGGTAGAGAAGGCGCTCGTTATGTTCTAGAAATCTTAACGCCAAGGTCAAATGAAAGAAGTCTATACCGTTTGATTCATGAAATAGAATCAAAAGCGTTTATAATATCTTATGAACCACGCTATATAAATGGTGGATTTTGGACAAAACGAATGAAGAAAAATAAAAAACAAGTCAGAAATAATCCTCAAGCAGATCCGTTTACCGAATTTAAATGATGGAGTGACAAAATATGATGAATTGGATAGAACCTGGCAGTACGATTGGTATTATAGGCGGAGGCAGTGTCGCTCGCTTGCTGGCACTGTCAGCAAAAAAATTAGGGTATCACGTCGGTGTGCTAGACCCGCATACGCATTGTTTAGCTGAAAGCATTGCCGACTGGCATCTGAAAGCTGAACTCACAAATGAACAAGCGTGTATGGATTTAGCTATGAAAAGTGATGTGGTTGTTTATGAATCAGATGCTTTTCCATCTTATTTGGTAAAAAAAATCAAACGCACCGTTCCTGTACCTCAAGGTGAAGAGTTACTCTCCATTTCTCAAGACAGAATGTTACAGAAGGCTTTTTTAGAATCTGTACGCGTAAATATTGCCCCATTTGCAACCATCATCTCTTTGGATGACATTAGAGAAGCTGTAAAGAGTATTGGTTTTCCGTGCGTCTTGAAATCAAATAGCACCGATGAACGATATAAAAAAAATCATGTGTTATTCAGTGAAGAAGATATTGCTTCTGCGACAGATTTCTTGAACCAAGGAACCTGTATTCTAGAAGCTTGGATACCTTCAGAAAAAGAATTATGTCTAGCCTTAGTGAAAAGTAACAATGGGGAGATCTCGACTTTTTCTATAACAGAAATGAAATACAAAAATGATGAATTTTATCAAGCTGTCGCACCTGCTCAGCTCGAGAGCGAAGTGGAACAAGAAATAAGCCGTATAGGTCAAGTTGTTGCAGAGAAGTTGGATTTTGTTGGAGTAATGGCTGTTGAAGTCTTTTCAACGTCCAGCGGAGCACTGTATGTGAATGAGATCGTTGCACATCCCCACCGTGCTTTTCATTACACCTTCAACTTTCCAAATCTTTCTCAATATGAGGCATTGATTAAAGCCGTAACCGGGTGGCCGATAAGCGTAACAAATAGATTGTCTGATTCCATCGTTATGCAAGTGATAAGAACCGATGAAAAAGATCTGGTTTATACGCAAGCACAAATCAAACCCGATTGGCTGTTTACCTTTTATGACAATATTAATGAATCAGAAACCACTGAGTTTGGTCATATCGTGGTTCCAACTAAACAAGTCACTAAAACATTGGCTCAGTTGACGGACATATTTGTCTAAATAAAGGACGTACACATGAAAAAAATGAATAAAGTTGAAGTTAAAGCCTACGATTATATGAAAAACGAAATAATGTTTGTACATTGGACAAAAGATAAACAGATAAAAGAATTAGATATATCCGAACAACTTGAGATCAGTCGCACACCAGTAAGACGAGCACTCAACCGATTAATTGCAGAAGGCTACGCTTACCGAGTTCCGAATAAAGGTGTGTTTGTGGGGGGGAAGCCGCTTGATCTAAGTCAGCAGAAGGAACGCATCTATTTTCTTGAAGCATTACTCCAACACATTTTTTATACGCTGCAGCTGGATGAGTGTGTTATTGACACTGAACCCTTTTCGGGTAGGATAGCAGACTTGAAAGTTGCAAAATCACTCAAGTCAAACCAATTTGAAACGGCTGAGATCGACTTGTGGAAAATGCTGCTCAGTTATCATTCAAACACCTATATGAATGATCGAGTTATTGAGACGATGGTTGGTTTATATCAAGATTCAAAGCGAGTACCGCTTATTTTCCAAAAAAGCAGAGCGATTAAAATTACGCATTATGAAAAATTAATGGAATGGATCAAAGAACAAAATTACACATATGCCAGACGAGAAATTCGGATCTTGCTTAATCAGCTGCTTATCAATCTTATTCAAGGTATGGACGAATAAGAGGTGGTGTTCGTAAAACTCTATGCTAAAAGGCATGGAGTTTTTTTGTAGGCTGAAAGCATATAGAATTTAATTTAGTCAGGGCAAAATGTTCTCGGGAAATAAGCGAAAGGGTAGAATGTATGAATTCATAACGATTATATGTATATGGTTACTGTTACGGTGCATATTCTCTAGTAAGATGTATGGAAAGAATGCTCGGTTTTCTGTATAATGGAACAATGTATGAACACCTGAAAGGATGAAGAAAGTGGTACTGCGAGAAGATATTTTACAAGGGATGAATCCCAAACAGAAAGAGGCAGTTGCTCACACAGAAGGGCCATTACTTATTATGGCTGGAGCAGGATCTGGGAAAACACGGGTATTGACTCACCGGATTTCTTATTTGATTCAAGAAAAAGGCGTGAATCCGTGGAACATTCTAGCCATAACCTTCACCAATAAAGCAGCTTCAGAAATGAAAAGTAGAGTTGCAGGACTTGTTAAAGATGGCGGACAAGACGTCTGGGTCTCGACCTTTCACTCAATGTGTGTCCGTATCTTGAGAAGAGAAATAGACCATGTTGGATACAGTTCTAATTTTACTATCGCTGATCCTGGAGAACAGCTGACACTGATGAAAAAGATACTTAAGCGATTAAATATCGATCCTAAAAAATATAATCCAAGAGCGATTCTTTCTGAAATAAGCAATGCCAAAAATGTTTTACAGAACGAGAAAGAATTTCGTGCTGAAGCAACAGATTTCTTTGGTAAAATGGTTGCTGATTGTTATGACAGTTATCAACGTGAATTAAGACAAGCTGAGACGGTGGATTTCGATGACTTAATCATGCTGACGGTACGTTTATTCGAAGAACATAAAGATATCCTGGAGTATTATCAGACAAAATTTCAATACATTCATGTGGACGAGTATCAGGATACCAACCATGCGCAGTATAAGCTCGTCAACCTGCTCGCAGAACGATTCAACAATATTTGTGTCGTAGGTGATGCTGACCAGAGCATTTATGGCTGGCGTGGAGCTGACATGGAAAATATTCTAAATTTTGAACGGGACTATACCGATGCAAAAGTCGTTTTATTGGAACAGAATTATCGCTCAACCAAAAATATTTTAAAAGCTGCCAATGATGTGATCTCACATAATTCAAAACGTAAAGATAAACATTTATGGACAGATAAAAATGGCGGAGAATTCATCACCTATTACCGTGCAGGCAATGAGCACGAAGAGGCCCGATACGTGATTCAGCATATCCAGAAAGAATTGGAGAAGAATCCGGATAGAGAATTCGGGGATTTCGCCGTGCTTTACCGAACGAATGCGCAATCGCGTGTGATGGAAGAAACGCTGATCAAAACGAATATTCCTTACCGAATGGTTGGGGGACATAAATTCTATGACCGGAAAGAAATAAAAGATGTGTTGGCATATTTAACGCTTATTGCCAATCCTAAAGATAATCTCAGTTTTGCCCGTATTGTCAATGAACCCAAACGTGGCATTGGCGCGAGCACGGTTGAAAAATTAGCCTTAGCCGCTGAAGAGATGGGCTGGAGCTTGTATGACGCAGCTTTAAATGCAAACAGCATCAACCTTTCAGCGCGCGCAACCAAAAAGGTAGAAGCTTTTGCCTTAATGATTCAGGATTTCCTTAAAATGGCGGAGTTCCTGAGCATTACAGAGTTGACAGAAGAAATCTTGAATAAATCAGAGTATTTACCGACGTTAAAAAAAGAACGCACCCTGGAAGCTGAAACACGTGTTGAAAACATCGAAGAATTCTTGACCGTGACAAAACAATTTGATGAACAGCAACCAGATGACGCAAGTTTGATTACATTCCTGACTGATTTGTCTCTGATTTCAGACATCGATCGTTTGGAAGAAGAACCGACAAGTGAAATCACATTGATGACCTTACATGCTGCCAAAGGTCTGGAATTCCCAGTTGTATTCCTGATTGGTATGGAAGAAGGACTTTTCCCACTCTCTCGAGCAGAACTCGATGAAGAGCAAATGGAAGAAGAGAGACGATTAGCATACGTGGGGATCACGAGAGCGGAAGAAAAATTATACCTGACGAATGCATTGTCACGGGCTCTATACGGGCGCGTTCAATCCAATCGTCCGTCCCGCTTTTTAGAAGAAGTGGATGAGACCGTGTTAGAAGTCGAAGAATCTGGCTCGTTAAAACCCTTCTCAAGTGGTATGTACGAAGGCATGGGAAACAGTTCAAACGATCCTTTCGATAACAAGACGAAAAAACGAAAAAACGTTGTCTCACATGCCACAGGCAACAGTGGCGCAGAAAAATTGGACTGGCAAGTGGGAGAAAAAGTTAAACACAAAGTATGGGATGTTGGAACCGTCGTGAAAATCAGTGGTGAAGGCGACGATCTCCAACTTGACATTGCATTTCCAGGAATCGGTATCAAGCCACTCTTGGCAAGTTTTGCACCAATCGAAAAATGCTAAGTGCAGGAAGGATAGTCCAATGACTGAAAAAGTGGATTTTGATCAGGCAAGAGAACGTGTTGATGAGTTGGTCACTTTGCTGGACCAGTATAGTCATCAGTACTATGTTTTGGACCAGCCCACCATTCCAGACGAAGAGTATGATCTGCTATATAGAGAATTAGTTGAACTGGAAGAAACCTACCTGATACTTGTTCAAAATGATTCGCCGACTCAGCGTGTAGGAGGCACTCTTTTAGAAGGTTTTGAAAAAGTGGAACATGATATACCTATGTTGAGCTTGGACAATGCGTTTTCTAAAGAAGATTTGAAAGATTTTGACCGTAAAATTTCTGAATTAGTCGATAAACCTTACACCTATCAATGCGAATTGAAGATGGATGGCTTAGCGGTTTCTCTGAAATATGAAAACGGCAAATTCAAGCAAGCCGTGACCCGTGGAAATGGGCTGGTAGGTGAAAATGTGACGGTAAACGTTAAAGCCATCAGATCCATCCCGCTCACGTTGAAAGAACCGTTGACCCTCGAGACACGCGGAGAAATTTACATGCCTAAACCCTCGTTTGTTGCGTTGAATCAAAACCGTGAAGAGCAAGGCGAAGCCGTTT
This sequence comes from Alkalibacterium sp. 20, assembly GCF_001885615.1. Classification (GTDB taxonomy): domain Bacteria; phylum Bacillota; class Bacilli; order Lactobacillales; family Carnobacteriaceae_A; genus Alkalibacterium. The sequence goes on along the minus strand of NZ_LSRN01000056.1, from coordinate 38,912 downwards.
TCGCGAACCCACGCAATGCGGCAGCTGGAACGATTCGTAATTTGGATCCTAAAGTAACCGCATCGAGAAACCTGAGTGTGTTTTTATATTCACTCGCACAAGTAGAGGGAAAAGAAGTTACAAGTCAGTCAGAAGCTTTACGGTTACTTGACGACTTGGGCTTGAAAACGAACCCGGAACGCCGTGTGTTCGAAACCATAGACAAGGTGTGGGCTTTTGTTGAAGAATATCAGGAAAAGAGAACGACGCTTCCGTATGAAATCGACGGGATCGTTATCAAGGTAAATGAGCTGGATAACCAGGAAAAAGCCGGCTACACGGTCAAGGCGCCGAAATGGGCCGTTGCCTACAAGTTTCCGGCAGAAGAAGCTGAGACCCTTCTCCGGTCGGTTGAATGGACAGTGGGACGTACCGGTGTCGTTACACCTACAGCCATCATGGATCCTGTCCAACTTGCGGGAACGACGGTGCAGCGCGCAAGCCTGCACAATGTTGATTTAATGAAAACAAAAGATATCCGCTTAAAGGACACTGTCGTTGTGCGTAAAGCAGGCGACATCATTCCTGAAGTGGTTAAAGTGAATGAAGACAAACGACCAAAAGACAGTCAGCCGTATGAATATCCGACGCACTGTCCGGCATGTCAGAGTGAACTGATGCATCTGGATGAAGAAGTGGCTTTAAGATGTATGAATCCAAGTTGTTCTGCTCAGGCAAAAGAAAAATTGACCCATTTCGTTTCCCGAAATGCGATGAATATCGACGGTTTAGGTGAACGAATTGTTGCACAGCTTTATGATCAGTCTTTGGTTAAAGATTCTGCTGATTTATACTACTTAGAAAAAGAACAGCTGTTGACCTTAGATAAAATCGCTGACAAGTCAGCTGATAACGTACTCAGTGCCATCGAGAAATCAAAAGAGAATTCACTGGAGCGATTAGTTTTTGGTTTAGGGATCAGACACGTCGGAGTGAAAGCTGCACGATTACTTGCCGAAGAGTTCATTACTATGGAACGACTGAATAATGCACCTAAAGAAGCGATTGAAGCCATCGAAGGACTGGGCGAAACGATTGCTGAAAGCATTCAAGCTTTCTTCGAATTGGAAGAAGTCGCTCAATTAATTCGAAAGCTTAGAGAAGCAAGTGTTAACATGGAATATAAAGGTAAACGTAAAGAAGAAATCAAACAAGTTTCTTCCTATTTTTCAGATAAAACGGTCGTCATTACAGGGAAGTTAGAACATTATACCCGTGATGAATTGAAAGAGAAATTGACTGATCTCGGCGCAAAAGTCACTGGCGGTGTATCTAAGAATACCGATTATCTGATTGCAGGAGAAGAAGCCGGCAGTAAATTGATAAAAGCACAGGAGCTAGAAGTACCAGTATTAACTGAACAGCAAGTTCTTGAGGAGATTGATGAATGAATAGAATTGAGAGTGAGAGCGAGTGAAAAAGAAAACAGTTCTTAGTTTGATAATTGCCCAGGCTTTATTTCTTTCGGCGTGTGATTTCTTTCCAGATCCGGTTGATCCAAATGAGTCAGGCCAAGAGGAAGTTGAACAATCTGGCGAAGCATCAAATCAACTGGATGAAGATGCAGCGTCTACCATTGAAGAGCAGGTAGATTCAAATTATTACCGTCCGGTGATCACTGAAGACGGCACATACGCGCCAAGTCAAAATAGAGGGATCACACGCAGTCTTAATTCAAACATCAATATACGGACGTTTGAAACAGACTTGATGCGTCACTCCCAGGCATATTTCCCAACGGACAGCCATTTCTTTCAGGAAGGTCAGTTCTTAACTTCTTCGCTGGTCACAAACTGGTTAGGGAGAGAACAGGTGCCCGACGAAGATGATGAAGAGGATGTAGAAGAAGTAGAAATAGAAGAAGCAGAAATAGATGAACAAAATCAGGGGCTGAATCCTCCATCTAATAATACCTTTGATCCGGCAGAACGTAATCCGAATTATCTGAGTTCGGTGCTTGAACAGAACTATTACAAACAAACGGAAGAAGGATTGGAACTGGCCGGAGTCAGTGTCGGACTCGCATTGAATCAAATCGATTATTATAGAGATGATATTGGGACGCGCTTACAGCAACCCATCCCATCTGATGAGTTACTGGATGCCGGCAAGGAGATGGCAGATAAAGTCATCTCACGCATGCGCAATAGTGAAGGCTTAGAAGAGATTCCAATATTCATAGGTTTATACGAACAATCAACACAAGATGACTTGGCACCAGGAACTTATGTTTCAGTGGGCTTTGTTGAAAATGGAAATACCAGTGTGTCTAACTGGGAGAATATAAATGAAGATCGTCTGGTCTTTCCTTTAGAAGGCATGCAGAGCGCTGAAGGCAATAACTTTGCTAACTTCAGATCCGAAGTCGAAGGGTTTTTCCCGAATGTAAGTGGCGTAACCGGACTGGGTCATTATGTAGAAGACCAGTTAATGAATTTAGAGATCACGATCACTACTCAGTTCTATGGCAAAGGAGAAATGATTGCCTTTACCCAGTTTTTAAACGAAGCGGGCAAAACATATTTACCCAATAATGTGCCAACTCAAATCAATGTCGAGTCTTTAAATGGCATGGAGTCTTATCTTGATAGAGAAGCAGAACAAGAAGATTATGAGGTTTATATCTTTAATTAAATGCAGATAAAATAACTAGCAGACGAAAGGATAGATAACATGGCGATAAATGAAGAAACAGTCAAACAAGTAGCCAAACTGGCAAAGCTGGAATTTGATGATAGTACGATTGACTCTATTACAAAAGAGTTGGATCAAATTGTAGAAATGGTAGAAAAACTAGATGCCCTGGATACAGAAGGTGTCGAAGGAACCTATCACGGTCTTCCTCAGACAAACGTTTGGAGAGAAGACGTTGTTCAAAAAGGAACGGATAGAGAAGACTTATTTAAAAATGTCAAAACACGAAAAGATGGCTACATTGAAGTGCCTGCCATGTTTGATAACGGGGGGAGTGAAGCATAATGGATTTCTTGGATTATACTTTAGAAGAATTACACGAAAAACTGGTAAGTAAAGAACTCACAGCGGTTGAATTGATGGAATCTGTTTATGAGAATATTGCTCAAACAGATGAACAAGTGGGGGCTTTTTTAACATTAAGTAAAGAAGAAGCTCTAGCAGCTGCCAAGGAAATGGATGAACAGGGTATTGATGAAAACAATGTCTTGAGTGGCTTACCTATTGGGATCAAAGATAATATTTCTACCAAAGGTATCAAAACAACAGCAGCTTCGAAAATGCTGGAAGACTTCGTCCCGGTTTATGACGCGACGGTTATTGAAAAATTAAAGCAGGCTGGTATGATCATGGTCGGAAAATTGAATATGGATGAATTTGCGATGGGTGGGTCTACAGAGAACTCTGCCTTTCAAATAACACGCAACCCATGGGATTTAACGAAAGTACCAGGCGGTTCATCAGGTGGCTCAGCTGCAGCCGTAGCGGCCGGTTTAGTGCCTGTCTCTCTCGGTTCAGATACGGGGGGATCGGTTCGAGAACCGGCAGCCTTTACCGGACTTGTAGGCATGAAACCTACATATGGTCGCGTGTCCCGTTATGGTCTTATTGCATTTGCTTCCAGTCTAGATCAAATTGGTCCCTTTACGCGTACAGTCAAAGATAACGCACTCGTCTTGAATGCAATCAGTGGCACAGATGAGAAGGATTCAACTTCTTACCAAGGGGATACACCTGATTTTACCGAGGATATCGATAAAGGGGTCAAAGGATTACGCATTGGGGTACCGAAAGAATACTTCCATGAAGACGCACAAGAACCGGGCGTGATCGAATCTGTCCGTCAAGCCCTTGATTTCTATGAAAAAATGGGAGCAGAAATTGTAGAAGTTAGCTTGCCACATTCCGAATATGGTATTCCTGCTTACTATATCATTGCCTCATCAGAAGCATCTAGTAACTTGCAGCGTTTCGACGGTATTCGTTATGGTTACCGTTCAGAAAAAATCGAATCCCTTGAAGATATCTATATCAAATCACGTTCAGAAGGATTCGGTAAAGAAGTCAAACGTCGTATCATGCTGGGAACATTCTCTTTAAGTTCAGGATTTTATGACGCTCACTTTAAAAAAGCAGCTCAAGCCCGTACCTTGATCAGACAAGACTTTGAAAAAGTATTTGAAGATGTCGATGTAATAGTTGCACCGACAACGACAACGACTGCTTTTGAGATTGGTGGGAAAATCAAAGATCCGCTTGCCATGTATATGTCTGACATATTAACGGTTCCGGTCAACTTAGCTGGTGTGCCTTCACTATCCATTCCCTGCGGATTTTCAAATAATATGCCCGTCGGGATGCAGATAATCGGCAAACATTTCGATGAAAAAACAATTTACAGAACCGCTTATGCTTTTGAAAAAGAAAACGATTATCATACAAAAAAACCATCATTTAGAGGAGGAGAATAAGCGATGAATTTAGAACCAGTTATAGGCCTGGAAGTGCATGTGGAATTAAAAACCGATTCTAAAATGTTCTCCCCATCACCCGCTCATTTTGGTGCAGAACCTAACACAAATACAAATGTAATCGACTGGGGACACCCAGGGGTCTTGCCCGTCGTAAATAAACGTGCCATTGAATTTGGCATGAGGGCAGCTTTGACATTAAACTGTGGAATAGCTGATTATACGAAATTTGACCGCAAAAATTATTTCTATCCAGATAATCCAAAAGCATATCAAATTTCTCAGTTTGATAAACCCATCGGCTTTGACGGATGGATCGAGATTGATGTCAAAGGTGAAAAGAAAAAAATCCGTATCGAACGTGTGCATCTAGAAGAAGATGCAGGGAAAAATACCCACGGGGATAACGGCTCTTCATTTGTTGATTTGAATCGTCAAGGCACGCCGTTAATAGAAATCGTATCAGAAGCGGATATGCGCTCACCTGAAGAAGCACAAGCATACTTGGATACAATAAAACAGCTGATTCAATTCACTAAAGTGTCTGATGTCAAGATGCAGGAAGGATCTATGCGCTGTGATGCCAACATTTCACTGCGACCTTTTGGCCAGGAAGAGTTTGGAACGAAAACCGAACTTAAAAACTTGAACTCCTTCAACAACGTGAGAAAAGGTTTGGAACATGAGATTGTCAGACAAGAAAAAATCTTGAATGCTGGTGGAATACTTCAACAGGAAACACGCCGTTTCGACGAAACGACCGGAGAAACTATCTTGATGCGTGTCAAAGAAGGTTCCAGTGATTATCGTTATTTCCCTGAACCAGACATTCCTAACCTAAAAATCAGTGAAGACTGGATAAATGATGTCAGAGCATCCCTTCCAGAAATGCCGAAAGAACGTCAGTCAAGATATATTAATGACTACAGCTTGCCTGAATATGATGCAGGCGTGTTGACCGCGACTGTTGAAATGTCGGATTTCTTCCAGGAAACAGTCGACTACGCTGCCGATCCTAAACAGGTGTCCAATTGGCTGATGGGTGAAGTGTCTGCCTACTTGAACAGTGAGCATCTGGAATTTTCAGAAACAAAACTGACACCCAAAGCATTGGCTGAAATGATCACCTTGATTGAGGATGGGACTATTTCTTCCAAGATTGCAAAAAAAGTATTCAAAGAACTGATTACTAACGGCAGTGATGATGTTAAAGCGTTGGTCGAGGAAAAAGGGTGGGTCCAATTAAGTGATCCAGCTAAACTCTTACCCATCATTTCAGAAACATTAGATAATAACGAACAATCCATTGAGGATTATAAGAACGGTAAAGACCGCGCTTTAGGTTTCTTGGTTGGAAGTGTCATGAAACAAACTAGAGGGAAAGCCAACCCGGGCGTTGTGAACAAACTTCTCAAAGAAGAAATGGATAAACGTTAAGGTTAGCTGGAAAAGGGGGTGGATGGACGGTGAGAAAACGCGCTAGAGTGATTTATAATCCGACATCCGGTCGTGAACTATTAAAAAAACAAATACCAGATATTTTAATCGAATATGAAAAAGCGGGATATGATACCAGTGCTTTTTGTACAACACCGGAACCTCTAAGTGCTCAAGAAGAAGCTGATCGGTGCACAAAAGATGGTTTTGATCTTATTGTGGCAGCGGGTGGAGACGGGACGATCAATGAAGTGATTAATGGAATCTCGCCATATGAACCTCGTCCCAAACTGGCAATCATACCAGCAGGCACAACCAATGATTATGCACGCGCATTAATGATTCCGCGCTACGATTTTGTAAAAGCTGCTCAGCTGATTCATAAAGGTCAAACCGTTCATATGGATATCGGAAAAGTTAAAACAAGCTCCGAAAACAAGTTTTTCATGAATATCGGCGCTGCAGGCTTTTTGACGGAAGTGACTTATGAGGTCCCAGCTAATATGAAATCACTTTTTGGATCACTCGCTTATTTCGTGAAAGGGGCAGAACTTTTGCCCCGAGTCGGTAAGGTCCCCGTTAAAATAACTTATGATGATGGTGTATACGAAGGTGTAGCTTCCTTAGTCTTTGTGGCACTAACCAATTCAGTTGGCGGATTTGAAAAAATCGCGCCCGACAAGACATTGGGTGACGGACAATTCACGCTGATCATTGTCAAAACAACGAACATTGCTGAAATATTGAGACTGATCACGATGCTCATGAATGATGGTAAACACATCCATCATCCAAAAGTCTTGTACAAAAAAACGAGTTATGTCAAAGCAGAAACACAAAACAACCAGCAGCTCATGATTAATATTGACGGTGAATACGGTGGTGATGCCCCGGCTGAATTTAGTATGTACCAGCAGCATTTGGAAATCGTCACGGATTTGGACCGTATGCATCTATCCATCAACACACATGACTTGATGACTGAAGAAAAAGAAGAAGATTTTATAAAACAGGTGTCAAAATTAGAGAATAACGAAGAAGAATAATTGAAGCGCACAGTTTGGACTGTGCGTTTTAATTTTTCACGCCTAACCTGTATAATCTAAGTTAGACAGTAAAGTAATCTAGAACGAAAAAGGAGAAATAAAATGAGTAATAACAAAGAAAATTTCAAAGTACCAGTAGAAAAAAATGAAACCTATCAGGGAGAAATCATCGATCTAACACATGAAGGACTCGGTGTAGCCAAGATGGAGCACTATCCACTATTTATTGAAGGAGCCCTTGTCGGTGAAACAATTGAGTTTAAAGTAATCAAAATCGGGAAATCTTTCGGAATTGGGAAACTGAAGAAAATTATTAGTCAGAGTCCAGACCGCGTGGAAATCACAGATAGGGCCTATGCTCAAACAGGTACTATGCCATTACAGCATTTATCATATAAAGCACAACTGAAATTCAAAAAGAATCAGGTTGAGACTGTTCTGCAAAAAATCGGAAAATTACCGGATGCTAAAGTTGAAAACGTCATTGGAATGGAAAATCCTTTCGGTTACCGTAACAAAGCCCAAATACCTGTCCGAAAATACAACGGGAAATTGGAAACCGGCTTTTTCAGAAAGAACAGCCATGACCTGATCCCAATGGAAGACTTCAAAATCCAAGATCCTGAGATCGACAAAGCCGTGGTAGCGGTCCGTGACATCATGCGTAAGTATAACGTCAAACCTTACAATGAAAAAGAAAACATTGGGAACCTGCGTCACATCCTTGTTCGCCGCGGTTATCATACCGGAGAACTGATGATCGTCCTGGTCACTCGGACGGCTAAACTGTTCCCACTCAGCAAAATTGTTCCGGATATCCTTGAGGCGCTCCCTGAAGTGGTCAGTATTATCCAGAACGTGAACCACAAACGGACAAATGTTATTCTCGGTCAGGAAGTCATTGTGCTTCATGGTGAAGACAAATACCAGGATAAATTACTGGGTCACACATTTGAAATTTCCCATCGTTCTTTCTTCCAGGTCAATACTTTACAAGCAGAAATCCTGTACAGCAAAGTATTGGAGTTCGCTGAACTGACTGGAGAAGAAACCGTGATCGATGCTTATTGTGGTATCGGAACGATTACACTGGCGTTAGCTGAAAAAGCTAAAAAGGTTTACGGGATCGAACTCATCGAACCGGCTGTCGAAGATGCAAAACGCAATGCTGAACTTAATGGCATTGAAAACGTGACGTATCAAGTCGGAGCAGCTGAAGAAGTCATGTTGGAATGGAGCAACCAAGGTCGCAAAGCGGACTTACTTGTTGTCGATCCTCCAAGAAAAGGACTCGAAGGACAGTTCATCGATGCCGTACTTGAAATGCAGCCGGAGAAAATGATTTACGTCAGTTGTAACCCATCGACCCTGGCACGCGATCTGGCCTTATTGGTTGCAGGTGGCTACACTGTCGAGAAAGTACAACCAGTAGACATGTTCCCACAAACGAGTCACGTCGAGACGGTAGTGTTGATGTCAAGGGTAGAGAAGTAGAGAGTAGAAAAGGCTTGATATAATAGGATTTCCGTGATTTTGAACTTGTATTCAATGCAGGCTCATGGTCACGGATTTTTTATTGTGAGAACATATCCAAGATGGACATGATGCAAGGTTGAGTAGATAAGATGGATATTTGCTTGGTGAGTTGACGAAATGACTGTCAAAAATGTGGCGAGTTGACAAAATGACTATAAAGTTGATGATGAGTTGGCATAACTAAAACGGACAGGATGTGGGGATAGGATTGAAATATGTGGACTTTGTAGATGGCTTTATAATTACAAAATGTAAAAAATCTATTATATTTATAAAATCATCTTTTTTGTGCTGAAATCCAACCAATAATGTGTTGTAGTATAAACGTGAAATCAAAGTTTGACAATACTAGAATACCCTAGTGTGGAAATGGAGGACAAAGATGATATTAAATAATATTGAAAAGGATATAAAAATGAAATGTCTGGAAAATGATACTACTCAGGTGGGTCTTGCTGAAAAAATTGGCAAGACAGGTCAATATATAAATCGTATTGTGAAAAAGAGTGATGGGGTATTGAATAAAACTTTCGTGCAAATGATGGATGGCTTGGGATATGACATTGAACTAATCTACGTGAAAAGAGAGGAAAAATGATATGAATAAACAGCAACTTGCAGCTACAATATGGGAATCTGCAAATCAAATGAGGTCAAAGATTGAAGCAAATGAATATAAGGATTTTATTCTTGGTTTTATATTCTTTAGTTTGTCAAATTAAGCTAGACGATTTCCAATCTGGTACATTTCCCAAAAATACTTCAATTGGCGTTCTGTAGTTTAAAGATTTTCTAGGGATTTTGTTTCTTTTAATAGCGATGGATGAAACGAACGCCTGGTTAATGGTGTTAAAATCCATTTGCTTATACAAACCATCTCGTCGAAGCAAACCATTAGATTGTTCATTCAGTCCACGCTGAGAAGGACAGCCAGGATCCGCAAAAAATATAGAAACGTCATGATGGTTACTAATAGTTTTCCAATTAGAAAACTCTTTACCACAGTCAAAGGTAATGGATTTAAACAAGTTTAGCGGAAGGTTCTGAAACCAAAAATCAAGACTCATTTCGATGTCTTTGGCCTTTCGGCCATCAGGTTTTAAAGTAATGATGAGCTTAGAAAGGCGTTCGAATAAGGTAATCACGGCACTTTTGTGATTTAAACCAACAATGGTATCTCCTTCTAGATGCCCAAACTCGTTTACGAAATCAGGGTATTCTTTTTTCCGATCTTTAAGTTGTCGTCTAAATGCTTGTTTCCCGCGTTTTTCTTTATGACCGTTAGGTTTGCGCTTTCCTTTCATAGGTAACGTGGTTACATCAAACACATCACTATCTTTAAAGCGACGATAAAGGGTTCTAATTGAGCACTCAATCTTTATTTCCGATCTACCGATAATGACATCTGGCGTCCAGTTGTCAGCTACTTTTTCTTTGATATAAGCAACTTGATCTTCTGGCAATTCTTTATTATTAACGCCGCAGCTCTTCTTGTTTTCTTTATACCGACGGTAATAGTCTTGAATCGTGTTGCCTTCGTCAAGAAAATGTATGACGTTATAAATCGGTTGTTTTGAACGTCCCAACCTATTACTTATTTCTGGAGCAGATAATCCAATAGTAAGATACGTATCTATCCATCCGAGTTCTTCCATGGTAAGATGGGTGTAGGCCATTTGTGGTCACTCTCCTAATTTTCGTGGTTGTTAATTTTGGAATGAGTGTACCACAAATGGCTTTTTTATTCGTCTAGCTTAATTTTACAATTCAAGTTCTATAAATTTTTATCAGAAAAAGAGATTGCTTTATTTAGGAAAGAAAAGTTAACTGATGCTGACATGGAAAAAGTAAATGAAGATGATGTTAAGTATGCAACTCATGTAAGAGAAAATTTGGGTTATTTTATTGCGTATGAAAATCTCTTCTCTACTTGGCTGGCAAAAGGTAATGACTTTGATATATCGAATGTCAGAGATGCATTATCCGCTTTCGATCGCAACATTGATGATGCGTATAAAAAAGTATTTGAGAAAATTTTCAACACATTACAGACCGGTTTATCAAAACTTGGAGAAACAGCACAGGCACAAACAAAAGCCGTTAAAAGCCTTCTTAAGCTTATAAGAAAAATCCCTATGGATGGAAAGCAGGACTATGATGTTCTCGGTTTCATTTATGAATATCTTATTAGTATGTTTGCTGACAATGCAGGAAAAAAAGCTGGAGAATTCTATACTCCACATGAAGTTTCTGTTTTAATGTCGGAAATTGTCGCGGAACATTTAAAAGATAGAAAGCAAATCAAGATATATGACCCTACATCTGGATCGGGATCGTTATGGATCAATATCGGCAACTCCGTTGCTAAATTTTTAGAAGGAGAAAACAAGATAGATTATTACGCACAGGAACTTAAAGAAAATACTTACAATCTTACAAGAATGAACTTGGTTATGAGAGGGATTAGTCCCGCAAATATCAATGTAAGAAATGGTGATACATTAGAAGATGATTGGCCTTTTTTTGAGGATACCGATAAGGATAAAACATACAAACTGATAAGAGCGGATGCCGTTGTGTCTAATCCACCTTACTCTCAAAAATGGGATCCTTCAGATAAAGAATTTGATGCTCGTTACAAAAACTATGGTATTGCACCGAAGAGTAAGGCTGATTATGCATTTTTATTGCATGATCTGTATCACTTAGAGGACGATGGTATCATGACAATCGTTCTTCCTCATGGTGTTCTTTTTAGAGGTGGAGACGAAGGAAAGATCAGAGAGAATCTTATAGAAAAAAATAACATTGATACAATTATTGGTTTACCATCAAATATTTTTTTGGTACAGGGATTCCTACTATCGTTATGGTTCTGAAAAGAAATCGACCTACTTCAGACGTGTTGATTATAGACGCATCTAAAGGGTTTGAAAAATCAGGAAATAACAACAAATTGAGACCATGTGACATTAAAAAAATTGCTGATACTGTTAAGAGCAGAGCATCTGTTGAAAAGTATTCTGCTCTTGTTTCTAAAGAAACCATTAGTGAAAATAGTTATAACCTTAATATATCGCGCTATGTTGATTCTATAAAACCTGCAGAAAGTTGGGATATTCATGCAACTATGTTTGGAGGAATCCCTATAAAGGAAGTTGATCAACTATTAGAGTATTGGGAGGTGTTTCCTGAACTCAAGGAAGCAATTTTTGAGAAAATATCTGATCAATATGTGGTTATAAAGCATGATGATATCGAAGCGGCTATAACCTCTCACGAGTCATTGGGAAACTATAAACAGGTAATCTTTAATGAATTTAGTAGCTTATATGACGAACTCAAAAATGATTTGATTGAAGGGATTCTTGATGTATCAGTTGAGCAAGAGCAAGAAAAAATAAGTTTCACATTTTCTCAAGAATAGAAAATGTGAAACTTGCTGACAAGTATAAAGCATATCAGATTCTTTCGGATAATTGGGATGTGGTTTCTACAGATTTGGAAATGATTCAGTCAGAAGGGTTTGAGGTTATAAACCAAGTAGAACCTAATATGGTTGCAAAAAAGAAAGAAGCTAATGATGACGAAATTCCAGAAGTACAAGATGGATGGAGGGGTCATATACTGCCTTTTGATTTAGTTCAGAGAGAAATTCTTACTGAAGATTTAGAAGAACTTAAGACAATTGAAAAAAGATTAACTGAAATCTGAAGGGGTTGTGTTTAGAAGTGCTATATTAGGATCGTTAAAAAATGTTTTACCAAAGAGTCAGGCAATATTTATAGCTGCAATGATATTTGGTATAGCCCATTTTTATGGAGCCCCCAGTGGAATTGTAGGTGTTGTAATGAGTGTTCTTCTTGGATGGTATTTGTCTAGAAGTATGTATGAAACAAAAGGTTTTGCTTCATCATGGATTATACACTTTATGCAGGATGTCGTTATTTTTTCTACTATATTCTTGCTGGGTAATTTTTATTAATGCGACCTATGAGTAAAAATAATGTAATATCAGGCTTAAGAATGTGTAACACTCTTCCCATTGGTAAAAATGATACAAAAGTGCTACATAAGAAAATATAATAGGAGGATTAAAGATGAATGAAAAGATGGTAAACAAGTACAAAGAAATTATTCGTGATGGACAAGGGACGTTAGTGATTATAGCGATAAATATAATTATATTTATCGCTATAAATATAATTCCTAGCCTTGGAGCGAAATTATTGTTGAATCATGAGATATCTTTGATACTAGAAAAACCTTGGACATTAGTTACTGTGTTTTTCTCACATCAAGTACTCATTCACATAATTTTAAATATGGGTTTATTTTTCTATTTTGGTTCAAGAGTAGAAAAGATTACAAACGCAAAAACAGTAGTAATGGTCTATTTGATAGCAGGGCTGATGGGTAGTCTGGCATTTCCACTTACCGGATTAGTAATTGAGCGACCAGGGCTTATAGCGGGGGCTTCTGCAGCCGTTATGGGAGTAGTCTCTGCATTCGCAGTTATGCGCCCTAGTACAGTAATACTAAAATCGAAGGCTATGTGGTGGGTATTAGCTTTGATTATCTTTAGTGTATTTTCTGCAATTGTAATTCCTCAATCATTAGATAGTGGTGTTGCTCATCTCACAGGAATTTTTGTGGGACTAATTTCTGGATATTGTATTAAAAACAAAGGAAATATAAAATCTAAATGACAGCGAGATATGCTGGCTACAATTTTATAGAAGCGAAGAAAGTTGATATGTTCCCTTGAACGTCGCTTTTCGTAAAAAACTCGAAAAACCGATTGATTTGTTCCCGCATAAGTCGGGTAAAAAATTACCCGTTGACATCAATGCTATCAAATCGAGCCACGTGGAGAGTGTTACGTTATTAACTAAATAATTATAATCATAAGACCCCTGAAAACGTCATCTACGTTTTCAGGGGTCTTATAATTTGTGTTAATTAGAATATGTTCTGTCCAATTATTCATTGTTATTGGTAATATTTAAGTTATAATATAATAGTATAGACTATTATAAAACAGAGGTTTAGAAACTGGAAAGCATTATATAAATAACAAAGTTTAAAAAGAGGTTAAATAACAATATGACAAGTAAAGTGTTTGACGAATTAAGAACTCAAATGAACTGTGGCTGGACTGGAACTATTCCAGATTTTTAACACTTTATTATGATAGTTTAGAAGAAGTACTCATGAATTGTGTTTATGGATCAACTGATTTAGAAAATATGGAGGAGGAAGATTGTAAAGTGTTTTCTCAACAGAAGGCCCTGAAAGATAGTATCGAAAAGTTGAGTATATATTTTAAATTATATATAGTACAATGATTATACTGAAAACAAATGAAGCCTAAAGTCAGTAGAGGAACTATAATCTACCAAAATAATGGAGGTTAATTATGAATAAATATATTATTACAACTGAAAGTGGTTCAGATCTATCTAAAGAAATAATCGGTCGCTATAATATACAAGTCATTCCGATGCATGTAACAATGGGAGATCAAACGTATTCTGATGGTAGTTTTGATGTTCAGAAAGCTTTTGATTATTATGAGAAAACAGAAAATCTACCTAAAACATCAGGTACTTCTCCACAAGATAATGCCGAAGTTTTCAAGCAAGTTTTTGCTGAACATCCAGATGCATATATCATCCACATCGGATATTCTGCAGTAACAACAGTTTCCTTCAATGCAGCAAACATTGCAGCTCAAGATTTTAAAAACGTCTACCTTGTAGATTCCAAGCATGTATCTATCGGAGCAGCGGCTGTTGTTAAAGCGACAGCTCAATTCATTGAAGATAATCCTAATACAAGTCCTGAAGCAATTATTGCTTTTGTCGAAGATATTAGAGAACGCACCCGCATGGTTTTTCTGCCTAAAACACTGCAATATTTAAAAGCTGGCGGCCGCGTCTCAAATCTGGCTTTTCACGGGGCAAATTTGTTGAAGATTCAGCCATCAATTAAATTAGAAAACGGGTACTTGGTCTCTGGAGCGAAATACCGTGGATCTTTTGATAACTGCTTAAAAAAGATGGTTAATAATTTTTTCAAAAACTATAACATTGACCCTGATAGCGTTCTAATAGTAGGTGCTCCGGGTGTTGAAGACAGTCAGAAAGAGATGGTTTTCGATCTGCTGAGAGAAAACGGTATTCAAAAAGCCAGCTGGATGAAGGCGGGTGCTGTGATTTCCAGTCATGGCGGTCCTGGAGCAATTGGCATCGCAGGGATTGAAAAAATTACTGATTAAAGTGTAAGATTAGGGATAAAGTTAAAGAATAAGCAAGACATTCTATAAAAAGAGCTATGCTCTAGAAGTGTCCTTTTCTGCAGTTTTTGACCGTGCAACCAGTTGGCTGAAAACGATGAGTGACTAAAATTTTTACTTATATCATTTTTAATTTAGATTCTTAGTTTAGTTAGCTAATACCTTTTTCTATAGAATAAAATACCACTAAGCTCCACACTAAAAAAGCAGTGTTTTTTAGTGTGGATTCTTTTTATAGTGGTGTTACAGAAAAGAAGTTCCGATATCTGATTTATTTAGGTTATGGGAGCTAAAGTGTATCCGCTAAAATAAATCAGTACTTAAAGTAACTAAAAATGATTGATTTGTTGTAAAAGGAGTTTCATACTATGAAAATAAATAGAAAAAGTGTATTCTTGATTCTTACTATCACACTATCAGCTTTAGGGATGAGTGTAATAGACGGATTTGTTCAATTGCCCTATCTGTACAAATCAATTGTGAAAATCTTTCTGTTCTCATTTGTTCCTATGGGGTACTTTCTTAGGTATAAAGATCAATATAGTCGTTTAAAAAAACTGTTTATTCCTAGAAAGTCAGATTTTATATTTGCATTTTTACTGGGTGTTGGAGTTTACTCTATTATCTTACTTGCGTATATTTTTTTAAAAGACCATATTGATTTATCTTCAATTCGTGAGTCTTTAACTGACAATATTGGTGTCACTGAACATAATTTTGTATATGTTGCCATTTATATCTCTCTAGTTAATTCTTTGCTGGAAGAATTTTTCTTTCGTGGTTTCGCTTTTTTAATTTTGAAGGAAAACACTAGTCGCCTCTTTGCCTATGTATTCAGTTCTTTATTGTTTGCGTTATATCATGTAGGTATGACAAGTGGATGGTTCCATTGGAGTATTTATTTGTTAGCCATGACGGGCCTGTTCGCTGGGGGCTGTATCTTTAATTATTTAAATGAAAAGTCTGAGAATATATATCCATCGTGGCTTGTACATATGTTTGCTAATTTTGCAATTAACACCGTTGGGTTTATCTTATTTGGTTTAATTTAAGGACTCCTATCGCCAATAGAAACGATAAGGAAGAAGGTGTATAAGAATGAAAAAATTCAGTATGTTATGTCTGTTTTTAGTGATTCTAGTTTCTGGATGTGCTGATACTGATGAAGCACCTGTTACAACTGACCCGGACATCACTTCAACTGAACAGGAAAATGATGGGCAGGAAGAACCGGAAGGGCCGGAAGAGCGAGAAGAACAGGAAGAACAAGAGCAGGAAGAAATCATTGACGAACCGGAAATAGTTGCTGAAAACCTCGAGATACCCTGGTCGATTGAAAAAGAGGGAGATACTTTCTTCTTGACAGAGAGACCTGGATATATCACACGAATTGAAAATGGAGAAACTGTCAGGCAAGATGTGGAGCTGGAAATGGACGTTTCTTCTGTTCCGGAAGCAGGCTTATTAGGATTTGTACTCGATCCGGAATTTTCGCAAAACAACCTGGCATATGCGTATTACACCTATGAAGACAGCAATGGACCTCTGAACCGTATCATTACTTTGACTTTAAACGAAGACGTTTGGCAGGAGGACAGCGTACTGCTTGATGAAATCCCTAGTGGAAGGGTTCATCATGGCGGCCGACTAAAGATTGGACCTGATGACATGCTCTACGCAACGACGGGTGATGCGGCTGTACCTGATCTTGCACAGGATCCTGATTCATTAAATGGGAAAATTTTAAGAATGAACCGTGATGGCTCGATCCCGGATGACAATCCCTTTGCCGATTCCTATGTATACAGCTATGGACACCGAAACCCTCAGGGGCTTACCTGGTCGTCTGATGGCAAAATGTATTCAAGTGAGCACGGTAGTACAGCAAATGACGAAGTCAACCTGATTGAAGCCGGTCAGAATTACGGCTGGCCGATCATTGAAGGAGAAGAGGAACAAGAGGGTATGATCTCGCCTCTCTTCACCTCTGGAGATTCAGAGACATGGGCCCCATCTGGAATGGCCTATTACGATGGCAGAATTTATGTCGCGGGATTAAGAGGCGGTGCTGTATTTGAATTTGACCTTGAAACCGGCGAGCAGGGAGAAGAAGTAACTGGATTCGGCCGGATCAGGGATGTGCTGATAGAAGATGATATGCTTTATTTCATCAGCAATAATACAGACGGACGGGGTGACCCAGAAGAAAATGACGACAAACTGTATCGGTTCTCCATTCAGGATTAAATGACGATGTAGGGTGCTTGACAGACCGGTCGGTAATATTAAAAAAGACAGCGTCGATTAATCGACGCTGTCTTTTTTAATATGTTTCACTCAATACGATTCAGAGATAGAATCCTAATACACCTGATATTATTCCAATAACGGCTCCAGCTATAACATCTCGTGGAAAATGAACGCCACCGATAACACGTATAAAAGCTAATAAAATGCCGGCAAGGATCAAAACTATGCCTAAAGGCTGAGAAATGAAATAGAGTGTCGAGGCAACGACAAAGACAGAGAAAACATGTCTGCTGGGAAATGATTTTCCTTTCGTATCTTTTTTAATTGTAGGCTTCGTATCATTTACTTCATATGGGCGTGGTGCGTTCACGAAATTTCTGAAAATACTCACTAAGATAAAGGATATGGCAGGCGCGAGAAAAACCCTCCAAACTCTTTCATCACGAGTTAAAATAAGCGCAACAAGGACAAATGGATAAATGGTATAGACAGAAATCGTAATCATACGATTTAACAGGTTGATCACTTTTGGATTCATTCACTTACACTCCTAGTCAATAGATAGAATTACTTATATATTAACATATACTGGGATATAATATTATGTTAGTACAGGCAGAACAATATAAAGACAGGATTCTCAAGATAGAAGGATTTGTTGAATCTCACCAGAGATACTTTTTAGAAGAAGAGATGCACAATAAAAGATCCAGTCACTTATAATGACTGGATCTTCAATAATAAACTAAATTTCAAAATCTAGGGGACCATTCTCGGTTACTTCAAACGGACCGGGCGTGAGATCTGCCTCTGGTCTCTTTATCCCGAAAAGTCGGACTCAAAACGATATGGGGTACTGTCGGGCTGCTCATGCTTCATATCCGCGTGATGGGTCTTGCCTAGAAAATCAGTAGTGATTACAGCTGGAGAAGCTTCGGCAAATAATTTGGGTTCATCGATATGAACATGAACCTTGCCTTGCTCAGGATCAAACTCCACTTTGATGCCTTTATGGTCATCGACTTTCGCATTAGGTTCATGGCTACCCGGAACCGCGCTGTTAAGATATAGATTTCCGTCCATGCCACTGGGAGGACGGCTTTTCCTTTAAAGATAGCATCTCCAAGCGTCTTAAGTTCTTTTTTGCTGTACTCCCTTTTACATCAGGATGATCGTTGTAGCCACCCAGTCCCACAGGATGCAGATAGCAGATCGCATCGTCCGGAACACCGTCCATGACTGCCTTTCCGCCTTCTTCAGTCTCGTCTCTGGGTTTAAGCGGAAGATGCTCAAAGAAGGTTATCGGGACAGGTTCTTTATGTGTATCATCGTCTCCCAGGAAAATATTGTTATAGTATCTGTCATCGCCGCCCGTTATATTGGAGTAGCCTGCCATGGCTGTCTCGTGGGGGAAGTGGTAAGGTGTCGTACGGCGGATCTCAGATTGAACCACAAATTGACCTGCAAATAAATTATGGACAAATGCACCCCCTTTGTTAAATGATAATTTTCGTAATCTTGATGAACGGTTTCCAACAGTAATAGTGGAAACTGGTGAGAAAGTATTTTTTTAGAAGAAGATTTGAGAGATCTCCCTGAAGAATATACTTATTAAGGTGAAAACAAAAAGGTCAGCGAGTTTATAGATGAAACCGGCACAACAGGAATGCTGATTACTCAAAACGATCGCATTCTGTACGAAGAGTATTTTAATGGATATACAGATACAAATCGAATGATCAACTGGTCTGTCTCCAAATCGGTGATATCTGCCTTGATCGGAATTGCTGTAGAAGATGGCGATATCAGTACTGTATATGATTTAGTGACAGATTACGTACCCAGTTTATCGGCAAGCGGATATTGTGATGTGATCATCAAAGATGTGCTACAAATGTCTACAGGAATTGAGTTTAATGAAGATTATTTTGATTCAGATTCAGATGTCAATCGAATGGGCGCTCGCTCAATAGGCTTAGGCGGATCCTTGGAGAATTTAGTGCTTTCTTTTGAGAGAGTAAGAGATCCAGGAACCTATAATCAGTATGCAAGTGCTAATACCCAAGTTTTAGGTATGGTGTTGAGCGAAGCCACAGGAATAGATGTTTTTGAATATACACAGGAAAAGCTGTGGAAACCAGCAGGCATGGAAAATGACGCACATTGGCTCGTCGACAGTTCTGGAGTCGAATCGGCCTTTGGAGGGTTTAACGCCACTTTAAGAGACTTGGCACGCTTTGGAATAATATACGTGAATAATGGTTTCGTGATGGATCGGCAAGTCATTCCAGCTAAATGGATCGAAGCTTCCATCAGCACGGATGCAGCACATTTGATGCCGGGAGAAAATCCGAATTCAGAAAGCGTTTTAGGCTATGGTTATCAGTGGTGGATACCGGAGGGTCCGGAAAATGACTTTTTAGCAATGGGAATATATGGGCAGGCGCTCTATATAAATTTGGATCATGATATCGTGATCGTCAGGACCTCTGCTTATACAGACTATGAGATGGATGGAGAGTAAATGGAGGCAGAAAGTATTGAATTTTTCAGGTGTTTGGCTGTTAAAATGGGAATGTGATCAATATAGAAGCACTATTCCCTCTGTACATACGAAGACGATCGTGTTGCTTACAAAAAATGAGACAATGTAATATTTCAGACTGGTATGAGAATAATATGCATGTCTTGAAACAAAAAACTCTAAAGAGAGACATGTAAATATGTCCGTTTAGAGTTTTTTTGTTTTGAAAACATCTTCAAAGTTCAGCTTCCAGTTATTTTACTTCAACAATCTCAACTGGACCGTGATCGTCACAATGCTCTCCGTGTACGTGATGGAGGCGACCGTCGACTAAATAATCAACGTGATTACTGTGTTGAACTACTTCATGCCCGCAGTCATCATCGTGACTACAAAGGCATTTCATCGGACGACAATCATCTGGGTTGGTTTCAGTCACTTCGAGGGTACATTCGTCCCAATGTCCTTTGTGCTCGTGGTGCAGGTGTCCATTATGAACGTAGTCGATGTGATCCTTATGCTTGATCTTAGTGTGTCCACAATCTAAGCTGTGCTCATGCGTGTGGTTTTTATGAATATCGTGTTCCTCAGTCATTTACAACTCCTCCTGTACTTAAATGATTAACCGAATGACGTAAAGATAAAAAGAGAATAGTGTGAATCTTCTACAGCTGATAAAAAAGCAGAAGATAACCTATGTATTTATGATATACCTAGAATTCGCAGGTGTAAAATCAAACGCACAAAATCACTCAAATGATTATGTTGACTGATTGGAGCTGGAACTGACTTCAAGTATAATTATGGCACTGAAGGATTGTCACAGTAAGCGCTCTGTCTGTCAGGAGGAGTACTAGTATCCAAGTTGTTTATTGAGTTGTTAAAATAATTACTGTTTGATAAACTATGCAAATAAGATCAGTTTAATTATATGATGTAATCAATAGATTTTTTCTATTAGTTTTTACTATGTGAGATTAAATTAAACGATTCTATATAAAGTTCAGTCAAAAATAATCGTTCTATTACTTATATAATGTTAGTATGAAAAGAGTAGTCAAAGTAAAAGATATAAAGGAGAAAATACAGTGAGATTAATTTCATGGAATATTGATTCATTAAATGCAACATTAACGAGCGATTCAGCACGAGCGGTCATGTCTAGAGAAGTAATGAATAATATAGTCGAGCAGGATCCGGAAGTTATTGCGATTCAGGAAACCAAACTGCCTCGAACCGGGCCAACAAAAAAACATGAGGGAATATTAAACGATTTGTTTCCTGATTATGAGTATGTCTGGTGTATTTCTGAAGAACCTGCAAGAAAAAGTTATGCGGGTACGATGTTTCTATATAAGAATCATTTAAAGCCAAGTATAACCTATCCGAAAATTGATGCTCCGGATACAATGGATGTAGAAGGGCGTATGATTACGCTGGAATTTGGCGATTTTTATGTGTCGCAAGTATATACACCCAATGCCGGTTCAGGATTAGTTCGACTAGAAGAGCGTCAACAATGGGATGAAAAGTATGCAGAATACTTAAGCAGTTTGGATGAGAAGAAGCCAGTTATTGCTACAGGGGACTTTAATGTCGCCCATAAAGAAATCGATATAGCCCATCCAGACAGAAATCATCTGTCAGCTGGTTTTACAGACGAAGAGCGTGAAGGATTTACGCAACTTTTGAATAAAGGATTTACAGATACTTTCCGGTATGTCAACGGCGATGTGACCGGGCAATATTCCTGGTGGAACCAGCGTGCCAAAACAAGTAAGGTCAATAATTCAGGTTGGAGGATCGACTATTGGCTGGTAAGCGACAGGCTGGCTGATAAAGTAAAAAAATCAGACATGCTAGATTCGGGAGAACGACAAGACCATACCCCTTTAGTGCTTGATATAGATATAGATTAGATGTAATACTACAAAAAAAGCTAATGATCCCCTGGAAGTAACTCATTAAGTTATTTCAGGGGATCATTTTTCGATTTATAATAAAAATGTGAAGTAACACTCAATGAAATATAAAACAAAATAGAAAAAGGGTTGACTTCTCTCTCTTTTATTGGAATAATTAGACATAACAAAAGAACCTTTAACATCAGTCCCGTGAGACTGAGAAGGAACGTAATAATATAGAGTAGGTCTATCTATATCCTTTTTCTCATACACGGAGAAAGGGTATTTTTTATTTGTTATGAATCAAGTTTGTGAATAACTGTTTAAATAGAACAGTTTCAAAGTGGTAATTATTCAGATATACATCCTTGTATATCCTGATAATCATGATACTGTTGCCTAATAAATCGAATTACTAGCACCTTTAAGCAAGTCCTGTGAGGCATGCAAGGTTATATAGGGATATGTGCGCTTTATTTTCTGCACGTCTACCTCTTTGCAGCTTTGCAAAGGGGTTTTTTATGTCTAAAAAATAATAAAGGCACACTCAACAAAGTTGATATGAGCAGCTTTATAAAGTGCCATTTTTAGTTGTAGTTACTGTAAAAATACTGGAGGATATTGTTAATGAAACTTATAGAGACAAAGATAAAGTCAATTACCGTAATTGCAAAAGATACTGTCAAACTTGATATTCACGTAGATCAAGATCTTCTTGAAACGATTAGACCCGGACAGTTTGTCTATATTCAAATCGGATCCTCAAGTGAGCATATGCTCAGACGTCCGATTTCTATTGCTGATTTAGATAAGGAAGGAAATCAGTTAACACTTATTTACAAAGAACTTGGAGAAGGAACACGAAAGCTGAGTCGACTAAGAAAAGATGATTCACTTAATATGCTCATTCCGTGCGGTAACGGGTATAGAATCGATCAGCTGGAGATGACTCAGGCTCTCTTAGTAGGTGGAGGTATTGGTGTGCCACCTCTCTACTATTTAGCAAAAAAACTGATAGAAAAAGGGGTTAATGTCACTACAATCATAGGATTTCAGTCAAAAGAAGATGTCTTTTATGAAGAGCAGTTCCAACGTCTTGGGAAGTGCTATGTGACAACAAATGATGGCAGTTATGGGCATCAAGGCTATGTGACAGATATAATTGAACAGGAGCAGCCTCAATTCGACTATTATTTTGCCTGTGGGCCCAACCCCATGTTAAAGGCGATTGAGATAAAACTTAAAGATGAAAAAGGATTTCTGTCACTGGAGGAAAGAATGGGATGTGGAATTGGCGCCTGCTATGCCTGTGTAGTTCCGACAAAAGACGAGAAAAGTAATAAGAAAATCTGTCAGGACGGACCCGTATTCCATTCAGGCGAGGTGAAAATATAATGTCTCTAGCAATTGAGTTACCAGGATTGAAATTGAAAAATCCCATCATGCCTGCATCAGGATGTTTTAGTTTTGGCCGTGAATTTAGTCAGTTCTATGATCTGAGTGATCTTGGCGCCATTATGATCAAAGCTGCAACGGAACATAAGCGGTTAGGAAATCAGACACCACGTGTAGCAGAAACAAAATCAGGTATGCTGAATGCTATCGGACTGCAGAATCCAGGTGTCCATAAAATAATTGAAAATGAACTACCCTTTCTCAAAACATTCGATCTTCCTGTCATTGCCAATATTGCCGGCAGTACGATTGAGGAATACGAAAATGTAGCCAAAGCTTTCCAACAAACTGATCTTATTGATGCAATAGAGTTGAATATCTCCTGCCCAAATGTTAAAGAGGGAGGTGTACAGTTCGGTACAATACCGGAAGTCGCCTATGAAGTCACAAGACGTGTAAAGAAGCATTCTAATGTTCCCGTTTATGTGAAATTGTCACCGAACGCAGCAGATATTGTCAGTATAGCAAAAGCGGTAGAGAGTGCAGGTGCCGATGGGTTGACGATGATCAATACTCTGACTGGGATGAAAATCGATCTCGATAAACGGCGTCCACTGTTGAGTAATAAGGTAGGTGGACTTTCAGGACCAGCTATCAAGCCTGTGGCTATCCGCATGATTTATGATGTATACAAAGCTGTTGGTATTCCTATCATTGGGATGGGCGGCATATTGACGCCCGAAGATGTTCTGGAGTTTTTAATGGCTGGTGCCAGTGCAGTTGCTGTGGGTACGGCGAACTTTCAGAATCCGATGATATGCAAAGAATTGATTGAGCAACTGCCGGCTACTTTGAAAAAGTATGGATTTGAAAACGTAAAAGAAGCAATCGGGAGTGGACACAGCGTATAGACTTATCTGTTTTCACCAGTTAAAAGTAGACGGAGAATAAATAATTGTTAATCAGATCCTTAGAAAGAGTACCCATACATGAGTGTTAAGATTATTAAGAAAATCATATAATTGCGAACCATGGAAAGCTGGGAAATGCATGGGAATGACAATGTAAAATTGTTGTTTCCCTGCATTTTTTAATATACTCTTGTTCTACCATGAAATGGAGCTCAATGAATTGATTTTTGACAGAAGTCAGTAGATAATTAAATAAGCATAAAGTGACAACGGCCTATTCTTCATTAGTGTAGGAGGCGGAATAATGAAAAGTCGAAAATATAAAATCACTGTCAGTTTGGCTATACTCGTTGTGATTGTTGTTGGGGTCTTTGTGTTTAATAACAATCGGCAGTCTGAAGAAAACAGGGAAGCACAGACTGAAGAGGAAAGTGCTGAATCCCTGATTGATTTTGAAAGCATGACCGATGAGCGACTCACGGCCTACCATGACTTTATTCAAAGTGGAGGACCTCCACCGGACGGCATACCACCTATTGAGGAGCCAATATACGAATCTATGGCAGAAGCAGATATACTCATGGATGATCAGGATGTTGTTTTTATCGTCGAGGCCGAGGATAGGGTGTTTATTTATCCCCAGCGAATTTTAGTATGGCATGAAATTGTTAACGAAGAATTTAATGGCGAGAAGGTAAGTATTACCTATTGTCCCCTTACTGGTTCAGCCATTGGTTATAAAGGAAGTATTCAAGAAATTGAAACGGATTTTGGTACTTCAGGAAAACTGATCAATAGTAATTTGGTGATGTATGACCGGGAAACCGAGAGCTATTTCCCTCAAATTTTAGGTATTGCTGTGGATGGGGAGTTGAAGGGGCAGCGTTTGGAAGAATTCCCCGTTCTCTGGTCTACTTGGGGAAGGGTGAAGGAACAGTATGACGATGCTCAGGTATTATCGGAAAACACCGGTTTTATCAGGGATTATAATCAAGATCCCTATGGCTCTTATGTTGAAAGCAGTGGCTTTTATTATAGTGACGCGTTAATTTATCCGGTAATGTTTGAAAATGATCAATTTCAAAATAAGGAAGTTATGATAGCAGGCCGAGTGGGAGACGAACCCTTTGCGATTCCAAAGAAATCCTTAGCCGAGGAAAAAATCATCCACTTTAATCTGGGGGACCATTCCCTTGTAGCTAATTATTATGAAGCGCTAGATACCGCAAGGGTTTTTATTGAAGATGAGGAAGAAGAAATCTTTGTCAATTCCTATGATGTCATGTGGTTCGCTTGGTATGCTTTTTTCCCGGAGACGATGGTCTATGAATAAAAAACAGTGGTTTAATAAGTTTCGTAAAATTTGGGAGGATCCCAAGGCGAAATACGTGGGAATCCTTGTGATGATTATTTACTTTATCGTTTATCTTATCAGTATCAATCATTTGTTTTTTCAAGAAGGATCTTTTGAGTTGTTTGTGGTGGACAACCCTCTTTCCAGAATGTTCGTGTCGAGAGCTCCCTACGTTTGGGAACCCGTCGCGGCAATTACATTTGGGGGCGGTAGCTTTTTTCTAGCACCGATGAATCTTTTGTTAGGGATAATCCTTGGAATACTTGTGGGCTCCAACATTATGGTGGCAGTCTTTGCTTACCGCTATCGAAAAACTTGTCGGATCAACACCGGCTATGGATTGCTAGGGACTTTACCCAGTATGTTAACAGGGTTTGCTTGCTGTGCCCCTACTTTTCTCATCGCATTAGCACCGGCCCTCGGCTCTTTTGCGGTATATTTTATAAGTCTACAGCCCTTTTTAATTCCCTTAAGCATTCTTTTGATGGTGGGTTCACTTTTATGGAGCATCAAACAGCTTCCCATTGAGTAAATAAAGGATATACAGGATAAGCTAAGATCTTTTGAATCGGTTAATGGATAGGATAGGATGATTTCCGGAAATAAATAAGGGCAACAGATTAATGGAAACCATGAAAGAATTTAAGTATGGCTTCTACTAAACAGAAAGGAACAACATGAACTTTAAATATTTAGCATATTTATCGGAAAAACAGCCCGGAATCAGCTGGTATATTCCTGTATACGTCGAGTGCGAAAATCGGCATCCTACGTCAATGCATATCGAAAGTCTCAACCTGTTGACAAGATAGTAAGTTTACGACCCTTGAAAATGACGTATTTACGTTGTTCTCAGGGGTTTATTATTTTCTAGAGATAATGATAAAATGAACGTCGATTTGACAAAATGTAGGTTAAAGGACGATTATCAGAACTGCTGAAAAGTTAATTTGCCCTTCATAGGCGAAGGTTCCGGCAAAAGCAACTCAATGATTGCAGGCTTTTAATAAGTTTTCTACAATCTACTATAGGCATATTGATAGAATTGGCAATTGCATTTTTTGTTTTTTAGTTTGTCAAATTAAGCTAGACGATTTCCAATCTGGTACGTGTTCCAAAAATACTTCTATCGGCGTTCTGTAGTTTAAAGATTTTCTAGGGATTTTGTTTCTTTTGATAGCGACGGATGAAACGAATGCCTGGTTAATAGTATTAAAATCCATTTGTTTATACAAGCCATCTCGTCGAAGCAAACCATTAGAGTGTTCATTCAATCCACGCTGAGAAGGACAGCCAGGATCCGCAAATAAAATTGAAACATCATGATGGATACTAATGATCTTCAAATTAGAAAACTCTTTACCACAGTCAAAGGTAATGGATTTGAACAGATTTAGCTGAAGATTCTGAAACCAAAAGTCAAGACTGGTTTCGATGTCTTTGGCCTTTCGGCCGTCAGGATTTAAAGTAATGATGACCTTAGAAAGACATTCAACTAATGTAATCACGGCACTTTTGTGATTGAGACCAACAATGGTGTCACCTTCTAAATGTCCAAACTCATTAACGAAATCAGGGTATTTCTTTTTCCCATCTTTAAGTTGACGTCTAAATGCTTGTTTCCCACGTTTTTCTTTATGACCGTTAGGTTTGCGTTTTCCTTTCATAGGTAACGTGGTTACATCAAACATATTACTATCTTTAAAGCGACGATATAGGGTTCTCGTTGAGCACCCTATCTTGTTATCAGATCTACCGATAATCACATCAGGCGTCCAGTTGTCAGCTACTTTTTCTTTAATATAAGCAACTTGATTTTCCGGCAATTCTTTATTATTAGCACCGCAGTTCTTCTTGTTTTCTTTATACCGACGGTAATAGTCTTGAATCGTGTTACCTTCTTCAAGAAAGTGTATGACGTTATAAATTGGATGTTTTGAACGTCCCAACCTACTACTTATTTCTGGAGCAGATAATCCAATAGTAAGTTAAGTGTCTATCCATCCAAGTTCTTCCATGTTAAGATGGGTGTAGGCCATTTGTGGTCACTCTCCTAATTTTCATGGTTGTTAATTTTGGAATGAGTGTACCACAATTTTTTTTTATTCGTCTAGCTTAATTTTACAATTTATGTTTTAAGGAAATTAGGACAACCAATCTTGAAGCTGTTTGTAAAGGAAGAAAAATTGCTTGAATATAAAAAGAAATTTAACGTAAAAAGGCTTGATCGTAGTTTTTGTACTAGGCTTAATTACAGGCATACCTAAGAATGTTTTAGTATATGCGAAAGGGCTGACTTCAATAAAGTTCAATATCTTATTTATAATATACTTTATTGCTAGAATTCCAGGTATAGTTCTAGAGAGCTACATGGGTGCTCAATCAGGGAATTACAACACGATGTAATCGATTGAAATTAGCGCAGGTTTGGTTATTGTAATTGGAGTACTTTATCTTTACATAAAATAAATGATTAAAGTTCTTGAATCTGTCTTAAAATGAGAAAAATCCAGATTGATTCTTACAGATTATAGATATATGCTATGTACAAATAAAATTATAAAAGGAGAAGACGATTGAAAATCTTAATTACAACTGATCAGTATGCTCCTGATATAAATGGAGTGGTTACATCCGTAGTCAATTTACAGAATGAGTTACAAAAACTAGGACATGAGGTCAGAATACTCACATTGTCAGGGAATAGGAAGTCATCACATAAAGATGAGGTTATATATATTGGATCTACTGGTGTTGGCAAAATCTATCCTAAGGCAAGGCTAGCCTTGTCTATTCACGAGGAATATATTCAGGAATTAGTTGGCTGGCATCCAGATATTATCCATTCGCAATGTGAATTTAGTACATTTCTTATGGCACAACGGATAGCAAAGGACGTTAATATACCAATTATTCATACTTATCATACTTTATATGAAGATTATACTCATTATTTTTCACCGAATAAAAAATGGGGAAAAAAGATGGTTGCAATTTTGACTAAAAAGGTTTTGACTCAAAGTAATTGTGTAATCGCGCCTACGGATAAAGTGCGTTCCTTACTACTTGAATACGGTGTTAAGCAAGAAATACAGGTCGTGCCGACGGGGATAGATTTAGAGAGAGTTAAAATCCAGTTGGGAAACACAGAAAAAGAAGGGCTTCGGAGTAAGGTAGGAATTCCATCTAATGACCGAGTGCTTATATATGTCGGGCGACTAGCAAAAGAAAAAAATCTAGAAGAGATATTATTATTTTTTTCACAATTAAATAGACAGAATATTACCTTGCTAATAGTAGGTGATGGACCGCATCGCGCAGCATTGGAAGAACGTGTAATGGAATTGGGTATTTCCAATCAGGTTATTTTTACAGGAATGATCTGTTCACAAGAAGTGAGTTCTTATTATCAGTTGGGGGATCTATTTGTCAGTGCATCAAACAGTGAAACACAAGGATTGACTTATATAGAGGCATTAGCGAACGGGGTTCCTGCTCTTTGCAGAAAAGATCCATGTCTGGAAAACGTGATTGTGGATGGCGTAAACGGTTGGGAATATCAATCATTTGAACAGTTTAGAGAAAAGCTAAATACTATATTAGACGATGAGGTACTGCAAGAGCGTGTAAGTAAAAATGCTAGAGACAGTATGAGATACAACTATTCTTCGACCGAATTTGCAAAGAAAGTCGAACAAATTTATCAGAATACAATAAATCGTCATCATGAAAAGCTAAAAGATACATCTGTCTCGGATATTCAGCAATAAATACAATGGGAGTAATCGCTTACTCCAGAAGGTTTTTTGTGTTATTTCGTAGGGACAACAAAAATAGAATTATCAAAATTTACAGTGATAATTCTATTAGAAAAGCCGTTAGGAATAGCAGCCTATAGTTATGGGCTATACGCTGTTTTTTAATGGTTAGTTCTGCTGCTCAATTAATTGAAGGAGGAAAAGCATAATGATTCTTAAATGTGTTTATTTTGCATGGTAAGACAAATGAAAATTTTATTGTATTCCGGATCATTGAAGATTGTGGATAAAAGCGGTATTGGACAAGCTGTGCGCCAACAGGAAAAAACATTAAAACTATCAGGTATTCCTTATACTATGGATATCAGAGATGATTTTGATATTATTCATCTTAATACTATTTTCCCGAATTCCCGAATCATGAGCATATGGGCAAAAAGAAAGGGCAAAAAGGTTATTTACTACGCACATTCTACTATGGAAGATTTTGAAAACTCTTTTCGGGGTTCAAATTTGCTTGCACCAATTTTTAAAAGATGGATAATTAATTGCTATAATAGTGCTGATATCATTATTACACCTACCGAGTATTCAAAAATGTTATTAGAGAGTTACGGATTAAAACGCCCCATCTTTAGCCTTTCCAATGGAGTAGATATTGATTATTTTGCGCAGAATTATGATGCACGCAAGCGATTCCGTGATAAATACGACTTGAAGGAACAAGAAAAAGTAATCATCTCGGTCGGGCACTATATTGAAAGAAAAGGTATTTTAGATTTTGTAAAGATAGCAGAGCAAATGCCGGAATATCAGTTTTACTGGTTTGGATATACAAACTTGAATCTTGTGCCACATTCAGTAAGAGAAGCAATTGAAAATTCCTTACCGAATCTTCATTTCCCCGGCTATGTAAACAGAAATGATTTGAGAGATGCATATTGCGGAAGTGATTTATTCCTGTTCCTGACAAATGAGGAAACGGAGGGCATAGTATTACTTGAGGCTCTCGCTTCTAAGATACCTATTTTGGTCAGGGACATTCCTGTGTATGAAAATTGGCTGTCAGATGGTGAAACTGTGTATAAAGGAATTAACATCTACGACTTTAAAGAAAAAATATATCGAATTTTAGAAGGAATCCTTCCAGAGATAACCGAAAACGGTTATCGTATTGCTCAAAAACGTGATTTAAAAGTAATAGGTAGACTACTTATGAATATATATAACCAGTAAACCTTTATGTTTTTATAGATGTCTTATGTAAGGCTTGACCACGAAGTCACGAAAAGCGAAGGTTGGTTAGCAACAGTTGAATATCGAGACTGTAAAATTGCTAGAATCTATAAAGTGAAGGTTTCTAAAATATTTCAAGTGATAATTTAATAGTTTTTATCTTCCCTAGGACTCATTGGTTCGGGGGATTTTTTATATGCAAAGTTTTATCAGTCGTGATTTGATTTTCCGGTTTTTTTATCATTGTGCCGAGGTCAATAAAGAGGTGATAAGCACTATTGTCAAAAAAATAATGATTATCCTTGTACTAACGACCTTTTCATTCAAAGAACAGCGCATTGTTTTATAACGATTTACTCAATCAAGTATAATCTATTTAAAACGAATAAATGTAATGCAATGAGAGTGGTAAATTGGTATGATATAAGGGATATTACGCTATATATTAATTAATGATGTAACAATATTTTTTCTTTTGAGTAGAATAAAAAGCTTTAAAATATTACAGAAAAACAGTCTATATCAGCAGTAATCACATATATCACACTATACTTATTGTAAGAGAGGGCAGGTAAAATGACAAACAAAACGTCTATAAACGCATTGGCATTACTTTTAATATCTACTATCGGTTTAGCAGGATGTGGTCAGCAGGAGACATCAACGGCAGATGTCAGCGATCTTGAGGAACAGGAAATGGTAGAGAAGGAGGACCAGAACGAAAGTGAAGTAGAAGAACAAGACGAAACAGCTGAAGAAGAGAATTCAGAGGAATCAGAAGAAGAAATTAACGAAGACGAAATTGAGTCGACGATTTTTGGGAACCAAGAAGATTTCGTGTATATCAGTGCTGACAGGTTGAGTGTCCGAGCGAACAGTAGCGAAGAGAGCGAGACGCTTGGAAGTCTGGCTAGAGGAAACGAAGTCAAAGTTCTCGAAGAAGTTGAAAGTGAAGAAACAACCTGGTTTAAAATCAATTATCAGAATTCAGAGAATAATGAAGGATGGATTTCGTCTGAATTTACTGTCGCCGACATTAATGAATTGCATTCATCACCGACTCTCTTTGCTGACGAGGAAATGAATGATTATTTCACTTCGCCTACTCTGTTTGAAGACAATACAGTTGTGGCTTATTACGGGCATCCCAATTCAGAAGTAATGGGAATCGTTGGTCGTCACCCGATACCAGAACTTATATCCCTTTTAAAGGAGACCACTGACAGTTATGATGCCGTGGATGATAGCAAAGGTGCCATACCGGCAATCTACCTTGTCTACGGAACGGTACAGCCCGGAGGAGAGATATACAAGATGGATTATGATCTTGTGATGTCATACATCGAGGCAGCTTATCAGAGTGGCGTGCTAGTCTATATTGATCATCAGATAGGCAAACATGCTCCAACATTCGCTATTAATGAAATCGTATCCTTCATGAGATATCCCAATGTTCACCTGGCACTCGACCCAGAGTGGCGCACGGATAGACCGATGCAGGAGGTCGGACATCTAACTGGCACAGAAATCAATGGAATTCAAGAATCCATGCGTGACTATATCGTTTCCAATGAGATCCAGGGTACAAAGCAGTTTGTTTTCCATCAGTTCATCGAAAAGATGATTCGTGAAAGTGGGGACATAACCAGTGATTATGATCCAGTGCTGCTCGTGCATAATACTTCCGGATGGGGGTCTCCTGACGGGAAAAGAACAACCCATGATAGAAATGCAGAGACAACAAATATACCGTATAAAGGCTTTAAACTATGGTATCATTTTTCAGACCAAGCAGGGGTTCACTACGATGATCCACTGATGACTCCTGAACAGGTTTTAGACCTCGATCCGCAACCGGGACTTGTTATTTATCAGTAATCACTATAAATGAAAAGCGTATCTCTACTCGTAGATGAAGACAGATTTATAAGTAGAAAACTGCTTATGAATCTTAGTCACGGCAAAAATAACTTATCAGACTTGTGATCACAGCATTTTCATCTCTGATAACATGACAGAGTACGAATCAGTTCCCTGACAAGTGTGAAAATAACATATACTGCGGGATAGAGGAGTAGGTAAAGATGAATGCCATTTGGTTTCGAAAGGATTTAAGGCTTCACGACCATCAGCCGTTTTTGAATGCAGTTAAAAATGGTGAAGAGGTGCGTGCTGTATTTGTGTGGGATGAGCGATTCGATGAAGAACGATCTTTAAACATGAAGCGGATGGGGGAAAACAGACGACGCTTTTTGATTGAAAGCCTGGAGGATTTGGCAACTTCTCTGCATGCCTATGGAATTAGACTTACGATTTTGCATGGAAACGTTGAAAAGGTTATATCGAGCTGGCTGATTGACCAGCATATTGGGCACGTTTTTGTGCATGACCATCCCGGGTTTGAGGAACGTCAGGACTTGTCAAAACTCATGGCAAAGACGTCTGAGATTAACTGGTATGTGAGTGAGGGGCATATGCTGTTCAGGCGGGAACAGTTGCCTGTCGAACTGACAGCATTTCCCATGTCCTTTACACGATTCAGAAAAAAAATTGAAACAAAGCTGCCTGTTCCCCAAAGAGGTCACCCATACACCGGAGCAGAACAGGATGTGATTCAAGAGGAATCGGGAAAATGCCCAGAGATGAAACCGGTTAAAATGTTTATGGTTCTTGAAGAGTTAAAGGATATGCATCCCGGAGGTACAGGTATTGTGAAGGGTGGAGAAACGGCAGGTCTTGAACGGCTGAGTACCTATGTGAACAATCCGAAGTGTCTCTTCACCTATAAACAGACACGTGACGGACTGCTTTCTTTTGATGACAGTTCCAAGCTTTCTTTTTGGCTTGCAAACGGCTGTTTATCGCCGAAAAGAGTATATCAGACTATAATGCAGATGGAAGCCGAGCATGGCAGAAACGAATCCAGCTACTGGTTGTTTTTTGAACTGCTTTGGCGTGAGTATTTTCAGTGGCTCATGCTAGCCACGCAAGAGCGCTTGTTTTTAAAGAGAGGATTGTTGGAAAAGGAATTGATCTGGCATGACGACTTGAGGCACTTTGAAGCCTGGAAAAAGGGAGAAACCGGCTATCCGCTGGTTGATGCGGCCATGGTGGAATTGAATACCACAGGTTACATGAGTAATCGGGCAAGACAAAACGTAGCAAGCTTTTTGACGAAAAATCTTGGTGTCAACTGGCTCTGGGGAGCAAGATATTTTGAAGAACAGCTCATTGATTACGATCCCGCAAGCAATTACGGGAACTGGGCATACCAGGCAGGCGTCGGAACGGACATGCGTGAACTGCGTGCTTTTAACGTCGTGGGTCAAGGCATCCGCTACGATCCGAAAGGACGTTACGCCAAGCACTGGTTGAAGCTCCCCGAGAGTTTGCCAGGGCACGTGGTTTATGATCCTGAAGAGTTGCGAAAATGCGTTGACTGGCCTCAGACGATTGTAGACCAGGAAGAATCTCTGAGGAAGCGCAAAAAAGAATTGGGCCTGGGGTAAACCTTTCAGAACATCGAGGTCATCTCCATTGAAATCCTGTGTGAATGGGCGAAAGGGATGTATACGTTGAACAGGTCGCTCGACTGTATCTCTACTGACTTGATATCCTCATTGTAAAATAAATCAAATAGTACGATATTTCCTCCAACATAACGCACTGGGCACTTTATTTGAAGGCCTGAATATGCTAGTCTATGAAGTGAAGGCATTATGTATTATCAGCTAGCTTCTGAGTTCTAACGTAAACGAAAAAAGATTCCAGGTTGATTAACAAGACGTTTCCAATAACTATGAGAAGCAAAGAGAAAACGAGCGATGAAATCTGCTGATCACCTTTCTACTGTCCAGTATAAGGACACTAGAAAGGATAGGTTTTAAGAGCTAATCTATACTGAGAATTGATTAGGAGGGTACAGGGTGTTTTATTTAGAAAATGACCGTTTGAAAGTTGAAATACAAAAACCAGGGGAATTATATAACGGATCAAGGTTTGATTGGACCGGTTTTATCAGTCAAATAACCCTGGATAGAAGCTTCAGTTACTGCGTCCCCGAGCAATTAGAATCGGGTAAAGGCACAGGGGGATTGGGATTCTGTAACGAATTTGGGATTGATTTACCCATTGGGTATGAAGCAATAGAAGTGGGAGAGTTATTCCCGAAAATCGGTGTAGGTCTACTGAAAAAAGATCAGGAAACCGATTATGACTTTTTTAAACCTCATGAGGTGCAGCCTTCACAGGTCAAAATCAGGGAAGCAGCTAGTGCGATAATTTTTGAAACCGCCAACAGTTGCCCTAGTGGTTACGGGTATCATTTGCTCAAAGAAGTAGCGATTGAAGATAATCGCTTGATCATCAGCTATAGGCTGACAAATACTGGCCAGTATCCCATACATACCAATGAATATTCGCATAATTTCATCGGGATAAACAATCAATTTATTGGTGAGCATTATCAATTGACGATGCCAAGAATGGATCAAATCGACGTAACAGCCGGTTCGATTGTCAGGTCTCAGGACCATTTGAGCTGGCCGGCAACACCAGAAAGTGATTTCTATGCCACCATTGACTGGAAAGTAGAAAACGGCTCTTACAACTGGGATGTGTATCATGGTGAAGTTGGAGCGGGTGTTCGAGAGCTATCCGAGTTCCAGCCTTCCAAAGTTGCCTTATGGGGACATGCGCATGTGGTTTGTCCGGAAGTGTTCATCGCTATAGAATTAAACGCTGATGAGACGAAATCATGGAAACGGGTGTATGAGTTTTACCAAGACACTGAGTCATAGTGAATTATATCCTACACACATGGTCTGAGAAACAGGGTTAGTGAAAGACCAAAATTTATATTGTAGTATCAGCATGAACGAGTGAAATAATTGTTATCTTCAAAATTTTTATTTTTGAAGATAACTGTATTAAAAAACTTAAGCGCTTAACCCTTTGCAATACTGTGATAAACTAAAAAAATTGATTTAGAAAGGAATATATAATGAAAAATAAATCCAACTTGTACTTTGGAAATGCACCTTTGCAGGATGTAACGAAAAACATTTCGCTGGAAACGGTGACCGTAAATGAAGAGACTTATTTCAAGATTGAAAACTACAATCAAATGAATCCATTCTTTATGACAGTAGTAAGTGATGCTGATCATTGGATGTTTATATCAAGCACCGGCGGACTGACTTGTGGACGCAAAAATGCGGAGTCAGCACTGTTTCCATATGATACAGATGATAAAATTCATGATAGTATTGAAACAACCGGATCACATACAATACTCATCGTCAATAAAGATGAAAAGAATTTTCTTTGGAAACCTTTCTCTTTGCAAAATAGTAATGTATATAAGATTACAAGAAACCTTTATAAAAATACCACCGGAAACAAAATCATGTTTGAAGAGATCAACCATGACCTGGAGGTAAGTTATACTTATACATGGAAGAACAGTAATTTTTTTGGTTTTATTAAAGAATCTAAACTGGTCAACCTGGCAGAAAGCGATATAGAGATCAGAGTCTTGGACGGTATTCGTAACATCCTACCTTACGGAATCAATACCCTTTTGCAGACGACAAAAAGTACACTTGCTGACGGCTATAAACGAAGTGAATTAGTGAAAAAAGCGGGGATTGGTATCTATACGCTGAGTTCGATTTTAACAGACAAAGCTGAGCCAAGTGAATCATTGAAAGCAACGACGGTCTGGTCAAAGGGACTTGATAATCCTAGCTATCTCTTGTCAGAACAACAAATCAAAGCTTTCTCCCAAAATGAAGAGATTCAAACTGAAATGGATGTTAAAGGTAGAAGAGGTTCTTATTATGTCGCAGATTCTGCATCCTTAGAGGGACGCAAGTCAAAAGACTGGTTTATCGTTGCAGAACTAAATCAGAGTGCTTCAGATATTGAAAAACTGCAAATATTTATTTCGAAAAATGAAGCGCTTAATCTTGAGGTGGAAGCGGATGTTTCAAAGGGTGACTTTAATCTTAAGAAACGTGTTTTTGAAGCAGACGGATTCCAGAAAACGGCCAATGAAAAGGCTAGTTATAGGCATTTCTCAAACACCCTTTATAATATTATGCGTGGAGGAATATATGCAGATGGCTACGAGATCGACAGAAAAGATTTCAAAACTTTTGTAGAAACTTGGAATAAAGAAGTCTATGAGAAACAACTGATTTTTATGAACCAACTGCCTGAAACAATTAACTATAATGAACTACTTAGTATGGCAAAAGAGTGTAACAGCAAGGATTTCGAACGCTTAGTGTTTGAATACTTACCGCTGACGTTCAGTCGACGACATGGTGATCCAAGTCGTCCGTGGAATAAATTTAATATTGAAGTTTCCAAAGAAGATGGGAGTAAAGCGCTTAAGTTTGAAGGGAACTGGCGTGACATTTTTCAAAACTGGGAAGCATTGTCTATTTCCTATCCTGAGTATGCGGAAAGTATCATTGCCAAGTTCGTAAATGCATCAACAGCAGACGGTTATAACCCTTACCGCATTACGAAAGATGGCATTGACTGGGAGAAGCTTGACCCTGAAGATCCGTGGTCAAACATTGGATATTGGGGAGATCATCAAATAATTTATCTTTTAAGATTGATGGAATTATCAAAAGCTTACAATCCCGAAAAATTACAGGATCTTCTTCATAGAGATATTTTTGTCTATGCAAATGTACCATATCGAATCAAAGGCTTTGATGCGCTAGTCACCGATCCGAGAGACAGCATTGTTTATGATGATGAGAAGGAAAACCGCATCAAGAGCAGAACCGCAAATATTGGATCAGATGGCAAGCTAGTGTTCAACAGGGACGAAATCTACAAAGTTAACTTAATGGAAAAACTTTTGGTTACTCTGCTGGCTAAGTTTTCTAACTATGTGCCCGAGGGTGGTATTTGGATGAATACACAACGTCCAGAGTGGAATGATGCCAACAATGCTCTTGTCGGGAATGGATTGTCCATGGTTACCCTGAATTATATGCACCGTTTCCAGGTCTATATGAGTCAACTCGTTAAGGAAATTGAAGAGGACACCATTGAGATTTCGGTTGAAGTGCTTCAGATGTTTAACGATACAGCGGCGGTACTGAAGGATAGCAAACAGTATCTAGGCAGTGAAATGTCTGATGACACGCGTTTTGAGATTGTAAAAGCTTTAGGTGAGATTGGTGAAAACTATAGAAATACCTTTTATGACAAAGGTTTTTCTGGAAATAAAGCGGTACTTTCTGTAGAATCCCTTGAAGAATTTATTGAGGTTTCAATGAGTCATTTACAAGATTCGATTAAAAAGAATAAACGTGAAGACGGTCTATACCACTCTTACAATCTTATTCGTTTTGATAACGAAAGCTGTAGTGTATCAAATCTCTATGAGATGTTGGAAGGTCAGGTTGCTGTCCTAGGCTCAAAAGCTTTGGATGGAAAAGAAACCATTTCCGTCTTAGAGGCGCTTAAAAATAGTTCTATTTATCGTGAAGACCAAAACAGCTATATGCTCTATCCAAATCGTGAGCTGCCAAAGTTCTTAGAGAAAAATGTGGTTCCTGAAAAAGAAGTTATGTCTTCCACTGTTTTAAAAGAAGAACTGAATCAAAATCGCACACGGTTTATTGAAAAAGATGTCAATGGGAAGTACCATTTTAACGGTCGATTCAGAAACGGAGATGAGGTCGAAGAAGCACTGAAAGCCACAGCAGAGTATAAGGATGAAGATATTAAAGTCGTTAAAGAAATCTTTTCAGATTTGTTTAACCATCATGCTTTCACAGGACGCTCAGGCACCTTTTATAAATATGAAGGTCTAGGCTCTATTTACTGGCACATGGTATCAAAACTAGTCCTGGCGACACAAGAAAACTTTCAAGACATCTATAGTCAAAAGGGTATGAATGAAGAAGCTGAGACGCTTATGGACGACTATGAAGCGATTAAGGCCGGCATAGGACTAGAAAAATCACCAGAACAATACGGCGCATTTCCAACAGAGGCATATTCCCATACTCCGGGATTTGCAGGCGTCCAACAACCGGGTATGACTGGACAAGTCAAAGAAGACTTTATCTCTCGACTAGGTGAGTTGGGCGTGAAGGTAGAGGAGGGACGTGTTCATTTTAAACCAGTTTTATTAACAAAGTCTGAGTTTCTAAATGAGACGAAAGTCTGGTCCCTACCTAGGAACAGTAATGCTACGGATACAGAAACGATTCAGCTAGAGGAGAATTCATTAGGATTTACATTCTGTGCTGTTCCGGTAATTTATTATCTAGAGGGTGAAAAGAAAATCGTTGTTTGTTACAAAGATGGCACAGAAAGTATTTATGAAGATGCGGATACTTTAAATATTGAAACAAGCCAAACTATTTTTAGTCGTGATGGTAAGATTGATAAAATTAAAGTGACTATTGACGTTAATCTAGTGCAATGATCTATGAGTTCATTAATCATTTGATTGGTTGAATGGTAGACACCCTATACGGAGACAGTCGCTTTGATAGAGTTGAAATAGCTTGGTGTCAATTAAATTAGCGATTTTCAACTAAATATAAGTGAAATAAAATCCCGCGGACTAATCGTTCGGGGGATTTTATTCTGTTCTATAACAAATGGCGTTAATGAGTTTACACTCACTAACGCCATGTATTATAGAACTTTTTTTCTTGAACCGAGTTATGGATCTTTACTGCATTATTCTACCAGATATTATGTGTATTCAGGAATAGATAATTAAGCTAAATACTAT
>NZ_LSRN01000055.1 GCF_001885615.1 Alkalibacterium sp. 20 | reverse complement strand
TTTCTACAACAAGCGTCGTCGTCATTCTTATAATGCTTATTTATCTCCTGAACAATTTGAGATTCAAGAACAGATGAAGGCCGCTAAACAAAATGAACAGGCAATGAGAAAAGTCATTTAACGAGACGTTGTGATGATGTTTATTCGTACTTTGAATCAATATCATCACAATGTTAAGCCAGTCATCGACTGGCCAATTAACCTAATTAAGGTGTCCATTTTCTTGACATAACTCCAGTCGGTCAAGTATCGGTAATGAAATAAGGAAAGCGGTCGAGCATTAGACCGCTTTCCTTATTTTTAACTACATCGGCACTGAAATATCGAGCTGCTAGGAACACTTATTATAAAAAGAAGGCTATTCAATCCAAAAACCAACTTTTAGTTAGTTTTTGGTGTATGCTTATAAATCGAGACGATATTTTCTCGTGTCGAAAGTGAACCAGAGGAATAAGAATGTATTACGTGTTAATGGAAAAGAGTAATAACTTGTGTCTAAAGGGTTAAGGTTTTTGAAAATTTAAACTAAACACTTTAAATAAGGCTTTATATATAACGTTAGTCACTTTATAATGTAAAGTAGATGACAGGCATCTTTCAATTCGCATAACACGTTGTATTTGGTTAATGAATTGTTTATACTATTGATAGCTTCAAAATAAATAGCTTTTAAAGATAGAGGTCTCATAGTGTTAAATAGGATTACTACAAATGATTTAACTCAAATAGCTTTATCAACAGCATTCCTCGCTGTCGCATCACTAATTATAATACCTATCGGAATGGTTCCAATTACCCTACAAGTCGTTCTTTTTCTGTTGATTCCTGCTATCCTTGGACCAGTGAAGAGTATCCTAGTCATAGGGCTCTATACTATCGCCGGGTTGCTGGGATTTCCAGTTTTTGCAGGCGGTTTGGGTGGAATCGGGCAACTATTGTCCCCTTCGTTTGGCTATATTCTAGGAGCGATTCCAATGGGATGGTTCATCGGAAAAACGATCGAACGGACGGAAAACAAGGTGCAAACAGGGTCGATCATGTTGATAAGTGTGATTATTCTTTACGTTATAGGAATTGCTTATCAGTACGGGCTATTAAACTTTGTGCTCAGTACACCAGTTGCACTGTCAACGCTAGTGAAAACAAATCTGACTATCTTTTTTCCAATTGATAGTTTGAAAGTACTTATCGCAGTGATCTTATATTACAGATTGAAAAAAATGTCGTTTTATAAACGTATCAATAGATATTAAAGATTTTTGAAAAAGAGAGGATTACACATGACACAGAAGTTAATTATAAAAGGTGGGAAATCATTAACGGGAGAAGTAACCATTTCTGGTGCTAAAAACAGTACGGTTGCACTTATTCCTGCAGCAATTTTAGCAGACTCACCCGTTACTCTAGAAGGCGTTCCCGACATTTCAGATGTTCATTCACTTATCTCGATCTTAAACGATATGAATGTGAAAACATCATTTGAAGGAACAACATTAATAATCGACCCCACAGATATGGTATCTGTACCGATGCCGAGTGGTAAAATAAAAAGTTTGAGAGCTTCATATTATTTTATGGGAGCTTTATTGACCAAATTTGGTCAAGGCGTTGTCGGCCTTCCAGGCGGTTGTTTCTTAGGTCCGCGACCTATTGATCAACATTTAAAAGGATTCCGAGCATTGGGAGCAACAGTGGAAAACGAATTAGGTGCGATGTATCTTAAAACCGATGAAGACGGTTTGAAAGCTGCACGCATTTATTTTGACGTGGTTTCTATTGGTGCGACGATCAACATAATGTTGGCGGCTGTCAAAGCTAAAGGGCGTACGATTATCGAAAATGCTGCGCGTGAGCCGGAAATTATTGATGTAGCGACGTTATTGAATAATATGGGCGCTAAAGTACGTGGAGCGGGAACTGATATTATTCGTATAGATGGCGTCGAAGAGATGCATGGCTGTCGTCATACCGTTATCCCTGACCGCATTGAAGCGGGGACCTATCTGATTATGGCTGCTGCCAAAGGTAAAGATGTAAAAATCAATAACATCATCGTGGAACATTTAGAAGGCGTTATTGCCAAAATGGAAGAGATGGGCGTTTCTTTAGAAATCGGTGAAGATTATGTTCGTGTGACAGAATCAGATCGTCCACTTAAAGGTGTGTCGATCAAAACGTTACCATTTCCAGGTTTTGCAACGGATCTACAACAACCATTCACACCCCTGCTTATGTCAGCTCAGGGAGAATCAATGATTGTTGATACCATTTATCCTAAACGAATCAAACATATTCCTGAATTAAATAGGATGGGAGCCAACTCTCGCGTAGAAAGTGATGTTATCTTAATAGAAGGTGGTCGTCAGCTTGAAGGTGCAGAGGTCATGGCAACTGATTTACGTGCCGGCGCATGTTTAGTTGTAGCTGGTTTAATAGCAGAAGGAGAAACAGTTATCGGCGGTGTAGACAATATACTCAGAGGTTATGACAATATTGTTGAGAAACTAACCGCTCTCGGAGCGGACTTGCGTATGGAAGACCGAGAAGATTAACAGATAGGAGATCATAAAGTGGCCAAGTTTATCACGTATAGCGAGCTGCAAGAAAAAACGCTAAAAGAAATTTATGAGTTAGCTAAAGACTTAAAAGTGCCTCATTACAGTCAAATGAATAAAAAAGAATTATCAATGGCTGTTATTCGGGTACAAGAAGAAAAACAAGGCTATTTCCGAGTAAGTGGCGTTTTAGATAAAGTCAGTCACCAGGATTTTGGCTTTTTACGTCCGATCAATTACTCGCACAGTAACGAAGATGTCTACATTTCGGCGTCTCAGATGACACGTTTTGGATTAAGAAACGGCGACAAGGTAACAGGGACAGCCCGCCCGCCTAAAGAGGGCGAACGTTATTACGGATTGATGAATGTCCAGTTAGTGAACGGAAAAAATCCGGAAGAAGCAAGAGAGCGTCCGCATTTTCCGGCATTAACGCCTTTATATCCAGAAAGACGGATCAATTTGGAGTCATCTCCTGATGACTTATCTGCTCGTATTATTGATTTGATTGCTCCAATCGGATTTGGACAACGTGGATTGATCGTAGCCCCACCTAAAGTAGGGAAAACAACATTACTTAAAAAAATCGCCAATGGAATCAAAAAAAATCATCCTGAGGTTGAATTGATTGTCTTACTTATTGATGAGAGACCTGAGGAAGTGACAGATTTAGAGCGGAGTATTGACGGAGAAGTCGTGCATTCAACGTTCGATCAACAGCCACAGAATCATGTCAAAGTAAGCGAACTGGTACTGGAACGCGCGCGTCGCTTAGTAGAAGACAAACAAGATGTGGTCATTTTAATGGACAGTATTACACGTCTTGCTCGTGCTTATAACTTGGTGGAACAACCAAGTGGGCGTACACTTAGTGGTGGGATCGATCCCGCTGCGCTTTACCGTCCTAAACGTTTCTTTGGTTCAGCGCGTAATGTTGAAGAAGGTGGGAGCATGACGATTGTTGCGACAGCCTTGGTAGATACTGGGAGCCGCATGGATGATGTCATCTATGAAGAGTTCAAAGGAACGGGTAATATGGAAATTCATCTATCTCGTGAACTAGCAGAACGTCGTATTTATCCAGCTATCGATATTAGAAAATCAAGCACAAGAAAAGAAGATTTGCTCTTGTCTACAGAAGAGTACGAGGCCGTTTACAAGTTACGTCGAGGCATGCGAAATGATTCATTAGAGTATACGGATCAATTCATCAAAACGTTGAAAAGGTACAAAAAGAATGATGGGTTTGTAGAAAAAGCATTGAAACAATAAAAAGTTATCGTCCTAGCGAAAAAAATGAATCAAAAGATTGCATCAAAAAAAAAAACATGCTAATATATGAAGTGTTGCATATCAAAGAAATAAGATGGAAAAGCAAATCATTGCACAAAACAATACGTTTGTTATCTGTCTTGACTAAACTATAAAGATAACTATGGAATCGCAAAGATTTTATGGCAGTTAAGGAGTGAAAAAAATGAAAAAAGGCATTCATCCAGAATATCGTGATGTCGTATTTATGGACACTACAACAGGGTTCAAATTCGTGTCAGGATCTACTAAATCAGCAAAAGAAACAGTAGAATGGGAAGATGGAAACGAGTATCCATTAATCCGTGTTGAGATTTCTTCAGATTCTCATCCATTCTA
Organism: Alkalibacterium sp. 20; assembly: GCF_001885615.1. Taxonomy (GTDB): domain Bacteria; phylum Bacillota; class Bacilli; order Lactobacillales; family Carnobacteriaceae_A; genus Alkalibacterium. The sequence goes on along the minus strand of NZ_LSRN01000055.1, from coordinate 9,154 downwards.
TACAGGACGTCAAAAATTTGCTCAAGCAGATGGACGTATCGACCGTTTCAACAAGAAATACAAGTTGGAAGATTAATAAGATTAAAAGCTCTGGCTATCCAGAGCTTTTTTTTTACTAAAATTTGGTATTAGTGATATTCTGAAAATGAAACACATTAAACTTGAATGTGTCGAGTGGATTATAGTTCAAAGCAGTTTTGTTAAGTGTAAAGATAAGATGACTGGGTACTTCTTCGGGTCACTGAAAAAAAGAAAATCTGACCGGTGTAGGTGTGTGCCAGTTAGTATAAGTAACATGAGATAGTTAGATAAATGTAAAACACAAAATTGTTATTCCATTTAATTATATCTGATGATAGGGATAGTATTTATCCGATTCAAGTGTATCCGTCTCAAGATATAAAGTTGCAACTTTTTTAAAATGTTGTAGACTAAAAATATGCTAAAATGAAGATATAATTTCGTAAGAGCTGAGCGTAACTAAGACTCGCCTGCGAGTAGGAGGAAGATTATGAAACTTTATGTGATATATGGTGGAAAGAGTGCTGAACACGATGTCTCTGTTAAATCTGCTTTATCTATCTTTCAAAATATTTACTATGATTATTATACTGTTATACCTGTATACATTACGCACGAAGGAAATTGGTACAAAGGCGCTGAAGTTGAAAGTAGAGAAAGTATAATTTCCAAAGATGAGCTAGTAAACATTGAAGAAAAATTGCCTTTCTTATTTAATGAACTGACCGAAGGAGAGTCTGTGGCTTTTCCGGTTCTTCATGGACCAAACGGAGAAGATGGTACGATTCAAGGCTTGTTTGAAACGTTAAATATTCCGTACGTAGGTGCAGGAGTTCTTTCAAGCGCCGTTGGCATGGATAAAGTATTAAGTAAAGTAATCTTTAAAGAAGCGGGACTACCTGTTCTTCCTTACAAAGAAGTTAAGGTAAGAGACTGGAGAGTCAATCAAGAAGAAGTGTGTGAAACTATCGAGATGGAAATAGACTACCCTATGTACGTTAAACCTGTTAATTTGGGTTCAAGCGTAGGCATCACACGGACACTTAATAAAGAAGAATTGATTCAAGCAATTGAATTAGCCTTCAATTACGATTATCGTGTGGTTGTTGAAAAAGGAGTGCAAGTACGTGAAATAGAAGTGGCTATTCTCGGGAATGAAGATGTACATACATCGGTTCCAGGTGAGTTAGTTAAGCAAAAAGATTTCTACGCGTATGAAGATAAATATTTAAATCAAAAAGTTGTTCGAGAAGTTCCAGCCGACTTATCCCCTGAATTGACAAAAAAAGTGAGGAAAATGGCTGTCGAAGCTTTTGAAGCAATCAATGGCTCAGGCATTTCCCGGGCCGATTTCTTTTTAACTGAAGATGGTGAAGTTTACATCAACGAAGTCAATACGTTTCCAGGTTTTACATCACACAGTATGTATCCGAGAGTTTGGGCGAAAACAGGTCTCCCATATGATGATTTGATTGAAGAAGTCATCCAGCTGGGGATACGCAGGTACAATGACAAATATAAACTAAGTACAAAAATTACAAGAGATGACGAAAGAGTAGAAATGGAGAGTACTAATGTCGAGATGGACACTTTATGAAATCGTTCGAGCGGTTGATGGCAAGCTATATAATGATGACAAGACAGAGCATGTAGAAGGAGTCTCCTTTGACACCCGAACATTAGCAAAAAACAATTTGTTTGTTCCGTTAACGGCTGATCGAAATGGACATGATTTTGTTCAGTCAGCGATCGACAAAGGAGCATCAGCAACATTTTGGAGTGATCCGATCGAAGATGCCCCTAAAAATATTGCGGTTATTCAGGTCGAAGATACATTGAAAGCTTTTCAGGCTTTTGCTCAGTATTATTTGAAAAAGGTATCACCAAAAGTTGTTGGCATTACCGGTAGTAATGGTAAAACGACAACAAAAGATATGGTAGCGGCAGTTGCTTCGGCAAAGTTTAAGACCCATAAAACCATAGGTAATTTCAATAATCACTTAGGCTTACCTTTGACTATTTTAGAAATGGATCCTGATACAGAAGTGATCATACTGGAAATGGGCATGAGCGAAAAAGGTGAGATTCATGTGCTTTCTGAGATAGCCGAACCCGATATTGCCGTCATTACCATGATTGGTGAATCACATATTGAGTTTTTAGGCTCGCGGGACGCTATCGCTGAAGCGAAACTAGAAATTGTTAAAGGCATGCACCAGGGAACGCTTATTTATCCTGGAGAAGAACCGTTATTGAAAACTAAAATGGACAAAGGGTGGGTCGATGAAAAGGTAGAAACAATTAAAACCTTTGGCAAAGCACCCGGAGTTGATTTATATTCAACAGAGATTCAATCTGAAATGAAACAGACAAAGTTTAAAACCAATCAGCAAACAGACACCTCCTGCACCTTGCCCATACCAGGCGAATATAATGTGCAAAATGCTTTGTCAGCAATACTCGTAGGCGAAACGTTAGGCATTGACTTAGCTGATATCTATCAGCAATTATCTCACTTTCAGTTAACTAAAAATCGCTTGGAATGGATACCAGGCGTGAACCAGTCTGTCTTGTTAAATGATGCGTATAATGCGAGTCCATCATCTATGAAGGCCGTCTTAAGTTACTTTCAAGCGATAGAGGTACCTAATCGAAAAGTTGTCGTTTTAGGAGACATATTGGAATTAGGCGAACAATCAGAAGCTATGCACCGCGATTTATACAAAGTGATTGATCCCGAAACTATCGATGAACTCGTTTTATATGGGGAACAAATGAATGTGTTATACAAAGAAATGCTAAAAACAATGGTTAAATCCAAGCTGAACTATTTCACGGGAGAAAAAGCACCGTTGATAGACCATCTAAAAGAAACGTTACAACCTGCAGATACCGTGTTGTTCAAGTCCAGTTTTAGCACAGGCATGCTTGAAGTTGTGTCTGAATTAAGTCAAACGAAAAATAAATAAAACGTATTCATTTTTTTGAGTAATAAAAACAAGTTGAAAATATAATGGACTCATGATAAGATAACACTTGTAAGCCAGACAACTGTTCGTTTAGTAGATAGAAATATCTACCGTATGAAAATTAAATAATAATACTGAGTCAAGATAAATGTCATGCCCTGGTGTACCACATCGAATGATGAGATACGTACACTAGGGTCTTTGTTTGAACAGAATCACGGAACGTTCTGTTTTCAAGAAATGATCTTTCTCTATTAATGAGTAAAATCATCCTTGGCTCTTAAACGAATGCTTGCTAAGGAAAATAATAGGAGGAAACATTTTTTGAAATTTAATGAACTAGATTTAATACCAGAATTACTAAAATCCGTAAAAGAAATGGGATTTGAAGAAACTACGCCAATCCAGGAACAAACTATTCCACTCGCTTTAGAGGGTAGAGATGTTATCGGACAAGCACAAACAGGAACCGGTAAAACGGCTGCTTTTGGTTTGCCAATGTTACAGAAAATCGATACATCTAAACACGTAGTACAAGGATTAGTTGTTGCACCAACACGTGAATTAGCTATCCAGACTCAGGAAGAAATATTCCGTTTGAGTAGAGATAAAAAAGTTAAAGTAACGTGTGTTTACGGTGGAGCAGACATCAAAAGACAAATCCAACAAATCAAAGGTGGAGCTCAGATAGTCGTTGGGACACCTGGACGTTTACTTGATCATATTCGTCGTAAAACATTACGCTTGGATCATGTTGAAACTTTAGTTTTAGATGAAGCAGATGAAATGTTAAACATGGGATTCATTGATGATATCGAAACTATTATTAAAGAAATTCCTAAAGAACGTCAGACATTACTATTCTCTGCTACAATGCCTGAACCAATCAAACGCATTGGTGTACGTTTCATGAACAATCCTGAAACTGTACGTATCCAAACGAAAACTTTAGCTGCATCTACAATCGATCAATATTATACTAAGGCTAGAGACAATGAAAAATTTGACGTTTTAACACGTCTACTTGATGTGCAAAATCCTAAATCAGCTTTGATATTCGGACGTACTAAAAAACGTGTTGATGAATTATCTAAAGGTTTAGAGATGCGTGGCTATCAAGCTGAAGGAATTCACGGCGATTTATCTCAAAGTAAACGTATGAGTGTCTTGAAAGACTTCAAAAACGGTAAAATGGATATCTTAGTAGCAACAGATGTGGCTGCTCGTGGATTAGATGTTACCGGATTGACACACGTTTTCAACTATGATATTCCTCAAGATCCTGAAAGTTATGTCCACCGTATTGGTCGTACAGGCCGTGCCGGTGAAGAAGGCGTAGCTGTAACGTTTGTTACTCCTCAGGAAATGAGCTATCTGCATACGATTGAAAAACTAACCAATCAGCCATTGACTGCTCTTCGTCCACCAACCAGTGATGAAGCGTTAGAAAGTCAATTGCAATCAGCTATGAAAGACATTCAAAAAACCATAGATGAGAATGGCTTAGATAAATATACAAATGCAGCTGAAAAACTGCTTGTTTCATATTCATCTGAAGACTTAGCTGCTGCTTTAGTTAAAGCAATGATTAAAGATCCGACTGATGTTCCCGTTAAAATCTCTCCACAACGTCCGCTTCCAAACAAGGAAAAAGGCAACCGTGGCAGAGGAAAAGGTAAGGGCAGCAGTAATCGTAGTGGTGGCGGTAAAAGTAGTTACAAAGGTAAAAGCCGTTCAAGTAGTGACAACCAAGGAAAACGAAGCACCACTCGTCGCCCTAAAAGAAATAGTTAAAACCTAAAATAATCAATGAACAAAGTCAGCAAGTGGTCTAGGCCACTTGCTGGCTTTTATTATTGAAATAAATCGTTTTTAAATGACATTTTGATGTGAATCTGTTAACATAATTAAGTAATAGTAGCATTGGCAGTGTTAAGGATTGAGGAATGTGATGATCGTGGGTATAGGTTTAGACATTGTGGAAATAAATAGAATTGAAAAAGCATACATAAGACGAGAATCTTTTGCGGAGAGAGTCTTGACGAGTAAAGAACGAGAGGTGTTTTCTGAACTTAAAGGAAAAAGGAAAGTTGAATTTTTAGCGGGACGTTTTTCTGCAAAAGAAGCATTTTCAAAAGCATTAGGAACAGGAATAGGGGAAATTGGTTTTTTAGATGTTGAAATACTGCCAGACAGTTTAGGTAAACCAATGGTAACGCAAAGCCCGTTTAACGGTAGCGTGTGGGTTTCTATTTCGCACACGGGTTCAATAGCAGTTGCTCAAGTTATTTTAGAAAAAAATTAACATGCGTTCTTTCGTGGAATTGTCACAAACACGTATTTAAAATCATTGTCTTTCATGATAGACTTACAAGTAAGGAATAGATACACATCTTTTCTTGTGAGAACTATTTTATTCTTCTGTCTTTGTTTGTATGAGCTGAGACAAGAGTATTAGGCAATAATCTAGTGGGGGGCATTATTCATGGAAGAGCATAACAAAAAAATGACTATTGAACTAGAGCAATCTGTGTATGAAGAAATAGAAGAATATTGTAAAGACGCAAAAATAGAAGAATCTGAATTAATGAATAAGATGCTTCAGTGTTTCATCAAAGATAATATGAATAAAATGGACGCCATGAGGAAAGGGTATGCGGAAATGGGCAATATTAATTTAGAAATTTGCTCAGAATTCGATAACTGTGAAAATGAAATACACACACATATCTATAGGGAAAGTTAGCTCGTTAAGCAAAAGAGTGTAACACCTGATCCAAAAGGCGCCTTTTAGGAGGAAAGCCTGTGGTTAAACGCGGAGATATTTATTATGCGGATTTATCACCAGTAATAGGATCTGAGCAAGGTGGCATGCGACCGGTCTTGATTATTCAAAATAATGTTGGGAATAAATATAGCCCGACAGTCATTGTTGCGGCTATAACAACAAAGATAGAAAAAGGTAAAATGCCAACGCATGTCGAAGTTGGAGCGGATAAAGGATTAGAAAAAAACTCAGTCGTCTTACTTGAACAAGTAAGAACAATAGATAAACAACGTTTAAGAGATCAAGTCACTCATTTAGATAATAAAACTATGACTTTGGTTGATGATGCTTTGGCAATAAGTATTGGATTGTCGAATCAGTACAAACACATATAAAGCTATTTTAATACTTAGGAAAAGCAGTTTTGGCCTATCAGCTAAAACTGCTTTTTGTTTTTCGTTTTACATAAATCTTTCGACATCTTAAAAAACGAATGTTCTTGCGGTATCTTTTTGATGAAATACAAGGGTCATTTTAATAAAGGGGAAGTTGTCTATGGTGGGGAGAGCATTAAAAGTACTTAAATCTATTAGTAAATGATTTGGTAAAGAGTATAAAATGTTTGTGAAGGGTGTTTGGATTTCATAAAGAGAGAGTTGAGTCTATATGTTAGCTCGACGCTGCTTGGTCTTACGTCCGGTATCAGCGAGATGTAGAATGGCGATTATAGAAGATAGAACCATTTTCTAGGTAATGACCAATTATTTTAAAAAGGGATTTCAACTATGTTCAGTTGAGATCCTGAAAAGAATTGAAAAGTATCGTAATAAATGCTACACTACTCTCGTTGTCTTTTTTGACGACCGTGGTTCGAAAGCGCCAACCCACGAGACAAAAACTAGGAGGAAAAAAATGAAAACAAAACAATGGATAATAAATGCGATTATTGGAGCTTTGTATACAGGGATTACTATACTGATTGCACCTTTTGCTTTTGGAGCGATCCAGTTAAGGTTATCCGAAATACTTAATCATCTGGTGGTGTTTGACAAGAAATATGCTTACGGTGTAACTGCAGGAGTTTTTTTAACCAACCTTATATTATCACCATTTGGCGTATATGATTGGACTCTCGGCGTGGGTCATACAGTAATATCCTTCGCGGTATATTTTATTTTAAGTAAGAAAGTTCAGTCGCCGGTAAAAAAAATGATTATAAATACAGCTGTGTTTTCCGTATTTAGTTTTATGATTGCCATAATGTTATTGCTGATAGGTGCTGAAGAAGTTTTCTGGGTTACGTATCTCATGGTCTTTTTAGGGCAACTGATTACAATGGGTGTCGGCATACCTATAATGTTAAAACTCGATAAAAAAATTGATTTTAATAAAAAAATGCAAAGTTAAAAAAATCTGGCGCAATACAAAAGACGCTCTAGTTGACCCGGAAATGTTTTACCGGAGACTATAGAGCGTCTTTTTCTGTAAAATCACTGCAAATTATTCGTTGTGTAAATCTTCAACCTCAACAACTTTATATCCTTTGCGGTCTAAATGTTTTGAAAGTTCATCTAACGTTTTTTTAGAAACATTAGGATCTAAAGTCATGATCATACGTCTAACCATATTCTCCCGCTGAACATCTAAAGTAATGCAACTCATGATGGAACAATGACGGTTAATAATTTTTGCGATATTAGCTAAATCACCTTTTTCGCCTGGAGAAGCAATAGTTAAAACGTAGCTCCCAGAATCGAGACTCCAAGATTGCTGAAGTAAGTCAATCAAAGTGCTATGAGTTAGTATTCCGTAAAAATGATTGTTCTCATCCAGAACGGTAATGTAGGGTAGATCCTTGATCATGAAAAAGATCTTAAAGAATGAAGAATTAAGATGGACATATTTTGTAGCATTTTTAAGTAAGTGAGTGACCGGTAAATCCATGTCCCCGCCATTTGCTTTGTGTCTGTATATGTGCATTTTATAAATATTTCCTCTGAAGATTTTTCCGCTTTTATCTAAAACAGGTACACAACGATACCCAGTATCTTCTAATAAAGCAATCGCTTCTTTTAGAGTTGCTTCTTCTGACATAGTAGCCACAACGTTTTTAGGTACGGTTAATTGTTTGATCAACATATAAAAATTTGCTCCTTCTCATCCGATTTTTCGTATTTTCACATATTTATTATAACAGATTAGCACTTGGTAACATAGATAAATCAGTGTAAAATAAAGTAAATATGTTATTAAAGGGAGTTAGTATGAAAAAAAGAAATGAAATGATGGATAGGCCCGTAATCGATAGAGAAGTGAGAGACTATTTAAGATCATCTCAAAAGCAACTGTCTGGGTCGTTAGGAGAGATTGAAGCCTGGGCCAATGAAAGAAGGGTACCGATCATTCCGCATGAAACAGTCACTTTTTTTAAGTGGTTCCTTCCTATACTGAAACCAAAAGAAATAATAGAAGTAGGAACAGCCATTGGTTTTTCTGCAGGATTGATGGTCCAGTCGCTTTCTTCGGAGTGTCACGTGACGACAATTGAACGGAATCCGGATATGATTGAAAAAGCAAAAATCAATTTTAAAAAAATGAACATTGAAAATAATGTCACTTTGCTAGAGGGACAGGCAAGTGATTGGCTGGAGAAATTGGAAGATGAATCAGCTGATTTTATTTTTATGGATAGCGCTAAAGCTAAGTACTTTGATTTCTTTCCCCATTGCTATCGTATCCTTAAACAAGGAGGAGTATTAGCGATAGACGATGTACTACAGGGTGGAACGATACTAGATGAAGAGTCAGAGGTTCCTAAAAGACGTCTGAAAATCCATCGTAAATTAAATGCTTTTTTGGATATAGTCTTAGATCATCCAGCATTTGAGTCGTCAATTGTACCGTTAGGAGATGGGCTATTGTTGATCACCAAAAGAGAAAAAGTCGATTTTAGTTACATGCTTCCAACAGATTCTGATAAGTGAATTATCGAAATGTTAATTTTAAAGCATTTTAAAAAATGTATAAAGTAATAAAGAGGTTGACGAGAAGAGGGAAATCTGGTATATTTATTCCTGTTGCTGATTTGAAGCAACGCAATGCTTTTCTTTTCTTGTTAAGTCTCGGTCAAACGAGCGAAAAAAGAACTTTCGAAAGTTCTTGACAAGCAAAACAAAAGCCTGTAATATTATACTAGTTGACACATCACGTTGTCAGCGATTGAACGAAATAGATCTTTGAAAACTGAACAAAGTAAACAATCAAATGTGCAGGTGTCTTCGGTTCAATTTATTGGACCAAGACAACACAAACGAGTTAACATGTTTAACTCGGAATTATGTAACACGAGCTATTTCAAACTTAAAATTGAGAGTTTGATCCTGGCTCAGGACGAACG
>NZ_LSRN01000054.1 GCF_001885615.1 Alkalibacterium sp. 20 | reverse complement strand
TTCAAGTTTAAGTTAGCCCGTTGATTTTAAAAATATATAAGCAATTTTGCTTGAGACAGTTTATTACTGATCCCTACTTTTGTTGTACAAGAAATAACATGAGTAGTTTAATACATGAAATGACATAAAAATCGTGTATCCGGAATCCCTTTACACAGGGGTTCTTTTTCTTTAGGGGTCCATAATACATGATTATGTGATATAATAAGTGTAATCATGTATCACTTTTGTGGAAGGAGAGCCGTTTAAAATGACGTACAATGTCCAACCCCTCCGTACTCAGCAAGAAATAAACGACTTTTTATTCTGTCTACGGCGTAATCAGCACGCCGAACGCGATGTGTTTCTGTTTTTGATCGGGATTAACAGCGGCTTACGCATGTCAGATATCGTTAAACTAAAGAAACAGGATATTTTGACATCAAAAAACCCTCGAATCGTGGAACAAAAGACGGGGAAAACACGCATACTCTATTTAGGGAGCCTTCAGGATCTCATCCAGGACTACACTAACCCCCTGGACCCGTCTGATTATCTCTTCCCCAGTAGCAAAGGCGGCCATTTAGAAGTCAATACGGTCTATCAAATGTTTCAGAAGGTGGCCAAGCTCTTAGGGCGAGACGATATTGGCACGCACACCCTGCGTAAGACGTTCGGGTATCACTATTATAAGAAAACAAAAGATGTGGCGACTCTTATGGAAATATTCGGGCATAGCAGTGAGAAAATCACCAAGCGCTATATCGGGATCAATGAAGATGAGATCAGTGAAACATTATTGAATTTCCGATTGGGTTTTTAACAGATTGGATCTGCTATATTTAAATTAATCCATTTAATCTGAGAGTAAGATAAACCAAAAGAAAAAGAACAAACAAGGACAGAGTGTATTTTAGACTCTGTCCTTGTCATATCAATTAATTCATCAGTTTTCGTTAATTTGACTTTCATAGAGTTGTGAAAAGCTAAATTTTTTGTCGTTGAGTTAAAACTTTCATTCTCTATTCTTAATTATATTAAATAGAAAAGATACAATAAAACTTAAACTAGATATAACCCAAAACCATAAAAGAAAGTTTCTATATTCTATAAAGCCATAATTATGGAAAACAAATGAACCCATTAACAAACAGGCAATTAAACATAAAATTACCTTCCTTTTAATTGTTATTCGTTTGTCTTTCATCCATGTAGGTAGGAAAAAACCAAGCGTAAAATAAGTTATGAACATCAATAAAAGATTCTGCACGGGGCTTAAAATAAACTGTAAAAAGAAAACAGTTAAAAATGATAAAGATAGCGAAAAAACCTTATTATACGACTTCTCTTCTTTCACGTACATCCCCCTTTCCGCATATGAAGATTATTATTTTTCATAGCACTTCAAATTACCAAACTCCTCTATAAGTTGTGCTCAAATATCTCCACCCGTAAAAATAAAAACCTCCTGAAGGGTGGAAAGGATCGGATGCCCACATGCGTGAACAAGAAAAATCAATACGTAAATATACTCTCTTACTAAAATTCCCATTCAGAATAGCAGAAAGAACAGTACCAGCTGCCATCTTAAGGGCACGTGTAGCCACTCTAAAACCTTTACTGGCAGAGATTAACCCAACCAGCTTAGCGGTTACTGCAGCAAGAGTAGCTGTTCCAGCTATTCCTGATGCGACTTGTCTAACAGTATAAGAAATATTTTGATAGGATGAGCCGTTACAGTAATTAGATTGAGTAGAAGTATTTGATAATAAATTAACCTCTGGAACATCAATATCTACAACTTCACCAGTTAGCTCAGAAGTCATACTTTGATCATTAACATCAAAAGAATAGTCATAAATAATTTCATTTTCAGAATTAATACCTTGAACTCTACTCTTACCATTATCAGCATACAATAAATATATTTTAATAGTATCGTTTAGTTCTTCATCATAAACGTCTAGAACAAAAGTATCTTCGTCTAAATGATTATCTAAACGGGCAGCGTGAGAAGCGGGAGCTAAGGCTGTGGCAATAAGTATTAAAAGGGATAAAATAATAGTTACTTTCTGAATGATTTTTGTCATTTTTTTCCCTTTGTTTTTTATTACAATGAAAATATTTATCTAAAAAACATACTTAGATTTTCTAATGTTTTTTCATCATTTTTTATATAAGTATTGTCAAAAGTGTCTTGTATTTCTCCATTTTTAATTTCTACCAAATATGGAACGTATTCTAGATTATATATATCAATACACTAGTGTTTCATACAACACTAGTGATATAAACTGAATCATCTTAATCCCCTAGAGCTTTATTTTTAAAAATAAAGCTCTAACCCTTTTTAATTAGAGTTCAAGCTTCACTTATGATTATATTAACTAATAAACACAGCAAATAAAGTGAAGAGTAATGCTACTGCTCCTATAATACCCAAAGGAATCAAAAATATTGGTTTTCTTGCCCAATCTACCATCCCTTTATTGTGTATATAAGTACTTACTATTAAGCCAACTAGCAATAATATTATAACTATTGTTGTGTTCTCATTTAAAAAATTTATCATGTCATTATCCTAACTATTGAGGTTTTATTGTGAACGTTTGAGTAAAATGTAAATCAGCAACAATTCCGCGGTTTGTTCTAGCGTTGTGACAATCGATTCTCTCTGACAAGTTATAAGCATATATGGCACCCAGGGTGTTCGGTGCTCCCTCTACTCCCAAGCCAAACACAGCCGCTCCAAATGCAGCAGCTGCATTTAAATGACCTGCAGCTCTTATATTCGCAGCCCATCCTCTAGCATTTGTTCTGGATTTATATCTTCTTCTTCCCCACCAAAAGTTTACGTCTTTATTAACATTAGCTTGAAGAGAGAAGCTATCGTCATTTTCGACTATCGATCCTTCACTCAAGACTACTAACAATCCTTCTTCATCAACACTTAAATTATTTTCAATAATTTCATAGACTTTAAGGTGAAGAGCTTGAAAGAAACTAAGTTTCTTATGGTATTTATCAAAGGAAAAAATCTTTTTTTGAATAGGGCTCGGTAAACAATCTAACTTAATTGAAGAAAACCATTTATTAAAAGCAGAATTTGTTTTATACTTATCTATGAGTTTGGTCCTTTTTATTGGTCTTGGATGAGTCATCTGAGTTCAGTATAAAGGACTTTTTTGTCTATTGGAATAATATAAACAAATTTATAAAACATATAATGTTTCATGCAACACTAGTGTAGTAATTCATAGAATATTTTTATAATTTAGTAAGTCCATTTCCAATTTGGATTTATTTTTTATTATATTACGTTTTATTTTGTTTTTTTCTTTATCTATTACGAGCTGTTGAGATTTACGTTGTTTATAAATCAAAGTATGCTTAATTTAATGGTGGTGCACATGATCAACTAACAATGGCGAAAGTAATTTATAGATTTTTTTTCATATGCCAACGTGGTGTAAAATTTATCCGCACTGATTTGTTCTAGTAAATATCGAGGAACCGTGAGCTGAACACTGCTATAAATAGAGAAAGAATCATATTTGACTCCGTTACGTCAATTAAGTCTTCGCCTGTCGTAAAATCAATCGAGATGGTAAACCGCACTTTACTATTAATATAATGCAGCTTCAAATCGTATTCATAATATTCAAACGCTTTTCGATATTCCTTTATACCAAATAACTCAAAGTAATTCGTATCTTGATCGGTTTGCGTGATAAAATTAGCGATCTCTTGCATTTTTTCTTGGTCCAAATATTAAATTTTATTTCTATGATATCTAAATCACGTGTTGAGCGTTTATCAAACCCTAACGTCGTTGATAGAACGTAGCATCTTTCAAAATTAAATGCTCTTTGTAGGACCACTCACTCAATTTAATCAAAAACTTTTCCATCACAAAGAAATCCGACAAGCCTTGTGATACCAATCTGTTGGTTGAAAGTATATTAAACTCATTTATACCTTAACAAATTGGACTAATGACTACGAATTTAATCGAAATATAAGTGTTGAAAACATGACATATATTGATAAAAGAACTATTATGCTCCCTACAACAATACTCACTACCCCAGAACTTTTGCTTTTTTCCTTAATTTTGTATCCTGCTGCTATAAGTATGATTCCTCCAATTAAGAAAAGAACTTCGAACATTAGAATAGGTCCATTCAATTCAATTGATCGTTGTATAAATTCCATAAAAAACACCTCTTACTCATTTTTTTAATCATATATGAAAACCAAATTATTTACTTAGACTTTACTCAATTGTTGCTAACCGTTATTATGTTTGTACTATTTTACTTTTTATTCAGAGAATAAGAAAGGCTCGATAAATAGTCGAGCCTTTATCGATCATTTTAATATGTCATATTTATCAAGAAAAATACGCTATTGCGGCGTTTAAATATACTCTAGCATATACACCTAATCTAGGTGAGTACCCATTTTCCTTTAAATAATAATCTCAATAACATAGATAAATCCTACTTAGTATGACTTACAAAAAATTAACATACGTATGATTAAAAAATATTAATTATAAATTTCACCCTCTTTATACTCTACCTGCTGATATTTTTTACTTCCGTTCACTATATGTAACTTTGATGTACGTACTTTACAATACTTAAAATAAAATACTTTTCCAAGTGTTGTTATCCTGAATAATTCATACTTTTCTTTGAAACGTGTACTAACTACCTAGCTGCAGGGCAAATCAACTTTCTATTTTTACCTATTAAGTGATAAAAAAGAATCCCAATCTGATATAGTTAACCTGTCGAAAATAATTATAAAAAAAGGAGTTAATATAATATGTCTAGAGAAAGAGAAGCAGAGAGAGAGAGAGATAGAAACAGAAGAAAATACTCCAATTATGGTGTTGGCTTTGGCTTCTTGAGTGGAACTTTACTTGCATTAATCTTACAATATTTTTTTGATATTCAATTTTATGTTGTAGGTCCTCCTTTTGGCACATTAATCGGGTTGATTATCGGCATTATAATAGCAAAAAACAAAAATAAGACTAAGTAATTTATCCAACATTAAAATGAAAACCTAGTTTGTCTTAAAGGTAAGTATGACAAACTCATAAAAAGAGTACAAAGATTGATACAGCAAGGCGCATCTCGCTTTTTTTAGCCGCGCCTTTTTTCATTCGATCTTTTGAGTTCGTCATAGTCATTGAAATCATTCCTTTATGCCTATCACATCCAAAATATAAATTCGTTGAAATTATATCATTTTTGGTATATTATAAAGACAGATTATAGGAATTAGGAGTCTTTTATGAAAAATATACCGTTCAGATCTACGAAGACATCAATGGAAATAGTCCGATGAAAGATTGGATCCGACAATTAAACGACCGGCCAACCAAAGAGAACAAATCGCTCTTAAAAAAAGTATACTATCAAATTGAACGATTGGAGTATGAGGGAACGTTTCTGGGTGCATCGATTACGAAAAAAATTGAGGGGAAAATATGGGAATTGCGCCCCGTACCTTACCGCGTATTCTTTGCAGTGCTAACAGGGAATGACATCCTTTTATTGCATCCCTTTCGTAAACAAACCCAGAGAACCCCGCAACGAGAGATTGATCAAGCCCAACGTAAATTAAATGACTGGCTCGAACGCCACGAGGAGGAATGACGATGAATTGGAATGAATTAAAACAAGAGATTACCAGCCTTTCAGAAGAAGAAAAAGAAATGATTGAATTAACCGCGCTATTAGCAAGTTATCGTAAAGAAAAGAAGATGACCCAAGAAGAGCTCGCTGAAAAAACCAATCTGACCCAAGCGCAAATTGCTCGGATCGAAAACTTTTCTCAGTCGCCTTCTCTTCGCACCCTTTCAAAAGTGGCCAGTGGATTGGACTTAAAAATTACTTTTGTCGATAAAAATACTCGTGAATTAATGAATCATTAAAACTCAAACAAAAAGATTGACTGAAATTTATTTTCAGTCAATCTTTTTTTAATAGAATCAAGGCTAATTATAAGTGTAAACTGCCCTTACTGCTCATTAATATCATCTTGTTAAATTCCTAAATAGCACTTCGTGATGGGCAAATTGCTGTGATTCAGGATGAGGGTCTCCATAATCAACGCCGGGTTAAACCCATTTTTCCAGGCATGATAGCCCCAGGTTTTCCGTAAACTATGCGTGCCAATATTATCTTTGATCCCGACCGCTTGTGCGGCCTCTTTCAGAATAACCAGCGCTTGTTGTCGCGAGAGGGGCTTCTGGTGGCCTTCACGCGATTGAAACAGGTAGTCCTCCAGGGGAACGGCCGGGAGTGCCGCCTGTAAGTCGCGCAGGGCTTTTTGACTCGGCTTGTTGAGGTGAATGCGCCGCTCTTTACCGGTTTTTTGTTCCACCAAGGTTAAGGGTTTAAATTGCTTGGATTCGTCCAGAACGTCCCCCTAGCGCACGTTTAACAGATCGGTAATGCGCAGCGCCACGTTGATCCCCACCACAAATAGGGCAGCGTCCCGTGGCGATTTGCCTTTCAAGTACGTTTTCATGGCCTGGATCTTCCTTGGATCCCGAATCGGATCGACATTTTTCATACGTTCGCCTGCTTTCCGTAGGTTTGTCATAAGGAAGGGTACCATAAAACCAGTTAACACAAACTGAAAACCGACAAAAAAACAACGCCCCGGGAACGTTGCAGTTAGCGGGGGTTGGGTTAAGAGGATGAGTTTGTCATATTTATAGTTAAGACAAACTCAATAATTATCATGTTTTCAAAAATTTATGTTATTTTGAATTAAATGCAGTACTCTTCCAGTTTTTAAAACCTAAGTAATATTGTGTAGGGATCACGCCTATGATCATTAAACCTAATGAAATCCCTTGAAAAATCCCTAAAAATAAATCTGGTGCATCAAAAAAATAGACCATGACTATGATTATAGATTGCATTAATAAGCCGATAACTAATTCTCTTCTCATTGATTATCCCTCCTCGTATAATAAGTTTGTAGTTAAGAACAATTCTTAACTACAAACTTATTATACGAGGAGGACATAGCAGTTAAGCAGCGTTTTTATATGTGAGTAAAATCAATCAGTTAACGACTTCTTGTTGTCTTTCTTTATTCCATTGGTATGGTGTTTTATCATTTAAATTTTTAACTTTAGTATAAGCAAAGTATGCAGCTACTGGGAGAATAATTAGAAATAATATTGTCCCAATATCAAATACCGCTTCAATACCCTTTCTAGAAGGCATTCCAACAGGCTGGACTAGAGTATAAGGGAAAAATAATACTATAAAGTTGATTAGATTATGAAAAGAGTGGAGTACAATAGGTATAATAATCTTCTTTGTTTTAATATAAACTAAACTATAAAAAATCCCACTTAAAAACTGTGGAATAAAGAAGCTATCTAAATGTAAAATTGAGAATATGAATGAGTTAAAAATAACTCCTATAATTAAACCCTTGCTGGCCCCTAACTTGTTCATCAGGTAGCCTCTAAAATATAGTTCTTCTGCGATAGGGGCAAATAGTACGGATATAGAAATAGCTAGAAGATTGTATACGGTTGTATGAAATTGTTCCGTATCAGGGGTTAATATGAAAAATTCATATACGTCAGAAATAATTATATTTGAAATACTAATAACTGTTACGTATCCAAAAATTATTAGACAAATAGAATACCCTCCCCATTTTAACCACGAACCATCCTTTAAATCAAAATTTCCTACTAAATACGACAATCTATGATGATTATCCTCCCGTGAAAATTGAGAACAAATCACAACACTAATTAATAAGTATATGATAATTTGAATATACAGACTTAAATACTCGCCATAATCTCCATTATTGGGTAATATTATAAAAAAGAAGACTAATATTATTAATGTTGCAATAGTGATTATAATTTTTCTAGTAATTCCTTTAATCTTAAAGTCCATTCATTAGCCTCTCTTTTCTATTTAGTCAGAATTCCCCTCATTGATTAGCGATATTACCCTTTGCTTTTTCTCTAACGACATTGAAAAATAGTTCATTACTTTCTATCAGTGAATTAGCTTTATCCGTTTCTCCATTACTTAAAAGTTTTTTATATTCGTTAGAAATAGTGTTGGCATTATTATAAAAATCATCAAACTCTGTTTCTCCCTCTTTAGTAAAATTATAAGCGTCTACTGATGAATTTAAATATTCTAAAAATTGTTCTTCATTGTCTTTCAAAAAGTGTATCTGTGCTAAATTAAATAAAGCTACACTATTATAATTATTGAATTTTAACAGTTCTTCAGATAATTTAATAGCTCTATCGTAATTTTCTAGATTAAGTTCTACTACTACTAACGGGTGCAAAATCTCTTCGTTACTAGTACTTTGTTTGTAGATGTCGTTTAAAATAACCTGAGCCTTATTATATTCATTTTGTGCAAGGTATCTCATTCCTAAAGTTTTTTTTGCGTTTAAGTCTTCAGGAGCTTCTTCAATATAATTTTCAATTGCAAGAGTTTTCTGTTCTTGGTTTTCGATTTTTTGATTTTCAAGTGAATTTAACCAAACGAGAGAAACTAATAAAATTGTTAACGTTGTTAAAGTTACAAATATTTTTTTCATAATTTTCTCCTAGTAATATTAATTAAGATCTTTGTTTAAATACAAAAATAAATTCTCCCATATAAAAAAATATAATAATAAAGATAATACTTGAAAGAGCAATTTGACCATTGATATAAATTACGTTTTCAAAATTTAAAAGATTATTACTTACAGTTGCTCCGTTAATAAAAGTAAATTTTTCTAAAAAATTTGGAATAGGAACGATTCTAAGTAATAGAAAAATTAAAAAGCTAAGAATAAAGGTAGTATTTTGCTTGAAGCCTATGGTATTAATTATTAAAGTCACAGAACCAATCGTAACGAAGTGTATAATCAACATAATCACTGTAAGAAAGAATACTCCTAAAATTGAGTACCATGAATAAAGACTCATTCCAATAAATTCTTCAGTATTGAGATCGGCAATGTAAGTATAAAGTAATAGTAATACATTTGCAGGTACAAATACCAGAGAGAAAGAAATAATACTGTATAAAAATTTTGCGAAAAAAATCTGGGTGTGTGAATAAATACTAGTTCTTAAATCATATATGGTTCCTTTTTCAAGTTCGTAACTTATAAAAAATGAGAAATGTAGAATAGTAATAACTGGAAATGCTAGATAACTATTGAAGTTTAAAACTTCTGAAAATAACATAGTTACAGAAGCATTTCTCCCGAATACATTATAAACTATTACTATTATAGCGTTTCGTAATTTTCTCACTGCTATGACCGAATATTTCCATGAGTGTGGCCACATCTTTTGTCTTCTTATAGCAATGGTACCCAAACGTCTTACGCAGCGTGTGCGTGCCAATATCGTCTCTGCCTAAGAGCTTAGCGACCTTTTGAAACATCTGGTAGATGGTATTCACTTCTAAATGCCCGCCCTTGCTGCTGGGGAAGAGATAATCGTCCGGGTCCAGGGTCTTAGTGTAGTCCTGAATCAGATCCTGAAGGCTCCCTAAATAGAGTATGCGTGTTTTCCCCGTCTTTTGTTCCACGATTCGGGGGTTTTTTGCGGTTAATAGGTCTTGTTTTTTCAATTTAACGATATCGGACATCCGTAAGCCACTGTTAATCCCGATCAAAAACAGAAACACATCGCGTTCGGCGTGCTGATTGCGTCGTAAACAGAATAAAAAGTCGTTAATTTCTTGCTGAGTACGGAGGGGTTGGACATTGTACGTCATTTTAAACGGCTCTCCTTCCACAAAAGCGATACATGATTACACTTACTATACCACATAATCATGTATTATGGACCCCTAAAGAAAAAGAACCCCGTTTTAAAAGGATTCTCTATACACGATTTTATAACATTTCATGTATTAATTAATTTTTAACATTTTGTCTAAAATTAAATGGTTTGGTACGAACTTCTTCAAATTTCAAAAGAAGACATCTTTGCTGATTTTCCTAATTCTTCCTCTATTCTTAAAAATTGATTGTACTTTTCGACTCTCTCCGATCGAGCAATTGAACCTGTTTTAATTTGCCCTGCATTCATTGCTACAGCAAAGTCTGCAATAAATGTATCTCCTGTCTCTCCTGATCTATGGGAAATCATAGTTGTATAATTATTTTTTCTAGCCATTTTAATCGCTTCAATTGATTCAGTAACTGTTCCAATTTGGTTTAATTTAATTAAGATAGAATTGGCTACACCCTTATTTATTCCTTCTTGGAAAATTTCTGGATTTGTTACAAAAATATCATCTCCTATTAATTGAATACGATCACCCATTAGCTCTGTCATTTTTTTAAATCCATCCCAATCATGTTCAGATAAACCATCTTCAATAGAAATAATAGGATATTTTTCAATAATACTTTGATAGTAGTTAATCATTTCATCTGAATTTAGTTTTTCCCCTTCAAAATGATAGACGCCATTAGAACTAAATTCACTAGCTGCAGGATCCATGGCAATTGCTATATCTTTACCAGGTATATATCCAGCTGTTTTAATTGCTTCGACTAGGAGACTAAGTGCTTCCTCAGTTGATTTTAGTCGGGGAGCAAATCCACCTTCATCTCCAACAGCTGTCTCTAAACCTTTGTCTTTTAAAATTTTTTTCAACGTGTGATAAGTGTCTGCGATCATCTCTAATCCTGTTCTGAATTTTGAAGTACCTATAGGAGTAATTAAAAATTCTTGTACGTCTATACCAGAGTCAGCGTGTTTCCCCCCATTAATAACATTAAAAAATGGCAATGGGATTTCTAAATCAACTCCTCCAAGATAACGATAGAGTGGAATGTTTAATGAATTAGCTGCCGCTCTAGCAACTGCCATAGATACTCCTAATATAGCATTAGCACCTAAGCGCTCTTTATTAGGTGTTCCGTCTGCTTTTATCATTAAACCATCTATAGCAGATTGATCAAATGGAGAATGATCTACTAAAAGATTGTTGATTTCGGTATTTACATTTTCTACTGCTGTTAATACTCCTTGTCCTTTTAGTCTTTCTCCCCCATCTCTTAACTCAACCGCTTCTTTCTCTCCAGTAGATGCGCCTGAAGGGACAGCTGCTCGTCCCCATGAACCATCGGTTAAATGGACATCTACTTCTACTGTTGGGTTACCACGCGAATCAAATATTTCCCTTGCTTTAATAAAATGAATAGTTGCTGACATACTTTTTCCTCCTTTATTTTTAAACAACAAAATGACGCCTACTTAAATAAACGCATGAAATTGCGTTTGTCTAAGTAGGCGTCATTAATCATATCTATTTATGATAGTTAAAGGCGAACACCATCGCCTATTTGTTATTTGTACAAAGAATAGCAATAAATAAAATTTTAAGCAATCAATAAGCAAATCGAGTTGTTTTATTTTAAAAGATGGGCTTTTGTCATGTATAAATCAAATGATTACCATTAAAAACATAAGAAATACAAACAGCGAAAAGAAAATAGGGTAAATAATTAAAGCCAAAAACTGCTGCTCCAATTAGTGCAGGTGCAATAATTGTATTTGTAGTAGAAGAAAAAACACTCGTATATCCTAATGCGGCTACAAACTCTACAGGCAAACCGAACAAAGGAGCCCTCCAAACGCTTAGACTAGCACCGATTGAAAAGACAGGTGTGACTTCTTCACCTTGGAAACCTGCTGCCAATGTTGGGATAGTTAAGTTAATGTAAAGTAATTGTTGCCATAGATAGTCGTTTAAGAAATCTAATTATAATTTTCGTTAGTAAAATTATAATCTTTTTTATCTAATTTTAGAGTATAGTGTCTAAAAATTTAGACGTTTTTTTAAATACTGTTATAAAATTAGGCAGACTTGAATTCACCTTAAGCGACTCCTTTTATCATGATTATAATTTTTTGTTTGACTAATGCATAGTGTTTAAGTGTTGCCAATCCAAACTCTTAAAGAATAGAGGAGCTAACATGATTGGAACTGAAAATGATCTACTGTTTACTATTTTTTTATTGTGATGACAATAATTGCATGCGCTTTATTATTTGGCTTTTTTCTATTAATTAATAATAGAAAAAAAGCCAATATTTTAATGGCTATCATAGATTTTGAACTTACGCGCTGCTTAGTAAGACTTTTTATGAGGTTTACTACTCTTGGAGTTATTGCATTAGTCATATACATTACTTTTATCATAATAACTTACTTCTCTTTTCGTAAGAAAAGTACTTCTTAATTCAAGAAAATTATAGATATCTGATTTTATAACATTTCATGTATCTGTAAATACAAAAGAAGAGGCATTTTCAAAAATATGTTTAAAAAACTAACTTATTCTACTAAAAAATTAATCGAATCTATATTTGATTTGATTTAATTTCTAGTATCGTAATTGCTTTATTACCTTAAAACTTTTTCTTAAAACAGGATACACCTAAAATAGAGGTTGCCACGCATTGAATTCTTGCGTTTTGCTAGTTATTAAGAGATAAAAAAACTCTTATTTTAACAAGGTTCTACATACACGACTTTATGTCAATTCATGTATTCTAAAATAAATCTCATTTTAAATAAATTGTAACACATGATGAAGTCAGTGTAATTATGAAATAAGAAAAGGCAATGTGAATACCTCTTTACGGTACAAAGCTTTTAAACACTGGAAGCATGTGCAAGAGGCACTCACATGAGAGAAGCAAATTTTGCCATTACATAGACTTTGTGGAAAATTTAGGTCAGGTATTTTTTTCTAATAAAAAATATTATCATACTCACAATTAAACCAACTGAAAAGCCTATAATAAGTCTTGGAAAAATATCTAAATTGTTAATTGGCAATAATTCTATAATAAACAGACTGACAAACGGCATTATTACTCCATATATCCACCACGTTGTTGTTTTTTTCATTTTATTGCAGATACACTCCTTTCACCCTAAGTCCTGTTCTAATCCCTAAAGCAGTACTTCTTATGTATGTCTGACCGGCTATACTTATACCATTAGTCGCTGACCCTATCATACCTACAGCCGATCCAAGAAACGCAGTTAACGCACCCGAGCTAGCACCAACACCACTTAAGGCAATAGTAAATTGGTCTTTTTCTTCTCTAGCTTGGTTAATTTCCTCTTTAGTAAGGTAATCTTCTACGTTATACCCGGTAGCTTCCATAGCATCGAAAATTTCTTGGTTTGAAATCTTGACTATTTTTTTATCCGAACTTTCAACACTTTCAGTTGGCGCGGACATAGTTAGTTGTTCTTGAGCACTAACATAACTAACTGCTGCTGGACTAAAAGTTGTTGCTAGTAAAGCACCACAAACTAATGCGATTCCTGATTTGACAATTTTTTTCGATAAAATAGTAAAAACACACTTCTCTAATTTAGTCTTATGTTTATAAGTATTATATAAGTTGGTCTTTTTATATCTCCCAACCCCCTCTCAAATTAAAATTAACACACACAAAAAAAATAGTATATCCTTTTCATTGATAAAATTATTTTTTTTGATTTCTCTGGGCAAAAAATTTGGTCTGCTTGGACACATTATGAATGATAGAAACGTACTTAAAAAAATAAGTTTCTCTCTTTTTTGACTAAAATTCCGAGAAAAAAAGCTCAGCAACAGCCGTTTATCGACACCTATTTCCATCTCATTTCATGTATTAATTTGGAATAATCGACAAAAAGAAGAGGACTATTCTATAACTTTTTAGATAAATAATGACCTAAATAAAAATAAAAAAGCAGCGATTAAATTATTTCTGATCGCTGCTTTTTTTTATTTTTCCGAAAAAAAAGAGCTGAAAAAAGGCCAAAAAACGTACA
The DNA here is from genome assembly GCF_001885615.1 of Alkalibacterium sp. 20. Classification (GTDB taxonomy): domain Bacteria; phylum Bacillota; class Bacilli; order Lactobacillales; family Carnobacteriaceae_A; genus Alkalibacterium. Next base: position 544 of record NZ_LSRN01000054.1, on the reverse strand, counting down.
CATTATGTGTACATAATGTACACATAAGTACACATTTGTACACAAATGTGCACATTGGAACGCTGTACCCCTTGATACATATAGGATTTTTGATATTTAAAAAAGCAGCGTTTTTTACGAATCTGACGTCGCTTTTTTTTTTTGAGATTCGTCAGGCACAGCCTGACACGTCAACGTTTTGGAGCAGCGCGAAAAAACGGACGACGTCGGAATCTCTTTATGCTCTTCCTAGAAACACCTAACTTTCAGTTTGTTTTTACGGCTGTTTTTAAATTTTCTTTTTTTCTTCGATTTCTTTTCAAATGAGTGAACCGAATTTTTAAAATTGCGAAGCGCTTTTTCACACAATAAACAAAAAGTAGTTGAAGCTGGATCAATCTAACTTCAACTACTTTTTGTTTTAAAGCACACGACGGAATTGTAAATACATGTGGGCGTTTAATTTTAACTTTGTGATTTCTTTTTTTTAAAATCGAAAAGTGTTTGATCCGATTTTTTTATTTAAACTAAATGTATAAAAAAATAGTCTAGGCGAGTGATTTAT